>NZ_JBIAIE010000001.1:356256-962426 GCF_042871185.1 Streptomyces sp. NPDC006012
AACCAGGGTGTGGGTTTGTTCGTGTCCGGGGGGCCCCGCCCCCCCCCCCCCGCCCCCCCCCGGGGGGGGGGCCGGGGGGGCCCCCGGGGGCCCACTCCCGTGTTCGAAGGCCGGTTCAGTGGCCGTAGCCGTACCCGCCGTCGCTGTCGCCGTCGCCCGTCTCGTCGTCGTCCAGGTTGCCGCAGGTGTCGCCGAACGCCGGGTTCAGCAGACCGACCACGTCGACGGTGTTGCCGCAGAAGTCGACCGGGACGTGGGCCGGGACCTCGGCCAGGTTGCCCGACAGCACACCGGGCGAGCCGACGGCCGCGCCCTCCGCACCCGCGTCGGCCAGGGCCAGACCGGCCCCGCCGAGCACCACGGCACCCGTGCCGAGAGCGACGACGGCCGCCTTCGCCATGCGAGACATCACGTACTCCTTAGTTGTCCGATAAGCGCGGCGGCAGGACAGCGCCGCCGCACTTCACGTTCAACGCGGGGGTCCGGTGCCGGTCACGGCGGTGGTGCCCGGATCACCCGGATTGCGGCCCATGGCAGTTCGCGACCGTGACCGGTGGCGGGGAGCGGTGGCGGGGATCGTGGACCGGGTGCGCTGGACACGGCCATCGGCGGGCCACCGCGCACGGCGCGACGAGACCCGCCGGATCAAGGCCGCCGCCGTCACCGTCACCGGGATCGCGTTCCCGTAGTGCGGTGCGGCGTGCGGCCTCGCGGGCGTACGGGCCTGCGGGCGCCGGGAACTCGCGCGGTTCGGGTCGCGGGACGCGGCCCGGAAGTGCGCGGGCGGACATCCCCGGCGCCCGGCCCTGACGCTACTTCTTGTGGCAGCCCCACTTGCCGTGGACCTTGGTGTAGTGGTAGCCCGCCTTGCACTTCTTGTGCTTCGGGGTCTTGGTGGTCTCCGGGGCGGGCGCGTTGTCGCCGTCCGCCACCTTGACGTTCGAGGTGTTCGCCGGCGCTGCGAAGGCGGTACCCGCAGAGGCCACGGCCGCTCCGCTGACGAGCATGCCCGCGGCGACACTGGCGGCCAGAGTACGTGTGATCCTGTTTCGCATGATCGGCAGCCTTTCTGTTGTCGGCGTCGCTTCCTCTCCGATCGATTCTTGGCACCGCTCCCTGGAGACTGCATCTCGATCACCGGCGCGCTGATTGCGGCACCCGGATTTTCGTCCCACGGCACCGAGAATTCCGCCAATTCCCGCTGGTCCGGCTTCTTCCGTGGTTTCCGCGCGGTACGCGTTTAATACGACGTGAGCGCCGGTGCCGGCGTGGAAAAGACCACGGACGGCGTGGAAAGAACCGTGGAAACAGCACGTCCGGTATCCATGTCGGTTGACCGGGCAACAGTTTCGTTCCGGACGGGTTGTCGTACGGCTGCCCGCCCGCCCAGTTCGCACCCGGCCGGCCCGGCGGCGGACGCCATGACCGGTCGGCCTCAGGCGGGGATCCAGGCCAGCATGAACAGGGCCACCCCGAGAACCGCCGGAAGCAGCAGCCGACTGGTGCGGCCGATCCCGAAGACCGCTCCGAAGGCGGTGAAGACCAGTGTCAGCATCCCGGCCAGCCCCGCCAGCAGCCGCAGTGCGTCCTTCAGCGGCAGGTCCTGGGCGATCTGGGTACTGGTGACGATGAAGGCGATGACCGCGGCGAGCAGGCCCAGGCTGCCCAGGGTCTGCGACCTCAGCCGGGTGATCTCCTCCTGCTCGTGCGCCCGGGTCTCCTGCACGATCTGATCCACCCGGGCCTTCACCGACACCTCCAGGCGGTCGGTGGTCTCCCGCAGTCCGCTGCGGATGGCCTGGCTCTCCCGCCGCAGCACGATGTCGGCCCGGATCCGGTGGTACTCGACGACCCGTACGGCGTACCCGGACCGTGCGGAGTCCTCCAGGTCCATGGCTCGCTGGATGGAGACGAGCGCGGTGTCGAAGTCACCGAGCAGAGCGGCTAGTTGGGATCGCACCGCTCGGTACCGCGGCACCTCCGGGCTGATCTCCACCGCCCGCTCCATCTGGGTCATGCAGGCCCGCAGATCCTCCTCGGCCACTTCGGCGCCACCCCATCCGTACTCCGCCAGTACCCGTGAATGGTGGGCGACGAGGGCCAGGTTGTCGGGGTAGGCCGCCAGCGCGGACGCCGCGTGGCGCAGGGCCGCCGGCAGGTTCGGGCCCATCGGGTCCAGGAGCGCCAGGTCCGATTCGAGCACCGCGCGCATCGGTACGGAGGCGAACCGCGAGGCATGGCGGAGGTACACGCTGCGGAACCGGGTGCCGTCCAGCGCCCGCCGGTGGCGGGCGAGCAGGACGTAGAAGGCGTTGAAGGCGCGCAGCGGATCGGCGTCGTCGCGTATCAGCCCCTCCAACGGGGCCAGGTCGGCGTCGGTGAGCGCGGTGCACACGGTCATGGCGGCGCCGTGGTGCTCGGCCGAGTCCAAGGGCGGCAGTGCGTCCAGTGCGTTGCTGATCTCCCCCGGTGACATGGTGATCACAGTAGTGGCGGTGCGGGGAGCACGGTAGAGGCCCTTGGGGCCGCAGGGGCCGTGGCAGGGCGCGACTTCGGCGCCCGGGGGCAGGGCCGGTTCTTCGCGACTGCCGAGTCGCGGGCGGGGTCCTTCCGTGCCACTACCACCGGCCTCCTCCGTGCCACTACCACCGGCCTCCTCAACCGCCGCGTATCCGCCGGTACCAGGGCCGGCGGCGGAGCTTCGGCAGGGGCGGGGTGTCGGCGGAGACGAGGAGGGTGTGGGTGCGCAGCGACGGCTCGTCCTCGGGGCCGGGGCCGGAGCCGTCGCCCTGCGGGGGGAACGCGGACGGCGGGCCGCCGCCTGGCGGGGCACCGTCCGGTGGGCCGGTGAACGGCGGGTCGATGTCCGTGGAGCCGATGTCCGTGGAGCCGATGTCCGTACGGGAGCCGGTCGTCGTCGTGTCGGCGGTGGGCGTGCCGCTCGGGCGGGCGGTGTGGGGCCGTCCGGTGGCGGGTTCCCGCCCCGTGCGTGCGGCGGGTGGGCCGGTGCGGCCCGTGTCCGGAGCGGTTCCGATCCGGGAGTCCTGCACGGTGACCGTGCGGGGGGACGGCCGGTGCGGGACGTCCCACGCGTAGACGCTGCCGGCGTGTTCCGCCGTCCGGCGTTCGATGACCTCGGGCAGCCACTTGCCGTGGGCCAGCAGCCGGGACGCCTCGTCCGCGTCCGCCGCGGGCACCAGGGCGATCAGTTCGGCGACGGTCGGCCGGTTCGCAGGGTCCTTCTCCAGGCTGCCGCGGACCGCCGCGGCGATCTGCTCGGGCAGTTCGGGCAGCTCCGGTTGTTCGTAGACGACCCGGAAGAGCACGTGCGCCGGGGAGTCCCCGCCGAACGGGTTCGTGCCCGAGGCGGCGAACGCCATCGTGCAGGCCAGGGCGAAGACGTCGCTCGCGGGCCCCACTCGGTCGGCCTGGACCTGCTCGGGCGACATGAAGGCCGGTGTGCCGATCACCACGCCGGTCCGGGTGAGGGACGTCGCGTCGCTGAAGGTCGAGACACCGAAGTCGATGACGCGGGGCCCGTCCTGGGCGAGCAGGACGTTCGAGGGCTTGAGGTCGCGGTGGACGACCCCGGCGGCGTGGATGCTCTGGAGGGCGCCGAGCAGCCCCAGCCACAGCGGTGCCAGCGTCCGCCGGGGCAGCGGGCCGAAGCTGATCACCGCTTCGCTCAGCGAGGGCCCCGGAACGTACTCGGTCGCGATCCACAGTTGCGGCTCGTCCGAGGCGCCGGCTGCCAGCACGCGCGCGCTGAAGGGCCCGCTCACCTTCGACGCCGCCGCCAGCTCCCGTTCGAACCGCCGCCGGAAGTCCTCGTCGTCGGCGAGTTCATGGCGCAGCACCTTCACCGCCGCCAGCTGTCCGGTCGTCGAACGGCCCAGGTACACCATGCCCATGCCGCCGGCGCCGAGTCGGCTGACCAGCCGGAACGGTCCCAGCCTGGCCGGGTCCGACGCCCTCAGGGCGGAGGTCGCAGTGGGCACGACGTCCTTGCCGCGGGATCCGCCGTCCGGTCGCTGCCCGCTCACGACCGGCCTCCGCGGTCCCGGACGCCGTAGAGGAGCTGCCGTCCGAGGCGCCGGTCCGCCTTCCTGCGCCACAGGGAGAGCAGGGCGCGGTTCTCCACGGTCTCGGACGCGTCCGCCCCGAGGACCCGTCCGAGGTCCGGGAGTACGGCGTAGAACTGCTGGACCGCGTCCCGCACATCGCCCTGGACCGCCGTCCAGTGGGCCAGCCGGGCCCGGGTGACCACCGTGATCCGGTCGTCCGGCCCCAGGACCCAGGCGAGGTCGCCGACCAGCCGCCGCAACATCCGCACCGCTTCGGCGGGTTCGCCCGACTCGCCGGTCCAGTGCGCGAGCTGACCGCGGGCCAGCAGCGTCTCCCGGTCGTCGGGGCCCAGCACCCGCCCGAGGTCGGGAACGGCGGCGGCGAACAGGCGCCGCGCCCGGCGGCGCCGGCCCGCGGTGCCCGACCACTGGCCCAGCCGGGAACGGCCGACCAGGGTGTGCGGGTCGTCCGGCCCCAGGATCCAGGACAGGTCCGGCACCAGTCCCGTCAGCAGCCGCACCGCCCGTCCGGGCGCACCCGCCCGCCCGGTCCAGTGCGCGTGGTTGAGCCGCCCGGTGAGGGTCTCGCGGTTCTCGGTGCCGAGGACCCGGGCGAGATCGGGGACGAGTCCGCCGGTCTGGTGGGCGGCGGCCGCCGGGTCACCGGCCTCGCCGGTCCAACGGGCCAGCTGAGCCCGGCCGACGAGCGTCTCGCGGTCGTCGGGGCCGAGGACGCGGCTGAGATCGGCGACCGCGGCCGTGGACAGCTGCCGGGCCTGCGCGAACCGGCCGGACTCGCCGGTCCACTGGGCGAGCTGGCTGCGGCCCACCACGGTGAACCGGTGGTCGGGGCCGAGTACGCGGGTGATCTGGTCGACGGCCGTCGTGGTCAGCCGCAGCGCCTCCTGGGCGTCGCCGTCCCGGCCGGTCCAGTAGGCGAGGTTGACCTGCGTGACCAGCGTGGCGGGGGCCTCCGCGCCCAGGGTGGTGGTGAGGCCGGGCAGCACTTCGGTCAGCATCTGCACGGCCTCGCCGGTACGGCCCTCCTCACCGCGGCGGTGGCCGAGGTCCAGGCGGGCGAGCAGTTCCTCCCGGGCACCCGACGGCCGGCGCCCGTCCCTACCGGCGGACGGCCGGTGCCTCTGCCGTCGGGTACGGGCCAGGACCAGCAGTTCCGCGGTGTCCGTACCGCACTGCTGCGGCTCGGGCATGCCCCGGGTCGGCAGGACGCGCCTGAGGTGGCGGAACAGGGCGCCGAGGGTCACGTCCGCCGACGACGACTGCGGAATGCCGTCCCGCAGGGCCAGCAGCAGTTCGCCCGTGAAGGCCGTGTGCCGCTCGCCCTCCTGGAACCGGGACGGCTCGTTGGCGGCGGACGACGTGAGCGTATAGGTGCCGGCTATCTCCATCTGGTCGATGAGCGGTTCATGGACTCCGGAGAGGTTCCCGGCGATGGCCCGCCCGGAGAAACAGCAGTCCAGGACGAGCACCTTGTTCCGTGCGGGGCTGGACAGGAACGCCTCTCGGATCCCCTGGAACGGGAAGGCCGTGAACGAGGGCGCGTCCACCACCGACTTGGCCAGACCGAGGTACAGCTCGCGCCGCTCCCGGCCGATCAGACCGTGCCCGCAGAAGTAGACGAGGAACACGTCCTCGGCCTGCCGCGCGGCCTCCAGCAGCGGCAGTCCGAGATCCCGCGGGGTCGCGGGATCGAGTACGGTCCTGACCCTCTCGGCGGCGAAGGCCCCGGGCCGTCCTTCGGTGAGCAGCCGGTGCAGGTCGCGGACGTTGTTGCGGACGGCGGGGACGTCGGGCAGCGCCGTGTCCTCGGTGTATGCGGCGGTTCCGACCAGCACGGCGCGTGAGCGGTCCGGGTCGGGCGGGCGGGTCACGGTCAGCTCTCCGGACGGGGCGTCTCGCCGAGGGCCGGAGCGCTTTCACCGGAGAGCGCCTCCCGGTGCGCCGCGCTCTCGGCGTGCAGTGCCGTCTTCAGCAGTTCCTCGACGGCGGTGAGGTCCTTCGTGTGCTGGACCGTCAGTTCGGTGCGTCGTCCGTCAGGGGCCACCACCTTGATCCGCACGGTGCTGCGCCGCGGCTGGCGCAGATACACCGAGAGCGACCTGGCCAGGGCGGTCACGGCGCCCCCCGCACCGACCGCGACCAGCACCACGTCGCTCCAGCCGCCCAGTTCGCCGCGCCCGGGCACGGGCGGCGGGACGCGTACGCGTCCACGCAGCAGCGTCTCGTCGCCGAGCCACGTCGTCAGATCCACAAGAGATTCGGGCCCTTCGGACCCTTCCACCGCCAGCACGGAATGCATGGCAGACCACCTTCCACCGCACGCCTGATGCTCATTCACGAGCCCGCGGACGGGCCCCCGTAGCCGATCCGCTCCCCAGTGTGCCACTTGGGGGAGGAAGCGGCGTAAGGACTTCGTGGAGCCGCTCGCGGTGGTGTCGGTGTCGGTACGGGGGCGGATGCCGGTGCGGATACGGGGGCGGGCGGCGGCGGCCCGGGTGTCCCGGTGGTGCGGGACAGCCGGGCCACCGGGTGTCGCCCGGCGCCCGGTTCAGGACGTGGCGGGTCCGTTCACCTTGAGGCTGACGGGCAGCGGCGCCGACGTGTACGGGGTGTCGTTCTCCTGAAGGAGCGTCGCCGTGTACGTGCCGGGCCGGTCGAGGCCCGTCGCGTCCAGGGTGACGGTCACCGTGGCGCTCTGGCCGGGCCTGAGGGGCACCCGCCGGGGGCTCTCCGAGAGCCAGGCGACGTCGGACTCGATCTGGTCGTAGCCGCGCAGGACCTGGGCGGTGGCGACCAGGTCGGGCAGGTGCGTGGTTCCTCCGGCCCGGTACATGCCGGAGCTGCCGCCGCCCCGGGTCGTGGCCGTCGGGCTGTCGGGCAGCTTGCTCCAGGTGTCCTGCTGCGGGTCGTAGGCGTACCCGTGTGCCGTGGCGGTGAAGTTGCCGCCACTGGTCGCCGTGAGCCCGCCGGAGAGCAGGAGCTTGCCGTCGGCCGCGGTGGACGCGGACTGGGCCAGGACGATCGGCAGGTCCGCGATGCGCGACCAGCTGTTCGAGGACGGGCTGTAGACGAAGGCGTCCCGCACGGGCGTCGAACCGGTCTCGCCGCCGGCGCAGTACAGCCTGCCGCCGATCGCCCCGCAGGAACCCCAGGAGATGGGCTCGGGGTAGGGAGCCGCCTTGGACCAGGCGTCCGTCGTCGGGTCGTAGACCTGGACGTCGGTGCTGCCGCAGGCGCCCGCGCAGCCTCCGACGGAGTAGAGACGTCCGTCCAGCACGGCGCTCGCCGCGCCGCCGTAGGGCGTGGGCTCCGCGGCGCCCTGGGACCAGGTGTCGGTGGCCGGGTCGTAGACCTGTGTGGTGGCGACCGGCCTGCTGCTGCCCCACCCGCCCGCGTAGTAGATCTTGCCGTCGATGGCGCCGTGGACCGGTGCCGAGACGGCCTGCGGTGCAAAGGCGCGCTGTTGCCAGCTGTCGGACTGCGGGTCGTAGGCGTACAGGGAGTTGAGCCGTGCGTTGCCGGAGCCGCTCCCGAGCGCCGAGTAGACGGTGCCGCCGACCGTGTCGACGGTGTTGTCGTACATGCTCGCCGGCAGGTCCGCGATGGGCTGCCAGGCGTCGGCGGGCGTACCGGAGCCGGTCGATCCGGGGGCTGTGCCGGTGCGTTCGCCGGCCGTCCAGGTGGCCGTCGCGCCGCCGGTGTTCTTCACCGTGAGGCGCTGGGTGACCTTGTGGCCCGACTGCACGGTGGAGCTGATCGAGCCGGTGCCGACCACCAGGCGCCCCGCCTTGAGGACGTAGTCCTGCCGTACGGTCCTGTCCGCGGCGATCCGCACGGGCGCGGCCGACCGGGTGTAGGCGGGCATGGCGGCGCTGAAGTGACGGTTGCCGCTGCCCGGTACGAAGGCGGTGTAGAGGCCGTCGCCGAGGGCAGGGTCGTCGGGTGTCGCCGTCGTCACGGCCCGCACCGTGCGGCCGGCGTCGGTGACGGTCGCCCCGACCACGCCCCGGTGAGTGTTGGCGTCTTCCACGGTGCCGGTGATCAGGCCGCCGGGCACGGGAGTGAGGACGCGGTCCGCGACCGAGACGTCGTCGAGCGCCCAGAAGGATCCGGTGCCGGTGTAGTGGAACCGCACCCGGACGTCCGGTTCGCCCGCGTAGGCGGTGAGCGGAAGCTCGATGTGCGCGGGGCCCAGGACCCACTGGAACGTCTGGTGCCAGAGGTTGGTCCAGGTCTTGCCGCCGTCGGTGGAGACGTCGACGTCACCGGTCTGCGTGGAGCTGCCCCGGTAGTCGGTGTCGAAGGACAGCTCGGGCGAGGCGTCCTTCGACAGGTCGTGGACGGAGCTGACGAGCTGGGTGTCCTGGGCGGTCCGGGTGCCGGTGCTGTCGGCGATGGCGAAACCGCCGGTGCCACCGGTCTGGTTGCCGCGCCGGCCGGGGTCGTCGAAGACCCAGCCTCCGGTGGTGCCGGAGCCGTCGGCTGCCACGGTCCAGCCCTGCGGCGCGGAGCCGGTGGCGTCGAACGGCTCGGTGCTTGCCGTCCTGACGTCCAGCGTGTAGCCGGGGATGTCGCCGGCCCAGGTGTCGCCCGGCAGTGCGAAGTCGGCCCGGCGGCTGCCGGAGCCGACCACGACGTCGCGGGTAACCGGCCGGTAGCCGGGTGCGGCGGAGGTGACCCGAAGGGTGTAGGTGTGCTTCTCGGGGAGCCGCAGGGTGTACGCACCGGTGCGCGGGTCGGTCCACACCGGGCCGCCGGGCATGCCCTCGACCATGATCCTGGCGTAGAGCGGCCATCCGTGGCCGGCGCCGTCCTTGACCGTCCCGGAGACCTGCTCCACCGCCAACTGCCTCATGCTGACGTCCAGTTGGACATGGCCGCCGTCGGTGACCGAGGCCGACGCGGTCGCCTCGGCGTAGCCGTACGCGTCGATCGTGAAATCGTACGTCCCGGTCCTCGCCGTCAGGGTGTAGGCGCCCCGGGCGTCGGTCGTGGCGGTGTAGGGCCCGGAGCGGACCACCGCTCCGGGGACGGGCTTGCCGGACCCGTCGGTGACCGTGCCGGACACCTCGCCGTGCGCGCCCAGCCGGAAGGCATCGAGGCCGTTCGGGGTGCCGAGGCCGGTCGGTCCGTCGTAACCGGTGCCCGCCGTGCACAGGTAGGCGGCGACACCGGCGCAGGTGCCGTCGTTGCCGCTGGTGACGTCGTTGAGCGCGGACGCCTCGGCCAGGTACGGGTACGCGTTGGGCTGTGTCCCGGCCACCGGGGTGCCCGCGGCGGCGTACGCGCCGGTGATGATCGGTGCCGCGGCGCTGGTACCGCCGATCACGATCCAGCCGCCCGCGGCGCTGTCGTAGACGGCGGGTCCGGTTACGGGGTCGGCGACCGCGGAGACGTCGGCGACGGTGCGGCCCGCACAGCCGGAGTCCGTCTGGAAGGCGGGCTTGGGCTCGTACAGCGAACAGCCCGAGCCCGGGGCGCCGTTGCCGGGCCCGCCGTTCCACACCGACTCCGACCAGCCGCGCGCCGTGCCCGCGTCGCGGACCAGGGAGGTCCCGCCGACCGACGTCACGTACGGGGACGCCGCGGGGTAGGAGACGCCGTAGCCCCAGTCGCCGGAGGAGGCGACGACGGCGACACCGGGGTGGTCGAAGTGCGCGTCGAGCGTGGTCTCCGCCGGGTCCTCGGGCACGAACTGGTAGTTCGAACCCCACGAGTTGGAGACGTACTTGGCGCCGAGCGCCACCGCCCTGTCGACGCCCGCGGCGAGGTTCAGCGAGCCCGCGTCGTCCGTCTCGACGAGCACGATGTGCGCCTTCGGGGCGGCGGCGGAGACCATGTCGAGGTCGAGCGATATCTCGCCGGCCCAGCCCTCGTCGTAGGCCGGGTAGTCGGTGCCGCCGCGCTGGTCGACCTTGCTGAAGCAGCACGGCCAGGCCGGCGAGTAGGCGCCGGCCGGGGCGTGGCCCGGCTGGTTGTCGTGATCTCAAAACGACTGCTCCGTAAGTCAGGCGACACCCGTCGGTGCGCGGTGTACGAGGTGGTGACCGGCGTGGGTCGGCCCGGCCGGCTCACCTGCCGCCGGGGTGTCGTGGACGAAGTGGGCGGTCGGCCCCGTCATCGCGGCCGGTGGCCCGGGCGGCCCCCGCACCGCCGGTGCCGAGGAGGACGTCCGCGGCCGGGGAAGCCGCCGGGACGTGGGTCGGCGAAGCCGCCGTCACGCGGGACGGGGTGGCCGCCGGCACCCGGAACGGCAATCGCTCCCCCTCCCAGCAGGCGGAACACCGGGTTCCGACGCCTCCGCTGGAGAGAAGATGTCAATCGGCCGAGAACGGCACAAGAGCAGACCGCTGGCCGGTTTCCGCCAGCGGGCGGGAAGGTGCCAACTCGGTGAAGACGGGTACCGCGGCCAGGGCGAAGCCGCTGCCGCGACCGGCGCCGCGAGGACCGTCGTGACCGCCGCCGCAGAACGCGCAGCGCCCGCCCGGACGGCGTCCGGGCGGGCGGTGGTGCGGTGGTGCGGGTGTGACCGGTCGTGGGACCGACGAGGAGTGTCAGGTGCGCGGGAGTTGCCGGAAACGGTCCGTCCAGTACGCGGTGCGGTCCAGGTAGGCGGTCTCGGACGCCTGGCCGGTCAGACCGTAGGCGCCGTCGTACGTCTGGTAGCCCTGGCCCGCGGGCGGGGTGGCGTCGGCCGGTTCGATAGAACTGCCCTCGTGCCACTCGTTGAAGGACGTGACCGACACCCAGGTCGGGGAGCCGCCGATCGCCGGATCGAGGGCGTTGGACCACTGCTTGTCGTAGGCCGCTCCGTTCGCCCGGTCCACGGTGGGTGTCGTGTTGCCCGGCACCGCCCGGTCGTCCAGGTAGCCGGGGGCGACGGACGGCGACCAGATCAGGCCGTGGGCCTTGGCGTAGTCACCGGCCTGCTTCCAGCCGGGGGCGGTGGCACCGGCGATGCCGTCGTAGGTGTACATGCCGGAGAAGTGCGCGATCTTGGTGGTGTCGGTGGTCTGGGCGAGGACGATGTTGCTGCCCGTGACCTGGTCGAGCGCCGTCCAGTCGGTGACCTTCAGGCTCTCGAAGACGTAGAACGCCCCCTTGCCGCCGTGATCGGCCGACCGGTAGTACGCCGGATGGCTGCCGTAGGTGTTGTCGATGTACTGGATGTCGGCGGCGGTCGAGGCGCCGGTGCGGCCGGAGTACGGCTCCAGGTGCCAGGCGACCTTGACGCCCTCCTTCTGCGCGGCGTCCAGGACGCCCCGGGCCAGCCCGTCCTCGTAACTGCCCCGTCCCCACCAGCTGTAGACGAGGACACCCGCGCCGGAGCGTGCGACCCACTTCATGTGCTGGGCCACGGCTCCGGCCAGGTCACCGGAGTCGTAGGCGCCGAGCGCGGGGTAGAGGTTGGCGCCGATGTCGTCGGGCGGGGTGCGGTTGCCCTGCTGCCAGTGGCGCCAGCTGCCGTTGACCGCGGGGCTGCCGTACCAGGGGTAGTAGAAGAGATGGACGTCCTGCGCCAGGGTGCCCGCGGTCGGTGTGCTGCCGAGCGTGAAGGTGTCGACGTCGAAGAGGGATCCGCTGCCGCCGGTGAAGCGGAGGAAAAGCGGTCCGGTTCCGGTCCCGCTCAGCGTGGTGCTCACCGTGGTGAACGTCTCCCAGCCGCCGGTGACCGGGACCTGTACGGAGCCGAGCAGGGTGCCGGTGGCCGACCCGGAGCGGATCTCGATGGTGCCGCCCGCGCCCGCCGAGGACACCTTCGCGGAGAAGGTGCGTGCCCCGGCGGTGGCGACGGAGGCGTAGCCGGCCCAGTCGCCGTTCTCGATGTACCCGAGCGTCTGGCCGCCGCTGGCCGCGGCGTGAGCGGCCGGCTGCACGCCCGAACCCGAACTGTAGGACTCCGCCTCCACCTGGCCGCTGCCCGCCGGGGCGGCACAGTTGCCGGGTGCCTGCCCGGCCGTGTAGCGCACCGCGCCGAGCAGCAGCGAGCGGAACGCGGGGTCGCTGTAGGACTCGGTGGTGTGGCCGAGCCCGGTGTAGAAGGACCGCCCGCCGCCCTGGGCGTGGCACCAGGTGATGGGGTGGTCGCCGCTCATCTCGCCACCGGTGTAGCTGGATTCGTCCAGGCTCTGCAGCACATGGACGTTGGCGCGCGGGTTGGTGCGGTAGTTGTACCACTCGTCGGTCCGCGTCCAGGTGGCGCCGAGGTGCGCGGTCGCCGGATGGGTGCGGTCCTCGGTCTTGACCACCGCCTGCTGGATCGCCGGGTGGCTCTTGAACCAGGCGCCGACGAGCTGCCCGTAGTAGGGCCAGTCGTACTCGGTGTCGGCGGCGGCGTGCACGCCGAGGAAGCCGCCGCCGCCGTCCACGTAGGACTGGAGCGCGCTCTGCTGGCTGTCGCCCAGGACGTCGCCGGTGGTGCTGAGGAACACCACCGCCTCGTACCCGGCCAGGTTCGCCGGGGTGAAGGCGCCCGCGTCCTCGGTGGCCGTGACGGTGAAGTCGTTCTGCTGGCCGAGGGACTGCAGGGTGCTGATGCCCGCCGGGATGGCGTCGTGCCGGAAGCCCGCCGTCTTGGAGAACACCAGGACGTCGAAGGACGCGGCCTGCCGGTCGGGTGCGGCCTGGGCCGCCCCGGCCGGTGCGGCCAGGGCGCAGGTCAGCGCCAGGGCCACGGCCGCCGGGGTACGGCCAAGGCGTCGGAGCAGGGTTCTCATGTCCTCACCCCTTCTGCGCCGTGGCGGCGAGTGTGAAGGTGTCGATGTCGAAGAGGTTGCCGGCGGCCCCGGTGAACCGGAGGAAGACAGGCCCGGTCCCGGTGCCGGTCAGCGAGATGCTGACGCCTGTGAACGTCTCCCAGCCGCCGGTGACCGGGACCTGTACGGAGCCGAGCAGGGTGCCGGTGGCCGAGCCGGAGCGGATCTCGATGGTGCCGCCCACGCCGGCCGAGGACACCTTCGCGGAGAAGGTGCGTGCCCCGGCGGTGGCGACGGAGGCGTAGCCGGCCCAGTCGCCGTTCTCGATGTACCCGAGCGTCTGGCCGCCGCTGGCCGCGGCGTGAGCGGCCGGCTGCACGCCGGAACCCGAGGTGTAGGCCTCGCCTTCCGTGGTCGTGCTGTTGACCGCGGCGGTGGTGAAGGTGAAGGCGTCGATGTCGAAGAGGTTGCCCTGGCCGGTGGGACCGCGGAAGACCAGGAACAGTTCGGTGGTGCCGGACGGTGCGCCGCTGAGGTTGGCCGAGACGTCGGTGTACGTCTCCCAGCTGCCGGTGACCGGGACCTGTGCGGAGCCGAGCAGGGTGCCGGTGGCCGAGCCGGAGCGGATCTCGATGGAGCCACCGGCACCGGCCGAGGCCACCCGCGCGGTGAACTTGGTGGCGTTGCCCAGGGTGTACGGCTTGAAGGAGATCCAGTCGCCGTCGTCGGTGAAGCCGACCGTGCTGCCGCCCTCGGCAGGGGCGTGAGCGGCGGTCTGGATGCCGGACTGGGCGCTGAAGTGCTCGGCCTGCCGGTGGCGGGGCTGGAGGGTGCGCACCGAGTGCGAGGTCAGTCCGCCCGCGTCGGTGTACTCGGCGTCGAACACGCCGTAGAGGTTGGCGGCGCTGTCGTGCTCGCCGTCCACGGGCACGTTGACGGAGCCGCTGCACCCGTTCGCGGACGTGATCGCGTGGGTGTGGCTGTCATGGCCCAGCGCATAGGTGACCTTCACCTTGGAGCAGTCGACGGTGCCGTCCTCGGGGTCGCTGACCTGCACCTTGAAGGGCACGGTGTCACCGAAGGAGAACAGCTGTCCGTCGCCGGGCGGTTGCAGGGTGACCGTCGGTGCGGTGTTCCCGGCGGTGACCACCAGGCTGGCGGTCCCGGTCAGCCCCGCCGGGTCCTTTACGGTGAGCGTGGGCCGGAAGGTGCCCTTCGCGGTGTACGTGTGGCTGGGGTTGGCCTGGGTGGAGGAGGAGCCGTCACCGAAGTCCCAGGAGTACGTGAGCGCACTGCCCTCCGGGTCGGAACTGCCCTGGGAGGAGAACTGCACGGTCAGCGGCACGGCGCCGGAGGTCTTGTCGGCCGCGGCCTTGGCGACCGGGTTGCGGTTGCTGCCCGCGATGTACTCGATGCGGTACAGCGCCTGGTTGTTGCTCCCGGTGCCGTAGTCCAGGACGTACAGCGCGCCGTCGGGACCGAAGTCGCTGTCGATGATCTGGGTGCCGCTCCACGGGAAGCTCTCGATCGTCCCGTACGAGCCGTCGCCCTTGACCTCGACGGACTTGATCCACTTGCGCCCGTACTCGGTGGCGAAGAAGCGCCCGTCGAGGGACTGCGGGAACTTCACGGACGAGTTCAGGTTCGGGTCGTAGCGGTAGACGTCACCGGCCATCGGGGACTCCGAGCCGCCCCCGAACTCCGGCGGCGAGCCGTCCAGACCGTACTTGATCCAGCTCGTCCTGGCCGCGGGGAGCTTCGACTGTCCGGTGTTGCGGAAGGAGTTGTTCGTCGGTCCGCCCGCGCAGTCGTACTTGGCGCCGGACGGGCCGCTCGGGAAGGTGTACTCGTTGTAGGTCTCGGTGGCGGTGTTCGTGCCGGTGCAGTACGGCCAGCCGAAGTTGCCGGGCCCGGTGATGCGGTCGAACTCGACCTGTCCGCCGGGGCCGCGGTTCGGGTCGGTGCCGCCCGCGTCGGGTCCGTAGTCGCCGAGGTAGACGATGCCGGTCGCACGGTCCACGGACATCCGGAACGGGTTGCGGAAGCCCATGGCGTAGATCTCGGGCCGGGTGTTCGCCGTGCCCGGGGCGAAGAGGTTGCCGGCCGGGACGGTGTAGCCGCCGGCCGCGGTGGGCTTGATCCGCAGCACCTTGCCGCGCAGGTCGTTGGTGTTGCCGGAGCTGCGCTGGGCGTCGAACTGCGGGTTGCGGTCGGTGCGTTCGTCGATCGGCGCGTACCCGGCCGAGTCGAACGGGTTGGTGTCGTCGCCGGTGGTCAGGTAGAGGTTCCCGGCCGCGTCGAAGTCGATGTCACCGCCCACGTGGCAGCACTGGCCACGGTCGTTGCCCACTTCGAGGACGACCTTCTCGCTGGTCATGTCCAGGGTGTTGTCGGACTTCAGCGTGAACCGCGACAGATTGAGGTGGCCCTTCCACGCCTCGAAGTCGGCGGCGGTTCCGGTGACCGGGGCGTCGCCGGCCGGGGTGTTCAGCTTGGGGGAGTAGTAGACGTACACGTACCGGTTGCTGGTGAAGCTCGGGTCCGCGGCGATGCCCTGCAGGCCCTCCTCGTCGTGCGTGTAGACGTCGAGCTTGGCGGCCTGCTTGGTGTTGCCGGCCGCGTCCGTGTACCGGACCGTGCCGTCGCGGGCGGTGTGCAGGACCGACCGGTCGGGCAGCACGGTGAGGGACATGGGTTCGCCCAACTCCGATGCACCGGTGGCGAGTTGGACCTGTTGGTAATCGGAGGCGGGGATGTCCGCGGGGGCCGCTGCCGCGGGCACGGGCGAGGGCCCGGCCACGGCGGCTCCGGCCAGTACGAGCACCAGTGCCGTGAGCCATCTGAGCCCTGCACGAGGGCGCTGGGACATGGGGGGTCCTTCCTGACGGTGGGGGTTGTCAGGCAAGGCGCGCGCCGGCCGCGCTTGCCGCATGTATCAGCGGTTCTGCGATGCGGATGGAGCACTTCGGAGCAGCACGGTGAAGCAGCACTCTGGAGCGGTGCTTTGGAGCAGCACATTGGAGTAACACGTTGAAGGGGCCGCGTAGCTGATCAGCTGCCCGACTATGCAGTAATTGCGTAATCTGCATAGGTATTTGCAAGAATTCACGCGTAGCTTGCATGATTACGTAGCGGTTTCGAGTTTGTCAAGCCCCTGTCAAAATTACCAGAGGCCCCCGGGTGCGGGCTTCACCGGTGAACCGTTTTCAGTGCGTTGGGTATGTGCCCCTGCTTGTTGGCGCGGCGCGGCGCGGCGTGGCATGCCGCCCCGCCGGGACCGTCCGCCTGTCGACGCGAGCGCGTGCGGGCCCCGGCCCGGGCGGGCGAGGCCGGGAGTCCGGTGGGTTGCCGATCGGGCGGGACCCGCCGGGAGGCACCGGCAGTGCGCGACGGCAGCCCGGCTCTCCTCCCGGACCGACGGGCCTGCCGTCAGGTCTGTGACGCCCCCGCCGCCGCCTCCGGCAGGAGCCGCTCCAGTTCCGCCAGCCGCATGCGCAGCGCCTTCTCCGCGTTGCGCCGCTCCGAGACCTCGCGCATGACCGCCGAGATTCCGACGATCTCGTCGCTCGCGTCGCGCAGCAGCGCCACCGAGAACTCGATCGACAGCCGGTGGCCGTCCCGGTGGGTGGCCGGTACGGCGAGGAGTGTGTCGCCGTACCGGGTCTCACCGGTGGCCATCGTGTTCCGGTAGCCCTTGTCGTGCCGCTCCCGCAGCTTCTCCGGGATGATCAGCGCAAGGTTCTGTCCGACGGCCTCGGCCGCGGTGTGGCCGAACATGCGCTCCGCCCCGCTGTTCCAGACCCGGATGATGCCCTCCGGGTCGGCGACCACGACCGCCTCGGGCGACTCGCGCACGATCGCCTGGGCCAGCCAGGCGTCCGGTTCGCCGGCGCCGGCCGTGCCGGGGCCCGTCCGGGCCGGCGAGGTCTCGTTCCCGGCTACCGCGTTGATGTTGT
The DNA here is from genome assembly GCF_042871185.1 of Streptomyces sp. NPDC006012. NCBI lineage: Bacteria > Bacillati > Actinomycetota > Actinomycetes > Kitasatosporales > Streptomycetaceae > Streptomyces > Streptomyces sp. NPDC006012. The sequence continues at coordinate 372,994 of NZ_JBIAIE010000001.1, forward strand.
CGCCCACGGCGGAATCCCTCCTCCTGGTGCACGGCCCGCAGGGCCGCGGTCGCGACGGTACGAGGGGCGCGACTCCCCCTTCTCGTCGAACTCGTCGATCCGGCGCCGTCGGCTCTCGCCGATCGGCACCGTCAACAGTATGGTGCCCCTATCTTGAATAAGGAATACTGCATACAATGTCGGCGGGGTGCTGACGGTGCCTGCCGATCAGCCGGTCCGGCGACCGTCGGCATGAGACGAACAGGAGCCGCTCCATGTTGTTCCGGCAGCTCGAATACTTCGTGGCGGTGGCCAGGGAGAAGCACTTCGCGCGGGCGGCGGACGCCTGCTACGTCTCCCAGCCCGCACTGTCGATCGCCATCGCCAAGCTGGAACGGGAACTGAACGTCACCCTGATCAACCGCGGGCACACCTTCGAGGGCCTCACCCCGGAGGGCGAGCGGCTCGTCGTCTGGGCCAAGCGGATCCTCGCCGAACACGACGCCTTCAAGTCCGAGGTGGCCGTCATGCGCTCGGGCATCACCGGGGTGCTGCGGCTGGGGACGGGACCCACCGTCTCGACGACGACCGCGCTCCCGGTGGCCGCGTTCTGCGCGATGCACCCGCTGGCCAAGGTGAAGGTCTGCTCCCGGCCGTCCTCCGGCGAACTGGTCCGCCAACTCCGCGACTTCGAACTGGACGCCGCCATCGCCCACTTCGGGCCCGGCGACCGGGAGGGCCTGGAGGTGCTGCCGCTGTACGAGGAGCAGTACGTGCTGCTGGCCTCCGGTGAGCACCTGGTGCCCGCGAGCCCCACCGTCACCTGGGCCGAGGCGGCGCAGCTCCCGCTGGCGCTGCTGACGCCCGACATGCGGTTCCGCCAGGTCATCGACGACGCCTTCGAGAGCTGCGGGGCCCTTGCGACCCCCCAGGTCGAGACGGACTCCGTCGCCTCCCTGTGCGCCCACGTCGCCACCGGCGCCTGGGCGAGCGTCGTCCCGCACACCTGGCTGAACGCCATGCCGCTGGCCGGCGGCACCAGGGCCGTCCGGCTGGTCGAACCGGACGCCAGGGCGCAGATATCGGTGGCGATCCACGCGGCGGCCCCCGGTTCGGTCGCGGCCAAGGCGTTCCTCAACGTGGTCGCGGGGCTGTCGCTGGACGACGTCTTCGTACCGGAGCCGGCTGCCCTCGCGGCCGTGCCCGGCCCGCCGGAGGAGGCGTACGGCAGGCAGTCCATGGGCGGTCGCGGGCCGGAGGAGGCCTACGGCAGACAGTCCGTGGGCGTCCGCGGGGCGGGCTGACGATGGCCGCGCCAGAGCGGGGAGAGGCCCCGTCGCACACCGCGGCAGACGGGTGTCCGCGAGCGCCCCGCACCACCGGCCGGACTCCGGCCGCATCGATAAACACCGTTAATCAGCTGGTTGGCAAAAGATCTTGGACGCGTCGGAGCAACGGCGCCGATGGTGAAGCACGGACAACGAACTGGGCGACCCTCTAGGGAGGATCCGGACCATGACGGACACGGTCACACAGGACACGGGGGCGGAGGGCGCCGACGGACCGGCTGCCTTGACCGACGGGATCCATCTGGTCGTCGACGCACTCAAACTCAACGGCGTCGAGAACATCTACGGGGTCGTCGGCATCCCGATCACCGACCTGGCTCGTCTCGCGCAGGCGTCGGGCATCCGCTACATCGGGTTCCGGCACGAGAGCGACGCCGGACACGCCGCGGCGGCGGCAGGCTTCCTCACGCAGAAGCCGGGTATCTGCCTGACGGTGTCCGCGCCGGGCTTCCTCAACGGCCTCGTGGCCCTCGCCAACGCGACCACCAACTGTTTCCCGATGGTGCAGATCTCCGGATCCAGCGAGCGCCACCTCGTCGACCTCCAGCGGGGCGACTACGAGGAGATGGACCAACTCGCGGCGGCCAAACCATTCGTCAAGGCGGCCTACCGGGTGCACCGGGCCGAGGACATCGGCCGTGGCATCGCCCGTGCGCTGCGCACCGCGATCTCCGGCCGTCCGGGCGGCGTCTACCTGGACATCCCGGCCGCGGTGCTGGGCGAGGTCATCGACGCCGAGAAGGGCGCCGCGTCGCTGTGGCGGCTCGTCGACCCGGCGCCGCGGCAACTGCCGCAGCCCGAGGCCGTCGACCGCGCGATCGACCTCCTCGCGGGTGCCGAGCGTCCGCTGATCGTGCTCGGCAAGGGCGCCGCGTACGCCCAGGCCGACGAACTGGTCCGGGAGTTCGTCGAGTCCACGGGCATCCCCTACATCCCGATGTCGATGGCGAAGGGCCTGCTGCCCGACGACCACCCGCAGTCGGCGGCCACCGCCCGGTCGCTCGCGCTGCGCCGGGCCGACGTCGTCGTGCTGGTCGGCGCCCGCCTGAACTGGCTGCTCGGCCACGGCGACGCGCCCCAGTGGAGCCCGGACGCCAAGTTCGTCCAGGTCGACATCGCCGCGACGGAGATGGACAGCAACCAGCCCATCGCGGCCCCGCTCGTCGGCGACGTGGGCTCCGTCCTGGAGGCGCTGATCGAGCGCGGCAAGCCGGGCCGGATCACCGCCCCGGCGCAGTGGCGCGAGGAACTGGCCTTCCGCTCCGCGCAGAACGTCACGAAGATGGCCGGCCGCCTGGAGACCGCCCGGACGGCGCACCCGATGAAGTTCCTGGGCGCGTTGCAGGCCATCCGCGACGTGCTGCACGAGAACCCGCGCGCGTACGTCGTCAACGAGGGCGCCAACGCGCTGGACCTGACCCGCAACACGATCGGCATGCGGGTGCCGCGGCACCGGCTGGACAGCGGCACCTGGGGCGTCATGGGCATCGGCATGGGCTATGCCATCGCCGCCGCCGTCGAGACCGGCGACCCCGTCGTGGCCATCGAGGGCGACAGCGCGTTCGGCTTCAGCGGCATGGAGATCGAGGCGGTGTGCCGCTACAACCTGCCGATCGTCACCCTCGTACTGAACAACAGCGGCGTCTACCGCGGCGACGATCCCTCCGCCACCGACGACCCGGCGCCGACCGCCCTGAAGGCCCGCCACGACCTCATGATCGAGGCGTTCGGCGGCAAGGGCTACCAGGCGACGACTCCCGAGGAGGTCGCCGCCGCTCTGCGCGAGGCCCTGGCCGCCGGCCGTCCGGCGCTCATCGACTGCGTGATCGACCCGACGGACGGCACGGAGAGCGGCAACATCGCGCACCTCAACCCCAAGGGCATCAGCGCAAAGAGCTGAGCCCCGTCCCGGCCACCCGACACCCGTACATCCCCCACCGAGACGATCCGCGATCCGCAATCCAGGATCCGCAATCCAGGATCCGCGACCCACGACCGCGACCCACGACCGCGATCCGCGATCCACGAGAAAGAAAGCGAACATGACTGAGCTGCCCCTCTCCGGGATAAAGGTCATCGACTTCACCGGCGTACAGGCCGGTCCGGCGTGTACGCAGATGCTCGCCTGGCTCGGCGCCGACGTCCTCAAGGTCGAGCGCACCACCGGCGGCGACGTGACGCGCAATCAGCTGCGCGACATCCCCGACGTCGACGCGCTGTACTTCACCATGCTGAACAGCAACAAGCGCTCACTGGCCATCAACACCAAGTCCGCCGAGGGCCGGGAGGTCATGGAGAAGCTGATCCGTGACGCCGACATCCTGGTCGAGAACTTCGCACCGGGCGCCATGGACCGCATGGGCCTGGGCTGGGAGACGCTCCAGGAGTGGAACCCGCGGCTGATCTTCGGGTCGGTCAAGGGCTTCAACGACGACTCGCCGTGGAACGACCTCAAGGTCTACGAGAACGTGGCCCAGTGCGCCGGCGGTGCCGCCTCGACGACCGGTTTCTGGGACGGCCCGCCGACCGTCAGCGGCGCCGCCCTCGGTGACAGCAACACCGGCATGCACCTGCTCATCGGCCTGCTCACGGCGATCATCGACCGGGACAGGACCGGCAAGGGCCAGCGGGTGGCGGTGTCCATGCAGGACGCCGTGCTCAACCTGTCCCGGGTCAAGCTCCGCGACCAGCAGCGCCTGGACCGGGTGGGCTACCTGGAGGAGTACCCGCAGTACCCGAACGGCGAGTTCGGCGAGGCCGTGCCGCGCGGCGGCAACGCGGGCGGCGGCGGCCAGCCCGGCTGGGTGCTGAAGTGCAAGGGGTGGGAGACCGACCCCAACGCGTACATCTACTTCACCATCCAGGAGCAGAACTGGAAGCGGACGGCCGAGGCCATCGGCCGCCCCGAGTGGGTCGACGACCCGGAGTACAGCACCACCAAGGCCCGGCAGAGCCACATCTTCGAGATCTTCGCGGAGATCGAGAAGTGGCTCGCCGACAAGACCAAGTACGAGGCGGTCGACATCCTGCGCAAGTGGGAGGTCCCCTGCGCGCCCGTGATGAGCATGAAGGAGCTGGCGGGCGACGAGGCGCTGCGCCGCAGCGGCACGGTCGTCGAGGTCGAGCAGAAGGGCCGCGGGACGTACCTGACGGTCGGCAGCCCGATCAAGTTCTCCCGTTTCAAGCCCGACGTCCAGGGCGCCCCGCTGCTCGGTGAGCACACCGACGAGGTCCTGCACGAACTGGGCTACGACGCGGGCGCCATCGCCGCGCTGCGCGACAAGCAGGTCATCATCTGAACCCGCTGACGGGGGTGCACCCCGCGTAAGGGAGCCGGCCGGGACCGTCATGGTCCGGCCGGCTCTCTCGTATGGGCGACTCGCGGGTGACTCTCTCCTGCAGCCGTATTGCATACTGTATGGAATCTGTCATCCTGGTTGCATGGCCAACACCCAGACACCCACCGCAGAGCAGGCCCTCGACACCCTCCTGGCGGGCAACCGGCGCTTCGTGGACGGCGACCCGAGGCACCCGAACCAGGACGCCGCCCGCCGGGCCGCCCTGGCGCCCGGTCAGCATCCCTTCGCCGTGGTGTTCGGGTGCTCCGACTCGCGCCTGGCCGCTGAGATCGTCTTCGACCGCGGCCTCGGAGACCTCTTCGTGGTGCGCACCGCCGGCCATGTGCTCGGCCCCGAGGTGCTCGGCAGCATCGAGTACGGCGTGGGCCAACTGGGCTGCCCGCTGGTGGTCGTGCTCGGACACGACGCCTGCGGAGCGGTCCGCGCCGCGCGCACCGCCCTGGAAGAGGGCCAGGCTCCCGGCGGGTACGTACGCGATGTCGTCGAGCGCGTCACCCCCAGCGTGCTGGCCGCGCGCGCGGCCGGGCTGAGCGACGAGTCCGACATCGTGGACGAGCACATCCGCAACACCGTGGACCTGCTGCTGGACCGCTCACCCAGCCTGGCCGGCGGCCCGAACGCGGTCGTCGGCCTCTCCTACCAGCTCGCCGCCGGACGGGTACGGCTGGTCACCAGCCGCGGCCTGGACGGCGCGGCAGCCGCCTGAGCACGCTCGGCCCCCGGACACACCACCGCCTCATCTCCCTTCCGTGCGAAGGAGGATGAGGCGGTGTCATACGTACCGGGTGTGCGTCCGGTCGCGGGCCGGTCAGCCCGCCGCGGACCCCTGCGGCTCCCGCAGCAGCCGCGCCGCCGCGACCACCACCGGATCCAGGCCCTCCGTGCCCGCGTCCACCAGCGCGAACAGCCGGGCGCGCATCCGCGGGTCCCAGAACCGGCCGACATGGCCCGCGACCGCCTCGGCGGCCGTGTCCTCGGGCATGTGCCGGAAGTTCGCGGCGATCTGATTGGCCATCCGCTGCTCGGACGGCACCGCGCCGGCCATCTCAGTCCACCCCCGCGAGCCGGTCGTCCCCGGCGGACTCGGTGGCGTGCCGGCCGAGCGGGTGGGCGAGGCCGACCTGTACGGCCGTCACCTTGTACTCGGGGCAGTTGGTCGCCCAGTCCGAGTTCTCGGTGGTGACCACGTTGGCGCCGGTCACCGGGTGGTGGAACGTCGTGTAGACGACGCCCGGCGGCATCCGGTCGGACACCCGCGCCCGCAGCGTCGTACTGCCCACCCGGCTGGCCAGCGTCACCAGGTCGCCGTCGGTGACACCGCGGTTCTCGGCGTCCAGCGGGTGCAGCTCCAACACGTCCTCGGGGTGCCAGGCCACATTGCCGGTACGGCGGGTCTGCGCCCCGACGTTGTACTGGCTGAGGATCCGGCCCGTGGTCAGCACCAGCGGGAAGCGCGAGGTGGTGCGCTCGTCCGTCGGCACGTAGGCGGTGACGACGAACTTGCCCTTGCCGCGCACGAACGCGTCGACGTGCATCGTCGGTGTGCCCTCGGGCGCCTGCTCGTTGCACGGCCACTGGACGCTGCCGAGCTTGTCCAGCACGTCGAAGGAGACGCCCGTGAAGGTCGGGGTGACCTGGGCGATCTCGTCCATGATCTGGCTCGGGTGGTCGTACGCCATCGGATAGCCCATGGCGGTGGCGATCTCGCAGACGATCTGCCACTCGTGCTTGCCCGTCTTCGGCTTCATCACCGCCCGCACCCGGTTGATGCGGCGCTCGGCGTTGGTGAAGGTGCCGTCCTTCTCCAGGAACGAGGCGCCCGGCAGGAAGACGTGCGCGAACTTGGCCGTCTCGTTCAGGAACAGGTCCTGGACGACGACCAGCTCCATCGCCCCCAGCGCCGCGGAGACGTGCTTCAGGTTCGGGTCCGACTGCGCGATGTCCTCACCGTGCACGAACAGGCCCCGGAACGAACCGTCGATCGCCGCGTCGAACATGTTCGGGATGCGCAGCCCCGGCTCCGGCAGGATGGAACGGCCCCACAGCTGCTCGAACACGGTGCGGACCGCGTCGTCGGAGACATGCCGGTAACCGGTCAGCTCGTGCGGGAAGGAACCCATGTCGCAGGAGCCCTGCACGTTGTTCTGGCCGCGCAGCGGGTTGACGCCGACACCGTCGCGGCCGATGTTGCCGCACGCCATCGCGAGGTTCGCCATTCCCATGACCATCGTGGAGCCCTGGCTGTGCTCGGTCACGCCGAGGCCGTAGTAGATGGCTCCGTTGGGTGCCGTCGCGTACAGCCGGGCGGCGGCCCGCACCTGCTCGGCCGGCACCCCGGTGACGGACTCGGTGGCCTCCGGGCTGTTCTCCGCGAGGGCGACGAACTCGGCCCACTCGGCGAACCCTTCGCACCGTTCGTCGACGAAGGACTCGTCGACGAGCCCTTCGGTGACCACCACGTGCGCCATCGAGTTGATCACGGCGACGTTCGTGCTCGGCCGGAGCTGGAGGTGGTGCGCGGCCTCGACGTGCGGCGAGCGCACCAGGTCGATGCGGCGCGGGTCGACCACGACGAGCTGTGCGCCCTCCCGCAGCCGCCGCTTCATCCGGGAGCCGAACACCGGGTGGCCGTCGGTGGGGTTGGCGCCGATCACCATGATGACGTCGGCCTTCGCCACCGAGCGGAAGTCCTGGGTGCCGGCCGACTCGCCGAAGGTCTGCTTCAGCCCGTACCCGGTGGGGGAGTGGCAGACCCGCGCGCAGGTGTCGACGTTGTTGTTGCCGAAGGCCGCGCGCACCATCTTCTGGACGACGTAGACCTCCTCGTTGGTGCACCGCGAGGAGCTGATGGCGCCGATCGACGCTGGGCCGTACGTGTCCTGGATGGCGCGCATCCTGTCGGCCACGGTCCGGATGGCCTCGTCCCACTCGACCTCGCGCCACGGGTCGGTGGTCTTCTCCCGGACCATGGGCTTGAGCTTGCGGTCGGGGTGGGTGGCGTAGCCGAACGCGAAGCGGCCCTTGACGCAGGAGTGGCCCTCGTTCGCCCCGCCGTCCTTGTACGGCACCATCCGGACCAGTTCGTCGCCGCGCAGCTCGGCCTTGAAGGAGCAGCCGACGCCGCAGTACGCGCAGGTCGTGATCACCGAACGGGACGGCATGCCCAGCTCGACGACCGACCGCTCCTGGAGCGTCGCCGTCGGGCAGGCCTGCACGCAGGCACCGCAGGAGACGCACTCGGAGTCCAGGAACGACTCACCGGCGCCGGCGGAGACCTTGGAGTCGAAGCCGCGGCCCTCGATGGTCAGCGCGAAGGTGCCCTGCACCTCGCCGCAGGCGCGCACGCAGCGGGAGCAGACGATGCACTTGGACGGGTTGAAGTCGAAGTAGGGATTGCTCAGGTCCGGGGCGGCGTCGAGGTGGTTCTCGCCCTCGTAGCCGTAGCGCACCTGGCGCAGCCCGACCACCCCGGCCATGTCCTGCAGTTCGCAGTCGCCGTTGGCCGAACAGGTCAGGCAGTCCAGCGGGTGGTCGGAGATGTACAGCTCCATGGTGCCCTGGCGCAGCTTCTCCACCTTGGGCGTCTGGGTGCGCACCACCATGCCGTCGGCGACCGGGGTGGTGCAGGACGCTGGGGTGCCGCGGCGGCCGTCGATCTCCACCACGCACAGCCGGCAGGAGCCGAACGCCTCGACGCTGTCGGTGGCGCAGAGCTTGGGGATGTCGATGCCTGCCTGCGCGGCCGCGCGCAGCACCGAGGTGCCCTCGGGCACCGTGACGGGCAGCCCGTCGACCTCGACCGAGACGGTCGCCCCGCCGGGCCGCTCCGGGGTGCCGAAGTCGGGTTCCTTGAGGAGTGTCATGCCGTGCCCTCCCTCCTTGCGAGGAAGTCGTCGGAGAAGTGGGTGACGGCGCTGCGTACCGGCAGCGGTGTCAGGCCGCCCATGGCGCACAGCGATCCGTCGGTCATCAGCTCGCAGAGGTCCGCCAGCAGCGCGAGGTTCTCCTCGCGCTCCTCACCGGCCACGATCCGGTCGATCACCTCGACGCCGCGCACCGAACCGATGCGGCAGGGCGTGCACTTGCCGCACGACTCCGCGGCGCAGAACTCCATCGCGAAACGCGCCTGCGCGGCCATGTCCACGCTGTCGTCGAAGACCACGACACCGCCGTGCCCCAGCATGGCGCCCGCCGCGGCGAACGCCTCGTAGTCCATCGGCAGATCGAACTGCGCCTGGGGCAGGTAGGCGCCGAGCGGCCCGCCCACCTGCACCGTGCGCACCGGACGGCCGGTGAGCGTGCCGCCGCCGAAGTCCTCGATCAGCTCGCGCAGGGTGACGCCGAACGCCGTCTCCACGATGCCGCCGCGCGCGATGTTGCCGCCGAGCTGGAAGACCTGCGTGCCGCGCGAACGCTCCACGCCGAGTTCCTGGTACGCCTGTGCGCCCTTGGCGAGGATCACCGGGACGGTGGCGAGGGTGAGGACGTTGTTGACGACCGTCGGCTTGCCGAACAGCCCGGTGATCGCGGGTATGGGCGGCTTGGCGCGCACCATGCCGCGCTTGCCCTCCAGGCTCTCCAGCATGGAGGTCTCCTCGCCGCAGATGTACGCGCCCGCGCCGACCCGCACGTGCAGGTCGAAGGAGAGGCCGGAGCCGAGGATCCGCTCCCCGAGCCAGCCGCGCCCGCGGGCGATCGAGATCGCCGCCCGCATCGTGGCCACCGCGTCCGGGTACTCCGAGCGGATGTAGACGTAGCCCTCGCGGGCGCCGACCGCGTGCGCGGCGATCGTCATGCCCTCGATGAGCATGAACGGGTCGCCCTCCATGACCATGCGGTCCGCGAAGGTGCCGCTGTCGCCCTCGTCGGCGTTGCAGCAGACGAACTTCAGCTCCCCTGCGCAGTCGTGCACGGTCTTCCACTTGATGCCGGCCGGGAAGCCCGCCCCGCCCCGGCCGCGCAGACCGGACTCGGTGACCGCGGTGACCACGTCGGCGGGCGCGAGTTCGAGGGCCCGGCGCAGTCCGGTGAGGCCGCCGTGGCGCTCGTAGTCCTCGGGGCAGAGCGGGTCGGTGATGCCGACCCGGGCGAAGGTGACCCGGTTCTGCCGGACCAGCCACGGCAGTTCGTCGACGACGCCGAGCCGCAGCGGGTGGTCCGCGCCGTCCAGCAGGCCCGCTTCGACGAGGCCCGTGACGTCCTCGGGCGCCACCGGCCCGTAGCCGATCCGGCCCTCGGGCGTGACCACCTCGACCAGCGGCTCCAGCCAGAGCATGCCGCGCGACCCGTTGCGCACCAGCTCCACCGGCCGGTCCTGGCCGGCCGCCGCCGTCCGGATCGCCTCGGCGACCGCGTCCGCGTCGACGGACCGTGCCGCCGAGTCGCCGGGGACGTACACCGTCACGGGGGAGTCCGACGTCCGCGTCATGAGGAGACCGCCTCGTCCAGGATGGAGCGCAGCCGGTGCGCGCTCATGCGTCCGAGCACCTTGCCGTTCACCTCGACGGACGGCCCCAGCGCGCAGTTGCCGAGGCAGAAGACCTGCTCGACGGTGACCGAGCCGTCGGCCCGGGTCTCGCCGAGCGGGACGCCCGCCCGCTCCCGCGCGCAGGACTCCAGCGCGCCCGCGCCGAGCGCCTGGCAGGCTTCGGCCCGGCAGATGCGCACGGTGGTGCGGCCGGCGGGCTCGCTGCGGAAGTCGTGGTAGAAGGAGACCACTCCGTGTACGTCCGCCCGGGAGAGGTTCAGCTCCTGGGCGAGCAGCGGAACGGCCTCCTGCGGTACATGCCCCAGTTCGGCCTGGATGGCGTGCAGTATCGGCAGCAGCGGCCCGCGTTCGCCTCGGTGGGCGGCCACGATCGCGGTGATGGCGGCCTGCGTCGCCACGTCACTGACACTCGTCGTCATGGTTCCTCCCCCTGACCGTCACGCATATGTGAATCCCTTGGCTCGGTCGGATGGATCCAGGGGGTGGTGATCGACGAGCGTGGCCTCCGGCCGTCCTGCTCGTCCGGCATGAGCGCCCCTGTGGTCGTCCTGCAAACTCATCGAATACTGTATGCAGTTGGTGGTGCGCCGTCCACCGTCCGGACCGTGCGGAATGCTCAGCCGGCCGCGTCGGCCGCGTCGGCGGCGACCGGCGCGGTGGCCGCGGGGCGCACGGCCGCCGGGCCCGGCGAGTCCGTGGCGGGCAGCGCGGCCAGCCAGTCCAGGACGGTGCCCAGCACGTCGTCGCCCGCGCCGCCCGACTGCCCGAGCCGCGCGCTCGCAGGGACCAGTACGGGGTCGGCGTGCACGGTCGAGGCGCCGCTGCCCCGCGGTCCGGTGCCGTTGGGCCGGGCCGGTACGTACAGGCCGGGGGCGTCCGCCGGGATCAGCCAGAGGGCCGGCCCGCCGGTGCCGTCGGCCGGGTGCGAGGACCAGACGTAGCTGTCGGCCTCGCCCGCCCCGACGACATCGCGTTTGCGGGCGCGCAGTGCCACCACGTCACCGATGCCGGTCGTCGTCGAACCCGCCGGTGACGCCGTGCCGCCCGGTTCGTGCCGGTCGTCGCCGTCGGCCAGGGCGAGGGTGCTGAGGTGGTGGCCCGCGGCGATCCTTCGGCGCACCCACGGGGTGCCGTGCGCCTCGATGAGGGCGACGGCGGCGTAGTGCGAGCGCAGGACCGCGCCGGTGGCCGGGCAGGCGCGGGACACCTCGGCCACGACCTCGGCGGCCTCCGTGAGTCCGCGGCCGCCGCCGCCCAGCGGGGTGCTGACGGTGAGTCCGAGCAGTCCGGCCTCGCCGAGAGCGGCCACGGCGGCCCGCGGGAACCTGCCGAGCGCGCTGGCCTGTTCGGCGGAGGGCTCGATGGTGCTGCTCAAGGTGCGAAGGAGAGCGGAGCGGTACGGCATGGAGCGGCTCCCTGAAGTCCGGGCGGACGGGGAGCTGCTCGAAGCCTCCCCTCGTCGATTGCATACTGTATGCCACCCCTAAGCGCTTCCGTCAGTGCCCGTCGCGGATGCCTCGCGGATACGGGGCACGCCCGGTCGGGTTCGGTGTACCGGCCTTCTATGCCATTCCTTTGATCGCTCTTGGGGAAAGCCTCAACTTCCGCCCCGGATCCTTTCGATCACACCAGGGCTATGGTCTACGTCACTGCATACAGTATTCACTTTCTGCTGCCACAGCGTCGCGTTCCGCGGCGCACGAGGTGAGGTGACGCGGTGACCATGGCGACCGGCATACCCCCCACTGGCACCAGGGCACTCGACGGCATCCGCGTCCTGGACATGACGCACGTCCAGTCCGGGCCCTCCGCGACCCAGCTGCTCGCCTGGCTCGGCGCGGACGTCGTCAAGCTGGAGGCCCCGACCGGCGACATCACACGCAAACAGCTGCGTGACCTGCCGGACGTCGACTCCCTGTACTTCACGATGCTCAACTGCAACAAGCGGAGCATCACCCTGAACACCAAGACCGGGCGCGGCAAGGAGATCCTGGCCGAGCTGATCCGCCGCAGCGACGTCATGGTCGAGAACTTCGGTCCCGGCGCCGTCGACCGGATGGGGTTCACCTGGGACCGCATCAGGGAGATCAACCCGCGGATCGTCTACGCCTCCATCAAGGGCTTCGGCGAAGGCCCGTACACCGCGTTCAAGGCGTACGAGGTCGTCGCGCAGGCGATGGGCGGGTCGATGGCGACCACCGGCTTCGAGGACGGCCCGCCGCTTGCGACCGGCGCCCAGATCGGTGACTCCGGAACCGGCGTGCACGCCGTGGCGGCCATCCTCGCCGCCCTCCTGCAGCGCGAACGGACCGGCCGCGGCCAGCGGGTCAACGTCGCGATGCAGCACGCCGTGCTCAACCTCTGCCGGGTCAAACTGCGTGACCAGCAGCGCCTCGCCCACGGCCCGCTCGCCGAATACCCGGGCGAGGACTTCGGCGACGAGGTGCCACGCTCCGGCAACGCCTCCGGCGGCGGCCAGCCCGGCTGGGCCGTCAAGTGCGCACCCGGCGGACCCAACGACTACGTCTACGTGATCGTGCAGCCCGTCGGCTGGCGCCCGCTCAGCGAACTGATCGGCCGTCCGGAGCTGGCCGACGACCCGGGGTGGGCCACCCCCGAGGCGCGGCTGCCCAAGCTGGACGCGATGTTCCGGCTGATCGAGGAATGGACGTCCACCCTGTCGAAACGGCAGGTGCTGGAGGAGCTGAACGCGCACGACATCCCGTGCGGGCCGATCCTTTCGACGAAGGAGATCATCGAGGACGCCTCGCTGGTCGCCAACGAGATGGTGGTCACCGTCCCGCACCCCGAGCGCGGCGAGTTCGTCACCGTGGGCAGCCCGCTCAAACTCTCCGACTCACCCGTCGACATCACCGCCTCCCCGCTGCTCGGCGAGCACAACGAGGAGATCTACGTCGGTGAACTCGGCCTGGATGACGAGGAGTTGCACCTGCTCAAGTCGGACGGAGTGATCTGAGCATGGAGCGAAACCGCGGCCACTCGACCGAAGCGGCCCGGCATCCGCCGCTTCTGGCACGGCGACGCGGACCCCCGCGGCGCCGTCCCCCACCCCCAGACCCGCGGACCGGCCCGGCCGGCCCGCGTGACAGGTCCGGTCCGGGCGCCATCGCCCGCGGCCAGACCTCCCCGCACTGCCATGGAGTACCGACCAGGGGGCGCTGGCGAGTCTCTTGAGCAAGGGGATTGGAAATGACAACGGCATCAACCGTACGACCCGCATACCGAGAGGTCACAGATGCGAACGGACGTGTGTACCGGGTCGGCGAGAGCGCCAGGGACATTCTGGGCGGCCCGCGCCTGCTGATGGTGATACTTCCGTGGGTGGCCATGATGGCCATCAGTGTCGCGGAATACGCCTACGGCTCGGCCGAGGAAGTCCTGTCCGACGTGCATGGCTGGACGTCCACCAACACGTTCTGGGTCCTCGGCGTGTGGACGGTCTTCCAGGCCGCAGTCGCCTTCCCGACGGGCAGGCTGCGGGAACGCGGGATCCTCAGTGCCCGCGGTGCCACCCTCGTAGGAGCCGTCCTGGCCGGGATCGGCTTCTTCGCCCTCAGCTACGCGCCGAACGTGCCGCTGGCGATCCTGGGCTTCGGGTTCTTCGGTGGCACGGGCGCCGGCATGGTCTACTCGACCTGCGTCAACATCGTCGGCAAGTGGTACCCGGAACGGCGAGGCGGCAAGACCGGCTTCGTCAACGGCGGTTTCGCCTACGGATCCGTACCGATGATCTTCGTCTTCACCTACTCCTTCGACGCCGGCAACTACCACACGGTGCTCGACCTGGTCGGTGTCTACGTGCTGATCCTCGTGGCGGTCTGCGGCTGGTTCTTCAAGGACCCGCCGAAGAACTGGTGGCCCGAAGAGGTCGACCCGATCCAGCACAGCCAGAACGCCGCCAGCGACAAGTCGCTGTCCAAGAACCCGCCTGCCGTGCGGCAGTACGAGCCGATGGAGGCCATCCGCACCGGGATGCTCCCGCTGATGTGGTTCTGCCTGGTGCTGTGCTCCGGGGTGTCCATCTTCGGCATCTCCTTCCAGGTCCCGTACGCGAAGGACATCGGGTTCGGTCCGCTGGTGGCCGCCTCGTCGATGGGCATCATGTCCATCATCAACGGCACCGGCCGCGGGGTGACCGGCTGGCTGTCCGACCGGCTCGGCCGCAAGCAGACCCTGATCCTGGTGGTGGCGGTCGAGGGCCTGTCGCAGTTCGGTGTCCTGTGGGCCGGTGACATCCGCAGCGAATGGCTCTTTCTCATCTTCGCCTTCATCTCCGGCTTCGGCGGCGGCGCGTTCTTCCCGATGTTCGCGGCGCTGACCCCGGACTACTTCGGCGAGAACAACAACGCCCAGAACTACGGGCTGGTCTACAGCTCCAAGCTGGTCGGCGGGCTGGCCGGCAGCGGCCTGGGCGCGACGGTCGTCGCGGCCTGGGGCTACTCCGGGGCGTACGCCCTCGCCGGATGCCTCGGCCTCGCCTCGGCGGCGCTCGCGCTGCTGCTGCGGCAGCCGGGCCGTCCCTCGGCGCGTCGGGTCCGGGCCGGGGCCGGTGGTGCGTTGCAGGTGAGCGGCGAAACGGTCTGACCCGCACGCTCGCACAGGGCTGACCCAGCCGCTCGTCGCGGTCCGTTCCTCCGCCATCGGCGGACGGACCGCGGCGGGCGGCTTCTCCGCGCCGCGCCCGGCGCCGCACCGCTCCGGTACGTGCGTACGTCCGTGCCTACTGCTCGGGGTTCTTGCGCTTGTGGTAACTGACACGGGTGTGTTCGGTGTGATCCCGCATCAGCTCTCGCGTCCGCTGTTCGTCGCCCGCCTTGATGGCCTCGATCATCGCCCGGTGCTCCTGCCACGACAGCGCGCCGCGGGTACGGGCGACGGGCGTGTAGAACCACCGGACGCGGCGATCCACCTGCGCCAGCAGCTCCGCCAGGACCGAATTCGCCGCCAGCTCCATCAGATACGCGTGAAAGGCGGCGTTCGCGGCGACTACGGCGTCGACGTCATCGTCCGCCAGGGCCTGTTCGCCCGTCTCGCACAGCTCGCGCAGCCGCGCCGTGGCCTGCGGCGTGGCGTTGGCCGTCGCCAGTCGTGCCGCCTCGGCCTCCAGCAGACCCCGGACGACCAGCAGTTGGTCGGCCTCCTCCTCCGTGGGGTCGTGGACAAACGCCCCCTGGGCCGGGCGCAGGTCCACCCAGCCCTCGGTGTTGAGCCGTTGCAGGGCCTCGCGGACCGGCTGGCGGGAGACGCCCAGGTGGCCGGCGAGTTCGGTCTCGACCAGATGCTGCCCGGGCTTGAGCGACCTGGTGACGATCAGCTCCAGCAGGGCCTCGTAGACCCGCTCGCGCAGCGGGCCGGGGCGCTCCAGCTTGGGTACGGTGCCGGTCGGCAATGCCGCGGACGTCATGGCTCCACCTCTCGGCAGCGGTCAGCCTGATTGAAATTGGTTTTCGTCTACAGTCTACGCGCTCCTTGCATGGGGTCATGACCGCATGCGGGTCGGGGGAGATCAGGCCATTGTTCTGCACCCGTATTGCGCAGTCAGAATACTGTAGACAGAATGTTGTCGACCATCGGGAGTGCTCTGCCGATCTGCGGACGCGGCAGGAGGTGTGGTGCACGTGCGCCACTGGTAAGGACAGGGATTGCTGCAGCGAGTCACTGAACCAGGGCCGGTCGACACGGGCCGGACCGCCGCGTGGTGCCGCAGGAGCAGCGACGTGTCCCGACGGGACGCGGTCTCGTCCCTGGCCGAGGTCCGCCCGGCTGTCGGCACCGGCCCGCGCGGCATTCCATGATCGTGTACACGCGCGAGCAGCGCCCGGTTCAGCGTACGGCGGCCACCGTGAGCTGACGGCGATGCAGCACGTGACACGGGCGCGGGACCGGCCGGCGGGAGCGCCCCCTGGGCCGGCCGGTCCCGGCGTCAGCCCGCACCCTCCACCGGCCCCTCCGCCCGCACCCCCGCGAACCCTCCTGCCTGCACTCCCGCGAGCCGTTCCGCCCGCACCCCCCACCGATTCACTCCGCCCGCGCGCCTGAGGAACCACGCCAGGCGCGCGGGCGGCCAGGCGACGTCACGGCCCGCGGTGCCACGGCCTGCAACGCCGCGGCCCGCGGTGCCGGGGCCGCGAGCGGCATCCGGGGCGCCGCGATGCCGCCGACGGCCTCACCAGTCGACCGGCAGTTCGTGCAGGCCCTTGAGCATCGTCTCCTCCCGCCAGCGCACCTCGCCGTCGGGCGCGGCCAGCTTCAGCGCGGGCAGGCGGGTCAGCAGGGTTTCCAGTGCCACCTGGAGCTCCAGCCGGCCCAGCCGCGCCCCGACGCAGAAGTGCGCGCCGTGTCCGAAGGTCAGGTGCGCGGCCTCCGGCGCCCGGTCGAGGACGAGCGCCTCGGGGTCCCGGAAGACCGCCGGATCCCGGTTGGCCGCCGACGTGTCGACCAGTACCGGTTCCCCCGCGCGCACGAGGCTCCCGCCCACCTCGACGTCCTCGGTCGCGTACCGGCAGAAGACGAGGCCGTTGGGCATCGGCACGTAACGCAGCATTTCCTCGATGGCGACCGGGAGGTCCGCCGGATGCTCACGCAGCCGTGCCAGCCAGTCGGGGCGGCGCAGCAGCAGATAGCAGAAGTTGGGGATCTGTTTGGAGGTGGTGACGAACCCCCCGGTGAGCAACTCGATGGAAAGCTTGATCAGTTCCTCGTAGGAGAGGCGTTCCTCCTCGTAGTGGGCCCGCACGAGGCAGGTGAGCAGGTCGTCGCGCGGATCCTGCCGGCGCTTTTCCACCATCTCGGTCAGGTAGGCGAAATACGCACCCGATTCGGCGGCGAGGTCCTCGTTGGTCACGACCTGGGCCAACAGGACTTCAAGCCACTTCTGGACGCGGTGACGGTCCGCTGCCGGCACGCCGAGCAGATCGCAGATCATGGCGATCGACAGCGGGACCGCGAAATCCTGCACGAGGTCGCCCGGTGGTCCCGACTCCTCAAGCCGGTCCAACAGGTCGTCCGCGGCCTCGCGCACCACGACCCGCATCTGCTCGACACGGCGCGCGCTGAAGTGCCGGGCCACCACACCGCGCAGCCGGGTGTGCACGGGCGGGTCGGTGGAGAGCAGCCCGTCACCGCCCGGTGAGAGCTCCCTCATCCGCGGCTGGTCCCGTTCCACTCCGGCCGCCAGACTGAACCGCGGGTCGGACAGGACGAACCGCGCGTCGGCGTGCCGGGTGACCAGCCAGGTGTCCTCGCCGTAGGGCAGCCGGACCTTGCGCAGCGGCCCGTCGCGCAGTTCGGTGTAGATCGGGGAAAGCTCCAGGGGGTCAGCGGACGTGAACGGATACGGCAGCGGCGCCGGTCGTTCGCTCATCGGGGTCTCCATCCTTCCCATCGGGTCCTACGGGGATGACGGCATGGGTCGGGAGCGGCCCAGACTCGTCGATGTGTGCGGTGAACGCCCTGCCGTCGTCGCGGCAGACGAACTGCATGACGTGCCGGCCGGCGGCCGCGGCACGGATGAGGCCGCCGGTGGTGGCCCAGACGCCGGAGATGTAGAAGTTCGCGAGGCCGGGGAGGGCCGGCCCGTACTTCTTGACGACCTTCTCCATCGTCTCGCCGCTCTCCACGAACGGCTGCCAGCCGAGGACGGTCCCGTCGTAGTTCCCGGTGTAACGGACCTGGGTGAGCGGGGTCGACACGTCCCGTACCGCGACGTTGTCCGTCAGGCCGGGGAACCGCCGGTCCAGGAAGCCCAGCAGCATGTCGCGCACCTGGTGCTTGGCCTCGTAGTACGGGCGCCCGCGGCGCACCGGCAGGGTGTGCAGCTCCGTTCCGCCGCGGCTGCGGGTGCGCTGCTCCGGGCCGTCGCTCAGCGCGCGCCAGGGACCGACGTCGCTGAAGTAGGTGGCGTAGACGACGGTCGACCTCTCGGGCGACAGCTCCGGGTAGTGCTGGCTGCGGAACTGGACGTTGATGCTCGGATGGCGGATGCCGACCAGCCGCGCGGCCTCCTCCTCGGTCAGCAGGTACGTGGTGCAGGGAGCGCCTTCCGGGAAGGGGCGCCGCAGCCCGAGGAAGAGGGTGACGTATCCGGGGAAGACCATCCCCGGCTCGTCGATGACCTCGGTGTACAGCCGCCGGTACTCCTCGGGGAGGTAACGGCCCTTCAGGAGCTTCATCGTGGTGGCGTGCCCGTCGCACGCCGAGACCACGATGTCCGCGCGGAACTCCCGCCCGTCGCTGAGCCGCACCCCCACCGCCCGGTCGTCCTCGACGAGGACCTCGTCCACCTTCGTGTTGTAGCTGACCTCGCCGCCGAGCCGCAGATAGCGCTGCTCGATCGAGGTCGCGAGCCCCAGTGAGCCGCCCTCCGGCACCCCGGCCGAGAGATTGGCGTGCGCGGACAGCTGGAAATAGAACGGCAGCACCGGAAAGGCGGAATGCTTCTCGTAGAGGATGAAATTGAACGCCTCGCGCAGCAGCGGATCCTTGAACTTCGCGGAATAGTCCGTCATCAGGACACTGATCGACTTGCGGATGACATTGAAATAGGGGACGAACGACGCGAGCATGCGCCAGCGTTCGGCCCGGCCCATCAGCCCCACCGGCTTGAGGAAGGGATACACGGCGAGGCACTTGCGGAACTTCCGCAGCCCCGAGCAGAAACCGCGGATCAGCCTGGCGTCGGCCGGGGAGATCTCCAGCAGATGGGCTTCGAGCCGGTCCGGGTCGGAATAGAAGTAGACCGCCCGGCCGTCCCGCCCGCGCACCACGTTGAAGACGTCGAAGTGCCGCATCTGCTTGCCCTGGAGCGCGCCCAGCTCCAGCCAGATCTGGTGCATCTCGTTGCCCGGCCCGTTGCCGAGCAGCCAGCTGACACAGCAGTCGAAGGTGAAGTCGCCGCGGTCCCAGGCCGTACAGCAGCCGCCCGGGATCTCGTGCATCTCGAAGATCCGGGTCCGGTAGCCGTTCATCTGCGCGTAGCAGCCGGTGGACAGTCCGCCGAGACCGGCCCCGATGATGATCATCGTCTGGCGTTCGCGGGCCTTTCGAGGCCTCGTCATGCCCTTCACCTCATGCTCTTGTCGAGCTGGGGCAGGTGGCCCAGCTTCCCTGGATGCCACGTCTCGCCGGCCGTGCTCTCCCACGCCCGGAACTGAAGGCCCAGCTCCTCGCAGAGGTACTGGGCGACGAACCGGCCGCCGGCCGCCACCCGGATCAGCCCGCCGCCGGTGAACCACTGGCCCGCCAGCCAGAGCCCGTCGAGCCCCGGCAGCCGCAGCCGGTCCTTCTCGATCAGGTTCTGGATCAGGCCGTCGGCTTCGGTGTAGGACTTCCAGGCGAGGATGGAGCCGTGCAGATTGCCGGTGTAGCGCTCGGTGGTCGCGGGCGTGGCGACGTCGACCACCTCGATGCGCGCGGCGATCCCCGGATGGTGGCGCTCCAGGAACTCCCTGACGAACCGGCCGGCCTCCTGCTTGCGCGCCCGGTAGGCGCCGCGGTCGGTGCGGCGCAGTTCCTTCCAGGAGGTGTAGTCGCTGAAGTACGAGCAGTGGATCACCGACTTGCCGGGCGGTGCCAGCCCGTCCGAGAACCGGGAGCGCAACTGCACCACCAGACTGCCCTGGAGCACGCCCGGCAGCCGGGCGCTGTCGGCGTCGGAGAGCAGATAGGTCGCGCTGTGCGGGGCGTCCGGTGCCACATCCCCGGCGAACCCGACGAACACCGACACCACCCCCGGGTAGACCAGCTTCGGGGTGCCGAGGACCGACTGGAACAGCCGGTCGGTCCGGGGGCTGGAGTAGCGTCCCTCCAGCAGCCGGTCCAGGGTGGTGGCGCCGTCGCAGGCCGCCACGACGTGGTCCGCGTAGTGCCGCTCGCCGCCGCGCAGTTCCACGCCGACCGCGCGGCCGTCCTCGATCAGGATCCGTTCCACCCGGGCGCGGTAGTCGATCCGGCCGCCGAGCGAGGCGTAGCGCTCCTCGATCGACCGGGCCAGCCCCAGCGAACCGCCCTGCGGGAAGCCCGCGTTGGACTGGTGGGCCCCCGCCAGGTTGAACAGGTACGGCAGCAGCGGGAAGACCTCGTGGTCCTGGAAGAAGACGAACGGCAGCGCCCGCCGCAGCAGCGGATCCTCGAAGCGCGCGGCGAAGGACTCCATGGAGGTCCCCGCGGTACGCCGGAACAGGTTCAGCAGCGGCAGGATCTTCCGCAGCATCCTGGCCTTCTCCCGCAGCGTCAGCAGCGGGGCCGGCTTCAGGAACGGGTAGATGTCGATGTCGGAGAACCGCCGCAGGTCACGGCAGAACGACCGGATCAGCGGCGCGTCCGCAGGCGAGAGCCGCAGCAGGTGCCGCTCCAGCCGGTCGGGGTCGTTGTAGAAGACCACCGACCGGCCGTCGTCGTCGACGACCGTGTTGAACACCTCGAAGTTCCGGATCGTCTTCCCGTCCAGGGCCCCCAGCTCGCGCCAGACCTGATGGGCCTCGTTGCCGGGGGCGGTACCGGTCAGCCATTCGATGCAGTAGTCGAAGACATAGCCGTCCCGGGACCAGGCCGTGCAGCAGCCGCCCGGCAGCACGTGCTTCTCGAAGACACGGGTCTCCATGCCGCTCATCTGCGCGTAGCAGCCGGTGGACAGCCCGCCCACGCCCGCTCCGACGATGATGACGCGCGGCTTTTCCCCCGGAGCGCGTTCGCGTTCGCTCCACCGCACCCTGGAACTACGCCGCATGCGGGGCCGCCCCTTCGATCACGGCGGCGTGCGTCAGGACGCCGCGCACCAGCCGGGCGTTGTGCTCGATGCACCCCGGGTCGAGCATGTCCGCGTGGACGCCTGCGCCGCGCAGCACCTCGGTGCGGACGGTCGAGGTGCCGTGCCAGGTCCCGCGCTCACCCGCGGCGTAGAAGGCCACCTTCTGCTCGTCGGAGACGACGGTGACGGCCGCGCCGACCGTGCCGAGGTTGGGGGTACGGCCGCAGAAGGCGATGTAGTCCCTGGCCTGGTCCAGGGTCTCCTGCGCGAGGGTCTCGGAGCCGGTGTGCTTGTGCAGGTGCTCGCGCAGCTCCCGCTCGAACGCCTCGATGTGCTCGACGTCCGGGGTGAAGGCGGCGTCGATGCGGTACGAGTCGACGATGACGACGTCGGCGACCTCACGGCCGCGCCGTTCGAGCTCCTTGGCCACCTCGAAGGCGAGGTTCCCGCCGAGGGAGTAGCCGAGCAGCGCGCAGGGCCCCTCGGGCTGGTGCGCGGTGATCAGATCGGCGTACCGGGTGACCTTGTCGTCCTCGGCGACGTAGTTGAACGCGACGAGTTCGTACTCCGGCAGCTGCTCGGCGAACCGCCGGTAGACCAGGCCGTGTCCGCCCGCGGGCGGGAAGCAGAACACGGCGGGACCCGCCCCCCGGTTGAAGCGGAGGAACGGCTGCGCGCCCGGCAGCCGGCCGGTGATGATGTGCTCGACCGTCCGGGCCATCCCGTGCAGCGTCGTCACCTTGAACAGCTGGCTGACCGGGATGCTGATCTCGAACTCGTTCTGCAGCCCGTGGATCAGTTCGATCAGCTTGATCGAACTGCCGCCGGCCTCGAAGAAGTCGTGCTGGAGGCCGACCTCCCGCAGGCCGAGCAGCGCCGCCCAGTGGTCGGCCATCCGCGTCTCGTAGAGCGTCACCGGCGGCTCGTGGGCGTCCTCGCCGGCCGCGAACCGGGGCTCGGGCAGCGCACCGACGTCGACCTTGCCGTTCGCGGTGAGCGGCAGCGCGGGCAACTCGGTGAAGGTCGCCGGGATCAGATACGTCGGCAGGTGCTCGCCGAGGTGCCGGCGCAGCTCCCGCCAGTCGAGCTTCGCACCGGGTGCGGCGACGCCGTACGCGCACAGCGTGTTCTCGCCGCTCCCGTCCGGCCGGACGACGACGACCGCCTGGGCCAGGGCGGGCCACTCCGCGAGCTGGAACTCGATCTCGCCGATCTCCACCCGGTGGCCGCCGACCTTGACCTGAGAGTCGGCCCGGCCCAGGAGATGGACCCCGCCGCCGGTGTCCCAGCGGGCCAGGTCGCCGGTCCGGTACAGCCGTACCGGTGCCGCGCCGCCGACGTGGTCCAGGGTGCGGCTGACGAAACGCTCGGCCGTGTGGTCGGGATCGGCGAGGTAGCCGAGGGCGACCCCGGTGCCGCCGATCCACAGCTCGCCCGCCACGCCGGGCGGCACCGGTGCGCCGTGCTCGTCCAGGATGTACACCTCGGCACCGGGGAACGGCCGGCCGATCGGCACCATCTGGCTCGGTTCCAGGCCGTCGGTCGGACCCTCGAAGTAGGTGCTGTCGACGGTGGCCTCGGTGAGGCCGTAGGAGTTGACCACACGGGTGTCCGGGCCGGCCAGGGCGCGCAGCCGGTCGTACTCCTCCACCTTCCAGGTGTCCGAGCCGACGATCAGCAGGCGCATGAAGTCCAGGCGGGCGCCGTCGCGTTCGCAGTGGGCCATCAGGCCGCGGACGACGGAGGGCACGAACTCGGCGCAGTCGACCCGCTCGGCGCGCATCGTCGCGTACAGCCGCGCCGTGTTGAACAGCAGCTCACGGCCGACCAGCACCAGGGTCCCGCCGGAGCACAGGGCGCGGACCAGGTCACCGGTGAAGACGTCGAACGCCGGGCCGGCCATCTGCAGATGGACCCGGGCGTCGGTGTCGAGGCGGTACTCCGCCCGCCAGGCGGCGTAGGCGGACGCGAGGTTGTGGTGGCTGACCTGCACCGCCTTGGGCCGGCCGGTGGAGCCGGAGGTGTAGATGACGTAGGCCGGGGCGTCCATGCCGACGGCCGGATCGGGCGCGTCGGCGGCGGCACCGGCTGCAGCTGGTCCGGCCTGCTCGGTCTGCCCCGCCTGCCCGGCCGGATCTGCCTGCCCCGTCGGTTCCGACGGGACGGTCGCCGTGCCGGACAGCTCCGCCAGGGTGAGGACGCCGGAATGCCCGGCGAAGCGCTCACCGCCCGGGCCGTCCACGACGACGCGCGCGGCCCCGGCGTGCCCGGCCATGTAGGCCAGCCGGTCGGCCGGGTTGCCGGGATCGAGCGGCAGATAGGCGCCGCCCGCCCGCAGGACCGCCAGCAGGGTGACGACCAGCTCGGGCGACTTCTCCATGCAGACGGCGACCACCGCGCCGTCCCGGACGCCCAGTGCGCGCAGTCGCCGCGCCCGGCCGCGGCTGCGGCGGTCGAGTTCGGCGTAGGTCATGCGCTCGGTCGTGCCGTCCTCGGCGGGGGCGCACACGGCGATCGCCTCGGGGTGCTCGGCGGCGGCCCGGCCGATCAGCTCGTGCACCGGCACACCGGGACCGGCCGCCCGGCGTCCGGCGCCGCTCCAGTCGCCGAGGATCTGCCGGCGCTCACGGGCGCCCAGCAGTTCCAGCCGGCCGGCCGGGTGCGCGGCGGGCGCGCGGGTCAGGGCGTCGAGGACGTTGACGTAGTGCGCGGACAGCCGCCGCATCGTCTCGGCCAGGAACAGGTCGGTGTTGTACTTGAAGACGCAGTGGAAACGCCGGTCCGCCTCGTCCTCGTACACCGACAGCGTCAGGTCGAACTGGCCCTCCTCCTCGGGCAGTTCGATGTACTCCAGGCGGTAGCCGTACTTCTCGGTGGCCACCTTGTGGGTGAGCAGGATGAACATGGCCTGGAAGACCGCGGACCGGCTCGGGTCGTGCTGGAGGCCCAGTTCCTCCACCAGCAGTACGAACGGATACTCCTGGTTGTCCAGGCCGCCGAGCACGACCTCCCGGACCCGGGCGAGCAACTGCTCCACCGACGGCCGGTCACCCAGGTCGACGTGCAGCGGCAGCGGATTGACGAAGTAGCCGTAGACCGAGGAGAAGTCCTCCTGGGTACGGCCCGTCACCGGGCTGCCGACGATGATGTCGTCCTGCCCGGAGTAGTGGTGGAGCAGCAGGTAGTAGGCGCTGAGCAGCACCATGAAGACGGTGACGTTGTGCTCGCGGGCCACGTCGTGGACGCGGGCGCTCAGAGCGGCGTCGAGCACGAAGAACTCGGACGCGCCGTTGTGGGTCTGCACCGCGGGGCGGGGCTTGTCGGTGGGCAGGTCGAGCACCGGGACGTCGGCCGGCAACTGGGCCGTCCAGTGGTCGAGCATCCTGCGCGCCTCGGGCCCGGCGAGGAACTGGTTCTGCCAGTTCAGGAAGTCGAGGTAGCGCGCCGAGACCGGCGGCAGCTCGGGGGCGCGGCCCTGGCGCAGCGTCTCGTAGACCGCGAGCAGCTCCTCGATGAAGGTGAACGTCGAGATCGCGTCGGAGATGATGTGGTGGACGGCCTTCATCAGCACCCAGCGGTCGGGACCGCGCCGGAACAGGCGCAGCCGGACCAGCGGGTCGCGTTCGAGGTCGTACGGCTTGCGGTACTCGCGCACGATCATCGCGTGGACGTCGTCCCACGCCACGCCCTCGACGTCGAAGAGGGCGACGTCCCGGCGCAGCGCGGCCTCGGCGGCGGGGGCGACCGTCTGCACCGGCTGGCCCTGCTCGTGCGTGAAGTTGGCGCGCAGGCTGGGATGGCGCTCGATCAGCACCCGGAACGCATCGAACATCAGGTCGGGTTCGAGTTCCACGCGTACCTCGACCGCCCCGCCGATGTTGTAGGCGAAACCGTCGGGGTTGAGCTGCTTGAGGAACCACAGCGCCTTCTGGTTCTGGGTCAGCGGGTGCCGTCCCTCGTCCTGGAACAGCTCGACCGCGGCGC
The DNA here is from genome assembly GCF_042871185.1 of Streptomyces sp. NPDC006012. Lineage (NCBI taxonomy): Bacteria > Bacillati > Actinomycetota > Actinomycetes > Kitasatosporales > Streptomycetaceae > Streptomyces > Streptomyces sp. NPDC006012. The sequence continues at coordinate 397,921 of NZ_JBIAIE010000001.1, forward strand.
CGCCGGCGTCCTCGTCCGCACCGGTCGCCACCAGCTCGGCCAGGCCCTCGTGCAGCCGGCCGATCAGTTCGCCCACCGGGGCGCTGCTGAGCAGGGTGACGACCGGCAGCGCGAGGCCGAGTTCCGCGTGGACGCGGGAGCGCAGCTCCATCGCGAGCAGCGAGTCCAGGCCCAGCCCGCCCAGCGCGTGGTCGAGTTCGACCTGCTCGGCCGGCACCCGCAGCACGCCCGCGACCACCGCCGTGAAACGCTCCGCCACCAGGCTCCGACGGGCCGTGTCGTCGGCGTCCCGGAACGCGTCGAGGAAGCTGCTCTGTTCACCCTGCGCTGACGCCGACCCGCCCAGGGCCGCGGCCAGCTCGCTCACCAGCGGCGGCGGGGAGGCGTACCAGGCGAGGAAGACCGGCCAGTCGACGACCGTGGCGACGAGCAACTGGGCCCGGTCCTGCCCGATGACACGTTCCAGCACGGCCGTCCCCGCCTCGGGCGACAGGGAACTCATGCCGCGGTTCCTGCGGTAGTGCTCGATGAGCCCCAGCTCCTCGATCATGCCGGTCGCCCAGGGACCCCAGTCGAGGCTGAGACCGGGCAGGCCACGGGCCCGCCGGTGGTGCGCCAGCGCGTCCAGGAACGCGTTGCCCGCCGCGTAGTTGGTCTGCCCGGCGGTCGTCAGCAAGGAGGCGATCGAGGAGAACAGTACGAAGTGGTCGAGCGGTTCCTCGGCGAGATGCCGGTGCAGGAGGTACGCGCCGAGGACCTTGGGGTCGTGGACCGCGTCGAAGGTCTCCCGGTCCATCTCGGGCAGCAGGGTGTCGCGGACCTGGCCCGCGAGGTGGAAGACGCCGCGGATCGGCACGGACGCGAGCCGCCGGTACTCCGCCAGCCAGGCCGTCAGGCTCGCCTCGTCACTGATGTCGAGGGGGGCGAGGACGGGCTGGGCGCCCAGCGACTCCAGCTCCTGCACGAACCGGACGGCGCGGCCGGCCGCGGAGCCCGGGTCGGTCTCGCGCCAGTGCTCCCGCTCGGGCAGCCGGGTCCGGCCCACCAGGATCAGCCGCCGTGCACCCCAGGCGACCAGGGCGCGGCACAGCAGCCGGCCCAGCGCGCCGAACGCGCCGGTCACCAGGTAGGCGCCGTCGGCACGCAGCCGCAGCGGCAGTGGACGGGTCAGGTGGCCGGCGACCGGGGTGAGGCGGCTGATGCAGCGGCGGCCGGCGCGCAGCGCGATCTCGTCGTCGGTCTCACCGGCGGCCGTCACCTCCCGCAGCAGTGCCTCGGCGTCGGCCCCGCACGAGGTGGACGCGGGATCGAGATCGATCAGCTTCCCGCGGTGGGCGGTGAGTTCCTGCTGCCACAGCACGCGCCCGATGCCCCAGGCCGGAGCGGACAGCGGCTCGACCGGATCCGCGGAGACGACGGCCTGGGCGCCGCGGGTGACGATGTGCAGCCTGCCGCCCGGCAGCGCGGACGGCAGCCGCTGGGCGAGCGCGATCAGCGAGTAGCCGCCGGTGCCGGAGAGTCCGCGCAGCTCGTCGGCGGTGGCCGTCGCGTCGAACGTCGGCAGGTCGAGGTTCCACAGGTGTACGACGTGGTCGTACGGCCGGCCGCCCGCGGCGCGCAGGTCGGCGAAGAGACGGTCCAGGTCGTCGGCGGAGTCCGGCCGGACCGTCGACTCCCGCAGGTCGTCGGCGAGGCGGTAAGCGGTTCCGGGGCGCACCAGGTGGCAGTGCCCGCCGCGCCCGGCGATCAGCGCCGCGAGTGCGTCGCCGACGCCCCGGCCGTCGGCGAGGACGAGCCAGTGGGGCGCGGCCGTCCCGCTTGCGGAGTCGTCGTCCGCCGCGTACGGCGTGTCGATCCAGGCGACGTCGGCCAGCCAGGAGTCCACGGTGCTCAGGCTGACGGCGGCGGAGGCCCTCTCGATGTCGGCGGCGCGGAAGCCGCTGATCCGGCCGAGCGGTGCGCCGTCGTCGTCGTGGACGGCGATGTCACCGACGAGTTCACCGTCCGCCCGGCGGGTGACGACGGCGTGCGCCCACAGCGGCCGGTCGCCGACGGCGGCCATGCGCACCTCGTCGATCGACAGCGGCAGCCGGATGCCGCCCGCGGCGTCCTCGGCGTCGTCCCCGGTTTCGACGATCTGCGGGGTCAGCAGGGTCTGGAAGCAGGCGTCGAGGAGGACCGGGTGCATGTGGTGGCGGGCGGCGTCGTCGCCGATCGGCTCCGTCGGACGGATCCGGGCCAGCGCCTCGTCACGGCCGATCCACACCTCCTCGATGCCCTGGAAGGCCGGGCCGTAGTGGTAGCCCAGCGCCCCGAGCGCGGCATAGCAGTCGGCGCCGTCGAGCCGGCGCAGGCTGCGCGCCTGAACCGGGCCGGCGTCGAGCCGGGCCTGTCCGGCGGCGCGTTGCCCGGTACGGACGACACCGCGCGCGTGCACGGTCCGCTCCCGGGAGTCGTCGGCGTGCACCGTGGCGACGGTGAACGCGGCGTTCTCCGCGGAGAAGGAGAGCTGCACCGTGGCGGTGTCGCCGCCGGACTCCTCCGGGGCGCTCCCGCCGTCCGATCCGGCCGACAGGAACAGCGCCTTGCGCAGCTCGATGTCGGCGATCACGGCCTCCCCGCCGCCGGTCATCGCGCGCACGGCCTGCGTCGCCATCTCCACATAGCCCGCCGCCGGGAACAGCGCACTGCCCTGGATGCGGTGGTCGAGCAGATAGGGCAGGGCCTCGACGTCGAGCGCGGCCTCCCAGGTCGGTTCCGCCGTGGCCAGCCGACGGCCCAGCAGCGGGTGGTCGCGCCGGCCGAGCCGGACCTGCTCGACCGGCTTCGGCTCCGTCCAGTGCCGGTCCCGCTTCCAGGGGTAGCGGGGCAGCGTCACCGGCCTGCCCCGCGGGTGCAGCACCTCCCAGGCGATGTCGACGCCCGCGTTGTGGAGGGCCGCGAGCGAGAGGGTGAACCGCGCGCGCTCGTCCTCCTGACGCCGGATCGAGGGCAGGCTGCGCCCCTCGGCGCCCTTCGCGGTCAGGCACTCGGCGATCGAATGACCCAGCACGGGGTGCGGGCCGATCTCCAGGAAGAGACCGTGACCGTCCTCGACGAGCCGGTCGACGGCATCCCGGAAACGCACGCTGTCGCGGACGTTGCGCCACCAGTAGCCGGCGTCCAGCTCGGGCCCCTCGGCCCGGCCGCGGGCCGCCGCCTCCGGCCCTCCCGTCAGATACAGCGGCACCCGCGCGGCGCGCGGCTCCAGCCCGGCGAGCGAGGACAGCAGCTCGTCCTTGATCGGGTCCATGCGGGGGCTGTGGTAGGGCACCCGTACGGTGAGGAACTTGGCGAAGACGTCCTCCGCCCGGAGTTGCAGGGCCAGCTCCGCGAGCGCGTCCTTGTCTCCGGCGAGGGTGATCGCCGTCGGACTGTTGACGGCGGCCACCGACACCCGGTCCGCGTACGGCGCGACCCGCCGCTCGGCCTCGTCCTCGGACAGGCTCACGGCCAGCATCGCGCCGGTGTCCACCAGCTTCTGCTGGAGGCGGCTGCGGTGCACGACGACCGTGGCCGCCTCCCGCAGGGTGTAGACGCCCGCCTCGTAGAACGCCGCGACCTCGCCCGTGCTGTGGCCGACGACGGCGTCCGGACGGACGCCGCGGCTGCGCCACAGGGCCGCGAGCCCGACCTGGACGGCGAAGTTGGCGGGCTGGGCCAGCCAGGTCTCGCTCATCTTCGAGTCCGCCTCGTCGGCGGCCATCTCCTCCACCAGCGACCAGCCGGTGAGGTCCCGGATCTCGCGGTCGCAGCGCTCGACCGCCGCGCGGTAGACCGGCTCGGTCTCGAACAACTGCCGGCCCATGGCCCACCACTGCGGTCCCATCCCGGTGAAGACCCAGACCAGCCGCCGCTGCTCGCCCTCGCGCCGCTGGTCGACCAGCACATGGGGGTGCTGGTCGCCGCGCAGGTAGGCGTCGAGGGCCGCTTCGAGCGACGTACGCGAGTCGTAGACGACCGACAGCCGCGATTCGAGGTGCTGCCGGCGGCGGGCCAGGGTGTAGCCGATGTCGGTCAGCGAGGCGGCCGGAGCGTGGGCGACCCCGGCCAGCTCCTTGCGGATGCCGGCCGCCGCCTCGGGGAGCAGCGCCGGGTCACGTGTGGTCAGCGGGAGGATGGAATACGAAGACGGAACCGCCGGAACCGCCGGAACCGCCGCATCCCATCCCTCGGCCCCCGCGCCCACAACGGCCACCGCGGCACCGTCCGAAACCTCTGCCGCGCTCTCCGTGGCCTCTGCTGTGCCCTCCGCGCCCCCCGTGACTTCTGCTGTTCCTGCTGCGCCCGCCGCCGTGCTCGTCGTGGCCGCGGCCGTGCTCCCGGCGGCCTCCGCACGGGCGGGTGCCGCTTCGAGCAGCACGTGTGCGTTGGTGCCGCCGAAACCGAAGGAGTTGACCCCGGCGCGGGCGGGCCCGTCGTGCTCCGGCCAGTCGACCGTGCGGGTCGGGATCCGGTAGGGCAGCGCGTCGGGGTCGATCGCGGGATTGAGCTGGTCGAGATTGATGTGGGGCGGGATCTTCCGGTGTTTCAGGCTGAGCGCTGTCTTGATCAACCCGGCGATCCCGGCGGCTGATTCGGTGTGCCCGATGTTGGTCTTGACCGAGCCCACGTAGCAGGGGGCGCCGGGTTCTCTCCCGATCGACAGCGCCCGGCCTAACGCGCGCGCCTCGATCGGGTCGCCGACCGGGGTCGACGTGCCGTGGGCCTCGACGTACTGCAGGCTGCCGGGCACGATGCCCGCCTCGGCGCAGACCCGTTCGATCAGGGCGACCTGGGCGTCGGCGTTCGGCACGGTGATGCCGTTGGTACGGCCGTCCTGGTTGACGCCGCTGCCGATGACCACCGCGTGGATCGGGTCGCCGTCGCGCAGGGCGTCGTCCAGGCGCTTGAGGGCGACCACGCCGACGCCTTCGGCACGGACGTAACCGTCGGCCGACGCGTCGAAGGTGCGGGAGCGGCCCTCGGGGGAGAGGAAGCCGCCCTTGGTCTCGGCGATGGTGTACTGCGGCGCCATGTGCAGCAGCGTGCCGCCGGCGAGTGCCAGGCTGCTCTCGCCCCGGCTCAGGCTCTGGCAGGCCAGGTGGACCGCGACCAGCGAGGAACTGCATGCGGTGTCGAGGGAGACGCTGGGACCGCGGAAGTCGAAGCAGTAGGAGATGCGGTTCGACACCATGGTCATCATCGTGCCGGTCGCGGTGTGGGCGGCCAGTGTCTCGAACCCCAGGTCGGCGAACTGCAGGATCTTGTAGTCCAGCGTGAACGCGCCGACGAAGACGCCGACGTCCTGCCCCGCCAGTTCGGCCGGCTTCTGCCCGCCGTCCTCCAGCGCCTCCCAGGCCACCTCCAGTAACTTGCGTTGCTGCGGGTCCATGTGCGCGGCTTCGCGCGGGCTGATGCCGAAGAACGCCGGGTCGAATTCGTCAAAACCGTCGATGTACCCACCGCGCCCGCCGACCAGCCGGCCCGGCTTCGTCTTGTCCCGGCTGGCGAGGGTCGCGATGTCATACCGATTTCCGGGCGTCGCGGTGATGCAATCCTTTCCGTCGATCAGGTTCTGCCAGAACGTCCGGTGGTCCGAGGCGCCGCCGGGCATCCGGCAGCCGATTCCGATGATCGCGATCTTGTCGCGGGTGACGACCTTGCATAGGTCCGACATGGCCGAATCCTTGAGTTGTCGTGGCACGGCGGCACGTGTGAAAAGGGCAGGACGATGGCCCGACCGCGGCCGGCTCCGGCCGCGGTCAGGTGGAGGGTCGTACAGGGAGGTGCGTCGTCAGTTCACGGGCCGTCGCCACGACCGGAGTTGGCTGGCGAAGACGGCCTCGGTTCTCGGGAAGGACGCGGGGTCCTGGAGACCCACGGCGAGCGGCTTCCGGTCGGGATACCAGGTGTAACTGCCGAATATTCGGTCCCAGACAGCCAGGTCCGAGCCGTAGTGACCGGCCTCGGAGAGATCCGTGCTGTGGTGCAGACGATGCTGTTCCGGGCTGGCGAACACGTGGTTGAGCCAGCCGATGCGGACGTCGATGTTCGCGTGGATGAAATAGCCCTGCGTGATGACGAAGAGGCCGGTCGCGAACACGGACTGCTGTGAGAATCCGAACAGGCTCAGGCACAACTGCACACTGCTCTGCGCCAGCAGGATGTCCAGGACATGGTTGACGCCGTTGTTGGCGACGTTGACCTTCTCCGGCACATGGTGGATGCCGTGCAGTCGCCACAGCCAGCGGTTGGTGTGACCCAACCGGTGCACCAGATAGCTGGCCAGCGATCCCACCAGCAGCGCCAGCGGGATCTCGACCGCCAGGGGCAGCTTCGGCCTGGCCGGGGACAGGACGGCGATGAGTGCGGCGACCAGCAGTTGCGCGATGACGCTGCCCAAGTTGGTCAGCACGAAGTAGATGCCGTACCAGCCCCATTCACGGCGGTCCGGGTGCCAGGTGCGGTCGTAGGGGATCACCCGCTCCAGGATCACCAGATAGGCGATGACTCCGTACTGGAAGCCGGTGGTCGCCAGTCCGGGACTCAGGTGGTAGTGCGGTACCACGACAGCCACGGTGATCATCAGCAGCAGCAGCACGGGATACGCCGTGCGACGAATCCACATGGGCGCCCCCTCCCCTCCCTAAGACCCCGTGTCCCTCGCTTCGTACCTGCCCCCCGTGGCAGTGTGTAATCATGCGACAACTAAGAGTGATGATATGATCTTTGCGGGGTCACGGCTTCCGTAGGGGTGAAGGATTGAACGGAAGATCGACCTCCGGGCGGGTGACCGGCTTGGGTGACCGGTCCGTGCGACCGGCCAGGGGAGCGGCCAGGGGGCCTGCCTGGGCGACCGGCCGTCCGGGCGCAGCGGCAGGCGGAGGCGCCGTCCTGCCCGGCCGGCAGGACCGCCGCGGGTGCGCCGAGTGTGCCGACGGATCAGGATGGTGTGAGAGAGAAGCCGTACGGCGACAGCCTCGCCGTGCCTCCGGCAGAGCGCGGAGCCCGGCGGCCCGCCGCCCGCCCGCGGGCGATCGGCCGCGCGCCCGGAAGAACTTCGACGCCGTCGCCGCCGTCGTCCCCTGACCGAAGGACGTTCCATGACCGCATCCGCCGCCTCCAGCCCCGCCGAGGCTTCCGGCACCTTCTCCCTCGGCGGCGACCTGCCCGTCCATCGCCTCGGATACGGAACCATGCAGCTGACCGGTCCCGGCGTATGGGGCCCGCCCGCGGATCCCGGCGAAGCCGTGCGCGTGTTGCGGCGGGCCGTCGAACTGGGCGTGAACTTCATCGACACCGCGGACTCCTACGGCCCCTTCGTCAGCGAGCAGTTGATCCGCAAGGCGCTCCACCCCTACCCGGACGACCTCGTCATCGCCACCAAGGCCGGCCTGTCCCGCGCCGGTCCGGACGACTGGCGCCCGCTCGGCCGCCCCGAATACCTGCGTCAGCAGTGCGAGTTGAGCCTGCGCAATCTCGGTCTGGAGCGCATCCACCTCTTCCAGCTGCACCGCATCGACCGCAAGGTGCCGCTGGCCGAACAACTCGGCGAACTGGTGCTCCTCCAGCAGGAGGGCAAGATCCGGCACATCGGCCTGTCCGAGGTCACCGTCGAGCAGATCGGTCAGGCACGCCGGATCGGGAACATCGTGTCTGTGCAGAACCTGTACAACCTCGCCAACCGGGCCGCCGAGGACGTACTGGACCACTGCGAGCGCGAGAACCTCGCCTTCATCCCGTGGTTCCCCATGGCCACGGGCGAACTCGCCCGCCCGGGCGGTCCGCTGGACAGCGTGGCAAGAAAACGCGGCGCGAGTCCGCCGCAGCTCGCGCTCGCCTGGTTGCTGCGCCGTTCCCCGGTGCTGCTCCCCATCCCCGGCACGTCGAGCGTCGCCCACCTGGAGCAGAACGTCGCGGCCGCCGAAGTCGCCCTCACCGACGAGGAGTTCTCCCTGCTGGCCGACAGCGTCAACGCCTGACCGGTCCGCAACCGCCCCCCTCCGGGCCCATGACTGCGGACTCATGAGTGCGGAGGCATGCCCCCGGACGCATGAGTGCGGACCCATGCCTCTGGGGCCCATGACTGCGGACCCCCCCCGGGCCGATGACCGCGGACCCACGCCCTCGGGCCCGTGCCGGGCACCCCTTGCGAACGGGGCCCCACCCCGTTGTTTCCCGCTGTGTCCCGTTGCGCGCCGGGACGCGACTCCGATCCGCCGCGCGCCCCCGGCCGCGACCACGCCACAAGAAGGGGTGGCCGTCCTGGTGACGCGCGGCGATGGTGGGAGGGCCAGCCGACCCGTGGGTCAGATCAGTTGGCGGGCAGCACCTTCCAGGAGCCGGTGCCCGTCCCGCGGTCCGTGTAGTGGCTGGTGGACACGTCGTACTTGGCGCCCTGCTGGCTGGAGTGGCCATTGGTGTCGAGGAAGCCGCCGTTGGCGGATCCGTAGTCGTTCAGCAGGTGCACGATGTCGTCCGTGCGGATGGTGCCGTCCGTGGGTGAGGACGTCCTGCCGAAGATGTGCCACTTCCCCGTGCCGGGGCCGCGGTCCTTGGTGACGGTCGTGGACACCTCGTACTTGGCGCCCTGACGGGTGGCGTGGCCGTTGGTGTCCAGGTAGGTGCCGCTGCCGTACTGGTTGATGAGGTAGATGACGTCGCCGCTGGTGACGCGGGTGCCGTTGGCCTTGCCGGTGGCGGAGGCGACCTTCCAGACCGAGGTCGCGGGTCCGCGGCTGTTGGGGGTCTGGTTGGTGCTCACCTCGTAGGTGGCGCCCGGCTGGCTGGAGTGGCCGTTGGTGTCCAAGTAGCCGCCGTCACCTCCGTACTGGTTCTGCAGTAGGATGTCGCTGCCGTAGGTCAGTTCGCCGACGGCGGCGGCACCGGCGGCCGTCGACGGAGCGGCGAACGAGGCCGCCGCCGCGGCAAAGGCCGCGGTGGCGGCACACGCCGCCAGACGCTGCTTCATGGTGTGGAACACGCACCCTCCAGGTCGCTCTGTGTGCACGGTTGGCTGCACAGTGGTGAGTGTGTCGCGACGCTGGGGCGGCTATGCCGGGCTTGTGTTTTCTGTTGTGCTAAACCCCTCTATACGGGGAAGTTCCCCGGCCCGCGTACGTCCCCTCGCACCTCTCTCATACGGGCCCTCGTACGACCCCCTCGTACGGCTCCTCGGGCGGACCGGTCTCCATGGCGGACGTCGATCACGGGTGGCAGGCCGGCAGCGGCCGTGCGGCTCAGGACGCCCAGTGCCGGTAGGCATCCACCCAGGCCCATCCCTCGGGCGCGGGTTCGGGCAGCGGCAGGTCGAGGAGGCCGATCGCCTGACGGTACCGGCCGCGTCTGCACAGGGCGACGATGCCGGTGCCGGGCCGGAGCCGGAGGGCGGTGACAGTCACCGTGACACCGAGCACGACTGTGTTGAACGGCAGGGCGAGGCGGTCCTCGACGACCGAGTGGAAAGCGGTGAGCTGTTCGTACTCGTCGTGGGCATCGATGATCGCCTCCGCGGTCATGGCATCGAGTTCGGCGGTGGTCAATCTCATCGCCCGTGTCGTCCTTCGGCGCGCAGGAGTTCCGCGAGCCGGGTGCCGACCGGGGTGATGCTCGGCGAAGGCTCGTGTCCGTAGTGGCGCTTCTTGCGGCGGCACAGCAACTCCTCGCCGTCCCGTTCCCAGGTGAACGCGGGTTTGCGCAGGAGCGCGCGGAACACGGCGTCTGCGTTCCCGGGATGGCGCTGGACCAGGCGGCGGATGACCATGGGGGAGACGGAGTCGTCGTTGAGGTACTCCCTGAGCTGGGCCAGGCAGGTACGGTCACGGACCAGGCGCGGATCGGCGAACAGGGCGTCGAGGCGGCCGAAGTCGGCGTAGTAGCAGATGCCTTCGGCCTCGTCGCAGATCACAGCGACGGTGTCCGCGGCGAGGAGTTCCTCGGGAAGGCTGCTGAGCTCGTCGAGTGAGGGCCCCGTCTTCGCCGCCTGCGCGGCGGTCTCCTCGTCGAGTCCGGCCACTGACTTGTCCCACCGGTGACGGTGGTACTCCCGCAACCGGACGTGCGCCTCTGCGGGATCGAGGACGAGCAGGTCGGTGCCGAACACCTCGATGAAGTCGGCGCGGGCCTCGGCCTGCATCTCCCAGGCCCTGCGCAGCATCTCGGGATTACGGCGCAGCAACTGCGGATTGACGCTGAGGGTCTGGGCGGCGACCCGTGCCAGCTCCGGACCGTCGCCGGGCGGGTAGGTGGTGAGGTTGCCGCTGACCAGCCAGGCGTCGGTGTCGGGGTGGACGGGCACGATACGGGCGGCGACGAACATGCCCTTGCGGAGTTTTCCGAGTGCCCGCTGTCCCAGGTTGGAGTGGACCCGGTAGACGATGTCGTCGAGCAGGTTGTGCAGGATGGCGGCGTCTCGTTCGAGGCCCTGTACCTCGAAGACCCCCTCGACCACGTCGCACCAGCCGAGCAGCATCGCACGCTCGTCCTCCGGCAGCGGCGGTCGGCGCTGGGCCACGAACCGCTCGACGACGGTGGAGCCGTCCGCCAGCCGGTACTGCAGCACGAAGTGATCGATCGTCTCGATGGCGGCCGCCTCGTCCAGGAAGCCGAGCCGGTCCGCGGCCTCGTCGAGCTGGGCATCCAGCCGCCGGGCGAAGCGCGGCCCCTGGGCGAACGCCACCAGCTCGCTCTTGAGATCTCCGCTTCGTGCCACCAGCCTTGCAATTTGCGGGGATGCCGTGGCGGAACTGCTCTGGACCAATTCTTCCTGCCTCTTCTTCAACCTGTTCCCCAGAATGTTCTTCAGACTCTGTGCCGCCGGCGTGTGCCGCCGGCTGCGGTAGCGGTGGCTCCATGCGTGGTCAGGAGCCCGGACGGTCGGGGCCGGCTCGTGGTTTGTCGGGCGAGCCGTTGGCGTTGAGGACGCGCACAGCGGAGTCGACGGCATCGTGGCCGGTGAGATCGACGCCCCGCGCGGCGAGGGCGGCAGGGGTCTGCTTGGGCAGACCCCACGCCTCCTCCGGCGGCTGGCTCCGCTTTCCCCGGCAAACGCTTGCCCACGCCTCGACGGACGGGACGTCCACGTTCTCCGGATGCGGAGTCCGGGCCTCTCGCAGGACACGGTCACAGCCGCAGGGGACGAGGTGGACGACGCACGGGCTTCTTGCCGCCGCCCGGCTTACGGCGCCCCCGACTCTTCGGCATGCCATCGAGTCTGACAGAGCAGGGCAAGGCGATGACCGGGTGGCCGAGGACAGTCCCCGCCGGGGTGACTGCAGCCGGGTCCGCCGACTTCGGCGCCCGGCCTTCGACGCGCCGGGAGCCTAGCGCGGGGAGCCTTTCGAGTGTGCCCCCGTAGGACTCGGACCTGCGATTCGGCGGCGTCCCCTGCCGAACCTCGCCGGTATACGCGCTGACCTGCACATTCCTACCGTGATACGGCTACGGCTTCGGCGTGCGCGCCTATGAGACGTCTGCGACCTGTCGCGTCATCAGGGCTGAATCACGGTTTTGACCTGCCACTTTTCGCAAAACGGGCAGCCGACGGGCTGTCCGGTGGCACAAGCCCATAGCCGTACGGTTCGGTCTGCTGTCAGTCGTCAGTCGTCAGTCGTCAGTCGCCAGCAGACGGCCGTCGGGCGAGAACGCCACCGGCCGAAGGGCATTGCGGTGACCGACGATGCTGGATCCCCCTGAAGACGTTGAACTGCCCACTCTTGCTTATCGGTTGACCGCCTGGAACTCCTGGACCGCCATGTCCTGGGTGGTCTCGAAGGTGCCGTCCGGCAGGTCGCCCTGCGTGCCGCCGGACCCTTCCCAGGAGATCTGCCAGGTGATGGAGGCCTTCAACTTGTACGGCTGGCCGCTGCTCGCGCGGAGATAGGTGATGCCGCATGGCGGTGTCTTGTCGGCATCGCCCTTGGCATACGGGGTGCCGATGGAGCCGTCGTCGTTGATTTTGCAGTCGCCGGAGGCAGGGTAGGTCTCGGCGTCAGCGGTGCCGGGTTCGAGACGCAGGGCGATCGGCTTTGCAGCCGTCTCCGTTCACACGCCCGCGTTCGGCAGCTCCGCGCGGACCTTGACCTCATTGGGGTTCTTGCTGCGTGACCTTGATGCGGGTGGTGGTGGCCGAGGCGGCGAGTGTGGTGCCGGACGCGCTGCCGGAAGGGCGGCCCGAGGACGGCGGCTCGACGTCGTCATCTCCGATGGCGTATGCCGTTGTGGAAGACAGGACCACGGAGCAGACCGAGACGGCGACAAGAGCACTCGCCTTCGCGACCAAGCTCATCGGCTGCATCCCGCCACCGCCACGGTCACAGAAGTGGTCTTCCACACGCCCTGAGGGTTTTTGTCCAGCCGGGTGCGGTATTGCAGCACTGACTCAGGCTTGTCCGGAGTCTTGACGATCTTCCCGGTCTTGCGGTTCTTCGTGGATGCCTGGCGCTCGTCAACGCAGTAGAAGAGGACGCCGGAGCCGCTGTCGCTGATGAGGGCCTTGGCGTTGAAGGCGGTGACCTTGCCGATGATGCTGTCGTCGTCGTCGACGAACTGCTTGATCCACTTGCGGGCGGACGCCTGGGTGGCTTCCGAACTGTAGAAGGCCACTGCTTCGGAGTTCAGATCCGCATTGATTACTGCGGCGTACTTCGCCCTCAGCTGCTCACGACCGTCATTCAGGATCGCCTGAAGCTTCGGATCGCTGTTCGACCAGTTCTCGAAGTCCGCCTGGAACTCCTTGGACAGCGCGATCTCCGGCCGGTTGACGCCGTCCGACGAGGCCGAGGCCGAAGGGCTCGCCGACGTCTTTCCGCCGCCGACATCTGCCCCCTTGATCTTGTCCGAGGTCGAGTCGTCGCTTCCTCCCGAGCCGCAGGCGGTCAGCAGGATGGCTGCGGAAGCGGTGAGCACGGCCGTGAAGAGCCGGGAGGGGCGGTTCACTTGTGGACTCCAGGTGGGGCTAGGGGTCTCTCGATCGACCCAAAGTTATCCACGTGATTTGGACAACACCAGCGCGGCTTCTGTGAAGGCGGGACAATCGGCCAACCGGAGGGACTGCCTGGGCGGCCCGCCGAGACCGTGTCCGTGCCCTCCTCCACTCCCTACGGCCGGTCCCCCCCCCGGGGACAGGTTTCGGTGTGCCTGGCCGGGCGCGCTCGGCATCAGCGGCCGCGGCGTAAAGAGACAGCATCTGCCGTGAGCGCCACCCAGTGATGCGCATCAGGTCGTCTTTGTTGCCGGCATTCGACTTCCACGGGTGCGCGAACGTGTGACGGAACTGACGCGGGTGGATCGGATAGATCCCGGCCTCGAGGCACTGCTTGAGCGGCATCGTCCCATGCTCCAGACGGTGGGCCGATGACCCTTCTGCTCGCGGTCGCCTCACCACAGCCGCATGTGCTCTTCCAGCGTCCGGCCCCTGTGCTTCGCCGTCGTCCGCAGGTGCCGGTCCGGGATGGACGATCAAGGCGCTTGGTCTGGGGACGATGTGCATTGCGCCAGAAACGGAAAATATCCAGCGTTTCCGCTGGTCATCGAGCGTTTGCGCCCCCGGCAGGACTCGAACCTGCGGCCAAGCGCTTAGAAGGCGCCTGCTCTATCCACTGAGCTACGGGGGCCGGTGTGGTGGCCTCGTTCGTGGTGCCCGGGTGTGGGCTGATCCGTGACGTTGCCGGGGACAAGGATAGGGCTCCTGGATCCGTGTCCCTGTTGCTTCGCCTCCGTGGCTCGATGTGGAGGTTCGGTGAAGCGGTCCTGATAATCGCAGGCAGGTGCGAATCGTGCATCGCTTTTGGTGCATCACGGCCCGGGTGTTGTGTACTCGTTATGCCTGGACTGCCCCCGCGTCCCGGTCGTCCCTTCCGTCCGATGTGCGCCGTCGGCGCGCAGACAACTCCATATGCTTCAGAATTACCCTAAAATTGGGCATTCTTCGCATGTGGTGACCTTGGACGTACGGCCTCAGCTGCTCGACACACTTTCCGCCCTGCGCGATCGTGTTGCCGCCGCACGCTTTCCGCTGCCCCTGGCGGGGGCCCCACGCGCGCGTGCCAACCGCGACGAACTGCTGGCCCAGCTGGACGACTATCTGGTGCCCCGGCTCAGAAGCCCCGAAGCGCCGCTGCTGGCCGTCGTGGGCGGTTCCACCGGGGCGGGCAAGTCGACGCTGGTCAACTCACTCGTCGGACGGCGGGTCAGTGAAGCGGGCGTGCTGCGGCCGACCACCAGGACTCCGGTGCTGGTATGCCATCCGGAGGATCATCACTGGTTCAGTGGGATGAGGGTGCTGCCCGATCTCACCCGCGTATGGGTGCCCCAGCAGGACCCGGCGGACGACCTGCTGCTCCCCGGTGAGGACCCCGCACGCGTGCTGCGGATCGAGACCGCCGAGAGCCTCCCGCGCGGGCTCACTCTGCTCGACGCGCCCGACGTCGACTCCCTGGTCGCCGACAACCGCGTCCTCGCCTCCGCGCTGATCTCCGCGGCCGACATCTGGATCATGGTCACCACGGCCGCCCGGTACGCCGATGCCGTGCCCTGGCACCTGCTGCGCACCGCCAAGGAGTACGACGCCACCTTGGTGACCGTCCTCGACCGGGTGCCCCACCAGGTGGTCTCCGAGGTCTCCCGGCAGTACGGGGCCCTGCTCACCAAGGCAGGTCTCGGCCAGGTGCCCCGCTTCACGGTCCCCGAGCTGCCCGAGTCCGCCTGGGGCGGCGGTCTGCTGCCCGCCACCGCGGTGGCCCCGCTGCGCAACTGGCTCGTGCACCAGGCACAGGATCCCGGAGCCCGGCAGCACATCATGGCGCGTACGGCGTACGGCATCCTCGATTCGCTCAGGACGCGGATGCCCGAGCTGGCCAGCGCGGCCGCCGCCCAGCACGCGGCGGCACTGCGGCTGATCGCCGCGGTCGACGGGGCGTACGACAGCGAGCACGCGCGCGTGCGCGGCCAGCTGAACTCCGGGGCCGTACTGGCCGGGGACGCGCTGAAGCGCTGGCGTGCCTACCCCCTCGACTGCACCGCCGGTGAACTGCTCGACGCGCTGGTGGGCAGCCTGGCCGCGCTGCTGCTGTGCGCCGTCACGGCCGCCGACGAGCGCGTCGACGCGGCCTGGCGGCGGGAGCCGGCCGCGGGCGCCCCGGGGCTCGCGGAGCGGGATCCTTCGCTGGAGAGCGCCGAGCACCGGATCGGCCTCGCCGCACGGCGATGGCGGCGTGAGATCGAGGAGTACGCCGAGGAGTCGGTGCGCGAGCTGGACCGGAGCATCGCGCCCGACGCGGAGACCGTCGCCGCCCTGACCGCCACCGTCGTACTCGGCGGCCGGCGGGCCCGGTCCGCGAACGAGGGCCTGGGCGAACGCCTCGGCGCGCACCGTGCGACACGGCTGCGTGAACGCGCCGGACACCTGCTCGTCGACCATCTGGACCGGGTCATGCACGGCGAACGTGAGCGCCGCCTCGCCCCGCTGGACGCCCTCGACGTCCACGCCGAGCCCCAGGCCGAACTCATCGCTGCCCTGTCCGTACTGCAGAAGGAGAGGTGACCGGTGACCGCCGTCACTGACCAGGACCACACGGACCACGCCGACCACACCGGAGACGTGATGTCCCGGGAAGCGGCTTCGCGTACCGAGCAGGCTGAGAGCGTTCCTCCCGCGGAGTCCGGGAACACCCGCCCTGGAGGAGACGGCCGCCCCGGAGCGGACGGCCGCGAAAACGGCCTCCCCGGAGAAGGCCACGGGAGCGAGACGCGGGCAGCGCAGGTGCAGGAGCCCGAGGCGGTACGGGAGCCCGAGCCGGTTCAGGGGCGGGGGCAGGGGCAGCCGGGAGAGGAGTCCCTACCCGGGCGGGGGCCGGAGCACCTTCGGGGGCAGGACGGCCCTGCCGAGGCCGATGCCGGGCACCCGCGCGTGCGGGACGAGAACGGGGAGCGGGCGCGGGTGCAGGACGAGCATGCGGGCCACGCGCGCGTGCACGACGACAAAGCCGGGACGGACTCCGCGGAGACCTGGGACGACGGGCTCATCGCCCGGCGCGTGGCCGAGGGCGCCGAGGCCGAGCAGCCCTCCCTGGTGGAGCCCCGCGCTTCGGCCGCCCAGGTACCGGCTCCGTTGGCGTACGACGGCCCGCTGCGCTCGCGCCTGGACGCTCTGCGTGAACTGGTCGGGCTCTCCCGTACCCGGCTCGACAGCCACACGCTCGCCGAGGCGGGCCGGGTCCTCGACGAGGCGGCGGCGCGGCGCAAGCTCTCCGGCCAGCACACCGTCGTCGCCATCGCGGGTGCCACCGGCAGCGGCAAGTCCCAGCTGTTCAACACCCTCGCCGGGGTGGCCATCTCGGAGACCGGGGTACGGCGGCCGACCACCGCCGCGCCCATCGCCTGCAGCTGGAGCGACGGCGCGGCGAGCCTCATCGACCGGCTGGGCATCCCAGGACGGCTGCGCAGGCGGCCGCTGCAGAGCCCGGAGGCCGAGGCACAGCTGCGCGGGCTCGTCCTGATCGACCTGCCCGACCACGACTCGGCGGCCGTGCAGCACCGCCGGCAGGTGGACCGCATCCTCAAGCTCGTCGACGCCGTGATCTGGGTCGTCGATCCGGAGAAGTACGCCGATGCCGTCCTGCACGAGCGTTACCTGCGGCCCATGGCGGGACACGCGGAGGTGATGTTCGTCGTCCTCAACCAGATCGACCGGCTCCCCGGAGAGGCCGCCGACCAGGTCCTCGACGATCTGCGGCGGCTGCTGGACGAGGACGGGATCGCCCTGGGCGAGCACGGCGAGCCGGGCGCGGCCGTACTGAGCCTGTCCGCGCTCACCGGGGACGGTGTCCCGGAACTGCGCGAGGTGCTCGGCCAGTTCGTCACCGAACGCGGAGCTGCGGGTCGCCGCATCTCGGCCGATGTGGACGCCGCCGCGGACGGACTGCGGTCCGTGTACGCCCCCGGGCGCCGCCCCGGGCTGACCGAGGAGGCGCGGGAGGAGTTCGCCGCCCGGCTCGCGGACGCCGTGGGCGCCACTGCGGCCGGGGAGGCCGCCGAACGGGCCTGGCTGCGCAACGCCAACCGGGCCTGCGGAACCCCGTGGCTGAGGCTGTGGCGCTGGCGTCAGAAGCGGTGTGATCCGGCCACCGGACGGCTCCTCGTCCGTACGCAGGCGGACGAGGAGGCCACGGCCCGCCAGCGGGTCGAGCAGGCGGTGCGTACGGTCTCCGACCGGGCGGCGGCCGGACTGCCCGTGCCCTGGGCGCAGGCGGTGCGCGAGGCGGCCGTACGGGGCTCCCAGGGCCTGTCCGAGGCGCTGGACGACCTGGCGGCCCGGGCCGGGCTGGCGCCGGGCAGACCGCCGCGGCCGGGCTGGTGGCCGCTGGCCGTGCTGGTCCAGGCCGCCATGACGCTGCTTCAGGTCGTGGGCGGGCTGTGGCTGGCGGGCCAGATCGCCGGGGTCATGGCGCCGAACCTGGGCGTACCGGTGCTGTTGATGGTGGCCGGCATCGTGGGCGGCCCGATCATCGAGTGGAGCTGCCGGATGGCGGCGCGCGGGCCCGCACGACGGTACGGGCAGGAGGCGGAACGCCGCCTGCGTGAGGCCGCCGCGGGGTGCGGCCGGGCGCGGGTCCTGGATCCGCTGGCCGCGGAGTTGCTGCGGTATCAGGAGGTGGGGGAGCAGTACGGGAGGGTCACACGGGCCGCGGCGGGGGTGGGGTAGGCCCCTGCGGCGGCCGGAGGGGGAGAGAACCGGGCTGCGCCGGAGCGGGGAGAGAACCGGGCTGCGCCGGAGCGGGGAGGGAAGCGGGCTGCGGCGGAATGGTGGGGGAGCCGGGCCGCGGAGGACGGGGGCTGTGGGGAAGCGGTGGCAGCAGCCTGTGGACCGACGAGTGGATCACCCGTCGGGGTGGGGGAGTTTTCCACAGGCGTCCGGTGGTCCACAGCGCTCAGCAGGCTCGGCCCGGCGGAGGCAGTCTGGTTCCGCGGCGATCGCCACGCAGGTCGAGCGTCGGCCGCCGAGCATCGGCGTCGATGCCGGCGCGGCGGAACGTGCGTGGCGGACGCGGCGACCGCAGCCGTACAGGACAGGCCCGTACGGGTATCCGCCCGGCGTGAGCGACCGGGCCAGGGAGGGGTGTTCGCGATGAACGAGACGATGGTGCACGTGGTGGGCAACGTGGCGACGCAGCCGGTGTACCGGGAGGCGGTCGCCGGCCCGTCGGCGCGCTTCCGGCTGGCGGTGACCGCACGCTACTGGGACCGGGAGAAGAACGCCTGGGCGGACGGGCACACCAACTTCTTCACGGTGTGGGCCAACCGTCAGCTCGCCACCAACACGGCGGCCTCGCTGAACGTGGGGGACCCGGTCCTCGTACAGGGCAGGCTCAAGGTGCGCACGGACGTGCGCGACGGGCAGCAGAGCAGGGTCTCCGCGGACATCGACGCGGTGGCGATCGGCCACGACCTGGCCCGTGGTACCTCTGCCTTCCGGCGCGCGGGCAGCGCGGGCAAACCGGAGGGGGCGGCGCCGCAACGGCCGGAACCCAACTGGGAGACCCCGGAGGGTGACTCCCCGGCCGCGCCCGCACACCAGCCACCGGAACCCGCAGCGGTGACATGACATCAGCCGGCTGCGGCTGCGGCTGCGGCTGCGGCTGCGGCAGAGCGTAGAGGCGGTGGCAGAGGTAGAGGCGGTGGCGGTGGCGGTCGCGGTAGAGGCGGTGGCGGTGGCCGAGCGTGGGCTCGAACGGTCCGGCAGCGCTGCATTGGTGCCTGAATGGTGCGCCAGCAGCGAAGAATCCCCGAACAAGCCGGTGGATTTGTCGATAAGCC
Organism: Streptomyces sp. NPDC006012; assembly: GCF_042871185.1. Classification (NCBI taxonomy): domain Bacteria; kingdom Bacillati; phylum Actinomycetota; class Actinomycetes; order Kitasatosporales; family Streptomycetaceae; genus Streptomyces; species Streptomyces sp. NPDC006012. Next base: position 416,755 of record NZ_JBIAIE010000001.1, read on the forward strand.
CTGCTCGCGCCGGGTCCTGGCGATAACGATTCCGAGTCGGATCTGTCATCCGACCATACGACCGGCGAGCCGGGTCACGGCTGATCCTTAGGATTCCGGGCGTAGCCCTCGGGGCTGCTGATTCTGTCGGTGGGACCACACACCCCCACATCAACGGGTCCTGCTGGAAAGGGAATTCGGTGCTTGTTGCGTTCTCTCGATTCTGTGGTACTTCTGCGCCGTCGGCGCGGCGGAGAGGCGTGTCCCGCCTCGCCGCCGCGACGTGGGTGACCGGACTCGTGGCCGTCGGCCTGCTCTCGGCCACCGGGGTGGCCGCCGCCGACACGGAGGCGCAGGGCCAGAGCGGAGCGACCGCCACGCTGGGCGGTCTGAAGACGTACGGAGACGCCGTCATCCACCGGGACGGCGGCGACCTGAAGGTGCCCGCGGGCCTGTTCGAGATGTCCGTCGACGGCGGCGGCATGCTGCAGACCTACTGCATCGACATGCACAACCCCACCCAGAAGGACGCCAGATACCAGGAGACGTCCTGGAGCGGCACCTCGCTCGGCGGCAACAAGGAAGCCGGCAAGATCCGTTGGATCCTGCAGAACTCCTACCCGCAGGTCAACGACCTCGCCGCGCTCGCCGAGCGGGCGGGTGCCAGCGGCCTCACCGAGCAGGACGCGGCGGCCGGCACCCAGGTGGCCATCTGGCGCTACTCGGACGGCGCGGACGTCGACGCGGTCGGCGCGCGGGCCGAGAAGCTCGCCGACTACCTGGAGAAGAACGCCCGTGACATGGCGGAGCCCCGGGCCTCGCTCACCCTGGATCCGCCCGCGGTCTCCGGGCGCACCGGTGACCGGCTCGGACCGGTCACGGTGCACACCAACGCGAGCGGTGTCACCGTGATCCCGCCGGCGGACGCCGCCACCAGCGGGGTCCGGATCGTCGACGAGAAGGGCAGGACCGTCACGTCGGCGAAGGACGGCAGCCGGCTGTACGTCGAGGTCCCCGAGGACACCGCGGCGGACACCGGAGACGGTGCGGCCACTCCCGCGCCGGGCGGCGCGGCCGGGACGGCCAGGTTCACCGTGCAGGCGTCGACCAGCGTGCCGGTCGGCCGTGCCTTCGTCTCCGAGAGCCGCAGCCAGACCCAGATCCTGGCCGGTTCCAGCGAGTCGACGGTCTCCGCGACCGCGAGCGCGACCTGGGCGGAGAAGGGCCCGATTCCGGCGTTGTCGGCCCACAAGAACTGCGCCGAGGGAAGCCTGGAGATCAGCGCGGCGAACACCGGCGACCAGCCCTTCACGTTCGAACTGATGGGAGATGAGCACACGATCCCCGCGGGTACGTCGCGCACCGTGACCATCCCGCTCCAGGAGGACCAGGCGTACGACTTCACGATCACCGGGCCGCACGGCTTCTCGCAGCGCTTCACCGGCGTACTCGACTGCCGGACCGAGGGCAGTGAGAGCGGTCCGTCGGCCCAGACCGTGGGCGAGCCCCGCCCGGCCACGGCGGGCGGTACCGCGGGCGGTACGACGAACCTGGCCGCGACCGGCAGCTCCGGTGCGACCCCGGTGATCACGAGCGTGGCCATCGGCCTGGTGGTGATCGGCGGCGCGGTCCTGGTCATGCTCCGCAAGAAGGAAACACCGACGTCCGAATGAGCGACGCCGCCGGTCCGCATCGCCGGCGAACGGCTTGGCGAACGGCTCGGCGATCGTCTCGGCGAACCGTTCGGTTCCACCGGTTCGGCGAACGGCCTCATCGCGGATCACGGCTACGGGATACGCAGTACGCGCCACCTGGGTGCGGAGCCTGGCCCAGGTTTTGTACGTGCTGAAGCGACGTGCTTCGGCCGGCGCAGGTCCGGCTCCTTGCCGAAGTTCCCTGCCCGGTCCGGGCCTTTGACGGCTCGGTCGGGCCCGGCAGCCATGACGCCGGGTACGCACCGCCCACGGGGCCGGTCGGGGACCGGCCTTCGGCCCAAGCCGTCAGCCACGTACCACTGCCGCATCATTGCCGCACCGGATGGCAAAACGGTCGAGCCCCCCACTGCCGTTCCTCCGTCAGTGGGGGGCTCGATCGCTCGGACCGCACGCCGACCCGGTGTCCAGCGGGAGCGGGTCGGGACACCGTCAGGCCGGTTCGGGGCAGGTCTGGGTCACGCCCAGGGCGGTTGTCCCCCGTCCTCGTTCGGATCGATCCACCAGCCGTTCTGGCAGATGCGACCTTCGGGGTCCCGGTCCCCCTCCGCGTATTCCCCGGAGCCGGTCGTCTCGCCGTGCGGGCCTCGGCCCCAGCTCGTGTAGTAGTAGCGGCAGCCCGACTGGGCGGCCTGTGCCGCCGGTACGACGGACAGGGCCACAGCGGTCGTGCAGACCGCGAGCAAGGCCGCTCTCACCACAGTGCGCATGACGTCTCTCCTATCTCCTACGCCCGTGCGGCACGCTGGTGCGTGCCGCTGCGATCACCAAGATGCCGGGCCTCTCCGGGGAAACCCCCACGGTCGCCGCCCAAACCGCTGGAAGGTGTCGGCTGCCGTCCCCTCCGCTGACGATTGCCGATCCAGGCCCCCACATTCCCCCACACCTCCTCCCCGAGGCCGACCCCACGGTGGCCGACGGAGGTCGACCATCGTCCGACGGCGACCGGCCGCGACGTCCGACGGTCGACAGCGACGTACGACGGCCGACGGTGACGGACAGGCCACCGCTGTCAGTGGTGAAAGTGCAGGTCAGAAGGGCCGGGCCAAACGGGTTTCCGCCCAGGGGTGGCGGTACGGCAAGATGGGTTGTATCTGCCCACTGCCAGATTTCAAGCTGCCGGACGGTTTCTCTTGGCTGAGTTCATTTACACCATGCGCAAGGCGCGCAAAGCGCACGGCGACAAGGTGATCCTCGACGACGTCACCCAGAGCTTCCTGCCGGGTGCGAAGATCGGCGTCGTCGGCCCGAACGGTGCCGGTAAGTCGACCGTGCTGAAGATCATGGCGGGGCTGGAGCAGCCGTCCAACGGCGACGCGTTCCTCACGCCCGGCTACACCGTGGGCATCCTGCTCCAGGAGCCCCCGCTGGACGAGACGAAGACGGTCCTGGAGAACGTGCAGGACGGCGTCGCCGAGATCAAGGGCAAGCTCGACCGGTTCAACGAGATCGCCGAGCAGATGGCGACCGACTACTCGGACGCGCTGCTGGAGGAGATGGGCAAGCTCCAGGAGGAGCTGGACCACGCCAACGCCTGGGACCTCGACGCCCAGCTGGAGCAGGCCATGGACGCCCTGGGCTGCCCGCCCGGGGACTGGCCGGTCACCACCCTCTCCGGTGGCGAGAAGCGCCGCGTCGCGCTCTGCAAGCTCCTCCTGGAGGCCCCCGACCTGCTCCTCCTCGACGAGCCCACCAACCACCTCGACGCCGAGTCGGTGAACTGGCTGGAGCAGCACCTCGCCAAGTACGCGGGCACCATCGTGGCCGTCACCCACGACCGGTACTTCCTCGACAACGTGGCCGGCTGGATCTGCGAGATCGACCGCGGCCGGCTGCACGGCTACGAGGGCAACTACTCCAAGTACCTGGAGACCAAGGCCGCCCGCCTCAAGGTCGAGGGCCAGAAGGACGCCAAGCGGCAGAAGCGCCTCAAGGAGGAGTTGGAGTGGGTCCGCTCCAACGCCAAGGGTCGTCAGGCCAAGTCGAAGGCGCGTCTGGCCCGCTACGAGGAGATGGCCGCCGAGGCCGACAAGATGCGGAAGCTGGACTTCGAGGAGATCCAGATCCCGCCAGGCCCCCGCCTGGGCAACGTGGTCGTCGAGGTCAGCAACCTCGACAAGGGCTTCGATGAGAAGATCCTCATCGACGACCTCTCCTTCACCCTCCCGCGCAACGGCATCGTCGGCGTCATCGGCCCCAACGGCGCCGGCAAGACGACCCTGTTCAAGATGATCCAGGGACTGGAGACGCCGGACTCCGGCGCCATCAAGGTCGGCGACACCGTCAAGATCTCGTACGTCGACCAGGGCCGCGCCAACATCGACCCGAAGAAGACGCTCTGGGAGGTCGTGTCCGACGGGCTCGACTACATCAACGTCGGACAGGTCGAGATGCCGTCCCGCGCCTACGTCTCCGCGTTCGGCTTCAAGGGCCCGGACCAGCAGAAGCCGGCCGGGGTCCTCTCCGGCGGCGAGCGCAACCGGCTCAACCTGGCGCTGACCCTCAAGCAGGGCGGCAACCTGCTCCTCCTCGACGAGCCGACCAACGACCTCGACGTGGAGACCCTCTCCAGCCTGGAGAACGCCCTGCTGGAGTTCCCCGGCTGCGCCGTGGTCGTCTCCCACGACCGGTGGTTCCTGGACCGGGTCGCCACGCACATCCTCGCCTACGAGGGTGAGTCGAAGTGGTTCTGGTTCGAGGGCAACTTCGAGTCGTACGAGAAGAACAAGATCGAGCGGCTCGGTGCGGACGCCGCGCGCCCGCACCGTGCCACCTACAAGAAGCTGACCCGGGGCTGATCTTGCGCCACATCTACCGCTGCCCGTTGCGCTGGGCGGACATGGACGCGTACGGCCACGTCAACAACGTGGTCTTCCTCCGCTACCTGGAAGAAGCCCGTATCGACCTCCTGTTCCGCCCGGACAAGGATTTCGATTTCGGGCAGGGGTCCGTGGTGGCGCGTCACGAGATCGACTACAAGCGGCAGCTCGTCCACCGGCACGCGCCGGTGGACATCGAGCTGTGGATCACGGAGGTCAGGGCGGCGTCCTTCACCCTCGCCTACGAGGTGAAGGACGGCGACCAGATCTACGCCCGTGCCTCGACGGTGGTCGTGCCGTACGACTTCGAGACACAGCGCCCGCGCCGGATCACCGCCGAGCAGCGGGAGTTCCTGCGCGGATACATGGACGACGAGGGCCCCGGGGACGAGGACGGCACCCGGGACCGGGACGAGGAGGAGGCCGTCGCCGCATGACGGTGCTCCACTTGGCGGACGACGGGGAGGCGGCGGATCTCGCGGCCTTCCTGGCCCGGCTGCTCCACTACGACCGCGGCGCCGCGGTGCGGTTGCAGGCAGTGGGCACGGCCCTCGCGGTGTTCGGCCGGCCGCCGTCCTTCGAGGTGCTGGCGGTCCGTACGGTGCGGCTGGCGAAGCCGTACGAGAACGGCCTTGAGGTCGTCCTCGACGTGACCGTGTCCGCCGGTGAGCTGCTGGAGTCCGTGGACGAGCCGGCGGCCACCGCCGTCGTCCCGGGCGCGGTGACCGGACCGCCGTGGGCGGGGGTGCTGCCACCGCGCGGCGGCTGGCGCCCGGAGCCGGGCCTGCCGGCGCCGGACGCACTGCGCGCGCTGGTCGCGGGGGCCGTCGCCGAATTCCGTTCCCGTACGCGGGAACTGGCGCCGGAGCGCCGTACCCGGACCGAACTCGACCGGATCGGGCGGGACATCTGGTCCCGGCTGGTCGGCGGGACCAGCCTTCCGGTACGGGCCGTGCACGCGGCGCAGTCCCTCGGCTTCCTGCGGCGCCGGGACGCCGTGGAGGCGGGCCTGTTCTCGTCCGGGGCCTGGCTGCGGCTGCGCACACCGTACGGGTCGGTGGCCGTGCGGCGGGCGGGCCTCGGGGCGCTGGACGTCAGCGTGCGCTGAATCGGTTGTCGGGACCCCCGGCCGACCACCTGGCCGGGACCCCAGCTGACCCGACCGCGCCCTCACCCGTCCTGGCTGTCGTCGGGCCACACGCCGATGTGGTCCTGTTCCAGTTCCAGGGCGACCCGGTCCCGCATGCCCAGGGCCTGCGTGTACTCGGCGGGCAACTGGAGGCGGCCGGCCCGGTCGAGCATGGCGTACTCGCGGGCCACCACCGTCTCGTGGCCGGTGGCCGCGTCGATCTCGCTGCGGCGCAGGACCTCCGTGGAGGTGCGGCCGTCCCGGATGGCGACCGTGCGGCGGACCTCGTCGGCCACCGCCTGGTCGTGGGTGACGATGACGATGGTGGTGCCCAGGCGTTCGTTCGCGGTGCGGAACGCCTCGAAGACCTGTGCCGCGGTGTGGGAGTCGAGTTCGCCGGTGGGTTCGTCGGCGAGCAGGACCGCGGGTGAGTTGGCGAGGGCCACCGCGATGGCGACGCGCTGCTGCTGGCCGCCGGACATCTGCTGCGGACGGCGGTCGCGGCAGTCGGCGACCTCCAGCAGCTCCAGCAGTTCCAGGGCGCGTTCGGCGCGGACCCGGCGGCGCGAGCGGGTGCCGGACAGGCTCAGCGGGAGCGCGACGTTCTGGGCGGCGGTCAGATAGGGCAGCAGATTGCGGGAGGTCTGCTGCCAGACGAATCCGACGATCTCCCGGCGGTAGGCGAGCCGGTCTTTGGCGGTCATGGTGAGCAGGTCACGGCCGGCGACCCGGGCCGCACCCGCGGTGGGGGTGTCCAGCCCGGCGAGGATGTTCATCAGCGTGGACTTGCCGCTGCCGGAGGCGCCGACCAGCGCCATCAGCTCGCCCTCACGGACCAGGAGGTCCAGGCCCTGCAGCGCCTGGACCTCGACGCCGTCGGTGGAGAAGATCCGGACGAGGCGATCGCAGGTGATCAGGGCGTCATGGCCGAAGGCCGGGCGGTTGCGGGCCTCGGTGACCCGGTTCGCCAGCTCGCTGAGGGTGGGGTTGGTGGTCATCGGTCCTCCCGCACGGTTGACAGGCCGGTATGGCTCATCGCGCATCCCCTGCCCGGAGTTCTCGCACCGACCCCCGCCTGCCGGTCCACCACGCCTGCACCCCGGCCACCCCGACCGCCGTCAGCAGCACGGCGACCGACGGGGCCGCCAGCGACAGCGGGTCCGTGTGCAGTCCGGCTCCGCCGCCCGGCGCCGCGGCCGAGGGCAGGGCGATGGCGGTCAGGTCGATGCCGGGGGACAGGAGCCGGATCGCCGCCCAGCCGGTCAGCGCGCCGCCGGCCGCGGCCAGCAGGGCCTGGGGCAGCGATTCGAGGACCAGGAGGCGGCGGGCCTGGGACCGGGTGAGCCCCATGGTGCGCAGCCGCGCCAGGAGCGCGGCGCGTTCGGGTGCGGCGCGCAACAGAGCGAGGAGCAGGGCCAGTACGGCGTACCCGGCGCCGGCCGCCACCGCCGCCGTGTAGACGTGCTCGGCACCCGACTGGAGCGGCGAGTCGGCGTACCGGGCGCGTTCCTCGGCGCGGACGCGCACGCCCGCCGACGGGCCCGCCGCCCGGCTCAGCGCCCTCGCGTCGAGGTGGTCGCCCGTCACCAGCAGGGCCGTCGGACGGGCCGCTTCGGCGGTGAGGCCCGCGCGGTCCACCACGAGGAAGGTGTTGCCGGTCAGGGCCGGTGTACGGTCCCGTACGACGGTGATCCGGACGCTGACCGTGCTGCCGTCCGCCAGCCGTACCGGGAAGGGCCGCCGGGTGCCGTACGCCTGCGCGACGGACGGCGACGCCAGCGCGGGCAGCGGACCACCGGACGCGGCCCGCCGCAACTGCCCGGCGTCGAAGGCGCCGAGGCCCGTACGGGCCGCCAGCGCGCCGTATCCGGCGGGGTCCACACCCACCAGCGGCACCGGGGTCTGTTCCTCCCGCGGTTTCGCGTCGTAGCCGATGCTCAGCGCGGCGACCTCACGCACCCCGGGCAGCTTCCGGACCCGGCCGGCGAGGTCCGAGGGCAGCGGGCCCTCGGTGTCCACGCGGGCGTCCGCGCCGATGGACCGCAGGGCGGCCTGGTCGCGGGCCTCGGCCACCCCCGCCAGCACGGAGCCGCCGAACGCCGCCGTGGTGAGCGCGGTCAGCAGCGCCAGCAGGGGCAGCACGGCCGAGACCGAGGTACGGCCCGCGCGGGCCAGGGACAGGAAGCCCACCGCGCCGCGCAGCAGCCCGGCCGGACGCGCCAGCCGGCGCAGCAGGAACGGGAGGAACCGGACCAGCACCAGCGCCGCGATCACACCGACCAGCACCGGTGCGACCGACACCAGTTGATCGCCCGAGGCCCCGCTCGACGTCCCCCGCCTGCGCAGGGACTCCACCGCTGCCACGGCCAGGACGAGCAGGGTCAGTTCGGCGACCGTGCGCCGCCGGGAGGGACGTGCCGTCACCACGTCCGCGCGCGGGCCGGTGACGCGTACGGACCGGTGAGCGAGCGCGGCCCGCACCGGGAGCGCGGCGCAGGCGCAGGCGGTGACCGCGAGAGCGGCGGCGACGGCGTACCGGGTGCGGCCCTCGGGGACCAGGAGAAGCGCCGCGGCGAGGCCGAGCGCGCCCGCCGGTACGGCGACCGTCGCCGTCTCGGCGCACAGCCGCCCGGCGAGACCGGCCAGGGAGGCGCCGCGCGCCCGCAGCAGGGCGGCCTCGGCCCGGCGCCGGTCGGCGGCCAGCGCCCCCGCCATGAGGAGGACGACGGCGACGACCGTCGCCGTGCCGAAGACGGCGACGGCGACCAGCGGCGCGATGCCCGCGCGCAACTGGGAGAAGGAGAGCAGGACATCGTCGAGGCCGGTGCTGGTCTCCGCGCCGGGGTCGGTCAGGGCACGGGCCTGCTGGAGGCCGGGGCCGGACTCCAGGGCGGCGACGGCGGACTTCAGCCGGTCGAGGTCGCTCGCGTGGAGGTGGCTGCGGTCGGGCGGCAGGTTCCAGTAGCGGACCGGGTTCCCGTCGGTGGGCAGGAGGGCGGGGGCGGCTTCGGGGGCCAGCAACAGGGCGCCGAGCCAGTACTTCTCGCGGTCGGGGCCCGGGTCGGGCACCGTGACCAGGTCCGGGGTGCGCAGCAGGGGCCGGGTCGACCAGTAGGCGTTCGCGGGCGCGCGTGGATCGAGGATGCCGGTGACCCGGACCGCGAGCGGAGCCCGGGCCACCGCGGGGACGTGGACGACCGAACCCACCTTGATGTGCAGGCTCTTGGCCGTGTCGGCGGTGACTGCGGCCTCCACCTCGGGGGTTTTCTCGTCCACGGCGGCGGACGTGCGCGGCAGCCGGCCCTCGCGCACCGCCGCGTGCTCGGCGACGCCGCTCTGCGCGACCAGGATCATCTGGGCCGGCAGGCCGCTCGGGCGCGGTATCCAGGGGTCGGGCACTTCGAGGCTCTTGGCGAAGGTCACACCGTACGCCGACTGCGTGCGGTCGACGGCCAGCGGCCCGGGGACGGTGGCGAGCAGCCTCTCCTGCTGACCGCGCAGCGGGTCGGGCAGCAGGGCCGCGGCCTGGTCCTGCGGGGACAGCCCGAAGTCGGACTGCGGTGCGGTGATCTGCACGGTGGTGCGGTCGGGGTGGGCCCGCAGGACGGCGTTCAGCAGGCCCGCGTTCTCGTACCGGTCGACGGCGCGGGGCAGCGCGGCGGACAGGCACGCGGTCACGGCGACCAGCAGCGCGAGCGCGAGCGCGGCGAGGGGCGCGGTCCGCAACCGGGTACGCACCCACGGGGCGGCCACGGGCGGGTTGCCCTTCCTCGTCCCGGAGTTCATCTCACTCACCTCCCTGGTCCCGCAGCGACGTCGCCGGGTCCGTGCGGCGCAGGGCCAGCGCCGCCGTGACGAGCAGCGGCAGCGCGGCGACCGCGGCCAGCAGTGCTGCCACCCGTTCCGGCGGCAGTTCGACCGACAGGGCCGGTACCGGCCGGGTGGCCTCAGCGGTCAGCACGATCAACGGGAGGACGGCCCGGGTCAGTACGGTGCCCAGGGCGACGCCCACCACCAGGGCCAGGGCCACCAGGACGGCCTGCTCGGCGGCGATCGTCCGGGCCAGTTGCCGGCGCGGGGCGCCCAGCGCGCGCAGCACCGCGAACTCGGCGCCCCGCTCCCGCAGGGATCCGGCGGCGCTCACCGCGAAGCCGACCGCGGCGAGCGCGGCGGCCACCACGGCGGCCGCCGCGAACGCGGCCTCCGGTCCCGCGCCGAACGGATCGTCGCGCAGCCCGGCGGCGATCTCGTCGCGCACCACGACCTGTCCCGGATCGACGTCCGGCAGCGAACGCACCGCGGCGGCCACCGCGGCGGCGTCGCCCGGCGCGGTCCGCAGCCACCACTCGGTGGGCGTGACGCTCTCGCCGTACCGCTCCTGCAACGTCCGGTTCACGGACCGCAGATCGATCAGGAGCGCCCCGCCGTCCTGCTCGCCGGAGCTGTCCGGGTCGGCCGTGGTGGGCAGCGCCCGCACGGACCGTACGATCCGCACCGGCAGGCTCTGGCCGCCGAGCGTCACCTCCACGCGCTGTCCCGCCCGGGCCCCCGCCGAGGCGAGGAACCGGTCGGTCGCGAGGGCGGTGACCTCGGGAGCCGTGGGCTGCGCCACCTGGATCCGGATCGTGGAAGTGGCGATCGTCCAGATGTCCTTGTCGGGGGTGAAGCCGGTGCTGTAGTCGACGGTCAGCGGTGCGGTGGAGGTCACCCGCGGGCGGGACGGGACGGCCGCACCGCTGGTGGCGGCGGTCCCTCCGGTGCTCACCGCGGCCTGCCAGCCGGCCGGCAGGGACACCTGCCGGGACCGCCCGTCGGCGCCGGTGGCGGTCAGTCCGGACAGGGCGAGGTGGTGCTGTTCGGCCTGTCCGGCGGGCTGGACCAGGTCGAGCTGGAGCCCGGTGAGGGTGATCCGGCCGGGGGCCGCGGCGAGGTCGACGGCCAGGGTGTGCGGGCGTCCGTCGGCGGGCAGTGGGCCGAACGGCACCCGGTAGGGGACGCCGTACTGGTCCACGAGGGTCCCCGTCACGTCCATCGTGATACCCGGGCCCGCGGAGCTGCGGACGGTGGCGCCCAGGCGCAGCCGGGTGGTGTGCGCGGGTATCCGGGCGCCGGCGGGCGGGGCCTCGGAGGCCATTTTGGACAGCAGCGGGCGGACCGGCTCGGCCGCGAGGTCCTCGCGCATCAGTACCGTGTCCGCCGCGCGCGCCGTGTCCAGGGCCAGCACGGTCGCCGTCCGGTTCCCGGACAGCGGCTGCTCGGTGCGTACGGCGGGGGCGGCCTCCTTGACGTGCGGGAGGCGGGCGTAGGTCTCGGTGCGGCCGAGCGCGCCGTCCCCGGCGCCGAGGACGCGCACCGGCGCCCCGGCCCGGAAGTCGGCCTGGTCGTCCTGCGAGCGGTTCCAGGAGGCGCCCTGCCCGATCGCCAGCATGCCCAGCGCGATGGCGAGGACCAGCAGCAGCACCGGGCCGGCGCCGCGCATCGGACGGCGGCTGAACTGCCAGCCCGCCAGTGCCGTCGGCAGTCCCCGCCCGGCCACCGCGCGGCGCTCCGCGAGCCGCGCCACCGGTGGCAGCAGCCGCAGCGTCAGCACCGTGCCGGCCAGCAGGGCCAGCGCGGGCGCCGCGACCAGCAGCGGATCGATGCCGAGGCCGCCGGAGGCGTCGGTGCCGACCGCGCCGGAGGTGTGCCGGCTCAACTGCCAGTAGGCCACCCCGGCGACCGCCAGCAGCCCGAGGTCCGCACCGGCCCGCACCGGGCCGGGCAGCGCTCCGCGGCGGGTCGTGGCCGCACCCCGGCCCGGGGACTGCGCGCCGGTCCGGGCGCCGTCACCGCCGTCACCGCCGTTCGTCAGCGCGGGCGCGGTCACCGCGAGCGCGCAGCCCAGTGCCACGCCCGCCGCCACCAGCCACACGCCGGTGCTGCCGCCGGCCGGGACGTCCAGGTGCAGCCCGATCCTGGCCAGCGCGCCCTGCCCGGCGAGCAGCCGGGTGAGCGGGCCGGCCAGCAGCGGCGCACCGACCGCCGCGGGCAGCGCGAGCAGCAGGGCCTCCGCGGCGGCGAGGCCCGCGAGCCGGGCGCGGGAGCCGCCGCGGGCCCGCAGCAGCCGGGTCTCGCCCGCGCGTTCGGTGCTCAGCAGCCGCGCCACGAGGAGCAGCGCGTAACCGGCGAGCAGTACCAGTTGCAGGGCGACGATCAGCAGCGTCGACCGGGAGACGAGCAGGGAGCGGTCGATGCGGTCGAGGGCGGCGGGCAGCGCGGTGCTGGCGACCGTCACACCGGTCAGCCCGTGCGGACCGCGCAGCGCCGCGCTGCCGCCGCGGGCCGCTGTGCGCAGCGCGTCGGTCCGGCCCGTCGTCAGCGCGGTGAAGTCGGCCGTGGCCAGCCAGGCGGACGGCCCGGCGCTCACCGTGGGCCCGGCGAGGACGGCGGGGTCGGCGAGCAGCGGTCCGTACGTCGTGAAGCCGGCCTTCTTGACGCCGCGGCCGAGCAGGTCGTCCAGCTGCCAGTAGGGCGCGGTGGCGGTGACCGGCTGGTAGAACCCGGTGACGCGGACGTGGGCGGCCGGGCCGCCGAGCCGGTCGGTGAGGGTGAGCCGGTCGCCCGCGTGCAGATCGAGGAGCCGGGCCGTGGTGCGGGGCAGGGCCACCTCGGTCTCCCCGGCGGACGACCGCGGGAGCCGCCCGGAGACCAGACGGACCTGCGCGCGGTCCAGCGCCGCGACATAGGTGAGGTCCGGGTCGCCGGAGCGGGCGGCCGGGGGCTGCAGGGAGCGGGGCAGCGCGTACGGACCCGAGCGGACCAGGGTCCGTACCGTGACCGGCAGCCCGTCGAAGGTCCGGCGGGCCGCCTGCCGTACGGTCGCGTCGGCGGCCGTCCGCTGCCGCGCCGGGACGTCGGCCTTGACGACCAGCGCGCTGTCGGCCGCGTTGCGGGGGTCGTTCAGGGAGTGGCGCAGGGCGGCGTTGCCGATCGCGCCGGAGTAGGCGGTGAGGGTCGCCAGCACCGCCGTGGTGAGCAGCACCGTGAGCAGTGCGGCGGCGAGCAGCAGGCGGTGTGCCCGCGCGCGCAGAACGACGAACCCCGTCACTGGCCCCCGCCCCCGTATTGTCCGGAACTTGCAGAACTCCGGCGATGCTGTCAGAGGCTTCCGGCCAGGGTAAGCGTTTGTGAACGGGGCTTGACCGGATTGTGATCGAATTCTGGTGCAGGGTGACCGGAATCCGTACGTCCCACCGGGCGGATCAGCCCGGGGCGTTGACCATCGACGCCGCCGCGTACGTCAGGTAGTCCCACAGCGTGCGCTCGTGCTCCGCGGACAGCTCCAGCTCGTCGACGGCCGTCCGCATGTGTTTCAGCCAGGCGTCGTGCGCCGCCCGGTCCACGGTGAAGGGGACGTGCCGCATCCGCAGCCGGGGATGGCCGCGGTGCTGGCTGTAGGTGGTCGGGCCGCCCCAGTACTGGATGAGGAAGAGGGTCAGCCGCTCCTCGGCGGGGCCCAGGTCCTCCTCCGGGTACATCGGCCGCAGGAGCGGGTCCTCCGCGACCCCCTCGTAGAAACGGTGCACCAGCCGGCGGAAGGTCTCCTCCCCGCCGACCTGCTCGTAGAAGGTCTGCTCCTGAAGCGTGCCGCGCCGAATCTCTTTCACGCCCTCCATGCTCTCAGACCCCGCGACCCAGGACCCCGGACCTAGGACCAGCCGTCCGGAACCTGCCGCCGGGCCTCGCCTCCCGCCGCCCGCCGCCGCACAGTGGACATATGGGCGTGCACGCACCGGGGCGGGGTGACCGGGATCTCGCCGAGCAGGCCGGCTCGGCGCTGGCGGCCCTGGTGCGCGCGATCGACGCGTGCGGGGTCTGGGCCGGCGAGCCGGTGTGGCGGGAGGCGTTCACCGCGGTGCCCCGGCACCTGTTCGTGCCGTACTACTTCGTCGCCGTCCGGGGCGGCTACGAGCGCCGGTGGGGCGAGAGCCCGGACCCGCGCGCCCGCGAGCGCTGGCTGTACGGCATCTACGAGGACGCACCCCTGGCCACCCGGGTGCGCGGCGGGCAACTGATCTCCTCCAGCAGCCAGCCCTCGCTGATGGCGGCGATGCTCGTCGCGCTGCGCGTGGCGGACGGCCACCGGGTGCTGGAGATCGGGGCGGGCACCGGCTACAACGCGGGGCTGCTCGCCCACCGGCTCGGCGACGACGACCTGGTCACCACCATCGATCTGGAACCGGAGATCACCGAGTCGGCCCGGCGGCAGCTGGCCGCCGCCGGACACCACCCGGTCGTGGTCACCGGCGACGGAACGCGCGGCGTGCCCGGCCGCGCCCCCTTCGACCGGATCATCGCGACCTGTGCACTGCCCTCGATCCCGCGCGCCTGGCTCGCCCAGTGCCGCCCCGGCGGGCGGATCCTCACGCCCTTCGCGGACGGTCTGATCGCGTTGACGGTGCGCGACGCCCTGCACGCCGAGGGCCACTTCCTGGCCACCCCCGCCTACTTCGTGCCGCTGCGCGGCGCGGACCGGCCCGCGCCGGAACCGGTGCCGCTGAGCGGGATCCCGCACCGGGACCGCGACAACGAACTGTTCCGGTTCCTGCTGACGCTCGGCCGCGGCAGCCTCGATCCGCAGGAGTCCTTCGCGATGTGGCGGCGCGAGGGCATGCCGGGCCGCGAGCGCTACGGGATCACGGTCCGCGGCGACAGCGCCTGGGCGTGGCTGGACGACCCGGAGGGGCCCTATGTGTGGCCCCTGCCGGGCTGACCGTCAGCCGCGCCGGATCGTGATGGTCGTCCACGCCCCCACGTGCACCCGGTCACCGTCCTGGAGCGGCACCGGCACGAAGGGCTGGATCGGGTCCTCGGAGCCGTTGACCGTGGTCCCGTTCGTCGAGTTCTGGTCGACGACCGCCCAGTTGCCGTCCGGCTGCTGGACCAGGACCGCGTGCTGGTGCGAGACGCCCGGGTCCTCCGGCGGCACCGCCAGGTCGATGTCGGGGGTGTCGCCGGTGGAGTGACGGCGGCGGCCGATGGTGATCTGGTTGCCGGTGAGGGCGCGCTGCTGCTCGGGCGAGTACGCGGGCAGGTTCAGGCCCGCGGCCTCGGGGCCCGAGCGCTGCATCATCGCCAGGAAGTAGTCGCGGTCCGGGCCGATGGTCGCCATCCACGTCGTCGGCTGCTGCGGGGCCTGCGGGAAGCCGGGCCGGGGCGGGGCCTGCGGGGAACCGGTCTGCGGATAGCCGTAACCGGCGCCCGGGCCGGGAGCGCCCGCCCCGGGCGGGGCGGTCGACGACGGCGGTGAGATCACCCAGTCGTCGCCGCCTCCGACCGGCGGACGTCCGGTCTCCTGCGGGAAGCCGGGCGGCGCGGGCGGTGCGGGCTGCGCGAAGCCGTGCGGAGGGCCGGCGGCGGGACCGGTGGGAGCGCCGGGCCCGGTGGGCTGACCCGGGCCGGCCGGGAAGGCGGGACCGGCCGGGAAGGCGGGACCGGACGCGGGGGGCACGGGCGGACCGGAGGGGCCGCCGTAGCCACCGGGACCCTGGCCGGGACCACCCGGGCCCTGACCTGGGCCGAAGCCCGCCGGGCCGCCGGG
Organism: Streptomyces sp. NPDC006012; assembly: GCF_042871185.1. NCBI lineage: Bacteria > Bacillati > Actinomycetota > Actinomycetes > Kitasatosporales > Streptomycetaceae > Streptomyces > Streptomyces sp. NPDC006012. The sequence continues at coordinate 431,974 of NZ_JBIAIE010000001.1, forward strand.
ACCGGGGGTGCCGGGACCGGGGCCGAACGGCGTCGGCCCCGACGGCTCGCTGCCGAACGGCGGGCCCGGCGGGATCGGCTCGGCGGGCCGGTTCATCTGCGACGGGCGGGAGCCCTGGTACTCGTAGGAGTCGCCCGCGCCGAAGGACTGGCCGGGCGGCTGGAAGCGGGGCGGCGGCGCGGGCGGGCGCGGGGCGGCCGGCGTGTACGAGGTGGCCGTGTTGGTGAGGAAGTTCCACCGGCACTCCTCGCAGAACGGCGCCCCGCCCTCGCGGGGCGTGCGGCACTGCGGGCACAGCTCCGGCTCCGCGTCCGGTACGGCGGCGAGGTGCGGACGCCCGGGAGCGCCCGGCGCGGCCGGCGGGAACCCGTACCCGCCGACCGTCGGCGGCGGCGGGGGCGGAGGTACGGCACCGGCCATGCGGTGACCGCAGACCTCGCACCAGTCGTCGGAACCCGACTGGTGTCCGTTCGGGCAGGTCGGCATGTCGGTGCGTCCCCCTCTCTGCCAGGGTTCTCGTGAACTCCTGCTACGTCACTTCTTTACACGGACGGTCTTCGTGGACCGGGTTTCGAGGGTCATCTCGTCGGCCTCCTCGACCCTCGCCTTCAGTCGCACAGTACCCGTCGCCGCGTCGACCACGTCCACCACCTTCGCAAGCAGTTTCGCAGTATCCGCGTTCCCGGAGGTGCCGGCGAGCTGAACGGCCCGGCCCAGTTTCGCCGTTGCACCATCGATATCGCCCGCTTTGCGGAGATCGAGACCCTGTTGGATGACTTGTGCAAGTTCTGCTTGACCGGTGTAGTGCGCGACCTGCGGGTTGATCGAGGTCGACGCGGCCATGTCGTCCGTCCACACCGCCCGTACCAGACCCTGGGCGCCCAAGTTCTGTGCGCTGCCCTCGGGTTGCGGGATGACCAGCGAGACGCGGGCGGCCAGCATCTCCTGGCCGATGGCCGCGGACGGGACCTCGATGCAGAGGTGGTAGTCCCGGGACTCGTCGCCCCAGGAGCCGGTGGGGTAGTCCCCGGCGCGCGGGCCCGCCTCGGTGCGGCGGTCGGTCAACTCCCCGACCGTCGGGGCAACTTGCTTGACGAAGCGGATGGCCGTACCCACCGGTGTCCACACCCTCAGGGCGACGTCCGCGACCTCCTTGCCCATCGCCGTCTCCATCATCCGCGTGAAGTCGGCGCCGAGCCCCGCCGGATCGGCGACGATGTCCGCGCTGCCGAGCAGCGCCGAGGCGACCGCTGTGACTTCTTTCACTTCCCAATCCGTGCCGACACCCCGTGCGTCACAGGTGAAACGTCCGGCACAGGAGTCGAGGGCGGCCGTCAGGTCCTGCGGCGTCTCGTGCTCGTTGCGGCCGTCCGTGAGCAGGATGCCGTGCCGGATGGCGACGTCCGCCGTGGACAGCAGCCGGTCGGCGAGCCGCAGCCAGGTGCCGATGGCCGTGCCGCCGCCCGCGCTCAGCCGGCGCAGCGCCTGCTTGGCCAGGTCGCGGGTGGTGGCGTCGGCGACGGCGAGCCGGCCGCCGCCCGGGTAGACCTCCTTGGCGACATGGGTGCCGCCGATCACCGCGAAGTGCACTCCGTCGCGCAGGGCGTCGATCGCGGCAGCCGTGGCGTCGCGGGCGTTGCGCATCTTGGTCGGCGGGTAGTCCATCGAGCCCGAGCAGTCGACCATCAGGGCCACCGCGGCGGACGGCCCCTGCCCGGGCGAGTACAGGTGCGGCGCCGAGACCGCGCTTCCGACGGTGCCGCCGCCGGTCGCCGTCACGGTGACGATCGCGTTCACCTCGCGGCCGTCCTGCGGCAGGTACTCGTTCTGGTACACGTCGACCGAGAACTGCGGCACGTTGGACTTCGAGAAGTTGGCCATGCCTACTCTGCTCCCCCTGTTCCCCCTGGTCCCACGGGCATCGTGGGCGGCTGCTCAAGTGCTGCGGACCGTCCCCGTGGCCCGCCGGGGCCTCCCCGTGCCGTGCGGCCCCTCAGGCCGATCCTGCCCCCTGAGGCGGGGCCGGGAACGGCAGCACGGCCACTGTTACGTTGTCGTGGCCCCCTCCGTCCAGGGCGTGGCCGACCAGGACGCGCGCGGTGTGCAGGGGGCGCACGGCGGCGTCCGGGGGCGTGGCCTCGGACATCTCCTCTGCCGTCTCCGCGTAGTTCCACAGGCCGTCCGTGCACACCAGGACCACGCCCGGGCGGTCGGGTTTGAAGGCGGCGGTGTGCGGCTCCAGTTCGTAGGCGTCCGCGCCGAGCCAGCCGGTGATCGCGTGAGCGCGCTCGTCGGCGTACGCCTCCGCCTCGTTCATCAGGCCCGCCGCGACCATCTGCGCGGCCCACGAGTCGTCCTCGGTGAGCCGGGCGGGCGGCGCGGTGCGGTCCACCGGCACCCAGTAGACGCGGCTGTCGCCGACCCAGCCGACGACCAGCAGCCCCGGGGTGACCACCGCGCCGACGATGGTGCAGGCCGGGGCGTTCTGGTGCGGGCTGTGCTCGCGGGCGCTCACCGGCTCGTCCGCCAGCGCGTTGACGGCGTGCGAGGCGGCGACGATCGCGTCGTGCATGGCCTGCTGCGGATGCGTGCCGCGCGGCAGGGCGGCCAGCAGCGTCTCACCGGCCGCCTGCGAGGCGGCGAGCGAGGCCTCGTCGGGCCGGGTCGCCGAGGACACGCCGTCGCAGACGACCGCGACCATCGTGGGCGTGCCGTCGGGCAGCGCGGTGTGGCCGACGCAGAAGGCGTCCTCGTTGCGGTGATGGCGCAGCCCGCGGTCGCTGACCGCGGCGACCGGCCCCGACTCCCGCTCCATGTGATCGCGTTCGCGCGGCTGGGCGTGCCCGCAGTTCTCGCAGTAGCCGTCGTCGTCGACCCGGCCCGCCCGGCAGGCCACGCACACCTGCGCGCCCTCCGCGGGCGCGACGGATCCGGCGGGCGCGACGGGTCCCGCGTACCCGGCGGACTCCGCGGACTCCGCGGCCACCCGCGGATCGGGTGCCTGGAGCGGATACTCCTCGGGCTCCCGCGGCCGGTCGAACCGCACTCCCGGCGCCGGGCATTCATCGGCCGCTGCCTGCTCCGGTGCCGGCAGCGGGGAACCGCCCGAGTCGGTGCCCGGGAGGTCCGTCGGCAGATGCACCGCCGCGGGCTGGCCGGAGCTGTCCGTTCCGGGGGCGAGGGGCCAGGCCACGCCGTCGCCCGCGGCGGTCTGGCCCGAGCCGCTCATGGTGAGCGTCGGGTGGTCCTGCGGCGGGGCGGGCACCGCCGAAAGGTCATAGCCGCACGCACCGCAGAAACGGTCGGTCGGCTCATACGGCTCCGCGCAGCTCGGGCACTTCGACGGTGCGGCCTGCTGGGGCATCTGCGACATCAACTACACCCACGTCCGGGGGCGGTAACGGTTGGCCCGTTCCACCAGGTCGATCCTCTCCTCGCCGCCGGGCGCGAGCCGGGCCAGCGTGCGGTACGAGCGCTCCAGACCGAAGCGGAGGCCCCGCTCGTCCAGGCCGCTGCCGAGCAGCACCCGCCCGCCGGCGGCGGACCGGGCGGCACCCTGGCCCCCGGAGAGTATCCAGTCCAGCGCACAGCCGAGTACCTCCGCCGACAACTGCTCGCGGCGTGCCGGGTCCAGACCGTAGGCGTCCAGGGCCTCCACCTGGCCCGCCGCGGCGGTGAGGTCCGTCATCAAGGCTACGTCCCCGGCGGTCGCGGTGCGTCGCCGCAGCCGGGCCCGGACGGCCGCCACGCGCGCCGCCGTGTAGTGGATGGACGACTCCGGCACCGACTCCAGCGTGCGCACCGCGTCGCTGCGGTCCCCGGCCGCGAGCTGGACGCGGGCCAGGCCGAACGCGGCGCTCACATAGCTCGGATCGGTCGACCACACCAGGCGGTAGTACTCGGCGGCGTTGTCCAGCTGGCCGAGCACCTCGGCGCACAGGCCGAGTGCCAGCTTGGGCGCGGCCTCGCCCGGGAAGGCGTCGTACACCGCGTCGAAGGCCAGCGCGGCGCCCTCGAAGTCGCCGGTGACCAGCGCGGCCATGCCGCGATACCACACCACCCGCCAGTCGTCGGGCCGTTCGTCCGTCAGCTCGGCCAGCGTCGCCAGCGCCGCCGTACGGTCGCCGTTCTCCAGCAGGGCGCGGATCTGCCGCAGCCGGGTCTCCGTGCTCTGCTGCGGCGCCGCGGCCAGCGCGCTGATCAGCTCGCCCGGCGCGGAGGCCAGCAGACCGGCCAGGAACCCGGCGTTGGGGTCGCCCGGGTCGACGCGCGGCACGGGCAGTGCCAGGGCGGCGGCGGGGGTGGCGACGGGGCGGACGATGCCGGAGGTGCCGTCGAGGGCAGTGCTGCTGGTGTTGCCGATGTTGCCGGTGGGAACGAGGTGACCACCGGTGCCGGTGCCGTTCGCGCCGCCGATGCTGCCGGCGCTGCCGTTCGTGGCGCCCGTGCCGCCCGCGCGTGAGGCGACACCTGTAAGACTCCGGGCTGAAGCGGCGCCCGCGCCCCCAGCTGCGCCTGTGACGCCCGTGACCCCTGTGACCCCTGTGACGCCGGCGCCCGCACCGGTGCCGAGAGTCGCCGGAGCCCCCGCCGCCGGGAGGGCCCCCGCGGTGGCCGGGAGGGGCGTCGGCCTACCGCCCGCGCTCCTGCGGCCCCGCCACCCGGCCGGCACCGCACGTGCGCCCAGCCGCGACACGTCCCCGGTCAGCTTCGGGAACAACTCGGTGTCCGTGACCTTCGGTTCGGGTCCGAACAACGTCGACAACGCGGGCCGCGCCCGGCCCGTCTGCAAGGACACCACCTCGCGCAGCACGCCCGTCAGCTGCTCGGCCATCTCCTGCGCGGAGGCGAACCGGCGGGCCGGGTCCGGGTCGGTGGCGCGCACCAGCAGCCGGTAGAAGGACTCGTACCGCCGGAAGACGTCGATGTGGTCGGGATCGGGCAGGGAGTCCGCGAAGACGTTCGTGTAGCCCTGGAAGTCGAAGGTCAGAACGGCCAGCGTACGGCCGACCGTGTACAGGTCGGAGGCGACCGAGGGGCCGGCCTCGGCGACCTCCGGGGCCTGGTAGCCGACCGTGCCGTAGATGGCCGACTCGTCGTCGTCCATCCGGCGCACCGCGCCCATGTCGATCAGCTTGAGCTGGTCCTCGGTCTGTATGGCGTTGTCGACCTTGAAGTCGCAGTACAGCAGGTTGCGGCTGTGCAGATGGCCGAGCGCCTCCAGGGCCTCGATGCCGTAGGCGCACGCCTGCTCCACCGGCAGCGGATCCCGTCTGCCCTCCGGTGTGCGGCGCGCGTTGGCGATCTCCTTCAGCGACTTGCCGCCGACGTACTCCATGACGATGTAGCCGTCGAGGGAGCCGGTGCGCTGGTCGAGGTGTTCCACGAAGTTGTAGATCCGCACGATGTTGGCGTGCTCGATCTCCGCCAGGAAGCGCCGCTCGGAGATCGCCGCCTCCATCGCGTCCTGGTCGCCCGTGTCGAGCAGGCCCTTGAGGACCACCCAGCGGTCGGAGACCGCACGGTCCACCGCCAGATAGACCCAGCCCAGACCGCCGTGCGCCAGACAGCCCACGACCTGGTACTGGCCGTGCACCACCTCGCCCGTGCGCAGCTTGGGCACGAACGAGTACGGATGACCGCACTTGGTGCAGAATCCCTCCGTGCGGCCCGGCCGCTCGCCGCGCGCCCGGCCCACCGGCGCCCCGCAGTCCGCCCGCGAGCAGAACCGCTTGCGCTCGGGCACCTCGGGGTTCTCCAGCACCATCACGCGCGGATCGGGCCGCGGCACCTGCGGCACCGCGACCAGCCCGGCGCCCAGCCTGCCGTGCCCCGACGCCCCGGCGCCGGAACCGGAGCTGCGCACCGACACCGAGCGGCCGGCCGACCGGCCCGACAGCGCGCGTGAGAGCCGTCCCGAAACCGAGCGCCGCGATTTCGACGACTGCGACGACTGCGACGACGTACGCGAACTGTGTCCGCCGGAACCAGACGAACCAGAAGAACTAGATGAACCAGATGAACCGGCATGGCCCGCGGTGGCCGGGTCACGGTGCTCGCGGGTGATCCCGGTGGGCGGCGAGCCGACCGTCCCGGACGCCGAGACGACCGGCGCCAGACCGCAGGTGTCGCAGTACAGCTCGCCGTCGCCCACGTCCTCGTACGTGCCCTCGCAGGACGGTCGCTGGCATGCCTGCCCCGGCTGACTCATGGCCGGACACTCCCCCCTCGGTCGTGCGGACCGCCCTGCTCCGGCACCCGGGGCACGGCGAGTTGTTCGGCGGCGGCCCGCTGGTAGCGCAGCACCGCGTCCTCGGCGACGCGCAGGTCGCAGGGCGCGCTCCACAGCATGCGCCGCGCCGCGTCGTACCGCTCGACCAGCAGCGGGTCCTCGGCCAGCCCGTGCCGGGCGACCTTCGCCTTGTACGCGTCGAGCCGGCCGCGCAGCTCCGCGCGGACCGCCAGCGGCGCGGTGACCGCGGTGAGCGAGTCGCGGGCGCGCAGCAGTTCGTCCTCCGCCTTCTGCTCCAGCGACTCAAGGAGCGGGGACAGCCGGTGCCACTGGGCCTGCCTGCGGTACTCGGCGGCCGTCACCAGTTGCTCCTGGAGCACGGTCGGCGGGCCGCTGACCACCGGCACCTCCGACGCGGCGATCTTCGCGAGGACCTCGCCGCGCGCGGTGCGGGCCTCGGCGAGCGTGCGGTCCGCGCGGGAGAGCACGTCGCGCAGCTTGATCAGCCGCGCCTCGGCGTCCTGGCGCACCGTCAGCACGGCGTCGATCTCGCGGCGCACGTCCTCCAGGGCGCGCGCCTCCCGGTCGTACACCGTGGTGTCCGGCCGGCCGCCGCCCGGCGCCGAACTGCCCGGCGCCGAGGCCCAGTAGGCCAGCGGGTCGGAGACGACCTCCTCGCGCAGCCGGGTCAGCGTGCGGGTGATGCGCTCCAGATCGTCGCCCGCCGGGTGTTCGCCCGGGCGCACGCCGACCGAGTGCGCCAGTTTGCGGGTGCGCTGGAGTTCCGCGGACAGCAGGTCGATGCGGGCGGGCAGCGCCGACCAGACGGCGTCCGCGGCGACGACCATGTCCAGCGAGGACGCGTACAGCTCGTTCATCCGGTCCACGAGACCGGCCAGGGTGAAGCTCTGGCTGAGCCGGCCGGGCTTCGCCAGGGCCGGCGCGTGCCCGGCCGCCGCGGCGCTGCCCGCCATCGTGACGGCCTCGCCGCGCAGCAGCCCGGTCAGCTCCACCAGGTCCTCGCGGCTGGACCAGCGCCGCCGGGCGCGGATCTCCCGGGCGGTGCGCAGGGTGGCCGTGTACGCGTCGAAGTAGGCCCACAGCAGCGTGATCGACGCCTCCGCGGCCGTCCAGCGGTCCCTGGTCGTGCCGGTCAGTTCGGCGCCTTCGAGGAGTCTGCGGCCCGCGTGGTCCTGGAGGGCGAGCAGCGAGGTCTCGATCGCCTCGTGCTCCGCGCCCAGCCGCGCCAGCGCACGGTCCACCTCGTCCCGGTCCAGTACCGGCCCGGTGGGGTCCGCGACGCCCATCGATCACCTCTCGCTGCTGTGTGGTCCTGATCTCTGTTCGGGAGTGTTCGGTCGAAGATCTGCCCAAAGATCACCCGCCCGATGCTCGGCCCGGTCAGCTTCTGCGCAGGTACTCGGGTGCCGGTGGCTTCGACGGCGCCGAGTCCGATCCCAGTGTCGCCGACAGCCAGGCGTCGTACGCCTTCTGCCAGCCGTCCGCACGGAAGTCCCGCAGGACCTGATTGACCCGGCGTACCAGATCGTCGGCGTCGTGCTTCATCGCCACGCCGTAGTACTCGGTGGTGAACGGGGCGCCCTTCAGCTCGACCGTGGGGTCCTGGGCGGCCTGGCTCGCGGCGAGCGCGCCGTCGGTGATCACGGCGTCCACGTCGCCGAGTTGGAGCCGCACCAGGCAGTCGAGCTGGTTGGGCACGGTGACGGAGGTGTCCACGGACGACGGCAGCCGGCCCCCCTCCGTGTCCGCCTTCAGCTTGGTGTACGCCGTCGAACCGGCCGCCGTGCAGATCCGCCGGCGCGCCAGCGAGTCGTCGTACCCGGTGATCGACGACGACTTCTGCGCCAGCACCTGCTGGCCGGTCTTGAAGTACGGGGCCGAGAAGGCGACTTCGGCGAGCCGGTCGCAGGCGATGGTCATGGTGCGCACGACCATGTCGACGTCCCCGTCCTGGACCGCTTCGATGCGCTTGTTGGTCGGGATGGCCTTGAACTGGACCGCGTCCGGGTCGCCGAGGATGTCCTCCGCGATCCGGTGGGCCAGGTCGATGTCGAAGCCCTCCAGCTCGGCGTTCTCGGCGTTCGGGTTGCGGTAGCCCCAGCGGTAGCTGTTCTGGTCGACGCCGACGATCAGCTTCCGCTTGTCGCCCCGGCGGGCCTTGATGGCGTCGATGGTGGGGCCGTCCGCGCCGGACGGCCCCAGCGTCTGCTTCTCCGGGGCCCTGCAGGCGTCGTCCTGCGCCTGGCGGCCCGCGGCGACCGGACCGGTGCCGCTGCCCGGCACTTCGTCCGGTGTGCCGGCCGACCGGGCGAGCGGCAGCAGGAGCACGGCGGCCAGCGCCAGCGCACAGCCGGTCGCCATCGCGCCGACTCCGCCCCAGCCCCGCAGAGCGGCCGGACGACCGCGGTCATCGCGTGCGTTCATCCTCGTGCCCCCTCTCACCGGTACTCCGAGAGCCGGCGCCCGATGCCGAGCACCGCGCCCGCCGCGCCCAGGACGGCGAGGACCGCGGCGCCCTCGGCCAGCCCGGTCAGCGCGTCCAGGCCGCCGCTCGCCGCCCGCTCGAATTCGATCTGCTCGTGCTCAAGCGCCGTTCTCAGGTTGTCGTCCACGGTGTCGAAGTACTCACCGGTCGAGTTCTCGGCGCCGATCACCTGGTCCAGGGCCTGCTGGTAGTTGCCGTTCTCGTCCTCGGCGCGGGCCGAGGCGTGGCGCCGCTGCCACACCGTCACGTTGTCCTTGGCCGCGGCGACCGGCTCGGTGCCCTTGGCGTCGTCGGCCAGCTTCCGCGCCTCGGCCAGGTCCCGGTCGAGGGCGGCCATGTCCTGGTCGAAGGCGTAGTAGTACTTGTCGACGGTCTGCTTGCCGACCTTCACGGTGTCGGCGCCGCGCGCCACCAGGCTCAGGTTCTCGTTGCCGCGGGCCTTCAGGGAGGCTATGCGGGCGTCGTGCAGGACGGTCAGGGACCGTACGCCGTGGTCGTTGGAGTCGTTGAGTCCGGCGCGGGCCACGGAGTGTGCGACGACCAGCCAGAGCAGGACGATGACGGCGGTGCCGGTGGCGGTCACCAGGCCGTGGTTGAGGACACGGTGGGTGCGCAGGTAGGTACGGCGCTGGGCCCAGCCGAGCGCACCCAGGGCGAGGACGCCGAGGGCGATCGCCGCCCACGGGTAGGCCGTCGCGTCCCCGTAGTCGTCGTTCAGCCGGGTGTTCTCCGTCCGGTACAGCTTCTCGGCCGCGGGCAGCATGTCGTCCTGCATCCTGCTGTTGGCCAGCCGCAGATAGGCGCCGCCCACCGGGTAGCCCAGCCGGTTGTAGACGCGTGCCCGCTCCACCAGGCCCTTGTACTCCGTCAGCAGCTTGCTGAGTTCGTCGATGACCGCCGTGGCGGGGGAGCCCGGCTGCGAGTTCGCGGCGGCCGTGACGAGTTTCCCGGACGCCTTGCGGATGCCCTTCTCGTACCGGTCGCGGGCGGCGCTGGTCTCCTGGCCGCCCGCCAGGAAGGCGCTGGAGGCCGCCGTGTTGGCGTCGGCGAGCGAGCTGTAGATGTCGGCGGCGTCCGAACTGAGCGGCTGGCTGCGGTACCGCACGTCGTGCGCGGCGGCCTCGCGGTCGGCCATCTGCCAGGTGGTGACCGCGCCGAACGCGACCACCAGCAGCGCGAGGACGGCGCCGATGACGCGCAGCCGGCCCGGTTCGGTTCGCGCGCCGGCGCGCAGGTCGGCCACGCCCGAGGCGAGGACGGTGCGCCAGGCCGGTGCGGACGGGTCGACGAGCGGTGCGGGGGGCGCCGGCTGCGGCGGAACGGCGGGCATGGCGGGCAGGCTTCGGCCCGGCACCGGGCCCGGTGGCCCCGCGCTGCTCTGCGGCGGGTGTGTCACTCCGACCTCCCCCAGGGTCTTCCGTCGTCACCCAGTATCGCCGCCGGGACCGACATCCGCACCGGCCTTCACTGGATCTTGATCGGATCCCATCGGTTGCCTCCGGCGAAGGTGCCGGGTCCTTCATCACCCCTTGCCCGTGAACACGCGCCGGGAATCTGTTCGGTTCCCCCACCGCAACCGGCTCCCGGACCCGGGCCGCAACCCGCCCCGGGACGCGGTCCGCAGCCATGCTCCGTACCCGGCCCCACCGCCCTCGCCCGCGCCTCCCGCCTCTCACCTCCCGCCTCTTGAGTCCTGCCTCTCGCCCCCCGCTCCCACCGTTCCTGTGGTCTCGCTGAGGGCGGGTCAGGACTCCCAGTGGGAGCGTGCGCGCAGGTGGGCGAGCGGATCCGCGCCCACCCGGTCCAGCCCCAGCAGCACCGCGCCCAGCACCGGACGGGCCGTCACCACCCGGGTCACCGCCTTCGGCGCGCGGACCGCGAGCAAGGCCCGTACGCCGTCGTCGAGCTGGGCGTGCCCCGCGGTGAGGACGCCGCCGCCGAGCAGCACCGGCACCTCCTCGTCCAGCAGGCCGAGCCGGGACAGGGCCACCGTCGCCATGGTCACCACCTCGTCGGCCAGCCGGTCGACGACCGAGCGGGCGACCGCGTCGCCCTCCGCCGCCGTCGCGAACAGCACCGGTGTCAGCTCGTGCCGCCGGCCGTACTCGACGTGTTCCAGGTGCAGGGCCTCGATCAGGGCGTACATGGAGTCCAGGCCGAAGTACGCGGGCAGGGTCCGGGCCAGCCGGGTCGCCGCGCCGCGCCCGTCCTCCGCGCGGGCCGCGTACCACAGGGCCTCCTCGGCGAGCCCCCAGCCGCCGCCCCAGTCACCGGAGATCCGGCCGATCGCCGGGAAGCGGGCGGTGCGGCCGTCGGGGTGCATGCCGACGCAGTTGATGCCCGCGCCGCAGACCACCGCGACGCCGCGCGGCTCGGCCACACCCGCCCGCAGGATCGCGAAGGTGTCGTTGCGCACCTCCACCGTGCCGCCCCACGCGCGCGCGTGCAGCGCGGCGGCCAACTGCTCCTCCTCCACGGGCAGATCGGCGTTGGCCAGGCATGCGGAGACGTGCGCGACGGCAGTGACGCCCGCGGCGGCGTACGCCCGTACGACCGCGTCGGCCACCTCGTCGACCGCCGTGGTGACGCCCACCGCGGGCGGCCGGAAGCCGCCGCCGCGGGCGGTGGCGAGGACGGTACCGTCCGCGGCCACCACCGCGACGTCGGTCTTGCTGTTGCCCGCGTCGATGGCGAGGACACTTGCGGTCAGGCCCACGCGAGGTGCTCCCGGTTGTGCGCGATCAGTCGGTCGGTGAGCTGTTCGGCGTACTCGTACTGGCCGATCAGGGGGTGTGACAGGAGCGCGCGGAACACCCGGTCCCGGCCGCCGCGCAGCGCCGCCTCCAGAGCCAGGTCCTCGTACACCGTCACGTTCGCCACCAGCCCCGCGTACAGCGGGTCCAGCGGCGGCACCGGCAGCGGTGCCGCGCCCTGCGGGCCGACCGCCGCCTGCACCTCGATCACGGCGTCGTCCGGCAGGAACGGCAGCGTGCCCTGGTTGAAGGTGTTCACCACCTGGTACGGGCTGCCGCCCGCCGGCAGCTCGCCGCCGCCCGCGGACGAGGAGCCCGCGGATCCGCCGGAACGACCGCCGAGGAGGGCCGCCGCCAGGTCCACCGCGGCCTCCGAGTAGTACGCGCCGCCCCGCTTGGCGAGCAGCTCCGGCTTCTCGTCCAGGGCCGGGTCGCCGTACATCTGGAGCAACTGCCGTTCCATCTCGGCGACCTGCGCCGCCCGGGACGGCTTGGTGCGCAGTTCGCGCACCACCTCGTCGTGCGCGTAGAAGTACCGCAGGTAGTACGACGGGACCACACCGAGCCGGTCCAGCAGGGGCCGGGGCAGGTGCAGATCGCCCGCGATGGCGTCGCCGTGCAGGCCGAGCAGCTTCGGCAGCACGTTCTCGCCCTCGGGGCCGCCGAGGCGTACGGCCGTCTCCCAGGTGAGGTGGTTGAGGCCCACGTGGTCGAGGTGGACGTCCTGCGGGGCCACGTCGAGCAGCGCGGCGAACTTCCGCTGGAAGCCGATCGCCACGTTGCACAGCCCGACCGCCCGGTGCCCGGCCTTCAGCAGGGCGCGGGTGACGATGCCGACCGGGTTGGTGAAGTCGATGATCCAGGCGTCCGGGTTGGCACGGCGGACCCGTTCGGCGATGTCGAGGACCACCGGCACCGTGCGCAGCGCCTTGGCGAGGCCGCCCGCGCCGGTGGTCTCCTGGCCGATGCAGCCGCACTCCAGTGGCCAGGTCTCGTCCTGCTGCCGGGCGGCCTGGCCGCCCACGCGCAACTGGAGCAGGACCGCGTCGGCGCCCTCGACGCCCGCGTCCAGATCGGCGGTGGTGACGATCCGGCCGGGGTGCTGCTGCTTGGCGAAGATGCGCCGGGCGAGGCCGCCGACCAGCTCCAGGCGTTCGGTGGCGGGATCCACCAGGACCAGTTCCTCGACGGGCAGGGTGTCCCTGAGCCGCGCGAATCCGTCGATGAGTTCGGGCGTGTAGGTCGAGCCTCCGCCGACCACGGTGAGTTTCATGGGATCAACCCTTTACTCCGGTGAGCGTGACACCCTCGACGAACGCCTTCTGGGCGAAGAAGAACACGAGGATCACGGGGGCCATGACCAGGACGGTCGCGGCCATGGTGAGATTCCAGTCGGTGTGGTGGGCGCCCTTGAAGGACTCCAGGCCGTAGCTCAGGGTCCAGGCGGCCGGGTTCTCGGACGCGTAGATCTGCGGGCCGAAGTAGTCGTTCCAGGCGTAGAAGAACTGGAACAGGGCGACGGCCGCGATGCCCGGCCGTGCCATCGGCAGGACGACCTTCAGCAGCGTCCGCAGATCGCCGCAGCCGTCCACCTTCGCCGCGTCCAGGTACTCGTTCGGGATGGTCATCAGGAACTGGCGCAGCAGGAAGATGGAGAACGCGTCGCCGAACGCCATCGGGATGATCAGCGGCCACAGGGTGCCGGACAGATCGAGCTGCTTCGCCCAGAACAGGTACATCGGGATGATGACGACCTGTGGGGGCAGCATCATCATCGAGATCACCAGCATGAGTGACAGATTGCGGCCGCGGAAGCGGAACTTGGCGAGCGCGTACGCCACCGGGAGCGAGGACACGACGGTCAGCACCGTGCCCAGACCGGCGTAGATCAGGGTGTTCTTCCACCAGGTCAGGAAGCCGGGCGTGTCGAACACCCGGTGGTAGTTGCCCCACTCCCAGGTGTGCGGGATCAGGTCCCGGCTCAGCGCCTGGCTGTCGCTCATCAGGGACGTCAGCAGGACAAAGACGAAGGGCAGGGTGAAGAACAGCGCGGCGGCCACGCCCAGGCAGTGGACGGCGATCCACTCCAGGACCGCCCGGCGCCGTGCCGTCCGCTGCGCGGGGGAGCGGGCGGGCGCGGGCAGCCGCACCGGCTCGTCCAGTACTCGGGCCATCTCAGTCACCTGCCTGGATGAGACCGCCCCGGCGCCGCATCAGGAACGCGGTGAACGCCATCGACAGGGCGAAGAGGACGAGGGCGACGACGCACGCGGAGCCGTAGTCGAAGCGCTGGAAGCCGAGGTTGTAGACCAGTTGGGGCAGGGTGAGCGTGGACTTCTCCGGATACCCGGGCTCGAACTGTGTGCCCGCGCCCTGGATCACCCCCGAGGCGACCTTCCCGGCGATCAGCGGCTGGGTGTAGTACTGCATGGCCTGGATCACTCCGGTGACCACGGCGAACATCACGATCGGGGCGATGTTCGGCAGCGTGACGTAGCGGAAGCGCTGCCACGCCGAGGCGCCGTCCAGTTCCGCCGCCTCGTACTGCTCCGCCGGCACGTCGAGCAGCGCGGCCATGAAGATGACCATCAGGTCGCCGACTCCCCACAGCGCGAGCAGGGTCAGCGCGGGCTTGGACCAGGACGGGTCGTTGAACCAGCCCGGAGCGGGCAGTCCGACCTGCTCCAGCAGCGAGTTCACCGGCCCCGTACCCGGGTTGAGGAGAAAGGCGAAGGCCATCGTCGCGGCCACCGGCGGGGCGAGATAGGGCAGATAGAACAGAGTGCGGAAGACGCCGGCGCCCGTTTTGATCCTGGTGATGAGCATGCCCACGCCGAGTCCGAAGACGACGCGGAGGGTGACCGCCACGACCACCAGCCACAGGGTGTTGCGCAGTGCGGGCCAGAAGAGGGGGTAGTGCTGGAAGACGTAGGTCCAGTTCTTCGTGCCGCTCCACGTCGGCGGCTGGAAGCCGTCGTAGTGCATGAACGAGAAGTAGACCGTCGAGATCAGCGGGTACGCGAAGAAGACCGCGAAGCCGATCAGCCAGGGCGACATGAACGCGACCGTGCGTAGCGCCGCCCGGCGGCGCTTCGACGCGAGGGTGACGGTGCTCATTTCCGTGGTCCCGGGCTACTTCGCCTGCGCGATGTCCGTGTCGATCTGCGCGGCCGTCTTCTCCAGACCGGCCTTCAGATCGGTGACCTTGCCGCTCTCGTAGTCGTAACCGAACTGCTGGATGGTCACCAGGTAGGTGCCGCCGTCGACCGACGCGGGGGTGGTGGTGGAGTGCGGGTTGGCGGCGATGTCCAGGAAGATCTTGAACCGCGGGTCGTACTTCAGCTTCGGCGACTTGAGGGCGGCCAGCGTGGAGGGCAGGTTGTGGATGGCGTTCGCGAAGCCCACCACCGCGTTCGTGTCGGTGGTCATGTACTTCACCAGTTCCCAGGCCGCGTTCTGCTTCTTGCTGGTGGCGGCGATGCCCGCGATGGTGCCGGTGACGTAGCCCTTGCCGTACTGGTCCGCCATCTCGTCGGGCACCGGCAGCGGCGCCACGCCGATCTCGAAGCCCGGCTTCGCCAACTCGGCCATGCCGAGCCGCCACTCGCCGTCCAGCTGCATGGCCACCTGACCGGTGTGGAAGGGGTGGTTGATGCCCCACTCGTCGCCCAGCTTGGCGCGGAACTTCTCCAGCTTCTGATATCCGCCGAGTTCGTCCACGAGCTGCTTCTGGCGTGTGAACCCGGCCTCGAAAGCAGGGTCCTTGGCCACGTCCGACGTGCCGTCCGGGGCGAAATACGTCGGTGAGTACTGCGCGAAGTAGTGCTCGGTGGTGGATTCCCAGCCGTGGTAGTTCGGCATGAATCCGAGCTGTTTGTAGCTGTCGCCCTGGGCGATCGTCAGTTTCTTCGCGTCCGCCACGAACTCGCTCCAGGTCTTCGGCGGTTGGACGATGCCCGCCTTCTCGAACGCCTTCTTGTTGTAGTAGAGCCCGTAGGCGTCGCCCAGCAGTGGCACCGAGCAGCGGTTGCCGTCGAACTGGGTGTACTCGTTCATCGCCTTCGGGAATGTCGCCGCGGGATCGATGCCCGACTTCTTGAAGAACGGGTTCAGATCGACCAGCGCGCCGGAGGAGCAGAACTTGCCCACGCTGTTGGTGGTGAAGGAGGAGATCACGTCGGGCGCGTTGGTGCCGCCGGTGCGCAGCGCCTGGTTCATTTTGTCGTCGGTCATGTTGCCGACGTCGTTGACGTGGATGTTGGGGTGGGCCTTCTCGAAGCCCGCGATCAGCGACTTGACCGCCCTCACCTCGCCCGGCTCGCTCCAGGCGTGCCAGAAGTTGATGGTGGTCTTCTTGGCGGGGTCGTCGTCGGCGCCCGAGTTGTCTGGCTGGCCGGTACAGGCCGTGGTGAGCAGGGCCAGCGAGGCGGTGAGGGCGAAGGCCGTCTTTCGGACCACTCCGGGTGCCGACGTTCGGACCACTCCGGGTATGGCGTGGGGCATGGCGGTGTCTCCCTAGGGCGCGCGGTACGGGAAGGGGCGGTACAGGAAGGCGGTGCGGGAAGCGGGTGGTGGAGAGGGTGCGGGACAGCGGGTGTGGGCCGGCTCAGCGCGAGGTGTCGAAGACCTCGTCGCGGGTGGTGGCGAGCGCGCTCTCCAACGCGCCGCGCAGCACCGGGTGTTCGGGCACCTCGCCGAGGACGAGGCGCGGGCGCGGCGCGGCCAGTTCCTCCAGTTCGGCCTGGACGAGGGCGCGCAGCACCTCGCCGCCCGCGGTGAGTGCGGTGCCGCTGAGGACGACGAGTTCCGGGTCGAGGACCGCGACGAGCGAGGCGAGACCCGTGGCCAGCCGGGTGGCGTACGTCCGCAGCAGCTCCCGGTGCGGGCCGCTGCCGTGGTCGGCGGCGCGGTCCACGAGCGCGGCCGCGGCCTCGGCGTACGGCCCGCCCGGCACGTCCTGGATGCCCAGCTCCCGGGCCAGCCGGGGCAGCGCCTGGGAGCCGGCGAGCTCCTGGTAGCCGCCGCTGTTGGCCTTGGCCACCTGGCGCACCAGCGGCGTGCCCGGCACCGGCAGGAAACCGACCTCGCCGGCGCCGCCGGTCCAGCCGCGGTGCAGTCTGCCGCCCAGGACCAGGGCGGCGCCCAGGCCCTCCTGGTTCCACAGCAGCACGAAGTCGCCGTGGCCGCGGGCCGCGCCGAGGCGCTGCTCGGCGATGGCGACGAGGTTGACGTCGTTCTCGTACTCGACCGGCATCGGCAGCGCCGCGGCGAGTTCGTCGAGCAGCGCCGGGGCGTGCCAGCCGGGCAGGTGGGAGGCGTAGCGCAGGCGGCCGGTGCCCGGGTCGAAGGCGCCCGGGGTGCCGATGACGAGGCGGTGCAGGTCGTCCCGGGCCAGCCCGGCGGCCTTCACCGCGCCGTCCAGGGCGTCGGTCACCTGTCGTACGACGGGGTGGGAAGGGCGCCGGCCGGGGGTGGGCAGTTCGTACTCGCCGACGGTGCGGCCGGTGATGTCGGCGACGGCGGCGCGGATGCGGCCGGGGGTGACGTCGAGCCCGGCGGCATGCGCCGCGGTCGGGTTGACCGCGTAGAGCTGGGCGTTGGGGCCCGGCCGGCCCTCGCTGGTGCCGGTGGCCAGCACCAGCCCGGCCGCCTCCAGACGGGCCAGCAGCTGGGAGGCGGTCGGCTTGGACAGGCCGGTGAGCTTGCCGATCCGGGTGCGGGACAGCGGCCCGTGCGCCAGCAGCAGGTCCAGCGCCGCGCGGTCGTTCATGGCGCGCAGGACGCGGGGAGTGCCCGGCGTGCCGGCGGATCCTGCCATCTGTGATCGACACCTGCCCTTCCAGCTGACCAGCCTCTCAGTGGCCCTGGTGGCACGTCCACCCATGAACACTGTTAGGAAAGTTTCCTGTTGGCTGGAAAACGTAAGCGGCCGCGCGAGGGGCGTCAAGAGCGAGTTCAGGCGGCAATCCAGTCGTTACCGGCGGGATCCGGCTGGAGCGGGGCGATCGGGCGGGGAGGGGCGGCGCGGTGCGGCGGGCCGCTGGTGCGGCTCCTGGGTTCTGGGGGACGGCGCGGGTGCGCCGTTCGAACGAGCGTGCTGAATCGATCCGCCGCCGACCGTCCTACTTCGTGGGCGGCCGCTGGGGTGTGATCGGGGCCGCCGCCTCCGCCTGCGGGGAGGCCGAGTTGCTGAACACCGACGGGGCCGCGACCGACGCCGTCGGGTCGGGCGCCGTGTCCTCCGCCGCCGGAGCCTCCCCGCCGACGATGCGGATGTCCGCCGCGTCGAAGGCCCGCTTGATGCGCCAGCGCAGCTCGCGCTCCACGGTCAGCGACTTGCCCGGCATCGTCCTGGCGGACACGCGGACCACCATCGAGTCGATCAGGACGCTGTCCAGGCCGAGCACCTGGATCGGGCCCCAGAGCAGTTCGTTCCAGGGCTCCTCCTTGCCCATCTGCTCGGCCACCGCGTCGAGGGTGGCGCGCACCCGGTCCAGGTCCTCGCTGGGGCGCACCGTCACGTCCACACCGGCCGTCGCCCAGCCCTGCGAGAGGTTGCCGATGCGCTTGACCTCGCCGTTGCGGACGTACCAGATCTCGCCGTCGTCGCCGCGCAGCTTGGTCACCCGCAGACCGACCTCGATCACCTCGCCGGTGGCGACGCCCGCGTCGATCTGGTCGCCGACGCCGTACTGGTCCTCCAGGATCATGAAGACACCGGAGAGGAAGTCCGTGACCAGGTTCCGGGCGCCGAAACCGATCGCCACGCCCGCGACACCGGCCGACGCGAGGAGCGGGGCCAGGTTGATCTGGAAGGTGGACAGCGCCATCAGCGCGGCCGTGCCGAGGATCAGGAACGAGGCGACCGACCTGAGCACCGAGCCGATCGCCTGCGAGCGCTGGCGGCGGCGCTCGACGTTGACCAGGAACCCGCCGAGCGCCGTGCCGTCGACCGCTTGGACCGTCCGGTTCATCCGCTCTATCAGCTTGGTGATCGCCCGGCGCACCAGCACTCTCAGCACCGCCGCGATCAACAGGATCAGCAGGACCCGGAGCCCGATGGCGAGCCACGTCGACCAGTTCTCCTCGACCCAGCCGGCGGCGCCCACCGCGCTCTCGTGGGCGTCCCGGAGCGTGGGCAGCGTCGGGGCCGTCGACTCCGACGGTGACGGGGACGGGGGCAGCGACGAGGCGGCGGCCGTCAGGGCGGCGGACAAGGACACGGCGGGTACCTCCAGGTGCAGCGGTCTGCCTCCGGCACGGCGGTCATGGGTCGGCAATGCGTCATGGTCGTCGGGGACGCCGAGGTGCGCGTTGGCGTCGGGGTGGTCGAGATCACGGAACTGTCACCGGACGGGCAGAACCAACACACTAACGGGGCATTGTGTGTGCGCCGTGCCCCGAGCACGGGAGAGACCCGGCTCACGCGGGCTTGAACCGGCCGTGATACGGGGGATGAATCCAGGTGTGGTCGAAAACACTCCCAGCCCGTTACCGGGACATGGTGGCGCTTCCACCAGGCATGAGGGGACACTGACTGCAGATCGTCCCGGCGCGAGCCACGCGCCGCCGGCGTACAAGGAGGCATCCGTGCCGCACGTCCTGGTCCTCAATGCGTCGTACGAGCCGCTCGGCGTCGTACCGCTCCGCCGCGCTCTCGTCCTCGTCCTGGAGAACAAGGCAGTCGCCTTGGAGGAATCGGGCGCCTTTATGCACAGCGCAACCGTCACACTCCCCGCACCTAGCGTGGTCCGGCTCAAGCGATTCGTTCGGGTTCCCTACCGGGGGCCCGTTCCTCTGACCCGACGGGCACTCTTCGCCCGGGACGGGGGCCGGTGCATGTACTGCGGTGGCGTCGCAACCAGCGTCGACCACGTCATCCCGCGCAGCCGCGGGGGCAAGCACGTCTGGGACAACGTGGTGGCCTCCTGCCGCCGCTGCAACCACGTGAAGGCCGACCGGCACCTCGTCGAGATCGGCTGGCGGCTGCGCCACACACCGGCCCCGCCCACCGGCCTCGCCTGGCGCATCATCGGCACGGGCCATAGGGATCCGCGCTGGCTGCCCTACTTGCAGCCGTACGGCGCGGACGACGCCATGGCCCGGATCGACGGCATTTCCGCCTGACGATCCGGGCCTTCGCGCACCCCGTGGCCACCCCTGGCCACGGGGCGCAACTCGCTGCCCCGGCACTTCCAAGGGGGGCGAGGGCTTTTCGGCTCCAAGGGGGCGAGGGCTTTTCCGCGGGACGCGGGGGAGCGCGCGCTCAGCCACTTCCGCCCGCCTGCACCGATGCTCCCGAGCAGGAGTGAGCCCGCACGGCGCACCGTGCCGAACCCCCGCCACCCTCGGAGAGGCGAGTGCAGTCGTCCCGACTGGGTAGGGCTGCCGTTATCCGCAGAACGCTATCGTCAGAATCCGGCGTACCCGATAAGACAGACAAAACCGATAAACCCGATAAAGGAGACCGACGTGCCCGCACCGGCTCAGCTCTCGCTTCCGGCCCAGTGCAAACCCGGTCATAAAACCGGCCGCAAACCCGGATACGAACCCGGACCGGTGCAGCTCACCGAACCCGAGAACAGCCAGCACTGCGTGTTCAGCGCGGAGGGCGCCCACGTCGACACCCCGCTGACCAGCGAACCGCCGCTGCCCGACGTCGAGCCCCTGACCAGCGAGCCGCCGCTGACCGACCTGGCCCCGCTGACCAGCGAGTCCGACGCGGCCATGGACCCCATCGGCGCGGACTTGCTCACTCCGGGTCGGTAGATGACCGCGCCCGGGCCGGCCGCCGCCCCCGCCGAGGAGCTGCGCCGGCTCGCCGAACTGCACGGCGTCGCCACCTCCTACCGCCCCGCCCCGGACCGCACGGTCGCCGCCTCCACCGCCGCCGTGGTGGCCGCCCTGGCCGCGCTGGACATCGCCGCCGGCACCCCGCAGGAGGTCCGCGCCGCGCTCGCCGCCCGCGAGCGCGAACTGCACGAACGGCTCCTGCCGCCCACACTGGTGCACTGGACCGGCACCGCGAGCCCGCCCGGCCCCCTGCCCACCGGGCCCTTGTCCTCCGGCCCGCCGCCCTCCGGCGATCGGCCCTCCGCCCCCGTGCCCTCCGGTGACCTGCCCTTCGGCCCCCTGCCGCCCGGCACCCGGCTGCGCATCGACACCGAGCAGGGCGAGAGCCGCACCACCGCCGACCGGCTCCCCACCGGCGTCCACCGGGTGACGGCCACCGCCCCGGACGGCCGTACCGCCGAGAGCCATCTGATCGTCGCCCCCGACCGGCTGCCCACCCCCGCCGGACGCTCGTACGGACTGCTCGTCCAGCTCTATTCGCTGCTGTCCGGGCGGTCCTGGGGCATGGGCGACCTCGGGGACCTCAGCGAGCTGGCCGGCTGGGCGGGCCGTACCGCCGGTGCTGGATTCGTGCAGGTCAACCCGTTGCACGCGGCCGTACCCGGGACGCCGACCGACCCCTCTCCCTACCGGCCGTCCTCCCGTCGTTTCCCCGACCCGGTGCATCTGCGGGTGGCGGACGTGCCCGAGTTCGAGTTCGCCCGCGTCGAGGACCGCGTCCGCGTCGGCGGCCTCCTCGACCGGGCCGCCCGGCTGCGCGCCGACGTGCTCGACGCGGGCGCGCTCATCGACCGGGACGCGGTGTGGGAACTGAAGCGGGAGGCGCTGGAACTGGTCCGGCAGGTGCCCCTCGCCCCGGACCGGCGGGCCGCCTTGGCCCGCTTTCGCGCCCAGGAAGGCCAGGCCCTTGAGGACCACGCCACCTGGTGCGCGCTCGCCGAGCTGCACGGTTCCGACTGGCACACCTGGCCGCCGCAGCTGCGCGACCCCCGCTCGCCCGGCACCGCCCGGGCCCGCGCCGAACTGACCGACCGGGTGGACTTCCACTCCTGGCTGGCCTGGCTCGCCGACACCCAGCTGGGCGCCGCCCAGCGCGCCGCGCGGGCGGCGGGCATGCCGGTCGGGATCGTGCACGACCTCGCGGTCGGCGTGCACCCCCGGGGCGCCGACGCCTGGGCCCAGCAGGAGTTCTTCGCCGCCGGGATGTCGGTGGGCGCCCCGCCGGACGCCTTCAACGCCCTCGGCCAGGACTGGGGCCTGCCGCCCTGGCGCCCCGACCGCCTCGCGGCCTGCGGCCACGCCCCCTTCCGGCAGCTCCTGCGCGCCCTCTTCCGCTACGCGGGCGCGGTCCGCATCGATCACGTCATGGGCCTGTTCCGGCTGTGGTGGGTGCCCCAGGGGCAGCCGCCGACGGAGGGCACGTACGTCCGGCACGACGCCGAGGCCATGCTCGCGCTCCTCGCCCTGGAGGCGTCCAGGGCCGGGGCCGTGGTGATCGGCGAGGACCTCGGCACCGTGGAGCCGGGCGTCCGCGAGACCCTTGAGCGCCACGGGGTGCTCGGCACATCGGTGCTGTGGTTCGAACGGGACTGGACGGGGGACGGCCGTCCCCTTCCGCCCGACCGCTGGCGTGCCGACTGCCTGGCCACCGCCACCACTCACGACCTGCCGCCCACGGCCGCCCGGCTCACCGGCGAGCACGTCGAACTGCGCGACCGCCTCGGCCTGCTGACCCACCCGGCGGCCGAGGAACGCGCGGACGCCGCCGCGGAGACGCAGGAATGGCTGGACCTGCTCGCCCGCCTCGGACTGCTCAGGACGTCCGCGGGTGACGGCTCGCAGGCCGCCGAGGAGGCCCGGATCCAGGCGGTCCACCGCTTCCTGCTGCGCACCCCGGCCCGCCTGGTCGGCGTCTGGCTCCCGGACGGCATCGGCGACCGCCGCCCGCAGAACGTACCGGGCACCTGGGACCAGTACCCGAACTGGCGCCTGCCCATTGCCGACGCCCGGGGCCGCCCGGTGACCCTGGAGGAGCTGACCGCCGCACCCCGGCTGCGCGCGCTGCTGGAAACCCTGCGCACGGCAGGATGAGCCCGGGCCGGGGCCCGCCGGCGCCTGCCGTCGGCGCGTCTACGGCACCCCGGACGCGCGACGGGTTCCGGCGTTCGCTACTTTTGCACCGTGGACAAGAAGAACGCCCTGCGCGCCGGCGCCCTGGCTGCCGGTACGACGCTGATGATGCTGCTCATGTCGTCCCCCGCGCTCGCGCTCACCCGCGACGACGGCGACGACCCCGGCAAGGGCCTGAGCGTCGTCCAGACGCTGGGCCTCTTCGTTCTCATCCCGCTCGCGCTGTTCGTGGTCATCGCGGGTCTGGTGATGGTGCTCGACAAGTCGAAGATCCGTGTGACGAAGGGCAAGGCGAGGGCCTGACCCGCCGTCGGCCCGCGCCGAGTGCGCCGGCCGCCACCCCTGTACGAGAAGACGAAGAGGGGCGCCCCGCCGGGCGCCCCTTCGTCGTGCGTGTGCCCACGCGTGAGGGATGGCTACGCGGTGGCCGCCGCGGCGTCCGCCGCCTGGGCCTTCAGCGCCCGCTCGACGCCCGCGCGGGACTCCGAGACGAGGCGGCGCAGGGCCGCGCCCGGCTCGGCCGCGGCGAGCCAGGTGTCCGTCCTGGCCAGGGTCTCCTCGGACACCTGGATGGACGGGTAGAAACCGACCGCGATCTGCTGGGCGATCTCGTGCGAACGGGAGTCCCAGATGCCCTTGACGACCTCGAAGTACCGCTCGGTGTAGGGCGCCAGCAGCTCCCGCTGGCCGGTCTGGACGAAGCCGCCGATCACGGCCTCCTGGACGGCGTTCGGGAGCTTGTCCGACTCGATGACCGACGCCCACGCCTCCGCCTTGGCCTCCGGCGTCGGACGGGCCGCCCGCGCGGTGGCCGCGTGCCGGTCGCCCGCCGCGGTCCGGTCCCGCTCGTACTCGCCCGCGATCTCCGTCTCGTCGAACCGGCCGGTCGCCGCCAGCCGCTCCACGAACGCCCAGCGCAGGTCCGTGTCCACGGCCAGGCCCCCGACGGTGTGCGTGCCGTCGAGCAGACCCTCCAGCAGGTCCAGCTGCTCCGGCGTGCGGGCGGTCGCGGCGAACGCCCGGGCCCATGCCAGCTGGTGGTCGCCGCCCGGCTCGGCGGACCGCAGGTGCGCCAGCGTGGCGTCCGTCCAGCGGGTGAGCAGCGCCTCGCGGGTGACGGGGGCCGCGTACATCTCGATCGCCAGCTTCACCTGACGCTGCAGGGACTGCACGACGCCGATGTCGGACTCCTTGCCGATGCCGGACAGCACCAGGGACAGGTAGTCACGGGTGGCCAGCTCCGCGTCCCGGGTCATGTCCCAGGCGGAGGCCCAGCACAGCGCGCGGGGCAGCGAGGACTCGAAGTCGCCGAGGTGCTCGGTGACGAAGGCCAGCGACGCCTCGTCCAGGCGGACCTTCGCGTACGACAGGTCGTCGTCGTTGAGCAGGATCACGGCCGGGCGGCGCCGCCCGGACAGCTGCGGTACGGCCGTCAGCTCGCCGTCCACGTCCAGTTCCAGCCGGTCGCCCCGCACCAGCTTGCCGCTCGCCGGGTCCAGGTCGTACAGGCCGACCGCGATGCGGTGCGGGCGCAGCACCGGGTCGCCCTTGGCGCCGGCGGGCAGGGCCGGGGCCTCCTGGCGGATCGCGAAGGACGTGATGACACCGTCGGCGTCCGTCGCGATCTCAGGGCGCAGGATGTTGATCCCGGCCGTCTCCAGCCACTTCTTCGACCACGTCCGCAGATCGCGGCCGGAGGTCTCCTCCAGGGCGCCCAGCAGGTCGGACAGGCGCGTGTTGCCGTACGCGTGGCGCTTGAAATAGGTCTGCACGCCCTTGAAGAACTCGTCCGTGCCGACGTAGGCGACGAGCTGCTTGAGCACGCTGGCGCCCTTGGCGTACGTGATGCCGTCGAAGTTGACCAGCACGTCGTCCAGGTCGCGGATCTCGGCCATGATCGGGTGCGTGGAGGGCAGCTGGTCCTGCCGGTAGGCCCACGTCTTCATGGAGTTGGCGAAGGTGGTCCACGAGTGCGGCCACCGGGATCCGGGCGCGTACGCCTGGCAGGCGATGGAGGTGTACGTGGCGAACGACTCGTTCAGCCACAGGTCGTTCCACCACTCCATGGTGACCAGGTCGCCGAACCACATGTGGGCCAGCTCGTGCAGGATGGTCTCGGCCCGCGTCTCGTAGGCCGCGTCGGTCACCTTCGACCGGAAGACGTACTGGTCCCGGATGGTCACCGCGCCCGCGTTCTCCATCGCGCCCGCGTTGAACTCCGGTACGAACAGCTGGTCGTACTTCTCGAACGGGTACGCGTGGTCGAACTTCTCCTGGAACCACTCGAAGCCCTGCCGGGTGACCTCGAAGATGGCGTCCGAGTCGAGGAACTCGGCGAGCGAGGGACGGCAGTAGATGCCGAGCGGCACGCTCTGCCCGTCCTTCTCGTACACGCTGTGCACCGAGGTGTACGGCCCGGCGATCAGCGCCGTGATGTAGGTCGAGATGCGCGGCGTCGGCGCGAAGACCCAGACGTCGTCCTTGGGCTTCGGCGTCGGCGAGTTGGAGATGACCGTCCAGCCGGCGGGCGCCTTCACGGTGAACTGGAAGGTCGCCTTCAGGTCCGGCTGCTCGAAGGAGGCGAAGACCCGGCGGGCGTCCGGCACCTCGAACTGGGTATAGAGGTACGCCTGCTCGTCGACCGGGTCGATGAAGCGGTGCAGTCCCTCACCGGTGTTCGTGTACGCGCACTCGGCCACGACCCGCAGCTCGTTGCGGCCCGCCTGGAGGCCCGGCAGCGCGATCCGCGAGTCGGCGAAGACGGCGGCCGGATCGAGCGGGTCGCCGTTGAGCGTCACCTCGTGGACCGCGGGGGCCACCAGGTCGATGAAGGACACGGCGCCCGCTTCGGCGACGTCGAAGCGCACCGTGGTCACGGACCGGTAGGTGCCTCCCCCCTGCGCGCCGGAGAGGTCGAGATCGACCTCGTACGAGTCAACGGTGAGCAGCTTCGCCCGCTGCTGCGCCTCTTCCCGAGTCAGGTTTGTGCCAGGCACGCGGTCATCTCCTCGTTTATGTGTGGGTTGTGCCATCCTTCCACGGGTCATCCACGGAACGCGATGTCCGCATCTCGCCGGTGACCGGGGCGGACGCGCGCCAGCCTGGTGGCATGACGACATACACCGCACGCCCGGTCGACCCGGCGGCCCTTGAGGAACTGCGCGCCGTGGACGACGCGGGGCGCGAGACGGTCGCCCTGAGCGACGACGAGGGCGGCGCACCGCTGCGCTGCTGTCTGCGCCGCAGCACGCCCGGCGAGTCGATCGCGCTCGTGTCGTACGCGCCGCTGCGCCGCTGGGCGGCCGGGACGGGCGCCGAGCCCGGTGCCTACGACGAACAGGGGCCGGTCTTCATCCATGCGCGCGCGTGCCCGGGGCCGGTGGCCGGGGGCGGCCACCCGTTCACGAACGCGCACCGGACGGTCCGCCGCTACTCGGCCGGCGGCCGGATCCTCGGCGGGCGGCTGGTGTCGGAGCCCGACGGCTTCGACGCGGCCTTCGCGGAGGCGTTCGCGGATCCGGAGGTGGCACTGGTCCAGGTGCGGGCGGTGGAGTACGGGTGCTTCCTCTACGAGGTGCGCAGGGGTTAGCGCCCGCACGGTAGTACGAGTGGTAGCCAGTCTGGTCGTACCCTGCTAGCGTGGTGGTATGAAGATCAGTGTGAGTCTGCCGCAGGAGGATGTGGCCTTCGTCGACGAGTACGCGGCCCGTACCGATGCGGAGTCCCGTTCGGCGGTGATACACGCCGCCATCGAGTTGCTGCGGCAGGCGCGGCTCGTGGAGGAGTACGCGGCGGCATTCGCCGAATGGGACGGCAGCGAGGACGCCGAGTTCTGGGACCGGTTCTCCGGGGACGGGCTGATCGATGAAGCGCGGTGACATCTACCTCGTCGACTACGAGCCGTCGCGGGGCAGTGAGGCGAACAAGGCCCGTCCCGCGGTGATCGTCTCGAACGACGGCGCCAATGCGGCGGTCGAGCGAACGGGACTCGGCGTGGTCACGCTGGTCCCCCTGACGACCAACACGGCCCGTGTCTACCCGTTCCAGGTGCTGCTTCCCGCAGGTGAATGCGGTCTTCCCAAGGAATCCAAGGTGCAGTGCGAGCAGGTGCGCGCGCTCGCCCCCGACCGGTTGCTGCGGCCGCTCGGCACAGTGCCCCCGCAGCAGATGGCGAAGATCGACGTCGCCCTGCGCAGACACCTCTCCCTCTGAACCACGAAGGGGCGCCCACCGGTCACCGGTGGGCGCCCCTTCGTCTGCGGTCCCGGTGTCACCCCGCCAGTTCGGCCGCGACCAGCTCCGCGATCTGGACGGCGTTCAGGGCCGCGCCCTTGCGCAGGTTGTCGTTGGCGACGAACAGGGCCAGACCGTTGTCGCTCGTCTCGTCCCGGCGGATCCGGCCGACGTACGACGAGTCCTGGCCGGCCGCCTGGAGCGGGGTCGGGATGTCGGTGACCACGACGCCCGGCGCCGCGGCGAGCAGTTCGGTGGCCCGCTCGGGTGACAGCGGACGCGCGAAGCGGGCATTGAGCTGGACGGAGTGGCCGGTGAAGACCGGGACCCGGACACAGGTGCCGGAGACCTTGAGGCCGGGGATCTCCAGGATCTTGCGGGACTCGTGGCGGAGCTTCTGCTCCTCGTCGGTCTCGTTCAGACCGTCGTCGACGAGGCTGCCCGCGAAGGGGAGCACGTTGAAGGCGATGGGCCGCTTGTAGACCTGCGGCTCGGGGAAGTCGACGGCCGCGCCGTCGTGGGTGAGCCGGTCGGCGTCGGCGACCACCTTCTGGGCCTGGCCGTGCAGCTCCGCCACGCCCGCGAGGCCCGAACCGGAGACCGCCTGGTAGGTGGCGACGACCAGGGCTTCGAGGCCCGCTTCCCGGTGCAGCGGCTTGAGCACCGGCATCGCGGCCATCGTCGTGCAGTTCGGGTTGGCGATGATGCCCTTGGGGCGGTGCGCGATGGCGTGCGGGTTCACCTCGGAGACCACCAGGGGCACGTCCGCGTCCCGCCGCCAGGCGGAGGAGTTGTCGATCACGACGGCGCCCTGGGCGGCGACCTTCCCGGCCAGCGCCCGGGAGGTGGCGCCGCCCGCGGAGAACAGGACGATGTCCAGGCCGGTGAAGTCGGCGGTCGCCGCGTCCTCCACCGGTACGCCGTCCAGGACCGTCCCCGCCGAGCGGGCCGACGCGAACAGCCGCAGCTCGTTCGCCGGGAAACTCCGCTCGGCGAGGATTCTGCGCATGACCGTGCCGACCTGACCGGTGGCTCCGACGATTCCGACCTTCACGGGTTCCTCCGTACTACGTGTGTGTGCGGCCTCTGTGCGTGCGGCACGTCGGCCGCTCCAGGATGCGTCTGTCCCTGCCCGTCCTGTCCAGTCCATTGTCCGGGTGATGGGACGGGGCGGGGAAATCCCCGGGGCCGGCGGCGAACGTTTCGGCCCGCTTCCGCGTCGTAGGGGAAACGCGGGGAGGGGAGAGGTGGCCGTGCTGCGCAGAAGGCCCCGCCGCGGTCAGGAGGCGGTCCGCGGAGGGGACGATCCGCTGGACGCGGCCCAGGAGCGGCGGGTGCGGGCGGTGCTCGCGCTCGGCGGCGTGCCGCAGTCGGACCTGCCGGACGGGGTGCAGCAGGTCCGGCTGCGGCTGCTGGAACGGGCCGCGAGCGGCCGTGAGGCGCCGCGGGACGTGTCCGCGTGGGCGCGGTGGGTGGTGGGCGAGGCCCGGGTGGCCGCCGAACGCGCCTGGATCAGTGAGGCCCTGCCCGGTTCCCGTGACGCGGCCTGCCCTTCCGGTGCCGCGTCCTCGGCCGGGCAGTCATCGAACCCGGCCGGGTGAGCCCCGGGCGGCGGTCCGGGGCCGCGACGTACGGAGCGGGGCGGGCGTCCGCCTGGACACCCGCCCCGCCCGTCGGCGGCACCGCGTCACGGTGCGACCGGGTCACGGCCTCACGGCGTGACCTTTTCGATCTGCACGTTGCCGACGCCCGCGACCGTGCCGCGCGCGTTCACCAGCTGCACCCGGCCGAAGAACTCGCGGCCCGCCGGAGCCTCGGCCGCGGCCGTGACCTGCCCGGTCACCGTTGTCGAGGCGCCGGTGCCGAGTTTGACCGGAGTCGAGCCGTCGACCGCGACGGAACCGAGCGTGGAGGAGAAGAACACGTCCCGGTAGTCGAAGTCGGTCGAGCCGGACGGCACCGAGTAGCCCACGACCTCGACGGTGTAGGTGCCCGCGGCCGGCTTCGGGATGGAGACCGCCTCCTCCGAGTCGCCGTCCGCGGACTTGCCGACCTCCTCGCCGGACGAGTCGTACACGAACAGGTCCAGGTCGGCGGCGGTGTCGGAGACGTTGCCGATGGCGACGTCCAGCGTCTCGGCGCCCGCCGGGACGGTGACCTCGGTGCGCCGGGTATCGTCCTGCGCGATGGCGGGCCGGTCGGACTTCGCGGAACCGAGCGGGCCGCCGACCAGCTTGCCGTCCAGGGCGGCGAAGCCGTTGGTCACCTTCCAGGAGACGGCGGCCGGGACACCGACCTTCGCCTCGGGCACGGTCACGGTCGCCGGGTCGAAGGCCGCGCCGAGCACGGCGACGTCCAGCTTGTACGGGTTGTCGAGCAGCGGCGAGGTGCGACGCGACTCGACCTCGATCTCCCAGACCCCGGCCTGCGGGTCGGCGTACGAGCGCACGTCGGGCCGGCAGCCGTTGCCGTCCAGGTAGTTGTTGTAGCAGTACGGCGTCGACGTCTCGTCGACCGGAACGCCGTACGGGTGGATCGAGATGAACCGGGTCTGGCTCTTGGCCTTCAGCCCGCCGATCGCGACCTCAAGGGACGTGGCGCCCTCGGGGACCGTGAGGAAGTACGACTGCGTGCTGTTGCGCTGCACCGAACCCGACGCGGAGTAGGTGTGGTCGACCGGCGCCGCCACCACGACCGTGGTGAGGATCTGCTGGTCGATGCCCTCGGTCCGCGGGTCGTCGACCTCCAGGATCGCGCTCTTGAGGCCGGCCGACCTCGGGGCCGCCTGCACCTTGACGGTCACCGGCTGGTTCAGCGGCAGCTTCACCACGTCGTCGCCGACGATCCGGAAGGTGCCACCGGCGTTGTTCTCGAAGTGCAGCTCGTGCCGGACGGCCGTGGCCGGTCCGGAGGTACGGGTGACCGTGACGGCGTACGTCTTCTTCTGCCCGGCCTTCAGCCCGCCCTCGCGGTCGTACAGGCCGGTGCCGAAGCCCGGCGTCCTGAGCGCGTAGTCGAGCGCGGTGTCGACCGGTGCCTTGACCGTGTAGGCATGGGCGTCCGCACCGTTCTTGACGGCCTTCCAGGCGTCCACGATGTTGATCAGGCCCGCGCCTTCCTCGTACGCCTGCGCGCCCTTGATGTGGTCGGCGGTCGAGGTCAGCGCCGTGCGCAGGCGGGCGGGGGTGAGGTCGATGTGCCGCTGCTTCGCCGCGCTCAGCAGCAGCGCGGTCGCACCGGTCGCCTGCGGGGAGGCCATCGAGGTGCCCTGGAGCATCGAGTAGCCGGCCGGCAGGGAGTAGCCCGACTCGGGCACCGGGCCGCCCGGCAGCCAGGTCTGGGTGGAGTTGATCGCGGCGCCGGGCGCGACCAGGGTCGGCGCGAAGCCGCCGTCCTCGCGCGGGCCGCGCGAGGAGAAGGGCATCATCGCGTACTTCTTCTCCACCTGGGAGCCGTAGTTCGCGGCCCAGGTCTCCTGGGAGATGCCCGCGCCGACCGCGATCACCTTGTCGGCCAGGCCGGGGTCGCCGATCGTGTTGGCGCCGGGGCCGTCGTTGCCCGCGGAGATGACGAGCTGCACGCCGTAGGTGTCGATGAGCCGCGTGTACAGCTCGGCGCGCGCGTTGCTGCCGTCGTTGAGGGCCGGGAGGCCGCCGATGGACATGTTGACGATGTCGACGCCGCGGTTGGCGACGAGGTCGATCATGCCTTCGGTGAGCGCGACGTTGGTGCAGTCGCCGCTCCAGGAGCAGGCGCGGGAGGAGACGATCTGCGCGCCGGGCGCGGCGCCGTTCATCCTCCCGCCGAACAGGCCGTTGGCGGAGGTGATGCCGGCGACGTGCGTGCCGTGCTCCGACTCGATGACGCCGATGTTGACGAAGTCGGCCTTCTTGCCGACCCAGGGCCCGCCGTAGGGGTCCATCGGCACGTCCTTGCGGATCTGCACGACGAACGGCTGGCGCTCGACCACGTCGGTCTTCGGGTCGTCGGTGCCGAAGTAGCCGATCTGGTAGCCGTCCTTGTACGGCTTCATCGGCGTGTCGTCGGAGAAGTCGTTGTTGTTGTTCAGGTCGACCCGGACCGTGCCCGCCGCGGGGTCGTACAGCACGCCCCAGGAGTCGGTGGTGTCGCCGTCACGGTTGGCGTCGCCCGCGGCGTCACCGCCCGCGGTGTAAGACTCCTTGAACACGCTGATCTGGTAGGAGCCCGCCGGGGCCCGCCAGTTCTGGCCGTCGTAGGCGAACGACGGGCCGGAGACGGCGTTCACCATCGGGCGCCAGGTCTGGTCGCCGTCGACGATCGGGTCGGTCGCCGTCACCCAGTCGACGATCTTCCGCTGGCCGGTGGTGGTCTTCTGCAGCGCCGGGTGGCCGAGGTCGACGCCGGAGTCGAGGATGCCGATGGTGACGCCGCGGCCGTCCGCCTTCGGGTTCTGCTGCACGAAGTCGACGGCGCCCGTCTCGAACGACGGGTTGTACGGGTTCTTCGCGGGTGTGTGCCTGTCCGGCGCCGGATAGGTCCTCGCCGTCGCGGCGGACTCGGCGCCCTTGGCGGTGTCCGCGGCCGGCGTCGGGTCGTCGAGGGCTATCTCCTGGCGCAGGTCGATGGCGTGCACCGAGGACAGCTTGGTGGCGGCGGCGATGGCCGCGTCCGCCGCGCCGGTCGGGACGGTGGCCCGGACGTAGCCCAGCTTGTCGTAGGTGCGGCCGACCGAGCCGCCCGTGACCGCGTCCAGCTGCTCGGCGACCTGCTCGGTCCGGCCCGGCGCGGTGGCGATCATCATCGTGACGTTCTTGTCGCCCGCCGCCTTGGCCGCGGCGAGCAGGCCGGCGTCGTCGGAACCCAGCTTGGGGGCCTCGGCCGACTTGACGCTGGGGTCGGCCGTCGTCGCGGGGGCTTTCGCGGCGACGGCCAGGGGTATCGGGCCGGCCGCGGAGAGCGCGGCCACCAGACCGGCGGCCACGGCGATGCGGGCCACGCGTCTCGCGCCCGGCGTCGGGTCGCTCTTGGAGGAGTGGATCATCGGCATCCCTTGGAGGTAAAGGAACGTTGAACACAGCAGTCCGGATGTCGGTGCCGGACGATCGCTCAGCTTTACCCAAAGGTGAGAACTTTGGGGAGAGTTGACCGTGGCGTGAGGGACGTATGGCACACACCCGCCATACGTCACGGGGGATTTGAGCGCACAAAAGATGACCTTTCGCTGATTGTTTCTGGAACATGAACGCCAAGGGTGGCGGGATATCGTCGCTCCATGGCCGGAAACGTCGTCCGTCTCCCGGATCCGGCGCGCTCGGACTACCGTCCCCCCGTGCGCAGGAAACTGAGGGTGGCGGCCTACGCCGTGTGCGTTCGCGACGTGCGGGTCCCTCCGGCCGAAGGCCGGCGGAAGATCCTGCTGGCCCGCTCGCCGGCCCCCGCGGGCCCGCCCGAGTGGGTGCTGCCCGGCGGCGGCGTGGAGCACGGCGAGGATCCCTACGACACCGTGCGCCGGGAGGTTTTCGAGGAGACCGGCTACCACATCGAGGTCACCGGCCTGCTCGGCGTGGACTCGCTGCGCCGGACCACGCCGCGGCGCTTCGGACGCGGCGTCGACCGCCACGCCCTGCGGCTCGTCTACGAGGGCCGGATCACCGGCGGTGAGCTGCGCAACGAGGTGAACGGCTCCACCGACCTGGCCGCCTGGCAGGACCTGGCCGAGGTGGACGCCCTGCACCGGGTCGCGCTCGTCGACACCGCGCTCGGGCTGTGGCGCGAGCGCCCGGCGTCCGGACGGCTGCCGGACGGGCCCGGCGGCCTCCTGCTACCCCCGCAGATGAACACGGAGTGACCGTCCCCCGGCCGCCCGAAATCCACCGTATGGCCGCGTCCGGTACGCCGTGATCCACGTACGGTGATCGGCGCCGCACGTTGCTGCCTCGTTCACACGCAGGTCACTCCTGGTGCCAACGATCGATAGCAGTGGGATGTTCGCGATGGCGATCACCCGCGCATCACTGCTGACGCGTTCGCACCCGGGGAGACCGCGCCATGTCGCGCATACGCTCTGTCGCCACCTCCGCGCTGGGGGTCCACCGTCGTTCCGTCCTCGCAGCCGTCGGAGCGGTGACCGTCTCCGCGGGCATCGGCTACGCCCTGCGCCCCACCGACAGCCAGGCCGCCACCGCCGAGGGGACACCCCGCGCCGCCTCGCGGACGGCGCCCGCACCGCCGCTCACCCCCTACACCAAGGGCACCACCGTCGAATCCGTCGCCGCCGCACCGGGCGGCCCGGGCTACCGGCGCCTCGGCGACGGACCCGGCTGGCCGCGCGTGGTGCGCGAGGAACTGGCCGCGGCCCGGGCCGGCCGCGCCGACCGCCGTACCCCGCTCGCCGCCTTCGTCCAGCTCACCGACCTGCACCTGATGGACGTCCAGCACCCGCTGCGGCTGGAGTTCCTGCGCTCCACCGACCGGCACGCGTGGCGCCCGCACGAGGCCCTGACCGTGCCCGGGGCCGTCTCGCTGGTCGAGCGGATCAACTCGCTGCGCGGCGGCCCGGCCACCGGCTCGCCCCTGCACTTCGTGATGACCACCGGCGACAACACCGACAACAACGCCCACTCCGAACTGGAGTGGTTCATGACGATCATGAGCGGCGGGACCATCACCCCCAACACCGGGGACCCGCGCCGCTACGAAGGCGTGCAGAACAGCGGCCTCGGCCTGTACTGGCAGCCCGACTCGGCCCTGCGCGACCAGGACAAGACGGCCGGGTTCCCGCAACTGGACGGCTACCTGGCGGCGGCCGTCCGGCAGGTCCGCAGCCCCGGCCTGCGCCTGCCCTGGTACTCCACGGTCGGCAACCACGACGCCCTGCCGCTCGGCTGCTACGGCTCGCACGGCGACCCCTACCTCGCCGAGTTCGCGGTCGGCGGCAGGAAGCTGATGAGCCTGTCCGCGGCCGAGGCGAAAAAGCTCCAGGACAGCATCAAGAACGCCGCCGACCCCCGGGGCACCGGCTTCCGGGACCTGCTCAAGACGCACGCGCGCGATCTGCGGCCGGTCACCCCCGACGCCCGGCGTGCTCCGTACACCCCCGCCGACTACCTCAAGGCCCACCTCGACCCGGCCCACACCGGATCCGGTCCGGCCGGCCACGGGTACGCGCCGGACAACGTGGCCGCGGGCACCCAGTACTACGCGTTCCGCATCTCCGACGACGTGCTCGGCATCAGCCTGGACACCACCGACCCGGGCGGCCACTACGACGGCTCCATCGGCACCGCCCAGCTGGCCTGGCTGGAGCGGACCCTGCGGGACAACAAGGACGCCTACGCCGTCGTCTTCAGCCACCACACCAGCGCGTCGATGGACAACACCCGCCCCGATCCGGCCGACCCCGGCGAGCAGCGGCACGGCGGCGACACGGTCCTCGCCCTGCTCGCCCGCCACCCGGGCGTACTGGCCTGGGTGAACGGCCACATCCACCGCAACGCGATCACCCCGCACGCCACCGCCGGCGGCCACTCCTTCTGGGAGATCTCCACCGCCTCCCACGTCGACCACCCCCAACTCGCCCGGGTCATCGAGCTGGTGGACAACAAGGACGGCACGCTGTCGCTGTTCACCACGCTCGTCGAGTCCGCCGCGCCGCACCGCACCGATCCCGCCGACCTGTCCCAGACCGGCCTGGCCGCCCTCTACCGTGAGCTGGCCTTCAACGCCCCCGGCGCCGGCACGACCCTCGGGGGTTCCACGACCGACCGCAACACGGAGCTGGTGCTGAAGAAGGGCTGAGGCCGAAAGGGCCGATACACGCTCAACCGGCGTACGGCCGGGCAACCTCCACCGCCACCCCGGTGTCCCTCCCCGCGACCGAGCTCGACGAGCACAGCGAACAGGGGACACGACATGTCCGTACGTATGGCGGTGGCGGCGGCGACGGCCGCGGCGCTCTCGATGGCGCTGGCGGCACCGGCGCTGGCGGCCGGCCCCGCCGGGGGCACCGACGATCACGCGGCCACCCGCCGGGCCATGGCGGCCGCCGTCGCCGACGGGGTGCCCGGTGTCACCGCGGGCGCCCGGGACGCGCAGGGCGTCTGGTCGGCGACCGCGGGCGTCGGCGACACCCGCACCGGCGCCCCGCGCTCCGCCGCCGACCGCTACCGCGTGGGCAGCATCACCAAGACCTTCGTCTCCACCGTCCTGCTCCAGCTGGCGGCCGAGGGCAGGCTGTCACTGGCCGACCCGGTGGAGAAATGGCTGCCCGGCGTGGTGCGCGGCCACGGCCACGACGGTCGCGCGATCACGCTCCGCATGCTCCTCAACCACACCAGCGGCATCTACAACTACACGGCCGACGACGACTTCGGCCGCTCCTATTTCGTGAAGGACGGCTTCTTCCAGCACCGTTACGACACCCTGGCCCCGGGCGAGCTGGTGGCGATCGCGCTGCGCCACGCACCGGACTTCGCGCCGGGCACGTCCTGGAACTACTCCAACACCAACTACGTTCTCGCGGGCATGATCGTCGAGCGCGTGACGGGCCGTCCGTACGCCGAGGAGATCGAGCGGCGGATCATCCGCCCGCTGAAGCTCACCGGCACCTCGGTGCCGGGCACCCGGGTCACGGTCCCGCAGCCGAGCAGCCGCGCCTACTCGAAGCTGGCCCAGCCGGTGGCGGGCCCGTCCTACGACGTCACCCGGCTGAACCCGTCCATCGCGTCGTCCGCGGGCGAGATGATCTCCGACTCGGCCGACCTGATCCGCTTCTACCGGGCCCTGCTCGGCGGTCGGCTGCTGCCCGCGCGGCAGCTGAAGGAGATGAAGACCACGGTCCCGGCCGAGGGCATGCCGAACGCGGGCTACGGACTCGGGCTCATCGACCGCACCCTGTCCTGCGGCGTCCACGTCTGGGGACACGACGGCGGCATCCACGGCTCCAGCTCCTCGGCGGTGACCACGGCCGACGGCCGGCACGCGCTGGCGGTCAACTTCAACGGCGACTGGTCCGGGGACATGGACGCCGTACTGGAGGGGGAATTCTGTTAGACACCGTTTCTCCGGTGTCTTTCCGCCGTAACGCGCGTGCAATGTCCGTACCGCCATATATCGGCTAACCCGCTGTTCACGGGGATGGCTTGAATCAGGTGCAAGGCGGGTGGTCGCGTGCGCGCGATACGTGATCTGCGTGTGCTCTCGGTCTACGAGGGTTTCTTCTCCGGCGGCGCCCGGATCCTCCACAGCGATGTCCTGCTGGGGCTCGTGGAGGGCGGCGGGCAGCACCACCAGGTGCTGAGCATCCACGGCGAGGTCCACCGGGAGGCCACCTCGCAGCGCATGGAGGACGACGCCTGCTATCGCGCGCTCACGGCCGGCGGGGTGCCGGTCACCTCGCTCGGCCGGAGCGCGGGCCTGGTCGACGGCACCGTCGCGGCGCAGGTCTTCAGCGGGCCCGAGCTGGCGGAAACCGCCAGGGCGATGGCGGGCGCGGACGTCATCCTCTCCCTGAAGGAACAGCCGCTGGCCCTGCTCAACCAGGCGGGGCTGCCGCGCCGCCCGGTGGTGGTGTGCCTGCACCGCTCCGACCCGGAGAACCAGGGAGCGGCGCTGGACGAGCTGAAGGCGGCCATCGCCGACGGCACGGTCGCGGCGTGCGTGTGCTGCGCCGAGTCGACCCGCGACGCGTATCGGGCCGCCGGGATCCCGGCGGCACTGCTGCACGTCATCCCGAACGGGGTCGATCTGCTGCGGTTCTGGCCGGACGCCGAGGCGCGGCAGCGGGTGCGGGGCTCGCTCATGATCCCGGCCGCGGCACCGGTGGTCGTCTTCGCCGCGCGCTACGCCGCGATGAAGAACGTCCCGCTGCTGCTGCGCGCGGCCCGGCTCTGGCTGGGCCGCGAGGGCGGCGGGCACGTGCTGATGTGCGGGGCCGGCCTGACCGCGCAGAACCCGGCCCTGCGGGCGGACATCGAGGCCGCCTTCGGCGCGGAGCGGGCGCTCGCCGAGCGGGTGCACCTGCTCGGTGTACGGCGGGACATGGCGGCCCTCCACGCCGCCGCCGACGTCGTGGCGCTCACCTCGTCGGCCGGGGAGGCCGCGCCGCTCTGTCTGATCGAGGGCATGATGTGCGGGGCGGTGCCGGTGACCACCGACGTCGGCGACAGCGCGGCCATCGTTGCCGGGCACGGCTTCGTCACCCCGCCGGACCCGGGCGCCGTCGCCCTGGCCTGGTCCGGCGCGGTCGCCGGCCGCGCCGCTCTCGCGCCGGCCCTGGCCCACAGCCGGGAGCGGTTCAGCCGTACCCGGATGATCGCGGCGTACGCGGCCCTGCTCGACCGGGTGACCCGCCCCGCCTCCCGCCACGGGGAACCACAGCAGTCGTCCTGACGCGCGCCGCCGGTACCCCTGCGGCCGGGCCCGGCCCGCGGCCCGGGCCCCGGCGGCTCGGCCCCGCTCCTGGGCGCCAATCCGGTCGTCCCCGGGCGGTACGACCGCTCCGCCCCGCTCACGGACTCCGCTCCGGTCGTCCCAGGGCGGCACTACCGCGGCAGGACCACGACGTACGCGGCCGGGTCGCGGTCACCGGAGGCCATCAGGGCGGTGCGGACCACCGTCGCCTGCTGCTCCAGCGACTCCCGGAGCTTTCTGGGGGAGATGTGCACGACGGTGATGCCCAGGCGCTCCAGGTGCTCGCGCTTGCGCGCGTACTCCGACCAGAGGGCGTCATCGTCCTGGCGCGGGGCGCGGGTGTCCAGCTCCACCGCCACCGCCTGGTCCGGCCAGTACGCGTCCAGGCCGCCGAGGTGCGGGCCGCCCGGCAGCCGCAGGTCCACGTTCCACACCGGGTCCGGCAGGCCGTACTCCCGCACCATCCGGTAGAGGCGGTCCTCCGCGCACGCCCGGCCCTCGGCCAGCAGGGAGTCCACCGCGTCCACCACGTGCGGCCGGGACAGCAGCTTGGCCTGGTTCAGTTCCCGTACCACCGCGGCCGGTTCGCAGTGGCCGGCCCTGACCGCCTCGGACAGCAGCCAGCGCACCGTGGCCGCGTCCGAGAGGTCCGCCACCGCGTCCGCCACGGCCCGCGGCACCGGCGCCACCGGCACGCCGGACAACTGCCGCGGAGCGGGCAGGACCGGTGTGCGGACGATGCGGGCCGGGCCCGTCGAGCGCAGCCTGCGCGCCCGCGGGACCAGGACGTCGATGCGGTCCAGGGATGCCAGCGGCGGCGTCGCGGCGAAGCCGTGCAGGGTCAGCGCGGCCAGGCCGGTGACCATCACCTCCGGGTACCGGGCCGCGGGCGACTCGGGGGGCCTGGGCTGCGGCGGCACTGCGGCGTCCGCCGGGACGCGGGCCGCGTACAGCAGCACGGCGTGCAGCCGCTCCTCGCCGGTCGGCGGCCCGGAGTGGAGCAGGACCACGCCCGGCAGGAGCTGCTGCCAGGGGCCGTCGGGGCGGCACCGCTCGTTCACGTCGGCCGTCGAGATGCCGTGCTTGCGCAGCCGGGCCACGGTCAGTACCCGGTGGTGGACGCCGCCGAGGTGGTGGAGGGGGCGCGGGGAGAGCGGGGTGTTGTGGGTCATGCCCTCCAAGTTCCCGCGCCCGGAGGGCCCCTTAACCGCTGTTACACACTCGTCGACAAATACGGACAAGGTGGCACTAAAGGACGAATGTTCGGATGCCGAATAGCGACGGAAAACCCCTGGTCCGTTCGGGTGCGGACCAGGGGTTACGGCTCCTATTGACCGAATTCCGTAACGGTCACGGACGGGCCGAGCCTTGGCCAGAGGCAGCCGCGTCGCAGGCCTGCGCACGCAGCGCCCGCGCCAGGTCGTCCCGCGCCTCCAGCACCAGCCGCCGCAGCGCGGGAGCCGCCTCCCGGTGCGCTTCGAGCCACGCGTCCGCCGCCGCCAGCGTCTCCGGCGAGTCCTGGTGGGCCGGGAACAGCCCCCTGACCACGTCCATGCCGATCTGGATCGACCGCTCCCGCCACACCCGCTCGATCGCCGCGAAGTACTGCTGCGCGTACGGGGCCGTCAGCTCCCGCTGCGAGGGCTGCGCGAACCCGGCGATCGTCGCCCCGACCAGCGCGTTGGACAGCGCGTCGGACTCCACCACCTGCGCCCACGCCTGGGCCTTGACCGCGGCCGAGGGGCGGGCGGCCAGGCAGCGGACCTGGTGCCGCTTGCCGGACGCGGTGTCGTCGCGGGCCAGCTCCGCCGCGAGCGCGGTCTCGTCGGCCGCCCCGTGGACCGCCAGCGGCTCCAGGAACGCCCAGCGCAGCTCCTGGTCCACCACCAGCCCGTCGATCACGGCCGTGCCGTCCAGCAGCTCCCGCAGCAGCGCGAGGTGCGGCTCACCGGACGCCACCGTCGCGAAGAACCGGGCCCAGGCGAGCTGGTGCTCGCTGCCCGGCTCGGCCCGCCGCAGTTCGTCGAGGGCCCGGTCGGCGACCAGCCGCTCGCCGGCCGCCCGCCACTTGGGCGCCGCGTAGTGGACCAGCGCCGAGCCCGTCCACGCGTGCAGCATCTGCACGACGCCGATCTCGCTCTCGCGGCCCGCGAAGCGCAGCACCAGCTCGACGAAGTCCCGCGTCGGCAGCAGCCCGTCCCGGGTCAGGTTCCACAGCGCCGACCAGCACTGGGCGCGGGCCAGGGGGTCGGTCAGCGCGCCCAGGTGGTCCTGGAGGGTGGCCAGGGACGTGGCGTCCAGCCGCATCTTGCAGTACGTCAGGTCGTCGTCGTTGACCAGGACCACTTCCGGGGCCGCGGCACCGGCCAGCTCCGGCACGAGGGTGCGCGGGCCGTCGACGTCCGTCTCCACGCGCGCGTACCGCTCCAGGTTCCCTTCCGGACCGCGCCCGTACAGGCCCACAGCCACCCGGTGCGGACGCAGCTGCGGATGCGCCGCGGGTGCCTCCTGGAGCACGGCCAGTTCGCTCACCCGGCCCTCGGCGTCCAGCAGGACCTGCGGGGTCAGCGAGTTCACCCCGGCCGTCTGCAGCCAGGCCCGGGACCAGGCCGCCATGTCCCGGCCGCTGGTCTCCTCCAGCACCGACAGCAGGTCACCGAGCCGGGTGTTGCCGTACGCGTTCCGCTTGAAGTAGCGCCGGGCCCCTTCCAGGAAGGCGTCCTGCCCGACGTACGCGACGAGCTGCTTGAGCACCGACGCGCCCTTGGCGTAGGTGATGCCGTCGAAGTTGAGCTTGGCGTCCTGGAGGTCGCGGATGTCCGCCGTGACCGGGTGTGTGGACGGCAGTTGGTCCGCGCGGTACGCCCAGGCCTTGCGGCGGTTGGCGAAGGTGATCCAGGCGTTCTCGAACCGGGTCGCGCCGGCGTTCGCGAACGCGCCCATGAAGTCCGCGAAGGACTCCTTGAGCCACAGGTCGTCCCACCACTCCATGGTGACCAGGTCGCCGAACCACATGTGCGCCATCTCGTGCAGGAGGGTGTTGGCCCGGCCCTCGTAGGACGCCTGCGTCACCTTGCCGCGGAAGACGTACTCCTCGCGGAAGGTCACCAGGCCCGGGTTCTCCATCGCGCCGAGGTTGTACTCCGGGACGAACGCCTGGTCGTACTTCCCGAACGGGTACGGGTAGTCGAAGTGGTCGTGGAAGAAGTCCAGCCCCTGCTTGGTGACCAGGAAGACGTCGTCCGCGTCGAAGTGCGGGGCGAGGCCCTTGCGGCACATCGCGCCCAGCGGGATGCGCAGCCGCGTGCCGTCCTCGAAGGTCCGCTCGTAGGCGTCGGTCACATAGTGGTACGGGCCCGCCACCACACAGGTGATGTACGTCGAGATCGGCTTGGTCTCGGCGAACCGCCACACCCCTTCGACGAGTTCGCCGGCGCCGTTGCTCCACACCGTCCAGCCCTCCGGCGCCCGCACCTCGAACCGGTAGGGGGCCTTGAGGTCCGGCTGCTCGAAGTTGGCGAAGACCCGGCGGGCGTCGGCCGGTTCGTACTGGGTGTACAGGTACACCTCGCGGTCCTCGGGGTCGACGAAGCGGTGCATGCCCTCGCCGGTGCGGGAGTAGGCGCAGAGCGCGTCCACCACCAGCTCGTTCTCGGCGGCCAGGTCCTCCAGCGCGATCCTGGAGCCGTCGAAGACCTCGCCGGGGTCGAGGTCCCGGCCGTTGAGCGAGAGCGCGGTCACGGCCGGTGCGATCAGGTCGGCGAAGCTGGACGCGCCGGGCTCGTTGCAGCGGAAGCGGATCGTGGTGACCGAGCGGAAGGTGCGGGGCTCACCGTCCCCGGCGCCGACGGCCGACCGCAGGTCCAGGGACACCTCGTACCCGTCGACGGACAGCAGGGCGGCCCGCTCGCGGGCCTCGTCGCGGGACAGATTCTCACCGGGCACGGACGGCACTCCCTCGTTGTCGTGGTACGGCATGGTTCGGCTGGGGTTCAACAGCACCGATCCTCCCATGTGCCCCTGACAGCGGTCAGCAGGGGAATGACGCAACGACCGGACGCGTTGGCCGGGGAAACGCGTATTCCCGAGGAGTGCCATGGCTGAGAAGACCCCCGTCGACTTCTGGTTCGACCCGCTGTGCCCCTGGGCCTGGATGACCTCCCGATGGGTACTGGAGGTGGCGAAGCAGCGGGACGTCGAGGTCCGCTGGCACGTGATGAGCCTCGCCGTGCTGAACGAGGACAAGCTCGACACCCTGCCCGAGGAGTACGCCGAGAACATGCGCCCCGGCGGCAAGTCCTGGGGCCCGGTCCGGGTGGTCGCCGCCGCTCAGCAGCTGCACGGCGCCGAGGCGGTCGGCAAGCTGTACACCGCGCTCGGCACCCGCTTCCACAACGAGGGCCTCGGGGTGAACCCCGAGGCCATCACCGCCGCGCTCGCGGACGCGGGCCTGCCCGCCGACCTGATCGAGTACGCGGACAAGGACACCTACGACACCGAGCTGCGCGCCTCCCACAAGGAGGGCATCGAGAAGGTCGGCCAGGAGGTCGGCACCCCGGTGATCGCCGTGCCCGGCCCCGACGGCAAGGAGATCGCCTTCTTCGGTCCCGTCGTGACCCCCGCCCCCAAGGGCGACGACGCCCTGCGGCTGTGGGACGGCACCCTCGCCGTGGCCTCCGTGCCCGGCTTCTACGAGATCAAGCGGAGCCGTACCAAGGGCCCCGACTTCAGCAACCTCTGATCTCCCCGGGCGCGGCCTTCACCCCGCGCGCCCGCTGAACGGCACCGGCCCCGCGAGTCACGTCCTCGCGGGGCCGGTTCCTTTTTCCGCCCGCCGCGTGAAGGGTGAGAAGACGATCACGAGGCGGGACGACCCGGGGCGCGCGCCGTCACGGCGCCGGCAGGAACACGTCCGCGCGGGACTTGGCGGCCTCGTGGCGCCGGGCAACGTCCTGCCAGTCGACGACCTGCCACATCGCCTCGATGAAGTCCACCTTCTGGTTGCGGTACTGCAGGTAGAAGGCGTGCTCCCAGGCGTCGAAGACCAGGATCGGGGTCGCGCCCTGGCCCACGTTGCCCTGGTGGTCGTAGACCTGCTCGACGATCAGCCGGCCGCTCAGCGGCTCGTACGCCAGCACGCCCCAGCCGGAGCCCTGCGTGGTGGCCGCGGCCTTGGACAGCTGGGCCTTGAATCCGGCGAACGAGCCGAACGACTCGGTGATCGCGTCCGCCAGTGCGCCCACACCGTCCGCGGCCAGCGGTTCGCCGCCGCCCTCGCCGGTCATGTTGTGCCAGTAGATCGAATGCAGGATGTGTCCGGAGAGGTGGAAGGCCAGGTTCTTCTCCAGACCGTTCAGCGCGCCCCACTGCTCCTTGTCGCGCGCCTCGGCGAGCTGCTCCAGCGTGTCGTTGGCGCCCTTCACATAGGCCGCGTGGTGCTTGTCGTGGTGCAGCTCGATGATCTCGGGGCTGATCACCGGGGCCAGCGCGGAGTAGTCGTAGGGCAGTTCAGGAAGCGTGTAGACGGGCATGGGCGGTCCCCTTCGAACCTCTTATTGCAAAGAGCTTGCAACTACACGCTAGCAACAAAAAGACCTCCGTGGGTGTGTGGTCACAGGTGGCGTCCGATGCGCCGGGCGGTGGAGTGAGCCAGGTATCGCGCCCTCCGTGACCGTTGTCACCTCGCACGGGGTGTAATCAGCACCCTTTGTATGGAGCCGACCAGCCCGCCGTTTCAGCCTTTGTCGAGCACTGACGGTGAACGTCCCGACCAGGCGGTATAGCGTCACGGTGTCCCAGCCTGCCCACACCCGCGGAGTCCTCATGAGCACCGCCACCGCCGGCCCCCGTTCCGGTGCCGTCCTCGCCGACCTGCTGCCCGCCTCCCGTGTGCGCGATGTCGCCCTCGTGCTCGGCGGAGCCGCGCTCACCGGCCTCGCGGCCCAGCTCTCGGTGCCCGTGCCGGGCTCCCCGGTCCCGGTGACCGGGCAGACCTTCGCCGCCCTGCTCGTCGGCACCACGCTCGGGGCCGGCCGCGGCTTCCTCTCCCTCGCGCTGTACGCGATCGCGGGCATGGCGGGCGTGCCGTGGTTCGCGGGCGGCGGCGCGGGCACGGCGGCCCCGTCCCTCGGCTACGTCTTCGGCATGCTGCTGGCCGCCTCCGTGGTGGGCGCGCTGGCCCGCCGCGGCGCCGACCGCTCGGTGCTGCGCACCGCGGGCACGATGATCCTGGGCGAGGCGATCATCTACGCCATCGGCGTCCCCTACCTGGCCCTCGCCACCGGCATGTCCGCCACCGCCGCGATCGCCGCCGGCCTCACGCCGTTCCTGATCGGCGACGCCCTGAAGGCCGCGCTGGCCATGGGCCTCCTGCCCACCGCCTGGAAGCTCGTCGACAAGCGCTGACCGCGTCCCGCACCGAGACCCCTTCGGCGCAGGACCCCTCCCGCACCGGGACGGCGACCGGCTCGGCGCCGAGCGCACACCGGCCGTGGGTCCTCGGCCACCGCACAACGGCAGAGGCTCGCCGGGCGCCACGCGCCCGACGAGCCTCTTTCCGAATCCCTGCGTCTTTGCCGCTCGCTGCCTCTTTTTCCCGGGCTCTCGCCCCTTCGGCTTTCTACCCTTCGGCCTTTCGGCCTCGGGGCTCCCCTTCACCTCGTGGCGCCTTTTCGCCTCCTGGCCTGGTGAGCCAGGCGCGTGCCCGGGTCGGGAAGCAGCGTCGTCGCGGCCCGGCTGGCCGGCGTCAGAGCCGGCTGGCCGGTACCCGGCTCAGCCGACCGGCACCCGGTCCGTCTCGCTCTCCTCGGCCGTG
The DNA here is from genome assembly GCF_042871185.1 of Streptomyces sp. NPDC006012. Classification (NCBI taxonomy): domain Bacteria; kingdom Bacillati; phylum Actinomycetota; class Actinomycetes; order Kitasatosporales; family Streptomycetaceae; genus Streptomyces; species Streptomyces sp. NPDC006012. Next base: position 475,887 of record NZ_JBIAIE010000001.1, read on the forward strand.
TCGGTGCGGCTGCCCAGGACCCGCTGCCGCACCACCGCGATGGCCACGACGACCGCCGCGACCAGCAGCGACAGCAGAATGGTCGTCCGGCCGCTGCTCTCGCCCTTGGTGTCGGTGAGCATGTAGCCGAGCACGAACACGATCAGCGCGGCGGTGGCCCAGGTCAGGTACGGGTACAGCCACATCTTCACGACCAGCTTCTCCGGCGACTCGCGCTGGATGATCTTCCGCATCCGCAGCTGCGAGAAGCAGATCACCAGCCAGACGAACAGGGCCACCGCGCCACTGGAGTTGACCAGGAAGAGGAAGACCGAGTCCGGGAACCGGTAGTTGAAGAAGACGGCGACGAAGCCGAACACCACGGACGCGACGGTCGCGATCATCGGCACGCCACGGGACGTGGTCCGCGTGAACGCCTTCGGCGCGTCACCGCGCTGGCCCAGCGAGAAGGCCATCCGGGAGGCCGTGTACAGGCCCGAGTTGAGACACGACAGCACCGAGGTCAGCACGACGACGTTCATGATCTGACCGGCGTGCGGGATGCCGAGCGAGCCGAGGGCGGCGACGTACGAGCCGTCCTTCGCTATCGACGGGTCGTTCCACGGCAGCAGGCAGACGATCACGAAGATCGAGCCCAGGTAGAAGACGCCGATACGCCAGATGATGCTGTTGGTCGACTTGGTGACCGCCCGCCGCGGGTCCTCCGACTCGCCCGCGGCCAGCGTCGCGATCTCGCTGCCCATGAAGGAGAACACCACGAGCAGCACGCCGGTGAGGATGGTGCCGGGACCGTTGGGCAGGAAACCGCCGTGGCCGGTGAGGTTGCCGAACGCCGCCTTGTCGGTGTCCACACCGGGCAGCACGCCGAAGAGGGCGAGCAGGCCGATCACGATGAACGCGCCGATCGCCACGACCTTGATCCCGGCGAACCAGAACTCGAACTCACCGTAGGAGCCGACCGAGACCAGGTTGGTCGCGGTGAGCACCACCATCACGATCAGTGCCCAGCCCCACTGCGGGATCGCGGGGACCCACGATTCCAGGATCGTGGCCCCGGCGGTGGCCTCCACCGCCAGCACGACGACCCAGAAGAACCAGTAGAGCCAGCCGATGGAGAAACCGGCCCAGCGCCCGAGCGCCCGGTCGGCGTGCGCGGAGAAGGAACCGGAGGCGGGGTTGGCGACGGACATCTCGCCGAGCATCCGCATCACGAGGACGACGAGTGTGCCGACGAGGGCGTACGACAGGAGGATGCCGGGACCGGCGGTGGCGATACCGGTGCTGGACCCGACGAACAAGCCGGCTCCGATGACGCCGCCGATGGCGATCATCGAAAGATGGCGGTTTTTGAGCCCGGCCTGGAGCCCGGTGCCGGGGTCTCCGGAGGGGGAGTGGGGCGGCTGTGAAGCCATGAAGGGGATTCCTTTGCGCTGGGTGTGCGGATGCTCGTACGGGGAGATGTACGAGCCGGTCCAGTGAATCGGAGGCCAACAGATTCCGAAGCCGTCGAATCCAGATCGTTACTTGAGGTTTCCTTGAGGTTCCATGGGTTTACTTGCCTTTTCCCTATTCAGAGCCCAAAGCTGCCCCGTGGTCGTGCCCGTGTCACACTGCTTGCCATGCGCGTGTATCTCGGCTCGGACCATGCGGGCTACGAACTCAAGAACCATCTCGTCGAATGGCTGAAGACAGCCGGTCACGACCCCGTCGACTGCGGCCCCCACATCTACGACGCCCAGGACGACTACCCGCCCTTCTGTCTCCGCGCCGCGCAGCGGACGGCCGCGGACCCCGACGCCCTCGGCATCGTGATCGGCGGCTCCGGGAACGGCGAGCAGATCGCCGCGAACAAGGTCAAGGGCGTACGCGCGGCCCTCGCCTGGAGCGAGGAGACCGCCTCCCTGGGCCGGCAGCACAACGACGCCAACGTCGTGGCCGTGGGCGCGCGCATGCACTCGGAGGAGGACGCGACGAGGTTCGTCGAGACCTTCCTCAACACCCCGTTCTCCGGTGACGAGCGTCACATCCGCCGCATCGACATGCTGTCGGACTACGAGACCACGGGCGACCTGCCGCCGATCCCGGCCCACCACCCGCAGCAGTAGCCACGGTTCGTCCGGTCCCGTCCGTCCGCAGCTCCCGGACGGGCGGACGGCGGAGAGGAATGACGCCAGGTGCCGGAAGGGCACACGATTCACCGGCTCGCGCTGGACTACGGCACCCGCTTCTTCGGCCGGGCGACACGGGTCACCAGCCCCCAGGGCAAGTTCTCCGCGGCCGCCGCACTCCTCGACGGCGCCGCCCTCACCCGCACCGAGGCGCACGGCAAGCACCTCTTCCTGTGCTTCCGGGACGCCGAGTGGATCCACATCCATCTCGGTCTCTTCGGCAAGGTGACCTTCGGCGACGCCCCGGCCCCGCCGCCCACCGACACGGTCCGCCTCCGCCTCGCAGGCCCCACCGGGTACGTCGACCTGCGCGGCCCCACCACCTGCGCCCTGATCGCCGACGCCGAGAAACAGGCGGTACACGCGCGCCTCGGCCCGGACCCGCTGCGCGAGGACCCCGACCCGGCCACCGCCTACGCCCGCATCCGGCGCAGCCGTACCTCGGTCGCCGCCCTTCTCATGGACCAGAAGGTCATCGCCGGCGTCGGCAACGTCTACCGCGCCGAAGTCCTCTTCCGGCACGGCATCGACCCCTACCGCGCGGGCCGCGACCTCACCCCCGCCGAATGGGACGCGATCTGGGCCGACCTCGCCGCGCTGATGCGGGAGGGCGTCCGGCACAACCGGATCGACACCGTCCGCCCCGAGCACACCCCCGAGGCCATGGGCCGGCCGCCCCGCGTCGACGACCACGGCGGCGAGGTGTACGTCTACCGCCGCGCCGACCAGCCCTGCCACCTCTGCGGCACCCCGATCCGCACGGCCTCTCTCACCGCCCGCAACCTCTTCTGGTGCCCCACCTGCCAGCGGACCTGACCCCGCCGCCCGCCCGGACGGTCCCCTCGCCGCAGCCGCCCGCCCGGCGATCCCCCCGGACCGCCGGACGGCACGGTCCCCGGACCGCAGGGCAGTGCGCTCCCCGGACCTCCGGACGGTGCGCTTCCCGGGCCACCGGAAGGCGCGCTCCCCGGACCGCCTAGAACCCGTGCGGCAGCCACGGCGCGACCGGCGAGCCGAACGCCACCGACGCCTCCGTCAGCGTCCCCCGCCGCAGCTCCCGCACCCGCCCCGCCGCCGCCAGCGACGACAGCGACACACCGCCCAGATACGCGGCCCCCAACTCCCGTACCGACAGCGCCAGGTCGGCCGCGTCCTCGGTACGCGCGCACGACGCGCCCTTCGCGTTCCCGGTCAGCCGCCAACGCCCCGCGTTCCACGGGCAGAAGGCGTCCTCCACCTCGAACACGACGTCCACCGGCGCCTGGTACGTCCGCGCCTCCAGCGCCGCGCCGACCTCCACGAGCCGTACGTACAGCCCGTCCCGCGGCTTGATCCCGCAGCGGCGGATGTCCGACACCAAGTGCTGCCAGCCCTCGTCCAGCGGGCGCCCCCGCGCAGTGAGCGTCGAGGTCAGATCGATGTCGAACAGGAACCGCCACACCGCCGCGTGCGCGGCCGGGTCCAGCGTCTGAAGATCCTCCAGCACCACCGTGCCCGTCGGTCCGGCCTGGTCCCAGTCCGGCTTGACCCGGAAGCGCGCGTACCCGACCGGCTCGCCGTCCCGCTCGGCCACCACGCACTGCAACGGCGAGGCGCCGGACCGCTCGCTCTCCGGATCGAGCAGCGCGACCCGCTCCCACCCCGGCAGTCGCGCGATCATCCCCGGGCGCAGCGGCACCTGCCGGGCGTACAGCGCCTCGCAGACGTCGAGCACATCGGCCGGCGCGGCGTACCGGAGCCGTACGTCGTCGGTGCCGGGCGGCAGCGCGAGCCGCACCCGGTCGGTGTCGATGTCCGCGCCCGCGTGGAACGTCGCCGCGCCGTACCCGAACCGCCCGTAGATGGCTGGTTCCGACGCCGTCAGCACGGCCAGCGGCCAGCCCCAGGACCGTACGTCGTCCAGCTGCCGCCGCATCATCGACGTGAGCACCCCGCGCCGCCGATGGGTGGCGGCCACACTGACCATGGTGACGCCGGCGGCCCGCACCGGGGCCCCGCCGGGCACGGTCAGCCGGAAGGCGAACGCGCCCGCCGTCCCCACGCACGCGTCCCCGTCCCAGGTGCCGATGGCGCGGTCCGGTTCGATCAGCTCCAGGTACAGCTGTCGTTCCTCGGCCGCTTCCGGCACACCACCGAAGGCGCGGATCAGATTGTCGTACCACACGTCCAGCTCATCGGGACGCACCGTCCGCAGCTCGATCCCGTGGCCGTTCCGTGCAAGGTCAGTCGCCATGAACCATGCGTATCAGCGCATTGCGGGACGGGGCGAACGAATTTCCGCCAGGTGGCAGCGCGACAGCGTTCCGTGAAGTTCACTGTCTAGTTGAGCCTCGGACGGGGGACAAGTGGGACCTCCCGTGCCAAGCGACTGCCCGGATGGATAGGGTCCCGAAATAATGGCAGCAGGACGAGAGCGGCGCGGGAAGGCAGAGACCTTCACGGCCCGGTTGCGGATGCAGTGGCACCGGGCCCGCGTAGGCGTGCGCCGAAGCGCCGTGGACTACTTCCGCGGCGACGGATCCGACTGGATCGCGCTGGTCGGACTGCTGCTGACCGTGCCGGTGCTCGCGGCCGTGACACTGGCGAACTCGGTGTGGTTCGCGCCGGGCGCCCTGGTGCTCCCCGTCATCGTGGGCGGGCTGCTGCTGCGCCCGGCGAGCCTGCTCGGCCTGTACGCGGCGGCGGCCACGGCGCTGATCGTGGAATCGGTGCGGCTCGGGCCGTACACCGAGGGCCCGTCCCGGGTCACCCCCGGCGTGGTCCTGGTGGTCGCGGCCTGCGGTTTCTTCGGGCTGCTCACCGCCCAGTTCCGCAGCCGGGTGGGCGTGCCCTGGCGGCGCGGCGGCACCATGCTGTTCGACCTGCGCGAACGGATCCGGGTGCAGAGCAAGCTGCCGAAGCTGCCGCAGGGCTGGCACCGGGAGATGGCGCTGCGGCCCGCGGGCGGCCAGTCCTTCTCCGGCGACTTCGTGGTCGCGGCCCGCACGAACGGCGGGCGCACCCTGGAGGTCGTGCTCACCGACGTGTCCGGCAAGGGCATGGACGCGGCGTCCCGCGCGCTGCTGCTGTCCGGCGCCTTCGGCGGCCTGCTGGGCTCGCTGCCGCCGCACGCCTTCCTCCCGGCCGCCAATGGCTACCTGCTCCGCCAGGACTGGGACGAGGGCTTCGCCACCTCGATCCATCTGGTCCTGGACCTCGACTCCGGGGACTACGAGCTGTACTCCGCCGGTCATCCGCCGGGCCTCCAGCTCAGCGCGGGCACCGGCCGCTGGGAGGAGAAGGCCGCGGAGGGACCGCTGCTCGGGGTGTACGACGGTGCCCAGTTCGACCCCACGAAGGGCTCGCTGCGTCCTGGGGACGTGCTGATGCTGTTCACGGACGGCCTGGTCGAGACCTCCGACCGGGACATCGTCGAGGGCATGGACCGCCTCACCGGCGAGGCCGACCGCTATGTCGCCGGCGGCTTCCACGGGGCCGCCTGGCACCTGATCGAGGCGGTGGCCAAGGACGTCAACGACGACCGCGCCCTGCTGCTGATCTGCCGGGAGGGCCCGTCGGCCCCCCTGCTCCGCTGAGCCGCCGGGGAAACAGGAGCCATGACCGAACCGCACCCCACGCTCACCCCGGCCGAGGTGGAGGCCATCGCCCGCGCCGCCCACGCGGGCCGGACGGACAAGGCGGGACGGCCCTACGCCGAGCACCTCCAGGCTGTCGCGGAGGGCGTACGGGCCCGCGGCGGCGATCCCGACCAGATCGCGGCGGCCTGGCTGCACGACGCCGTCGAGGACGCCGCTCTGAGCCACGAGTGGCTGGCCGGCGCCGCGCTGAGCGGCCGCACCAAGGCCATCGTGCTGGCCGTCACCAAGCACCCCGACGAGGAACCGGAGGCGTACGCCCGCCGCATCCTCGACACCCCGGGCGCCCTGCTGGTGAAGGAGGCCGACCTGTCCCACAACACGGCCCCGGCCCGCCTGGCCGCCCTGGACACCCCCACCAGGACCCGCCTGACCCAGAAGTACACAAAAATGCGCACACTCCTGGGCCTGCGTACCTGACCGGGTACCCGGCCCCACCGGGAGCGGCCCTTCCAAGGCCGGCGGGACAGCCCCTTTTCCAGAGACGTGGGGAACTGCACTTCAGAGGCGTGGGGAACTGCACTTCAGGGGCGCGGGGAACTGCGCGCTCGGCCACGACGCTCCCGCAGCCGGACGACGATGTCCGCCGGGGCCGGGCCGGACGGAGTCCGGCGAGCCGCAGGCGGCCCCGGGCGCCGTGCCGGCCTGCTGGCCCGCGGCCCCCACGGCGGGCCACTGCCTCTCCCCGGGGCGCGGGGAGAGGCAGCTGAACGACCTCTCAGCGGAGCGCCTACGCGGCCCCGCCCCGTCGGAACGCCCACTGCATCCTCGGCTCGATCACACATCGGAACACCCGCCGCACGGGCGGTGTGCACAGCAGCGTGACAACGGTGCCCGCGACCACGGTCACCAGGATCTCGCCCAGCGGGCGGTGCAGCCACGCGGCCTCCAACCAGCCCTGGTAGTCAGCGAGTTTGACCAGGAAGCCGTGCAGCAGATAGCCGTACAGCGTGCCCGCGCCGAGCGCGGTGAACCACATGGTGCGGCGCGGCACCAGGGCGTAGAAGCAGGCGGTCAGCACCAGCGAGCAGCCGAACAGGGCGAGCACCATGAGCGGACCGCACCACCACGGCATGCCCAGTTCCTGCGCCGAGTCCCGGTGGTAGAACCACGCGGCCCGCATGCGCGGCACGACCCACCAGCCGAAGACCAGCGCGGCGGCGAACACCGGCACGGCGGCGATCCGCAGCCAGCGATGCCGCATCAGCTCGAAGTGTTCCGGCTTCAGGCACAGGCCCAGCACGAAGTACGGCAGGAACTGCAGCACCCGCTGGAGATCCAGGTCGTCACCGATGCTCGGGGAGACGGTCGCCAGCATCGCGATGCCGAACGCCACCGGAAGCGGCCAGCGGATCACCTTCCAGATCGGCGTCGTCAGGCGCCAGATGAACAGCGCGCACAGGAACCAGGTGAGGTACCAGGGATCGAGGAGGCTGATCTCCTGGTCGGGGGAGTGGTCCACGTACCGCTTGAACAGCGGGTAGGCGGTCTCGAAGACGACGTACGGCACGGCGACGCCGGTGATGAGGCGCTGGAGCCGGTCCGGGCGCATGTCGAAGCTGCGCGAGAAGAAGCCGGAGATGATGATGAACGCCGGCATGTGGAAGGCGTACACGATCATGTACGCGCCCTGCAGCACGCGGCTGTCGCCCTTCAGCGGCTCCCACGCGTGGCCGATGGCCACGAGGACGATCGCCAGGTACTTGGCGTTGTCGAAGAACGCGTCGCGCTGCTTGCCGGGTCTGCCCGCCGGGGAGGGCGTGCCGGGCGTTCCGTCGCGCGGCGTCTGTGCCGGGAGGAGCAGTTTTCGGTTCTGGCCGGGGGACGGAGCGGCGTCAAACATCTGAGGAACCCTAGCGTTGTCCCTGGGTTTACGTAAAACTCCCCATGAATTCCCCAGGTCAGGGCTTCAGTTACCCGTTGAATTGCCGAACTCGGTCTTTCTGGCGGCGTGATGATGAGCACATCTGCGACCGGCAGCCGTCCTCAATGTACCGATTCATCCAGACTAATTGCCGCATATGGCCCTTCTCTTGGTGAAGAACTCCGGAAATTCGAATTACCTGTGAACATGCTGTGTGATCGGCGAAACGGCGCCCTGTGATTGCCTGTTGGAAGGCCCGGAACAATCCGTCGAAGCCCGCGCGGGTGCGCCCTCGAATTGCTGTACGGGGTGCCCTGTGGGCCCAACTCCCCAGTTGCCGTGCGGTCGATGATGCGTCACGTGCCGCATACAGTGGCCGGGTTGGTGGCACGATGGTTCTGGCGGGGGCGCGAGGCAGCATCCCCGGGCCGGGAGAGCGGACCGACCGAAGGTGTGATCAGTGTGGCCATTTCACTGTCCGTGGTGCTGCTGTTGGCGATCATCCTCGTGGTGTTGATCCGAGGGGGGAACATCAAGGCCGGACCCGCCGTCGTCGCCATACTCTTCGGCTTCTTCCTGGCATCGAGCGGCATGGCCCCGTCCATCCAGCGCTTCCTCGACTCGATAGCCCAGACGATCAACTCGATCAGTTTCTGAGCGGCCGGGGCGTCCCGCCCGGAACGCGGGGACGGTTTCCGGCCGGTGCGCCCGGGTGCCCGAGGCCCCGGCCGTCCCCGCCATCCGCCCGGCCGGCACCCGCGAGCCCAGGACGTGGCCTGCCGGGCGGGCGACCCGCGCTCCCCGGACGCGGCCGTGGGCCGACCGGCGCCACTGAGCGGCGCCGCCCCGGGCCGATTCACGCACTGAGGCCCAGGGCGAGGAAACAACCTCTCACCTGGGCCTCAGTCATACAGAGCGGGCGACGGGAATCGAACCCGCGTAGCTAGTTTGGAAGACTAGGGCTCTACCATTGAGCTACGCCCGCACACCATGTGCCGCTGGTCGGAGGACCGCGGCACAAGCAGCATCGTAGCGGGTCGCACGTCGCGTAGGCCAACGTGTTGGTCTGCGGGTATGCCGCGGCGAGGTCGGCCGGGAAACCGGCCGACGTATCCGGTTCGGGCATGTACCCTACGTGTCGCACCAGCACGGGGTGTGGCGCAGCTTGGTAGCGCGTCCGCTTTGGGAGCGGAAGGCCGTGGGTTCAAATCCCGCCACCCCGACCACCGACCGAGGGCATCCTCGTGATCGCCTTTTGGGGCGCTGACCGGCTGCGGCTACTATGCAAGCTGCGCGCCCGTGTGTCCCGGCCCACTCGGCCTACGAACTCCTCCGGGCGGCGAAATCCGCCGGACCTGCGTGGCTCCGGCAGAACCCGAGAAGTCAGCCACAAGGAGACCGAACCGTGAAGAGCGCCGTGGAGACCCTGAACCCGACCCGGGTTCGGCTCACTGTCGAGGTGCCCTTCGAGGAGCTCAAGGACAGCCTCGACGCGGCGTACAAGAAGATCAACCAGCAGGTCACGGTGAAGGGCTTCCGCAAGGGCAAGATCCCGGCCCGCGTCATCGACCAGCGGTTCGGCCGCGGCGCCGTGCTGGAGGAGGCCGTCAACGACGCGCTCCCGAAGTTCTACACGGAGGCGGTCAACGAGGCCGAGCTGAACCCGTTGGGCCAGCCCGAGGTCGACATCACCGAGCTGAAGGACGGCGAGACGCTGAACTTCACCGCCGAGGTCGACATCCGTCCGGCCCTGGAACTGCCGGACTACAGCGGTATCGAGGTCGAGGTCGACGCCATCGAGGTCACCGACGAGGACGTCGACAAGTCGGTCGAGCAGCTCCGTGAGCGCTTCGCCTCCACCACACCGGTCGAGCGGGCCGCCGAGGACGGGGACGTCGTCACCCTCGACCTGGAGGCCAAGGTCGACGACGAGGTCCTGGAGGACGGCGTCGCCAGCGGCGTCTCCTACACCATCGGCTCCGGTGAGCTGCTGGACGGCATCGACGACGCGGTCAAGGGCCTTGAGGCCGGTGGCGAGGCCACCTTCACCTCCGAGCTGAAGGGCGGCTCCGCGGCGGGCAAGGAGGCCGAGGTCACCGTCAAGGTCAGCGAGGTCGCCGCCCGCGAACTGCCGGAGCTGGACGACGAGTTCGCGCAGCTCGCCTCCGAGTTCGACACCCTGGAGGAGATGCGGGCGGACAGCCGCAAGCGTCTCGCGAACATGAAGCAGTACGACCAGGCCACGCAGGCCCAGGAGCGCGTGCTGGACAAGCTGCTGGAGCTGGTCGAGGTCCCGGTCCCCGAGAAGCTGCTCGAAGACGAGGTCAACACCCGCAAGCACAACCTGGAGCACCACCAGCTCGCCCAGATGGGCCTGACCCTCGACAAGTACCTGGAGCTCCAGGGCAAGACCGCCGAGGAGTTCGAGACCGAGACCCACGAGGCCGCGGTCAAGGGCATCAAGACCCAGTTCGTCCTCGACGAGCTGGTCAAGCTGGAGAAGCTCAACGTCAACCAGGAGGAGCTGACCGAGCACCTCATGCGGCGCGCGGCCTCCTCCGGCATGTCCCCCGACCAGTTCGCCCAGGCCGTCGTCGAGGGCGGTCAGGTCCCGCTCCTGGTCGGCGAGGTCGCCCGCGGCAAGGCCCTGGCCATCGTGGTCGAGGCGGCCACGGTGAAGGACACCAACGGCGAGGTCGTCGACCTGGACGACGAGGACGAGGACGGCGACGAGGCAGCGGACTCCGCGGAGCAGGCCGAGGCGTCGGCCGAGGACAAGCCCGAGGCCTGACCCTCACCGCACAGCACCGGCAGCACCCCGAGCGGGCCCCTGGGAACCTTTTCCCCGGGGCCCCCTCCGTCCCACCCCCGGGGTGCCCACGGGCTGCTCCGCACCCACGCCCGTACGGGCCCCCGTGCACCCTTCCCCGGCCCTCCACGGCCCGCTTGCGCACACCCGGCCCAGGCAGCGCCCCAGGGTCCCTCCCCGCCCGCTGGCCCATGCGGCCCACTCAGGGGGCACGCAGCCCACCCAGAGGCGCGGGGGACCGGGCACCCGGCCCCCACCCGCCCGCACCCCCCACCACTCCCGAACCAACCGCGTCACCCCCACCCCAGCCGCACCGCCCCGGGACCGGCAGCCCCAGCCCACCCCCAACCGGCGGAGCCACCCCGCTACGCCCCCGGCGAACACCCCCGTCCACGGGATTCCCCGACGGGACCCGCGCGTTAGGGTCCATGAATACGAGGGCAGGGGAGTCTCCCGAAGCCCCCGGCAGGATTACGCAGGATTACGCAGGACACGTGAGACGGCCCGGCGCCGTCGTAAGACGAGCAGGTGGATACGTGACGAATCTGATGCCCTCCGCCGCCGGCGAGCCTTCCATCGGTGGCGGCCTCGGCGACCAGGTCTACAACCGGCTGCTCGGCGAGCGGATCATCTTCCTCGGCCAGCAGGTCGACGACGACATCGCGAACAAGATCACCGCGCAGCTGCTGCTCCTGGCCGCCGATCCGGCCAAGGACGTCTTCCTCTACATCAACAGCCCCGGCGGCTCGGTGACGGCCGGCATGGCGATCTACGACACCATGCAGTACATCCCGAACGACGTGGTCACCATCGCCATGGGCATGGCGGCCTCGATGGGCCAGTTCCTGCTGACCGGCGGCGCCGCGGGCAAGCGCTTCGCGCTGCCCCACGCCGACATCATGATGCACCAGGGCTCCGCGGGCCTCGGCGGCACCGTCTCGGACATCAAGATCCAGGCCGAGTACCTGATGCGTACGAAGAAGCGCATGTCCGAGCTGACCGCGCTGCACTCCGGCCAGACCGTGGAAACGATCATCCGGGACGGCGACCGCGACCGCTGGTTCACGCCCGAGGAGGCCAAGGAGTACGGTCTCATCGACGAGATCATCACGCATGCCTCCGGTGTTCCGGGAGGCGGCGGCACCGGTGCCTGACCGGCCCGGCCACGCCACGCACCGCCGAGACTCCAGCCCCCAGAACGCCACCAGGACGGTGAACCTCATGAACAACTTCCCCGGCGCCGCCAGCGGCCAGTACGACGGGCCCCGGCCCGACAGCCGCTACGTCATCCCGCGCTTCGTGGAGCGCACCTCCCAGGGCATTCGCGAGTACGACCCGTACGCGAAGCTCTTCGAGGAGCGCGTGATCTTCCTCGGCGTCCAGATCGACGACGCCTCCGCCAACGACGTCATGGCGCAGCTGCTGTGCCTGGAGTCGATGGACCCCGACCGGGACATCTCGATCTACATCAACAGCCCCGGCGGCGACATGACCGCCCTGACGGCGATCTACGACACGATGCAGTTCGTGAAGCCGGACATCCAGACGGTGTGCATGGGCCAGGCGGCCTCCGCGGCCGCCATCCTGCTCGCCGCCGGTACGCCGGGCAAGCGCATGGCGCTGCCGAACTCGCGCGTGCTGATCCACCAGCCCGCCGGCAGCACTGGCCGCGGCCAGCTCTCCGACCTGGAGATCATCGCCAACGAGTTCACGCGCATGCGCACGCAGCTGGAGGAGATGCTGGCCAAGCACTCCAACCAGCCGCTCGAAAAGGTGCGCGAGGACATCGAGCGCGACAAGATCCTCACGGCGGAGGAAGCCCTTCAGTACGGCCTGGTCGACCAGATCATCTCCACCCGCAAGATGAACAACGAAGTCGTCCGCTGAGGCGGAGCGCGGGTCGCCCCCTGCGTTCGGCACGCGGAGGGGACGTCCTTTGTCGCCCTTGGCGCGGTGCACGTCAAAGTGAACCGTGCCAAGGGGGGCCCGAACGGGGGGCTCGGCAAGGTACCGTCGGACATAAGGCAGCACCAGGAGCCGCTGGACCCATAGTGTCCAGGCGTCTCCCAGGCGAAGGGGAAGCACACCGTGGCACGCATCGGTGACGGCGGCGATCTGCTCAAGTGCTCGTTCTGCGGCAAGAGCCAGAAGCAGGTCAAAAAGCTCATCGCAGGGCCCGGTGTCTACATCTGCGACGAGTGCATCGACCTCTGCAACGAGATCATCGAGGAGGAGCTGGCGGAGACCAGCGAGGTGCGCTGGGAGGAACTGCCGAAGCCGCGCGAGATCTACGAGTTCCTGGAGGGCTACGTGGTCGGCCAGGAGGCCGCCAAGAAGGCCCTGTCCGTCGCGGTGTACAACCACTACAAGCGGGTCCAGGCGGGCGAGAACGGCGGCGCGCAAGGCCGCGACGACGCCATCGAGTTGGCGAAGTCCAACATCCTCCTGCTGGGCCCCACGGGCTCCGGCAAGACCCTCCTCGCGCAGACCCTCGCGCGCATGCTGAACGTCCCCTTCGCCATCGCCGACGCGACGGCGCTGACGGAGGCGGGCTACGTCGGCGAGGACGTGGAGAACATTCTCCTCAAGCTGATCCAGGCGGCTGACTACGACGTCAAGAAGGCCGAGACCGGGATCATCTACATCGACGAGATCGACAAGGTCGCGCGGAAGAGTGAAAACCCCTCGATCACCCGGGACGTCTCGGGCGAGGGCGTCCAGCAGGCCCTGCTGAAGATCCTCGAAGGCACCACGGCCTCGGTGCCGCCGCAGGGCGGTCGCAAGCACCCGCACCAGGAGTTCATCCAGATCGACACGACGAACGTCCTGTTCATCGTGGGCGGCGCCTTCGCGGGTCTGGAGAAGATCATCGAGGGCCGGGCCGGCGCCAAGGGCATCGGTTTCGGCGCGACGATCCGCTCCAAGCGCGAGCTGGAGTCCAAGGACGTCTTCGAGGACGTCATGCCGGAGGACCTGGTCAAGTTCGGCATGATCCCCGAGTTCATCGGCCGGCTCCCGGTCATCACCTCGGTCCACAACCTCGACCGCAAGGCCCTGCTCCAGATCCTCGTCGAGCCGCGCAACGCCCTGGTGAAGCAGTACCAGCGCCTGTTCGAACTCGACGGTGTGGAACTGGACTTCGAGCGCGAGGCACTGGAGGCCATCGCCGACCAGGCGATCCTGCGCCAGACCGGTGCCCGCGGTCTGCGCGCCATCATGGAGGAGGTCCTCCAGGCGGTGATGTACGAGGTGCCGTCCCGCAAGGACGTGGCCCGCGTCGTCATCACCGCGGACGTCGTCCTGTCGAACGTCAATCCGACCCTGATCCCGCGCGACGCCCGCGGCCGGGGCCCGGGCGAGCAGAAGACGGCCTAGCCCGCGCGCGAGCCCGCGCACACCTGCATGTACGAGAGCCCCGGCCGTCGGCCGGGGCTCTCGTACATGCAGGTGTGCGCCGTCCCGAGGGAGCGGCGGCATCAGCCCTTGACGCGTACTTCCTTGCGCAGCTTGGCCGTTGTCTCGGCCGCGGCCGCCGGGTCGGCGGACTTGCCCGAGGCGATGTCCGCCAATTCCATGGGCATCACGAAACCGATGGTGCTGTGGTCACTCCACGCGCAGTACGTCACGCTCATGGTCTTCGACATGCCCGTCGAGGAGCCCGCGGAGTTGTCGATGCCGGCGGCCTGGCACTTGAGGATCCCGCCGTCCAGCGAACCCGGCTTGTACTCCTCGGGGCTTCCCTTGAAGGTGACCTCGTTGTTCCCGGTGTCCTTCTTCATGGACGCGAAGAGACCGTCCAGGGCCTTCTCCGGGTCGTCGATCGACCCGTAGACGCCGCCGAAGGAGATCATCTTGCCGCCCAGCGGATTGCTCTCGTCCTTCACCTCGTAGGAGGCACTGACGTCCTTCGGGTTCTGCACGCCCCACGACTCGGCGTCCTTCAGGTCGTCCTTCGACATGGTGCCGCTGTCGCCGTCGGACTTCTTGTACTCGGTGAGCACCGTGTCCGGCGTGACCAGCTTGTGCGGCCCGTCGTCCGCGACGTCCGAACCGCTGCCGCTGCCCCCGCCGAGCACGAAGAAGGCGCCGACCGCGACGGCCACCACCACGGCCGCCGCACCGATGATCAGGCCCGTCTTCTTGCCGCCGCCGCCCGGAACCGGGGGCTGCGGGGCGCCGAAGGGCTGCCCAAAGGGCTGTCCGTAGGGCTGCTGTCCGTAAGGGCTCTGCTGCGGGGGAAACCCACCTTGCTGCGGATAGCCGTAGCCGGGCTGGGCGGGCGGAGCCTGTGGCGGCTGGCCGTAGCCGGGCTGCTGCGGCGGGACCGGCGGGGTCTGCGGCGGCTGACCGTAGCCGGACTGCGGGGGAGGAGCCTGCGGCGGCTGGCCGTAGCCGGGCTGCGGCGTCGGGGCCTGGGGCGGCTGGCCGTAGCCCGGCTGCGGGGGAGGAGTCTGCTGCGGCGGACCGTAGCCGGGCTGCTGCTGCGGCGGGGCCGGTGGCTGCTGGGGGTAGCCGTAGCCGGGCTGGGGCGCCTGCGGCGGCTGGCCGTAGGGGCCCGGCTGGCCGTACGGTCCAGGCTGCTGGGGCCGGCCGTCACCGTATGGGCCCGGCTGGTCGTGACTCATCTCTGGGGTCCCCCTCGCATACTTATGTGTTCCTGACATCCTGGCTCAGCCCTCGGAAGCCCACGGCATCGGGGACCGTACCGTTACAGAACATCGGCGTTTCGGGACTGGGCCGCGGCACCTCTAAACTGGCCCGCGTGACCGAGAACGCTCAGCAGCAGCCACCAGCGCCCAGCACCGAACTGCCGACCCAGTACGCGCCGGCCGACGTAGAGGGCCCGCTGTACGAGCGCTGGGTGGAGCGGGGTTACTTCGAGGCGGACGCGACGAGCGACAAGCCGCCGTACACCATCGTCATCCCGCCGCCGAACGTCACCGGCTCGCTCCACCTGGGCCACGCCTTCCAGCACACGCTCATGGACGCCCTCACCCGCCGCAGGCGCATGCAGGGGTACGAGTCGCTGTGGCTGCCCGGTATGGACCACGCCGGCATCGCCACCCAGAACAAGGTCGAGCAGCAGCTCGCCGAGGAGGGCAAGTCCCGCCACGACCTGGGCCGCGAGGAGTTCGTCGAGCGGGTCTGGCAGTGGAAGGACGAGTACGGCGGCAAGATCCTCGGCCAGATGCGCCGCCTCGGCGACGGCGTCGCCTGGTCCCGTGAGCGCTTCACGATGGACGAGGGCCTGTCCAAGGCCGTCCTCACCATCTTCAAGCGCCTGTACGAGGACGAGCTGATCTACCGCGCCGAGCGGATCATCAACTGGTGCCCGCGCTGTCTGACCGCCATCTCGGACATCGAGGTGGAATACCAGGAGGACGCCGGCGAACTGGTCTCCATCCGCTACGGCGAGGGCGAGGACAGTCTCGTCGTCGCCACCACGCGCGCGGAGACGATGCTCGGCGACACCGCCGTCGCGGTCCACCCCGACGACGAGCGCTACCGGCACCTGGTCGGCAAGGAGATCAAGCTCCCGCTGACGGACCGTAGGATCCCCGTCGTCGCGGACACCCATGTCGATCCCGAGTTCGGCACCGGCGCCGTCAAGGTGACCCCGGCGCACGACCCGAACGACTTCGCGATCGGCCAGCGCCACGGCCTGCCGTCGCTGACGATCATGGACGAGCGCGGTGTCATCACCGTCCACGGCCCCTTCCTCGGCCTGGACCGCTTCGAGGCCCGCTCGGCCGTCGTCGGCGCGCTGCGCGAACAGGGCCGCATCGTCGCCGAGAAGCGCCCCTACATGCACTCCGTCGGGCACTGCTCGCGTTGCGAGACCACGGTCGAACCCCGGCTGTCGATGCAGTGGTGGGTCAAGGTCGCCCCGCTCGCCAAGGCCGCGGGCGACGCGGTCCGCGACGGCCGGGTGCGGATCCACCCCGAGGACATGTCGAAGCGCTACTTCGACTGGGTCGACAACATGCACGACTGGTGCATCTCGCGCCAGCTGTGGTGGGGCCACCGCATCCCGATCTGGTACGGGCCGGACGGCGAGGTCGTCTGCGTCGGCCCTGACGAGGAGCCGCCCACCGGCGAGGGCTGGCACCAGGACCCCGATGTCCTGGACACCTGGTTCTCCTCCGGCCTGTGGCCGTTCTCCACGCTCGGCTGGCCGGAGAAGACCCCGGACCTCGCGAAGTTCTACTCGACCGACGTCCTGCTCACCGGTCATGACATCATCTTCTTCTGGGTCGCCCGGATGATGATGTTCGGACTGTACGCCATGGACGGCGAGGTCCCCTTCCACACCATCGCCCTCACCGGCCTGGTCCGCGACGAGTTCGGCAAGAAGATGTCGAAGTCCTTCGGCAACGCGGTCGACCCGCTGGACTGGATGGACAAGTACGGCTCCGACGCCGTCCGCTTCACCCTCGCCAAGGGCGCCAACCCGGGCGCCGACGTGCCGATCGGCGAGGACTGGGTGCAGGGTTCGCGCAACTTCGCCAACAAGATCTGGAACGCGACCCGCTTCGCGCTGATGAACGGCGCCACGGTCGAGGGCCCGCTGCCCGACGCGTCGCGGATGTCGGCGACGGACCGCTGGATCCTCTCCCGGCTGAACTCGGTCGTCGCCGAAGTCGACGCGTACTACGACGACTTCCAGTTCGCCAAGCTCTCCGACGCCCTCTTCCACTTCGCCTGGGACGAGGTCTTCGACTGGTACGTCGAGCTGTCCAAGACCACCTTCCAGGCGGGCGGCGAGGCGGCCGAGGTCAGCAGGCGCGTCCTCGGCGAGGTCCTGGACGTCACCCTGAAGCTGCTGCACCCGGTGGTCCCGTTCGTCACCGAGACCCTGTGGACCACGCTCACCGGCGGCGAGTCGGTGGTCATCGCCGACTGGCCGCAGGCCGTGTCCGTTCCCGGGGCCGACGCCCCGGGCGGCTTCCGGGACGTCGCCGCCGAGCGGGAGATCGAGTCCCTGCAGTCCGTCATCACCGAGGTCCGCCGGTTCCGCGCCGACCAGGGCCTGCAGCCGGGCCAGCGGGTCCCGGCCCGGCTCACGCTGGACGGTACGGCGCTGGCCCCGCACGAGGCCGCCATCCGCCAGCTGCTGCGCCTCCAGCCGGAGGGCGACGCCTTCACCGCCACGGCGACCCTGCCGGTCGCGGGCGCGGAGGTCGCGCTCGACCTCTCCGGCACGATCGACGTGGCCGCCGAGCGCAAGCGCCTCGCCAAGGACCTCGCCGCCGCGGAGAAGGAGCGCCAGCAGGCGCAGGCCAAGCTGGGCAACGAGGCGTTCCTCGGCAAGGCGCCCGACCATGTGGTGGAGGGCATCCGGGGACGGCTGGCCAAGGCCGACGAGGACATCGCCCGGATCACCGCGCAGCTGGGGCGCCTGCCGCAGGCGTAGGAGGCGATACCCCCGGTAGGGGATACGCGGACATCACGGACGCGCCCGGAGCCCAAGGGCTCCGGGCGCGTCCGTGATCTGCGGCGCGACCGGCCGGAGGGGTCCCGCACCCGCCCCACGGGACCGGCCACTCCCGTCTCCGGGCTCCCTGGGCACCGCTCTAGACTGGCCCTGTGAGTGAAAGCGATCCGTTCGACGACATCGTCGCCGCCGAGACCGACCGCGACCCCGACCTCGCGGTGATCGAGGCCGGCAGCCGCACCTTGCGCACCCAGGGCGGCCGGGCACAGGACGACATGCCCGCCCGGCCCGCGGACCCCGAGGTCGACAAAGCCCTGCGCGAGGTCGAGGCGGAGCTGGCCGGCCGCTGGGGCGAGACCAAGCTGGAGCCCTCCGTCACCCGGATCGCCGCGCTCGTGGACGTCCTCGGGGAGCCCCAGCGGGCCTACCCCTCGATCCACATCACGGGGACGAACGGCAAGACGTCCACGGCCCGCATGATCGAGGCGCTGTTCGGCGCTTTCGAGCTGCGCACCGGCCGCTACACCTCGCCGCACGTCCAGTCGATCACCGAGCGGATCAGCCTCGACGGCGCTCCGATCTCCGCCGAGCGCTTCATCGAGACGTACCGCGACATCAAGCCGTACATCGAGATGGTCGACGCCCAGCAGGAGTACCGGCTCTCCTTCTTCGAGGTGCTCACCGGCATGGCGTACGCCGCCTTCGCGGACGCGCCGGTCGACGTGGCCGTCGTCGAGGTCGGCATGGGCGGCAGCTGGGACGCGACGAACGTGATCGACGGGGACGTCGCCGTGATCATGCCCATCGACCTGGACCACACCGACCGGCTCGGCGGCACGCACGCGGAGATCGCCACCGAGAAGGCCGGGATCATCAAGCGCGGCGCAACCGTGATCATGGCGCAGCAGCCGGTGGACGCGGCGCAGGTGCTGCTGAAGAAGGCCGTGGAAGCCGACGCCACGGTGGCCCGGGAGGGCCTGGAGTTCGGCGTCACGGCCCGGCAGGTCGCCCTCGGCGGCCAGCTGCTGACCCTGCGCGGTCTCGGCGGTGAGTACCCGGAGGTCTACCTCCCGCTGCACGGCGCCCACCAGGCGCACAACGCGGCCGTCGCACTGGCGGCGGTGGAGGCGTTCTTCGGCGTCGGTGCGCAGCGCGCCGAGACGCTGGACCTCGACACGGTCCGCAAGGCGTTCGCGGCCGTCTCCTCGCCGGGCCGGCTGGAGATCGTACGGCGCTCGCCGACCGTCGTCCTGGACGCGGCGCACAACCCGGCGGGCGCGCGGGCCGCGGCCGAGGCGGTGGCGGAGGCATTCGACTTCAGCCGGCTGATCGGCGTGGTGGGCGCCACCGACGACAAGGACGTCCGCGGGCTGCTGGAAGCCTTCGAGCCGATCTTCGCCGAGGTCGTCGTCACCCAGAACTCCAGCCACCGCGCGATGGACGCGGATGAGCTGGCCGCGCTCGCCGTGGAGGTGTTCGGGGACGAGCGGGTCCAGGTGGAGCCGCGGCTTCCGGACGCGCTGGAGGCCGCGATCACGCTGGCCGAGGAAGAGGGTGAGTTCGCGGGCGGCGGCGTCCTGGTCACCGGCTCGGTCATCACCGTCGGCGAGGCCCGTCTGCTGCTCGGAAGGGGCTGAGAGACCGATGCGTACGCTCTGCTCCTCGACCCTGATCGGCGAGTTCTTCGTCATCGGCTTCGCCGGACTCGTCGCGATGAAGAACCCGGACCTGTCGACGTCGACGGTGTGGACGGTCAGCGGGATCGCGATGTTCCTGTGTCTGCTGCTGTGCGGCGTGGTGACCCGGCCGGGCGGCGTGGTGTTCGGCTGGGTGCTGCAGATCGTGCTGGTCGCCTCCGGCTTCGTCGTCCCGACCATGTTCGTCCTGGGCGTGATGTTCGGGGCGCTGTGGTGGGCGGCCGTGCACTTCGGACGGAAGATCGACGAGGCGAAGGCGAGATTCGCCGCGCAGGCCGCGCAGGCAGCCGCCCCGGGGAACTCCGGGGCTGACGCTGTGTGAGCGCCGCTCGGACACCCCCTGTAACCTCATCCCACCGCACCCGTCCGTACCAAGGAGCCCTCCCGTGACCCAGCGCACCCTCGTCCTCCTCAAGCCCGACGCCGTACGCCGTGGCCTGACCGGCGAGATCATCAGCCGTATCGAGCGCAAGGCGGGCTGGCGGATCACCGCGCTGGAACTGCGCACGCTGGACCAGGAGACGCTGGAGCTGCACTACGGCGAGCACAAGGGCAAGCCCTTCTACGAGCCGCTGGTCGAGTTCATGGCCTCCGGCCCGGTCGTGGCGCTGATCGTCGAGGGCGAGCGGGTGATCGAGGGGCTGCGCGCCCTGGCCGGCCCGACCGACCCGATCGCGGCGGCGCCCGGTTCCATCCGCGGCGACTACGGTGTCATCGTCCGCGAGAACCTGATCCACGCGTCCGACTCCGAGGAGTCCGCCGAGCGCGAGATCAAGATCTTCTTCTCCGACCGCGCCTGACCCCGTTCCGGCTCCCGCGGATCCGTCGGACCCGCCGCCCGCCCCGGGCCCGGCCGGTGCCGGGGCGGCGTACCGCCATCCGGTCCACCACCATGCGGGGCGGCGTACCGCCATCCGGTCCATCTCCACGCGGGGCGGCGTACCGCCATCCGGCCCACCGCTCGGCGCGGCGTGCCGCCGGACGGCGGACCACCGGGTGGCGTACCGGAGACGGCACCACCGGCACCACCGGCCGGCCCCCGGTCGCGCCAGGGCGGGGTGTCCGACGGGGATGTTTCGTGGCATTTTCTGAGGAACCGTCAGCTCGACTGGCGGGCTGAGCTGTGGCGGACGTACATTTTCGGCCTACCGCCCGGCATATGGGTGCCGATCGGGGGAACCAGTGCCCCCGTTGGGCCGTCTCCGCACGCGGGGCGGCAACGCACATGCTGACAATGGCGAAGACCCTCGCGCAGTGTTCGTGCAGGCGCGTCTACGATGGAAGCCTTCACGTCACAGCAACCCGCTTCGCCGACCTGAAATGCCCTCAAAAGCTCCCAGGAAGGCCAGTCGAATCCTGATGGGGAACTCAATGTCGTTCATCGGCCGTGACATGGCTGTCGACCTCGGGACCGCCAACACGCTGGTGTACGTCAGGGGTCGCGGGATCGTACTCAACGAGCCGTCCGTGGTCGCGATCAACACCAACACCGGTGGCATCCTCGCGGTCGGTGCCGAAGCGAAGAAGATGATCGGGCGGACGCCGGGCAACATCGTCGCCGTGCGCCCGCTGAAGGACGGCGTCATCGCCGACTTCGAGATCACCGAGCGGATGCTCCGCTACTTCATCCTGAAGATCCACAAGCGGCGGTATCTCGCCCGGCCGCGCGTCGTCGTCTGCGTGCCCTCGGGCATCACCGGCGTCGAACGCCGCGCCGTCATCGAGGCGTCGTCCCAGGCCGGCGCCCGCCAGGTGCACATCATCGAGGAGCCCATGGCCGCCGCCATCGGCTCCGGCCTGCCGGTCCACGAGGCCACGGGCAACATGGTGGTGGACATCGGCGGCGGCACCACGGAGGTCGCGGTCATCTCGCTCGGCGGCATCGTCACCGCCCAGTCCATCCGCGTCGCGGGCGACGAACTGGACAACGCGATCATCCAGCACATCAAGAAGGAGTACTCACTCCTCCTCGGTGAGCGGACGGCCGAACAGATCAAGATCACGATCGGTTCGGCGTACGACCTCGACGCTGACGAACACACCGAAATCCGCGGCCGGGACCTCGTCTCCGGACTGCCCAAGACGGTCGTCATCTCCGCCGGCGAAGTGCGCAAGGCGATCGAGGAGCCCGTCAACGCGATCGTCGACGCCGTCAAGACGACCCTCGACAAGTGTCCGCCGGAGCTGTCCGGCGACATCATGGACCGCGGAATCGTCCTGACCGGTGGCGGCGCCCTGCTGCGCGGTCTCGACGAGCGGCTGCGCCGGGAGACCGGCATGCCGATCCACATCGCCGAGGACCCCCTGGACAGCGTGGCGCTGGGCTCCGGCAAGTGCGTGGAGGAGTTCGAGGCGCTCCAGCAGGTGCTGGACGCACAACCGCGCAGATGACACAACTCTTCGATTCCGCCGTACGAGACGATCCCCTCTCGTACGGCGGATCGTTGACATAGAGGTACAAGCTCCCGCAATCGGGCCCCCAGGGACTGCGCTCAGGGTTCGCGCTCCGAGGGGGCCACCCGAATTCCTACGAAGAAGGGCACGGCCGCCGCACGTGAGGGACACGAAAGAGAGCCGGCTGCTCCTGGTGCTGCTGATCGCCGTCGCGTTCGCGCTGATCACGGTGGACATCCGCGGCGGCCAGGACTCCCCGGTCGACGGCGCCCGGCAGGCCGCCGCCGCGGTCTTCGGACCGATCGAGGACGGGGTGTCCTCCGCGGTCGATCCCGTCGGCAACGCCGTCTCCGCCGTCCGGGACTCCGGCGAACGGCACGACCGGCTCGCCCGGCTGGAGAAGGACAACGCGGCTCTCAAGGCGAAGCTCGGCAGCGACGACCGCAACCGCAGCCGCCTCGCCCAGCTCGACAAGATGCTGAAGATCGCAGGCGAGGGGCAGTACGGCATCAAGGGTGCCGAGGTCATCGGGATAGGAGCGGCCCAGGGCTTCTCCTGGACCATCACCATCGACATCGGTGCAGGCGACGGCATCAAGCGCGACATGACCGTGCTCAACGGCGACGGACTCGTCGGACGCGTCACCACCGTCGGACCCGACACCTCCACCGTGCTGCTCGCCAGCGACCCCGACTTCACCGTCGGCACCCGGATGGAGGGCAGCGACGAACTCGGCTTCGCCTCCGGGCAGGGCGACCGGCCGCTGCGCGTCGAACTCCTCAACGGCAAGGCGGAGGTGAAGAAGGGCGACCGGCTCGTCACCTTCGGCTCGGAGGCCGACCGGCCGTTCGTGCCGGGCGTGCCCGTCGGCGTCGTCTCCCGCGTCGACCCCTCCGGCGGCGGCCTGACCCGCACCCTGTACGTCACGCCGTTCGTCGGCTTCACCAAGCTCGACATCGTCGGAGTCGTCGTCCAGGCCCCGAAGAAGGACCCGCGCGACGAGGTGCTCCCGGCCAAGCCCAAGCCGACCCCGACCCCGACGGTCACCGTGACGGTCACCCCGTCCGCGAACGCCACCGACGGCTTCGGCCGGCAGCAGTCCGACGCGACGGGCCAGTCCGACAGGACCGGCCGGTCCGACGCGAGTGAACCGCCGAGTCCCGACACGACCGACCAGTCACAGACCGACACAACCGATCAGCAGCAGTAGGAGCTGAATCCCTCATGCGCGTCAACCGGATCCTGCTCTCCACCGCCCTGATCGTCGTCGCCCTGGTGCTCCAGGTGAGCGTCCTCGCCCGGCTGCACCTGCCGGGCGCCGTCCCCGACCTGCTGCTGCTCACCGTCGTCGCCCTGGCCCTGGTGTACGGCCATGTCGGGGGCGCCCTCATCGGCTTCGGCGCCGGTCTGCTCGCCGACCTCGCCCCGCCCGCCGACCACGCCGCCGGCCGCTACGCCCTGGTGCTGTGCGTCGTCGGCTACCTCGTCGGACTCGCCAGGCCCGGCAACGGCCGGCTCAAGTCGGTCACCGGCCCCATGCTCGTGGTGATCGTCGCCGCGGTCGGCTCGACCCTGCTGTACGCCCTCGTCGGCGCCCTCGTCGGCGACACCGCGGCCCGCCATGTCGGCCTCGGCGGCCTGCTGTTCTCCGCCGCACTCTACGACCTGCTGCTCGCGCCGTTCGTCGTGCCCGCGATCATGGCCCTGGCCCGCCGCGCGGAGAACGATCCGCTCGCCGAGTCCAGCACCACGGTCAAGGGCACGGACATCTCCTCCGGCTGGCTCTCCTCCGGCACGGGGCTGCGCCTCGGCGGCCGGCGCGGCGGCGTCACCCGCCTGAAGGCCAAGGCCCGTACCCGCACCACGCGCGTCACCCGCATCAAGGGAGTCAAGCGGCTGTGACCACACGGGAGTTCAGGGCGGCCACACACAGCTTCGTCGGATATGACACAGACACACGCAGAGGGAGCGGCAACCGCAGTGCCCCACGCCCGCCCGTCCCTCATCACCGACCTCAGAAGAATGGGCTTCGCCCATGACTAATGCCCGCCCGTCGCCCACCACCACCCTCAGCGGAATGGGCTTCGCCCATGACTAATATTCCGGAGACCGGACGTACCCCCCGGGTCCAGATCCGGCTCGTCGTCATTCAGATCCTCGTCCTTTCCCTGCTCGGCACGCTCGGCGGCCGGCTGTGGTACCTGCAGATCCGCGAGGGCGCCGCATACGCCAAGGAAGCCTCCGGCAACCACGTCCAGCAGGTCGTCGAACCCGCCGTACGCGGCGCGATCCTGGACGCGCGCGGTGTGCCGATCGCCGACAACGAGACCCGGTTGGTGGTCTCCGCGTCCCGCACCGACCTGCTCAAGCAGAAGGACGACGGCAAGGCGGTCCTCACCAAGCTGGCCGACGTGCTCGGTATGAAGCCCGCGGACGTCATGTCCAAGGTCCGGCTCTGCGACTCCGAGACCCCGCAGCCCTGCTGGAACGGCTCGCCGTACCAGCCGATCCCGATCACCGACGAGGCCACCGCCAAGCAGGCCCTCCAGATCCGTGAGCGGTCCGAGGACTTCCCCGGCATCACCGCCGAGCCGGAGGCCGTGCGCCGCTACCCCGCCCCCGGCAAGGCCAACACCGCCCAGGTGCTCGGCTATCTCTCCCCGGTCACGGACGACGAGATCCAGCAGGCCCGGGACTCCGACTCGCCGTACCTGCGCTCCGACATGGTGGGCCGCAGCGGTCTGGAGCGCCAGTACGACAAGGAACTGCGCGGCAAGGCCGGCGTCACCCGCTACGAGGTCGACAACCTCGGCCGGGTCATCGGCCAGGGCAAGTCCGACCCCGCCGAGCCCGGTTCGAACCTGGTGACCAGCATCGACTCCCGGGTCCAGCGGGTCGCCGAGTTCGAGCTGGACAAGGCGATGAAGACCGCCCGGCAGCAGTTCGACAAGATCACCGGCGAGAACTACAAGGCGGACTCGGGCGCCGTCGTCGTGATGGAGGCCAGGACCGGCCGGCTCGTCGCCATGGCGTCCGCGCCGACGTACGACCCGAACGTGTGGGTCGGCGGCATCTCCGCCAAGGACTACGAGGCGCTCACCGGGAAGAACTCCGACTACCCGCTGCTGAACAGGGCCATACAGGGTCAGTCCGCGCCGGGTTCGACGTTCAAGGTGGTCTCCACGGCCGCCGCGGTCGAGGCCGGCTACACATGGGACGGTGGCTACCCCTGCACCAGCTCGTACACGGTCGGCAACCAGGTCTTCAAGAACTTCGAGGGTGAGAACTTCGGCCCCATCTCGCTCGGCCGGGCCCTCGAAGTCTCCTGCGACACCGTCTTCTACGGCCTCGCCGACAACGAGTGGAAGAAGGACGGCGGCATCAACCCCAAGAAGGGCCAGCCGAAGGACTACTTCTTCAAGGCCGCCCACCAGTTCGGCCTCGGCAAGGAGACCGGCGTCGACCTGCCCAACGAGGTCACCGGCCGCGTCCCCGACCGCCAGTGGAAGCAGAACTACTGGGAGGCCAACAAGGACGCCTGGTGCAAGTCCGGCAAGAAGGACGGCAGCTACGTCGAGAAGATCGCGTACGAGAACTGCCTCGAAGGCAACAAGATGCGCGAGGGTGACGAGATCAACTACTCCATCGGCCAGGGTGACACCCTCGTCACCCCGATCCAGGAGGCCGCGATCTACGGCGCCATCGCCAACGGCGGCACCATGTACCAGCCGACCATCGGCAAGGCCGTCATCAGCCCCGACGGCAAGAGCGTCCAGGAGATCAAGCCCAGGCCGAAGGGCAAGCTGCCGGTCGACCAGGCGACCCTCAAGGGCATGGGCGACGCCCTCGCGGGCGTGGTCACCCGCGGTACCGCCGCCTGGAAGTTCGGCGGCTGGCCGCAGAACAAGATCCCGCTGCACGCCAAGACCGGTACCGCCGAGGTCTACGGCAAGCAGACCACGTCCTGGCTCGCCACGTTCTCCAAGGACTACACGGTCATCATGACCATCTCCCAGGCCGGTACCGGTTCCGGTGCCTCCGGTGAGGCCGTGCGCGGCATCTACAACGCGCTGTACGGCGTCCAGCCGGACGGCTCGGTCAACAACAAGAAGGCGCTGCTGCCCACCCCGCAGACCAGCCTGCCGAAGGTTCGCACGGACGGCACCATCACGGCCCCGAAGATCTCCAAGGACCCGGCCAAGGAGTTCCAGGTCACCCCGTCGCCGTCGGCGTCGGGCGCCGGTGGCACCCTGCCCCCGGCGACCGCCTCGCCCGGCACGGGCAACAGCAACACCCGCAGAAGGCCGCGCCGCCCAAGCAGCGGCAAGCCGCGCGGCCGGGGAAGCCGGAGGATGCTCACATGACCGGTGCTAGGGGATTCTCCGTCTCCGGGTACGGTCCCGAACGGGCCGGCTGGACCCGCGTCTTCGCCCGTGACTCGCTGGCCCGCCGCCTCGACTGGCCGATACTGCTCGCCTCCCTCGCCCTGTCCGTGCTCGGCTCGGTGCTGGTCTACTCCGCGACCCGCAACCGCACCGAGATCAACCAGGGCGACCAGTACTACTTCCTCATCCGCCACCTCATGAACACCGGCATCGGGCTCGCCCTGATGATCGGCACGGTCTGGATCGGCCACCGCACCCTGCGCAACGCCGTGCCGATCCTCTACGGCCTCTCGCTCCTCGGTGTCCTGCTGGTGCTCACCCCGCTCGGCTCCACGGTCAACGGCGCCCACTCGTGGATCGTGCTCGGCGGCGGCTTCTCGCTCCAGCCGTCCGAGTTCGTGAAGATCACGATCATCCTGGGCATGGCGATGCTGCTCGCCACCCGGGTCGACGCGGGCGACCGGACGTACCCGGACCACCGGACGGTCCTGCAGTCCCTGGGGCTGGCCGCCGTGCCGATCCTGATCGTGCTGCTCATGCCCGACCTCGGGTCGGTCATGGTCATGGTCATCATCGTGCTCGGCGTGCTGCTCGCCTCCGGCGCCTCCAACCGCTGGGTCTTCGGCCTGCTCGGCGCGGGAGCTTTCGGCGCGATCTCCGTGTGGCAGCTGCACATCCTGGACGAGTACCAGATCAACCGGTTCGCCGCCTTCGCCAACCCGAGCCTCGACCCGGCCGGCGTCGGCTACAACACCAACCAGGCCCGCATCGCCATCGGCTCCGGCGGACTCGCCGGTTCCGGGCTGTTCCACGGCTCGCAGACCACCGGCCAGTTCGTGCCGGAGCAGCAGACGGACTTCGTCTTCACGGTCGCCGGTGAGGAACTGGGCTTCGTCGGCGCGGGCCTGATAATCCTGCTGCTCGGCGTGGTGCTGTGGCGTGCCTGCCGGATCGCCCGCGAGACGACCGAGCTGTACGGCACGATCGTCGCCGCCGGGATCGTCGCCTGGTTCGCCTTCCAGGCGTTCGAGAACATCGGGATGACCCTCGGCATCATGCCGGTCACCGGTCTGCCCCTGCCGTTCGTGTCGTACGGCGGTACGTCGATGTTCGCGGTGTGGGTGGCGGTGGGACTGCTGCAGTCGATCCGGGTGCAGCGCCCGATGTCCGCCTGACCACTGCGGTCCACCGTCCACTGTCCACTGTCCACTCCAGGACGTTCGCATGAGTGATGGCGGGAGTCTTCCCGCCATTCACCTCACGTCGGCCCTGCCCTCACGTCCCGGCTGCCACTACATTCAATGCATGGCGGATACGAAGCGCGAGATCGAGCGCAAGTACGAATCCGACGAGAGTGGCCTGCCCGACCTGACCGGCATCGCCGGGGTGGCGGACGTCCTGGACCTGGGCGTCGTACACCTGGACGCCACCTACTACGACACCGCCGACGAGCGCCTGGCCGCCCACGCCGTCACCCTGCGCCGCCGCACCGGCGGCACCGACGCCGGCTGGCACCTCAAACTCCCGGTCGGCCCCGACGTCCGCGACGAGATCCACGCCCCGCTCTCGGACCACGTACCGCGCGCCCTCAGCGCGCTGACCCGCTCCCGGATCCGCGACGCCGCCCTGGTCCCCGTCATCCGGCTGCGCTCCGCCCGCGACCTGCGCCACCTCGTCGGCGCCGACGGCAAACTGCTCGCCGAGGTCAGCGTCGACACCGTGACGGCCGAACGGCTCACCGGCGACGGCGGCACCGCCCGGTGGACCGAGATCGAGGCGGAACTCGCCGAAGGAGTGGACCCCCGCTTCCTCGACAAGGTCGACAAACGCCTGCGCAAGGCGGGCGTCCGACCGTCCGCCGTCCCCTCCAAACTGGCCCGCGCTCTCGCCGCCACCGCCCCGCCGGACACGGACGGCCACCGCGCACCGCCGCCCGCACCCGCCGAGCCCGTCACCGCCGGTGACCACGTCCTCGCCTACGTCCGCACCCAGCGCGGCGCGATCATCGAGCTGGACCCGGCCGTACGCCGCGACGAATTCGACTCCGTCCACCGCATGCGCGTCGCCACCCGCCGCATGCGCAGCGCCTTCCGCTCCTACGGCACGGTCCTGGACCGCACCGTCACCGACCCCGTCGGCGACGAGCTGAAGTGGCTCGCCGCCGAACTCGGCGTCGACCGCGACCGCGAAGTACTCACCGAACGCATCACCGCCGCCCTCGGCGAACTGCCCCGCACCCTGGTCTCCGGCCCCGTCCGCACCCGGCTGCGCAGCTGGGCGCAGGCCCGCCGCGGCGGATCGCGCCGCCGGCTCACCGGCGTCCTCGACTCCGAGCGCTATCTGACCCTGCTCGGCACCCTCGACGCCCTCGTCAGCGACCCGCCGCTGCTCCCGGCCGCCGCAGGCAAACCGAAGAAGGTGATCGCCAAGGCCGTACGGAAGGACTTTGCCAAGGTCTCGGCGCTGATCGAGCAGGCGATCGGCCTGCCGC
The DNA here is from genome assembly GCF_042871185.1 of Streptomyces sp. NPDC006012. Lineage (NCBI taxonomy): Bacteria > Bacillati > Actinomycetota > Actinomycetes > Kitasatosporales > Streptomycetaceae > Streptomyces > Streptomyces sp. NPDC006012. The sequence continues at coordinate 504,765 of NZ_JBIAIE010000001.1, forward strand.
CCGGCCACGACCGCGACGTGGCGCTGCACGAGGCCCGCAAGAAGTCCAAGCGCACCCGGTACGCGGCGGAGGCGGCCACCCCGGCCCTCGGCGACCCGGCCGCCGGCCTCACCAAGGCCATGAAAGCCCTGCAGACCCTGCTCGGCGACCACCAGGACAGCGTCATGGCCCGCGAGGCCCTGCGCGAGCTGTCCGCCGAGGCGCACGCCGCGGGGGAGAACACCTTCACCTACGGAGTGCTGTACGGACGTGAGGAGCAGCAGGCCGCGGCGGTCGAGGCCGAGCTGCCCGGGGCCTGGCAGGAGGTCCGGACGCCCGCGCTCGGCTGAGCGTACGGGGCAGGCCCCCGAGCGGGTTAGGCTGGATGGTCACCCGTCCCCCAGCCGCCGGCCGGGGGTGCCCCCAGTCAGCTCACAAAGGTCCCGCGAGATGCCTGCCGAAGCCGCCGCTCAGGTCGCCGAGTCTGTGTTCCCGCAGCTCGAAGCTCTGCTCCCGCACGTGCAGAAACCGATCCAGTACGTCGGCGGAGAACTCAACTCCACGGTCAAGCCGTGGGAGTCCTGCGACGTCCGCTGGGCGCTCATGTACCCGGACGCGTACGAGGTCGGCCTGCCCAACCAGGGCGTCATGATCCTCTACGAGGTCCTCAACGAGCAGCAGGGCGTCCTCGCCGAGCGCACCTACAGCGTGTGGCCGGACCTGGAGGCGCTGATGCGCGAGCACGGTGTGCCGCAGTTCACCGTGGACAGCCACCGCCCCGTCCGCGCCTTCGACGTGTTCGGCCTCTCCTTCTCCACCGAGCTGGGCTACACGAACATGCTCGCGGCCCTGGACCTCGCGGGTATCCCGCTCCAGGCGCGCGAGCGCACCGTCGACGACCCGATCGTCCTGGCCGGCGGCCACGCGGCCTTCAACCCGGAGCCGATCGCCGACTTCATCGACGCCGCCGTCATCGGCGACGGCGAGCAGGCCGTGCTCGACATGACCCGGATCATCCGCGAGTGGAAGGCGGAGGGCCGCCCCGGCGGCCGCGAGGAGGTCCTCTTCCGCCTCGCGAAGACGGGTGGGGTGTACGTCCCGGCGTTCTACGACGTCGAATACCTCGCCGACGGCCGTATCGCCCGCGTGGTCCCCAACAAGTCGGGCGTCCCCTGGCGGGTGGCCAAGCACACGGTCATGGACCTCGACGAATGGCCCTACCCCAAGCAGCCCCTGGTCCCGCTCGCCGAGACGGTCCACGAGCGCATGTCGGTCGAGATCTTCCGCGGCTGCACCCGCGGCTGCCGCTTCTGCCAGGCCGGCATGATCACCCGCCCGGTCCGCGAGCGTTCCATCACCGGCATCGGCGACATGGTCGACAAGGGCCTGAAGGCGACGGGCTTCGAGGAGGTCGGCCTGCTGTCGCTGTCGTCGGCCGACCACTCGGAGATCGGCGACATCGCCCGGGGCCTCGCCGACCGCTACGAGGACGACAAGATCGGCCTGTCCCTCCCCTCCACCCGCGTGGACGCCTTCAACATCGACCTGGCGAACGAACTGACCCGCAACGGCCGCCGCTCGGGCCTGACCTTCGCCCCGGAAGGCGGCTCGGAACGCATCCGCAAGGTCATCAACAAGATGGTCTCGGAGGACGACCTCATCCGCACGGTCGCCACCGCGTACGGCAACGGCTGGCGCCAGGTGAAGCTGTACTTCATGTGCGGCCTGCCGACGGAGACCGACGAGGACGTCCTGCAGATCGCCGACATGGCGGCCCACGTCATCCAGAAGGGCCGCGAGGTCTCCGGCGCCAACGACATCCGCTGCACGGTCTCCATCGGCGGCTTCGTCCCCAAGCCGCACACCCCCTTCCAGTGGGCACCCCAGCTCTCCGCCGAGCAGACCGACGCCCGCCTGGAGAAACTGCGGGACAAGATCCGCGGCGACAAGAAGTACGGCCGCTCCATCGGCTTCCGGTACCACGACGGCAAGCCCGGCATCGTCGAGGGCCTGCTCTCCCGCGGCGACCGCCGCATCGGCGCGGTGATCCGCGCGGTCTACGAGGACGGCGGCCGCTTCGACGGCTGGCGCGAGCACTTCTCCTACGACCGCTGGATGGCCTGCGCCGACAAGGCCCTCGTCCCCTTCGGCGTCGACGTCGACTGGTACACGACCCGTGAGCGCACCTACGAGGAGGTCCTCCCCTGGGACCACCTGGACTCGGGCCTGGACAAGGACTGGCTCTGGGAGGACTGGCAGGACGCCCTCGACGAAACAGAGGTCGACGACTGCCGGTGGACGCCTTGTTTTGACTGTGGGGTTTGTCCGCAGTTCGACACATGGCCACAACTGAGTGACAGCGGGAAGAAGTTGCTGCCGTTGTCGGTGAAGAAGCCTCCGACCAGCTGAAACGGGCGGCCGGGGTGAGTGAGGCGTTACGGCGTATCGCTGAGGCTGTGGCGGATGTCACAGAGGAAGAGGCGGCTGCGGTACTGGGCGCGCTCGGCGTGACCGTGGAGCGGCAGCGGAAGGTACAGGAAGTGCTGAAAACACCGCTGCCGTCGCCTGGGGACACGCCGGGTATCCAGTCCGAGGTGGAGTGGATCTGAGGGACTTGTGCCTTTGAGGCGGCCGTCTGTGGCCGCTCGGGCTGTCGGGCAGCCGCTTCCGCGGGTCGACGCATGGACAGACTTTCACTGGGCCGATCCGTCACTGTCGAGCCTCAGCCTTCCGGGGGCACGTTTTCGGTCGTACCGCTGGCTGAAGGAATGATCCGCCGGGGCTCTCGCCACGATTACAGACATGGCGACTTCGGGGGCGAGAAGCGGTTGGTTCGGCGGTCTGGGGCAGTGGTGGGGCGTCCTGGCCGGCGCTCTGCTCATCGCCGCATGGATCAACAGAGCAGCGGGCCCGGGGGTGATCGCCGTTCTGTCTGCCGCCGTGCTCCTCTGGTCCTTCTTTCAAGCTCCGGTGACATGTGGGGCTCCGGTCAGGGGACGCGACGACGGTTGCCGCAACAACGCGACCGGTCTTCTCATGGGCTGCCACATCCGCCAGCATCGCTGGCAAAAACTCAAGATGTTGCTTGTTCGGCGTCAACTGCGTGAGTTCTGCTCCGGCCTGTTCTCGGACGGCAAAGCCACACTCGTCACGCTGGCCGCGATCGGTAGCTTCCTGTCCGGGCTCGTGGCCTTCATTCCTGGCGTCGCCCTCGGCTGACCTTCCAGCGCTAGCCATCCGGGTTTGGGTGGGGTGCCCCGCCCGCAGATGGACTCTCATATCCAAATCGGGCCCACGGGCAAGAAGTTGCTGCCGTTGTCGGTCAAGAAGTCGGGTCCGACCAGCTGAGACGCATGCTGGCGTGAGTGCAGCGCTGGAGCGGGTGGCTGCGGTCCTGGCGGGGGGCGAGCGAGGATGAGGTGGCCGCCGTACGGGGCACCGTCGCCGACCGCGGGCACGCGGTGGCTGCGGGGAGCTCCCATCCGTGGGTCGACCTGACCGTGGACGGGCACTCCCCGGCCAACTGGAGTGTCGCGACGACCACTGGAACTCAAGCCACAGGTCAGAGACCGTTCCCACTGCGCAGGGCTGAGGCAGTGGGATTTGGACTCACGGTGGCATCGCTATCACGACGGATCCCGAGAGCAATGTCGGGCACACACCGGACCGCACGACGGCAGCCGGCTACGGGCGCCGGGGGTCAGTTGCGGCAACCGGGGACCGGACTCGGGCTGTTGAGGCAGTTGCTCGGGCTGTTGCGGATGACCACGGTGAGACGCAGGGTCACGGTGCCCTGGTTGTTGTAGATGCCGCCGGGGTTCGCACCGCTGGCTGAGTTGCCGCTGATGACGCTGGCGGTCACGGTGGAGGTTCCGCCTGGCTGGGCGGTCACCCCGTTGGCGAGACCGCCGCCGCCGTTCGGCGCGGTGTTGTTGAGGATGGTGCTGGCGTTGACCGTCAGCGTTCCGGTGTTGGCGATGGCGCCGCCCACGTTGCCTGCCGTGTTCCCGCTGAGGTTGCTGGCGTTGACGGTTGTCTGGCCGTCGCTGGCGATGGCGCCGCCGTTCACCGCGGCCGTGTTGCCCGTGAAGGCACTCCCGTTGACCTGTGCCCGGGAGCCACCGAAGACGCTGATGCCGCCGCCGAAGTTGGCGTGGTTTCTCGCGATCAGGTCACCGAGAAGGGTCAGGGAGCCGTTGCCGGTGACGACGACTGCGCCGCCGGCGCCGTTCTGGACCGAGCTGCCTGTGGCGTCGCCGTTGGTGAGGGTGGCCTCTACCAAGGTGAGGTCGCCACCGTTGACGGTGAAGATGCGGAACGTTCCCGCCGCACGGGTGATCGTGTCGCCGTTGCCGTTGATGCGGATCGGCGAAGTGATGGCGGGCAATTCGGAGGTCAGCCGGTAGGTGCAGCGGGGCGCCAAGTTGAGCGTGTCGCTGCCAGGGGTGCTGTTGGCGGTGTTGATGGCGCTCTGCAAGGCGGCCTCGCTGCACGCCACGGGCAGCACCGCGGCCGAGGCAGGGGCGGCCACCGCGATGGGGGCGAGTGCGGCGGCGGTGCCCATGCAGAGCACCTGGGCGATCCGGGCAAGGGGCTCACGTGTGAGCATGTCACTCCTTTTGAAGTCGCCCGCCGCGGAGGTCCGGCCAACAGGATGGGGTGATGCGGCGCCGCAGACGGGAGGGCGAACGAAAAATGCCCGACGTGACGAACGACATCACACACTTCATCCCTAATTGCATCTTTTGGCCTTGCGTGGTGCGCCTTACGGCCTAACAGGCCCAATCAGCCCAGGTCGAGGCAGTGAAGAGGGAAGTCGCCGGGCTGAGGCGGGCAAACGAGATTCTCAAATAGGCCACGTCCCGCCCGCAGAATACGAAGCCAACTCTCACCTGGCCGACAAGAAATCCCCGGGCACAGTCAAGAACTAGAGCCTCCATCGAAGCCGGTACGGACCGGGCCTTCCCTTCCTCTCACGTCTGTCCGGCCTGCGGATTCCGGGACGGCCCGAAGCCTCTCCGCGTCCGTGAGGGGGTGTGTGGTGAGTGCGGCACGGTACACGACCGCGACCACAGCGCAGCCCGCAATGTCCTCTTCGAAGGACGCCGTATAGTCGCCGCCGGACGGGCGGAGACGCCGAACGCCTGTTGAGCGCCGGTAAGACGGGCACTCGTGCCCGCACAGCGCGGTGAAGCAGGAAGCCCCTGGAAGGCTCGGACGACCCAGGCCAAAATCCCTGGACTTCAGGCCAGGGGCCACGTCGAAACCTTCGAGGCTCGTCCAACCTGAGGCCCTGACCGAACCGGGGCCAGGGCCTCCACTTCCCCCATCAGGCAGCCGACGCCGAGTCCTTCAACAGATCGGCTGGAAGATCAGCGCGCCCTCTTCCCGCTTTGCGCGCTCTGGGGGCCGCCGTGGAGCGGCCTCGCTGCGGCCGGAGAGCTGACGACCCGAGCCGTGCGGTTCTCCTGACCGGGATCCGGGCTCATCGAGGCCCCGTGGGCGCTCCGGGTCTTAAGCTGGTATGAAACCGGCAGGGTGCTTTGAGCATAGGCGGCAACCTCGGCCTTGGCGGCAGCCTCCCTTTCGTTCCACCACTGACCGCCTGTGCTGCTACGCGGTGACGGGCCAGCCTGCTGCTCAGCGAGCTCCTCCATCTTCTGAACCTCTTCTGGGCTCAGGAAGGTCGGCTTCACTTCCTCCGGGCCTGGGGCGGTCTGTGTCACTTCCTCCGAGCTTAGGGAGGCTTGCGTTACTTTCTCGGGGTTCTGGAAGGCCCGCTGCACTTCCTTGGGGTGCAGGAAGGCCGGCGTCGCTTTCTTCGGGTTCAGGAAGGCCTGTATCGCTTCCTCCGGGTTCTGGAAGGCCGGCGTCGCTTCCCTCGGGTTCGGGGCGGTCTGCGTTACTTTCTCCGGGTTCTGGAAGGCCCGCTGCACTTCCTTGGGGTGCAGCCAGGCCGGCGTCGCTTTCTTCGGGTTCGGGACGGTCTGCGTTACTTCCTCCGGGCCTGGGACGGCCGCCATCACGTAATTTTCCTTGCCTCCGCTAAAGATTCTCCTGAGGCGTTCCCGGAAGCCGGTCGACTTCGGCCTCCCGTCCCCCTGGCCGCCATTCAGATATCCCGCCATGGCTTGATTCTCCTGTCCGGTGGCTCCGTTTTCATATGGACCTGCAATGTCCGCAACGGGAGCCGAGGGCGGAACGGTTCAACACTGGATGTGAAGGGGCATGCCAGGGCGAGCTTCGGCCACGCCGCAGCCGGCTGCGGCCTACAGATGGTCCCCCATGCCGACTGGTTCCGGAGGATGAGACCCGCCGCCGTCCTTGATGTCCTGCTCGCAGGTTCGTCTGTCGTGGGACTGGTCATTGGGTATCAGCAGCACTCCGGCAACCTGCTCCGGGTGCGGGACAGCGAGCCAGTCGTCGCCCGTGAGGTCACCGTCCGGCCCGAACGCCTGGGAGGAGGAGACCGTTCGACATCCCAACGCCACGCGCTCCTCATCGACCGCGCAGGCGTCCACCGCAGGGCCGGAGCTCTCGTCGGCGCCGTCGAAGCGGTAGCGGAAGTGGACCTGGTCACCCCTGGAGGGCACCTGTGGATGGGGCTCAAGGCGCCAGTCAACGACTACGGCCGTGACGCCGATAGACCGCCCGGACGTGTCCTCGACCTGCACCCTGACACCGGCCTCACCGCGCTCCGCAGTCGTGTCGGTGCAGCCCCAGAGGGAAGAGCAGCCGGACAGGGCGAAAATCGCCAGAGCCAACGGAGCACCGGCAAGTACCCGTGCGGGGAACACTCAGGTGACCTCCAGTCAGGGTAGAGCCGAGCAGTGTATCCCGGGGCATGGCAGCTGTGGGTGATAGGGATGAGAGCCCGCGGCGGTGGCCCTCGCCTTCATGCCGGAGACACCCGCCTCGGCCGTGCGGGCTGCCTCCGCCGCAAGAACGTCCCCGCCCGGGAACGTCACCGACCGGGCTGTTCGTCACTCCCCGCCTCCGCATCGAAGGGCGGCCCGGTTCCGTGACACTCCTCGTGACAGACGTGACGTACCCGGGACGGGCTCGTGACAGTGATCTCCGAACTTCGCCGCTCGGGGCCACATCACATGGAGTGTCCGACAGAGAGCCGGACGCCGAAGACCGGAACACACCCATTGGGGAACCCCATGTCGAACCGCCGCATGAACCTCCGTCCTCGCAAGAGTGCCGTTGCCCTGACGAGCGCCGCCGCCCTGATGGCTCTCCTCACCGCCTGCAACGGTGCCGCCACCGGTGCCGCGACCGTCACTGGCACCGCCTCCAACGCCTCGGGCGGCGGCTCCTCCTCCAACAGCACCGCGGGGGGCAGCGGCGGGGCCACCAACACCTCGCCGGCGGGCGGCGGTGGTGCTCCCTCCGCGTGCCGTCCGGCGAACTACACCACCAAGGTCGCCGAGGGACCTGCCTCCGCGGGTCACAGCCACTTCCAGGTCACCCTGACCGCGGCGCCCGGGTACGACCCCTGCCAGTTGGCCGGGTCGCCGACCGACGTGAAGTTCTCCAGCCAGGGTTCTGACGACGGGATCACCGCCGGCACGTACGGCCCGCAGGACGAGGTGGTCAATTTCGGCCCTGGGCACCCGGTTCACTTCGACATCCAGGTCCCCAACCAGGCCGACGGCACCCCGGCCGACCAGGTGACCTTCACCCTCAAGACTCCGGACGGAGTGATTCCGGGTGAGTCCACCGTCGAGGGCTCGCTCAGCGTCGCCGCCGGTACCCTCATCGGCCCGGTCCAGTCGGGAGCCTGACCCACCCTCCGCGCGCCTCGCATGCCTGCGGCCCCGAGCGGGGGCTGCGGGCAGCCGCCGTTGCATGCGGCTGCACCATCGACTTGAATCACACCCGCTCCTCCGCCGCCCCCCCGGACGTGTCGCTGCTTGATCCGATGAGGTCCAATGGGGGATGACATCGTTCTGGAGCGGCGAACGGGTTCGCCTGCGCGGTATCGAGCCCGAGGACTGGACCGCGTTCATGCGCTTCGCCGTGGACGAGGAGCGGACGGGAGACCTGTTGCACCCGCCGCGTTCCGCGGAGGGCTTCCGTGCGTGGACGAAGGAGCAGGCCGTTGCCGGGCCGGACGGCGACTGCTTCCGCTTGGCGGTCGAAGCCGTCGACACTCAGGAGATCGTCGGCGCTGTCGGTGTGTACCACGCCGACCCGCGTGCCGGCTGGTTCGAGTACGGCGTCACGCTGGGCGCCGAGCACCGGCGCAAAGGCTATGCGGCGGAGGCCGTCGTGTTGCTGCTGCGCTTCATGTTCGCCGAACGGCGCTATCACAAGTGCGAAGCGCGGATCTTCGCGTACAACGAGGCGTCCCTGGCGCTTCATCGTCGGCTCGGTTTCGTCGAGGAAGGACGGCTCCGCGACCGCGTGTTCCTGGCCGGCCGGCACCACGATCTCGTCGTTCTGGGACTGCTCGCCGCTGAATTCGCCCCACTGCACTCGATGAGCCGCCTTTGATCAGCGTGCCGGCGTGTGTGCTGCACTGGTTGGGGTCCGGCGGCGCTCGCGGCGTGCGTGCCCCAGCAGCATGGTGCGGGCTCGTCATGGCGGGTCATGTCGGCGGGGCGCGGTCGCCGTGCAGTTGTCCGCGTCAGCCGAACGGCGCAGGTCGTCAGGGGAGTTCAAGGCGATTCGCCACGGGAGGCCGAGTGGATGAGGGCCGCGGCTCCGGTCGGGCGGGCCCGGGACGCCGCCGGGCGGCGCACGCCGACGCGGCGTCGGGGTACGCCGCCCTGGAGTGGGACGAGCTGCCGGAGGCAGCCCGGGCACTCATTTCGCGTCGCGGTTGAACTGCGCCGTCGACCAGCGGTAGCCGAGGGCCATCAGGCCGATGCACCAGGCGATGGCGATCCAGCCGTTGTTGCCGATGTGGGTGCCGAGGAGCAGTCCGCGGAGGGTTTCGATGGCGGGGGTGAACGGCTGGTACTCGGCGATCGGCTGGAACCAGCCCGGCATCGTGTCGGCCGGGATGAAGGCGCTTGAGATGAGCGGCAGCAGGATCAGCGGCATGGCCATGTTGCTGGCCGCCTCGGGGTTGGGGCTGGCCATGCCCATCCCGACCGCGATCCAGGTGAGCGCCAGGGCGAACAGCGCGAGCAGCCCGAACGCCGCCAGCCACTCCAGGACCGTGGCGTCCGTGGACCGGAAGCCGATGGCCACGCCGACGGCGCCGACGAGGATCACGCTGATGAGGGACTGGAGCACGCTGCCGACGACATGCCCGATGATCATGGAGCCGCGGTAGACGGCCATCGTACGGAAGCGGGCGATGAGGCCCTCGTTCATGTCCATGGAGATGTACACCGCCGCCCCGATCACGGTGCTGCCGATGGTCATCATCAGGATGCCGGGGACGATGTAGGCGATGTACTCGGAGCGGTCCGCGCCGCCGCCGATGCCCGCGCTCATCACGTCGCCGAAGATGTAGACGAACAGCAGCAGCAGCATGATCGGCGTGAGCAGCAGGTTCAGGGTGCCGGACGGGTAGCGCCATGCGTGGAGCAGGTTGCGGCGCAGCATGGTGTGGGAGTCGCGGGCGGCGAGGGCGAGCGTGTTCATCGGGTGTTCTCCTTGGGCTGGTTGGGGAGGGTGGTGGTGCTGGTGAGGGCGAAGAACACGTCGTCGAGGTCGGGGGTGTGGACGGTCAGTTCGTCGGCTTCGATGCCGGCTGTGTCGAGCCGGTCGAGGATGGTGCGCAGGTCGCGTTGGCTGCCGTCGCTGGGGATCTGGAGGGTCAGGGTTTCGTCGTAGTGGGTGGTTTCGTGGAGTTGTCGGGTGGCGTGTTCGTAGGCGGTGGGGTGGGTGAAGCGGAGTCGTATGTGGCCGCCGGGGATGAGGCGTTTGAGTTCGTCGGCGGTGCCTTCGGCGGCGATCTTGCCGTGGTTCAGTACGGCGATGCGGTCGGCGAGTTCGTCGGCTTCGTCGAGGTACTGGGTGGTGAGGAAGACGGTGGCGCCGTCGGTGACGAGTTCGCGGATGATCTGCCACATGTTGTGGCGGGAGCGTGGGTCGAGGCCGGTGGTGGGTTCGTCGAGGAAGATGATGCGGGGGTTGCCGACGAGGGTCATGGCGAGGTCGAGGCGTCGTTTCATGCCGCCGGAGTAGGTGGAGGCGGGTTTTTTCGCGGCTTCCACCAGGTCGAATCGTTCGAGGAGGTCGGCGGCGATCCGGCGTCCCTCGGCCTTCGGGAGGTGGTGGAGGTCGGCCATGAGGAGCATGTTCTCCTCGCCGGTGATCAGGCCGTCGACGGCGGAGAACTGTCCGGTGACGCCGATCGCTGCTCGTACGGCTTGTGGGGCGGTGGTGAGGTCGTGGCCTGCGATCTGGGCCTGGCCGCTGTCGGCGGTGATGAGGGTGGAGAGGATCTTGACGGCGGTGGTCTTGCCGGCGCCGTTGGGTCCGAGCAGTGCGAATACGGACCCGGCCGGGATGTGCAGATCGATGCCGTCCAGGACGGTCTTGTCGCCGTACGACTTACGCAGAGCGACGGTGGAGACGGCGGCCGGTGACGTGAGACCGTCATCCAGCTTGGATGTGGGCATGACAGATGAAGGCATGGAGCCCTCCCATTCGAAGGCCGAGGTGACTGGGGGAGTGGGGGGAGCAAGCGAGGGGGAGCGGGTGTGTTGCGGACGGTTCCACGGGGTGGTCGGACCCGGGTGCGGGGTGCGCCGACGGTGTCGGACGGGCGGCCGGGCCGCCGGACGCCGGCCTGCCCGTGGTCGGTACGGCGGCTCGGCGCCGGGGTCACGGGGGCAGGGGCGTCCGGCGTCGTGGCGGTGTCACGCGCGGAACGCTGTTCTCGCCGCGGTCAGCGGGCCGTCCCGTCCGTCCCGTCCGTCCCGTCCGTTCCGTCGTCTTCTCCCGCGGCGCGTTCGATCGCCTTGACCAGCCGCTCCCGCGCCCGGTCGGGGACGTATCCGCCCTTCGTGTAGTTCTGGGCGAACGTCTCGACGAACTCCACCGGGTCGTCGCCGACGATCTCGCGGATCGACGTGCCGTCGGCTGCGGCCTGCTCGAACAGATCCGCCAGATCCTCGAACGACGCCGTCGCGCTGTCGCCGTCCGCCGGCACGAAGTGCATCAGGTACCGCTCGATCGCATCGACCGCCGTACGGTAGTTCTCGGGGAGCTCCTTGACGCGCGCCTTGTACGCCCGCCACCGCCGCTTCGGGCCGATCACCTTCGAGATGAAGCCGCCCTCTTCTGCTTCCGACATGGTCACTTTCCTCCTTCGTGGAGCTGTTCCAGACGTTCTGCGAGGAAGCTCCACGTCCTCCAGAACTCGTCGAGGTATTCCCGCCCCTGAGCGTTCAGGGAGTACACCTTGCGCGGCGGTCCCTTCTCCGACGGAACCTTCTCCACGTCGACCAGGCCGCGCTGCTCCACCCTGACCAGCAAGGCGTAGACGGTGCCCTCCGCGATGCTGGTGAAGCCCTGCTCTCGCAGCCACGCAGTGATCTCGTAGCCGTAGGCCGGCCGGTTGGACAGGATCGCCAGGACGATGCCCTCCAGGGTTCCTTTGAGCATCTCCGTTGCCTGCTTGCTCATGGCCTCCCTCATCTACTCATCGTCGTTGACTACTGGTATAGAGTATTACTGAGTACCGGTACTTGGCAACACTGAATACCTGCGACCTGAGATCCGGCTCCGCCGACGGGACGGAGGCGGGGTGCGGGCGGGGTGCGCGCACTGCACCCGCGCGCCTGAGGCTCCGTCCGGACCAGCGCGCCCCAGGCTCCGGCCGCACCCGCCCGTCGCCTCGCGCGCAATCCCCGGCTCCTCGTGCGCAATCCCCCGCTCCTCGCCCGCAACCGTGCGACCCCTCGCCCGGAAACGCACGACGCCGCGCCCGGAATCCCGGGCGCGGCGCCTCGTGCAGGACCGAACCGTCACATCAGTCAGCGCAACCGCCGTACGTCTACTGAACGTTGACCGTGAACGTCGACGTGGTGTTGCGCATGTCCACCGCGTTGTTCTCCAGCCGGAGACCGGTGAAGGTCGCCGTGCCGACCGCCGGGCCCTGGCCGGGTTCGGGCAGTTCGTTGGCCCAGATCCCGAAGCCGGACTTGGCGTCGTAGGCGTCGCCGCTCTTTTGCGCACCCGTGATCGACACATCGGTGAGGACCGTGTCCTGGACCGGGTTCTGCGGCTGGCCGCCCACGTAGTTCGTCTGGAACATGATCCCGCTGTACGTGGGATCGACGATGTCCACGTCGGTCACCCGGATCGCCGTGTACGTCTTCGAGGCCGAGAACATCCAGATGGCACCGAAGGTCTGGTTGCCCCAGAAATGGCCGCCCGATCTGACCAGGGAAGCGTTCTCGATCTTGGTCTGACCCGGGCCGAAGCCGTTCATCGGGTAGCCGAAGTCGAGGGAGCTGATGGTGACGGCGGAGTAGACCAGCGTGTCCGCGATGTACAGGTTGCGGAACACGTTGTTCTCACCGCCGTAGACGGCGATGCCGGCCGCGCGCCAGGTCAGCGTCGACGTCAGGTTCTCGTAGACGTTGCCGGTGTTGTTGCCGCCGCCGTTGTCGGTGGCGGCGAACAGCGCGAAGCTGTCGTCCCCGGTGGACCGCGCCTCGTTGTTCTGGACGAGGTTGTTCTGCGACCCGTTCGTCATGTTGACGCCGTCGGCGAACACGTCACGGATCCGGCTGTTCTTGATCGTGACGTTGTCGGTGTTGGCACCCCAGTACAGGCACATCTGGTGCTCGACCCAGACGTTGTCGATCGTCAGGTTGCTGATTCCGCTCGCGTCGAACACCTTGCCGGGACCGTCGTTGCGGGAGTTGTAGTTGCCGAAGTAGGCGAAGCCCGCGAACGTCGAGCCGTTCGCCGTGTCCGTCACGCGGAAGCCCACGTCCGTGTTGCTCTGCGCGGCGGGGGAGTAGAACCGGGTGTACCAGGGCCCGGCGCCGACCACCTTGACGGGCTTGAGGTAGACGGTGAACTTGCTGCTCGTCTGGTAGTCGCCCGGCGGCAGGTAGACGCCGGCCAGTTTGCCGGTGGTGTCCATCCGCACCGTGTCCAGGGCGGTCTGCACGTCCTGCTGGGTGAAGCCGGCCGGTGTGACGTAGGCGGCCGGATCGGGGTTGGCGATCTGGGCGGCCTGCTCGGTGTTGATGAAGTCGATCGCGTACTGCGAGGTGTTGACCGCGTCCTTCTGCAGCCTGATCTTCGCGCCCGCCGGGACCGTCGAGTCGAGCATCACGTTGGCCTCGTCGTAGATGTGCCGCGCGGGGCCCGAGCCGGGTGAGTTGCCCGGGCTCGCCTCGGCGCCGTACAGCCACGAGTACTTCGAGGTCAGGTTGATCGCCTTGGCGAAGGTGCCGTTGACGTAGATGTTGAGGGTGGCGTCGATGCCGCCGCCGCCCGCGGAGTCGGGGATGGAGAACCGGGTGACCAGCGTGTTGGTGGGCGCTTTGGTGGTCCACTCGACGTAGTTGCCGGTGCTGTTGAGGGTGACCGCCCGGCGGCCGGACGCCTCGCCCGCGAGGTCGCCGATGGTCCGGTTGGGCCCGACGACCTGGGCACCGCCGCCGACCGTGCCGTCCTCCGCCTCGTACGAGGTGAACGGCATGTTGGCGCCGCGCCCCACGAACAGCGGCTTGTTGCTGGTGTTGTTGGTGCGTTTGACCGGCAGCTCGTTGGTGTCGTCGGCGATCACCGTGCGGACCGTGTACTTGCCGTTCACGGCCGTCCAGGAGCCGAGCGCGATCGGGCCGGTGGTGGCCCCGGCGGCGATGGCCCCGTTGTAGGCGCCGGTCAGGGTGCGGACCGTGCCGCCGCTCTCGTTGAGCAGCGTCAGCGTGACGGTGTGTGCGCCGCCCGCCGAGGCGATGGTGCCCTGGTTCTTGATGGCGACGCTGAAGCCCACGTTGTTGCCGGCCGAGGGGTTGTCCGGGGACCAGCCGACCGGTGAGGCGACCAGGTCGGCGCTGTCGACCGGGCGGACCACCAGCGGGGAGGAGGCGGTGAAGGAGTTGTTGGTGTCGTTGATCTCGACGACCGAGTTCGCCTCGTCGACCTTCGCGGTCAGCTGGTATGAACCCGCGTCCCGGGTGCCGATGGAGGCGGTCACGTCGGTGGCCGCGCCCGCGGCGAGTGCGCCGACGTTCGCGGTGCCCACCTTGGTGGTGCCCAGGTAGAAGTTGACGTTGCTCGCCGGGGAGGCGGCGCTGCCGCTGTTGGCGACCCGCGCGGTGAGGCTGACGGCGTCGGTCTCCACCGGGGCGGCGGGGGCGGCGGTGAGGCCGGTGACCGTGAGGTCCGGGTTGGGCGCCGGGTCGCCGATGACCTGCAGTTCGCCGATCTGGCCGCCGGGAGCGCCGGTGTTGCTGTTGATGCGCACCTGGACGTCGGCGGTCCGCGCGGTCACCGGGATGGTGACGGTGTTGCCGGTGCCCGGGTCGAAGGCGTAGTTCGCGGCCGACACCAGGTTGGTGTAGGCGGTCGCGTTCTGCTCCCGCCCGAGGATCTGGATGTTCTGCGTCCGCGCGCCCCAGACCGGGTCCGGGTTGAGCTTGAGGACGACCTGGCTGACGTCGGCGTTGGCGCCGAGCTTGACGGTGAGCGTGCTGGGCCAGACGCCACTGGCGCCCTCCCAGTAGGTGCCCACGTTGTTGTCGACGGCATTGGTGCCGACGAAGGTGTGGACGTGCCCGGACTCCACCACCGGTTTGCCCACCGCGAGGTTGCTCGCCAGGATGCCGTCGCCGGCGCTGACCGACTTGGCGCTCGGCGGCGAGGTGTTGCCCGCCGCGTCCTTGGCGCGCACCTGGTAGGTGACCGTGGCGCCGGCCGGCTGCCGGTCGGTGACGGAGGTGACGTCGCCGGACACACTCCTGCGCAGCTTGTTGTTCGCGTAGACGTCGTAGCCGGTGACCTTCTTGTCGTCGGCCGACTTCTGCCAGCTGAGGTCGACGGCGCCGGACTTCGCGGTGACGGAGGTGAGTCCGGTGGGCTGGGTGGGGGCCTGGGTGTCGCCCTTGGCCGCCTTGCGGGTCACGGTGTTGCTCGCCGCCGACTGGTTCCCGGCCGCGTCCCGGGCCGTGACGCGGTACGCGAGGGTGGTGTCGAGCGGCTGGAGGTCGGTGTACGAGGTCACGTTCCCGGCGACCGTGGTGCGCAGGGTGCCGCCGAGGTAGACGTCGTAGCCGGTGACCTTCTTGTTGTCACGCGCGGGCTTCCAGGCGAGCGCGACCTTGCCGGTCTCGGGCCGGGACAGCTTCAGGGAGCGGGGGGCCGACGGCGGGGCGGTGTCGCCGGTCGCCGGTCCGTACACCTCGAACTCGCCCAGCCGGGCGCCGGTCTTTTTCGACACGCCGGTCACAGTGAGGCGCAGATACCGGGTGGTCGTGGTGTCGAAGCTGATCGTCGCCTCGTTGCCCCGGCCGGGGCTGAACCGGTACTCGGCCGGGTCGACCAGATCGGTGTGGTGCCTGCCGTCGGTGCTGCCCTGCACCTTCAGGGTCTGCTGCTGGGCGTCGAAGCCGGGCGGCAGCTTCAGCACCAGCCGGTTGACGGGTACGGCGGCGCCGAGGTCGGCCTGGATCCACGGCGCCAAGTCCGTTTTGCCGTTCTGCCAGTAGCTGTTGCGGTCGGCGTCGGCGGCACCGGAGGCGGTGTGCCCGGTGGCGGAGCTGCTGGCCGTCAGCCGTTTGCCGCGGGCCAGGTCGCCGCTGCCGGCGGCGGCTCGGTGCGCCGCCGCCTCATCGCCGTCGTCGAGCGCGGCCGCCGGGTGGCCGCGGGTGCTGCTCGCCGCGACCGCGGTGCCGGTCGCGAGCTCGGGGGAGCCCGCCGCCAGGGCGGGCAGGGCCGGTCCGCCGACCGCCAGGAGGCCGCCCGCCAGTGTCATGGCGAGCGGGCGCCATCTGAAGCGCTTGCTGCTCATCGTGCTCCTCGTCTGCAGAAATGAGTGAGGTCCATGGCTATGTCAGGAAGTTGCGCGAGGATGATCGTGAGAAGCGTTTCTCTGCACGTAATTTGCGTGAGCTTGTTGAAGCTTTGCAGAGGGGAGGATGTTCGTCCATGCCCATGACAGAGATCCTGGGGCGGGCGGCCCTTCAGGCGGTCGCGCTGCCGGTCGCGCTGCCGGTCACGCTGCCGTCCGCGGCGGCAGCGTGACCGGCAGGACAACGGCGACGGCCCCGCGGACGCTGCCGCGGGGCCGTCGGGACGGGGATGGGGATGGTCAGGTGCTGGTCACCGCGCACTCACCGCGGTCCGCCTTCGTCGGACCCGCCGCGACCGGACGGATGTCGAAGTCGAACATGGCCGTGGGCAGGTACAGCGAGCAGCAGGCGTTCGGGATGTCCACGATGCCGCTGATGCGTCCCTCGACGGGGGCGGCGCCGATCAGCAGGTATGCCTGCTCGCCGCTGTAGCCGAACCTCTTCAGGTACTCGACGGCGTTCAGGCAGGCCCGGCGGTAGGCCAGCGTCGCGTCCAGGTAGTAGTTCGTGTCCGTGTCGTGGTCGACGGAGATCCCTACGAAGGTGAGGAACTCCGAGTACCGCGGCTCGACGTTGCCCGGCAGGAACACGGGGTTGGTGGAGATGCCGTACTTCTCCATGCCGCCCTTGATCAGGTCGACGTGGAAGTCGATGAAGCCGCCCATCTCGATGGCGCCGCAGAACGTGATCTCTCCGTCGCCCTGGCTGAAGTGCAGGTCACCGCCGGAGAGCTTGGCGTTCTTGACGTGCACGGGGAAGAAGACCCGTGAACCGCGCGTCCAGTTCTTGATGTCGTGGTTGCCGCCGTTCTCGCGGGCCGGCACGGTGCGCGCCCCCTCCTCGGCGATGCGCCGTGCGATATCTCCGGTGGCGGTGCCGGCAAGCGCGTTGCTGGCGTCCGGCGGGACGGCGAGCGGCGGGACCCGGTTCGGATCCGTGTCAATCAGCGCCTTCTCGCGGGCGTTCCAGCTGGCGAGCATCTCGGCGGACGGAGCGGTGCCGAACAGCCCGGGGTGGGTGATGCCGGTGAAGCGGATCCCGGGCAGGTGGCGGGAGACGGCCTGCTGGCCGTGGAAGTCCCAGACGGCCTTGTAGGCGTCGGGGAAGTAGTCGGTCAGGAAGCCTCCGCCGTTGGCCTTGGCGAAGATGCCGGTGTAGCCCCAGCCCTGGCCCGCCGCGTCCCCGGTCTGCTGCGGCACGGGGCCGAGGTCGAGGATGTCGACGATGAGCAGGTCACCGGGTTCGGCACCCTCCACGCCTATCGGGCCGCTGAGCATGTGGGGCACGGTCAGGTCGATGTCGCGTACGTCGTTGGCGGAGTCGTTGTTGCCGACCTGGCAGTCGGTCCAGTCACGGCACTCGACGCGGAACTCCGATCCTGGCTTCACCATGACGGCGACCGGCACGTCCGGGTGCCACCTGTTGTGGCCCGGCACGTCCTGTTCGCGCATGGATTTGCTCTGGTCCACTCTGAAAACAACTTCGGGCATGACAGCTTCCTCATCAGTTGTTGTCCACTTTTGGTCCGGTCACGTTTTGGTCGGTCACGTGGGTGCACTCAGGTCGGCCGCCGGAGCGGCGGGGGCCGGATGGTGCGGTTTCCGGGTGAGCGGCCACAGCGCCACGAACACCACCACCGCGAAGGCTCCCAGTGCGATGGCTGTTTCGTTGGGGTGCTTCCAGTAGCCGGAGAGCAGCAGACCTGCGGGAATCACGCCCGTGACCCAGCCCTCGATCGCCGTGACCCAGCCCGTATAGGTGGTGAGCCTGTCCCTCTTGAGGCCGAGCAGCAAGAAGAACAGGAACCAGAGAAATGCCCAGTAGAGCCAGATGACTCCGAACGGGTAATCCTTGAGGAGGTGGAAATTGGCGAACGAATACCCTAGCGCGGCAATCGCCACGAAGAGGGAGTAATAGCCGACCCCGGTGGTGTCGAGGTTGGCCAGGAGACCGATTCCCACATAGAGGTAGGTGAACCCGAACAGATAGAGGCCGGACGCTGCCAGTATCTTTTTGGGGTCGTTGTCGGCAACGAAGATGAGGTACGTCGGCGTCAGCACCTGGAGTGCACCCACGAAAAGGTTGAAGATCGCTGCTGCCTTGGCCTCGACCTTTCCGAGGAGCATCATCCCGTTGATGAACAGCACCGCACCGACAAAGAGCAGTCCCACGTTCGACACGGGGCCGCACCTCCTAAGTCCGCATGGAAAGCGGAATCGCGTCGCACCGTCGCCGGAACAGGGCCCGTGCACGGATACGGACGCCGTGGACGCGCTGTTTGCCGATCACCGCCCTCAGGGGCGCGGCAATCGGGAGAGTGCGGGATGCGGTCGCTTTCGCACCGGCCTGACACCTGGCGGCAACTCTGAAACCACCGCCGGGGCCTCACGGGACTGTTCCTCACGGGCGTGGAGGGCAGTGACCGCGTGCGAGGTCCCTGAGAGGCCGGAGGAAGAGAACATACGTCTCGCTGCACCTGCGCAAACAGGGCATCCGTAATCCTTGGGCGCCGTTCCGATGGGCAGTTTCACATCGAATGAACCGCACCGGCCGCATAGATACTCGTAGGTTGCCATCAGCAGCCTCCGGACGCTTTTCCCTCTTCCAGGAGACGTCCGGTAAATCCGTGTGTCAAGTCCAGGACGGTCGGCCGCGGGCGGCCCGTGCCGTACGATTCATAAGCGGAGCGGCCGGAAGTCGGGACTTCCGGCGGCACCCCTTCAGTCGCCGGAAAGGTCACCTGTGGCAGAGGCTCGTCAGCGCCGGGACGCCCCCCGCGGACAGGCGCAGGCACTGGCCGTCATCGCGGTGGGCGGCTCGGCGGGTGCCAGCGCCCGGTACGCGGCGTCGCTGCTGTGGCCGACGGGTGCCGCCGATTTCCCCTGGACGACGCTGGGCGTCAACGCGGTCGGATGTTTCGTCATCGGCGTCTTCCTGGCGGCGATCATCGAGGGCTGGTCGGCGCACCCGCTGCTGCGCCCGTTCTTCGGCACCGGGGTCCTCGGCGGTTTCACGACCTTCTCCACGTACTGCGTCGACATCGAACGCCTGGTGCGCGAGGGCCGGGTGGGCCTGGCCCTGGCCTACCTGGTGGCGACCGTGGTCATCGCGCTGGCCGCGGTGCGGATCGGTGCGACCGTCACCCGCCGCGCGGTGCAGGCCAGGAGGTGACCGGGGAAATGAGGTTCCTGCTCGTCGTGCTCGGCGGCGCCGTCGGCGCCCCCATGCGGTATCTGGTCGACCGGGCGGTGCAGGCCCGCCACGGCACCTCGTATCCGTGGGGCACCTTCACCGTCAACATGATCGGCTCGGCGATCCTGGGCGGACTGACCGGGGCGGTCCTGGTTTCCGCGGCCTCGCAGAATGTGCAACTCCTCGTGGGCACCGGCTTCTGCGGAGCCCTCACCACGTATTCCACGTTCTCGTGGGAGACGCTGCAACTGGCCGAGGCCGGATCGCGATTTCACGCGGCGGCCAACGTGCTCGTCTCGATCCTCGCCGGGCTCGGCTCCGTCTATGTGGGCATGGCGGCCGCCCAAGCCGTTTTCGGATAACCGGCGTCACCTCGCAGGCGGGGCCGAAGCAAGCGGTCCGCCGGCCGGAATCGCTGACGGCCAGCACCAGGGGCGGTATTCCGTCGTGGATTGCCGTTCGCGGATGCCATTCGAGTATTACTGTTCGAGGATTGCCGTTCTGTTGCACGTTCGACTAAAATCCAAAGATCACATCGGTGCCGGGCTCGGCTTGTCCCCAGCAGTGACCTCACCGATGGAGGACGGCCATGGCGAAGATCCTTGCGGTGCTCTACCCGGATCCCACGGGCGGTTACCCTCCCACCTCCGCCCGCGACGGCATTCCCGCCATCACCCGCTATCCGAGCGGACAGACCGCGCCCACGCCACGCGCCATCGATTTCACCCCGGGCCGGCTCCTCGGCTGCGTCTCGGGCGAACTCGGGCTGCGCCGGTTCCTGGCGGAACGCGGCGACACCTATGTCGTGACCAGTGACAAGGACGGCCCCGACTCCGTCCTGGACCGTGAACTGCCCGACACCGACGTGGTGATCTCCCAGCCCTGCTGGCCCGCATATCTCACCCCCGAACGGATCGCCTCGGCCCCCCGGCTCAAACTCGCCATCACCGCGGGAATCGGGTCGGACCAAGTCGACCTGCCGAGTGCCCTCACCCACGGCCTGACGGTGACGGAGGTGGCCTACAGCAACAGCATCAGCGTGTCCGAGCACGCCGTGATGCTGGTCCTCGGCCTGGTGCACAACTTCCTGCCCGCCCACGAGTGGGCGGCCACCGCGCGGGGCTGGAACATCGCGGACTGCGTCGCGCGCGCCTACGACGTCGAGGGCATGGACGCCGGCGTCCTCGGCGCCGGCCGGATCGGACAGGCGGTGCTGCGCCGCCTCAAGGCGTTCGACGTCCACCTGCACTACCACGACGTGCAGCGGCTGCCCGCAGGGGTCGAGGAGGAGATGGAGCTGACGTGGCACCCCGACGTCCGGTCGCTGGCCTCCTCGGTCGACGTGCTGTCGATCCACACACCGCTGAATCCGCAGACGTTGAACCTCTTCGACGACGCACTGATCGGTGTCATGAAGCGGGGCGCGTACATCGTCAACACGGCACGCGGGCTGATCGTCAACCGGGACGCCGTGGTGCGGGCGCTGAACAGCGGCCGGCTGGCCGGATACGCCGGTGACGTCTGGTATCCGCAGCCGCCGCCGCCCGACCACCCCTGGCGCTCCATGCCGTACGGGGCGATGACGCCCCATGTCGCCGGCTCGACCCTCGCGGCCCAGGCCCGCTACGCGGCCGGCGCCCGGGAGATCCTGGAGTGCTGGTTCGACGGACGCCCCATCCGGCCGGAGTACCTCATCGTCGACGGCGGCGGGTTCGCCGGGGCGGGCGAGCGTTCCTGCACGGCGGCCGGATAACGGAGAGGCCCCGGCGGCCGGAGAAACGGCGGAAGGCCAAGAAGACCGGACGAAAGATGTGGAGACCAAAGGGAAGATCCGGAGAGCAAACGGAAGATCCACGGGGGAGATCCCTGAGGAAGATCCATGAAGGATGATCCATAAAAGATGATCCGGAACTCCTCTCGCAGGTCAGGCAATGGCACCTGTGAGCCGATTCACCTACAATCCCCTGGACGGCGGCGGGGAATTCCTTTAGCTTCCTTAAGTACGTTGATTTTCGTGTACCGCGGACAGACATCGCGGACAGGCATGCAGCCGACAGGTATACGGCGGAGACCGGCTTACGGCACCGCACGAACTGTCCTATGCCAACTCTCCCCATTCAGGGTGTACATCGGGAAGGTGGATCAGTGAGCAGTATGGACGCCGTATGGGTACGAGGCGTGAACGGCATTCAGTTGCATCACGTGACCGACCTTCAGGACGCCGGACGATTCTTGGGCAACGCGGCGATGGCGCTGCGGGCGGCCCATGTGCGGACCGGCGCCGACCGTTACTCCTCCGTCGCCACCGAGCTGAAGGACCTGGTGGAGCGGGTGCGGATGCTGGAGGACGAGGCGCGGTCGAGCATGAGCGACCTGCACGAGACCGACCCCGAGCGGTTCGCCCGCTGCCGGGACGGCCACGAGCCGTGGCCCGGTGAGATCGAGGCCGGATTCATTCCGCGCCACACCTGCAAGGACCAGTGCCTTTACCACGACCGCGGGGTCGTCGCGGCCCTCATGCAGTGCACCTGCGGCCGTCCGCCGTGCCAGGCGTGCGAAATCGGCGGCAAGCTCTGAATCGACGGCAGGGCCGCACGGACGTGCGGCCCTGACCGCTCGCCGATTTCCCGGGCCCGGGTGAAAACCGGGCTCTCCGGCCGGCCGACTGCTCATTTCCCGCGCATTTCCTGCCGGCCGCCGCGGAAGATTCACGCAGTGCGGGATCTCGCGCTCTCCGGCCGGGACGATTGGACCGGATGCAGCGGGGGAACCCGAGGGTGTCCGATTCCGGAAGCACGTTCCGAAGGAGGTGCGTCCGATGTCGACAGGCATCCTTGCGACGATCGTCGTCCTGGCGGTACTGGTCGTCGTGCTGGCCGCGCTGACGGCCTCGCTCGTGGCGCGGAGCAACCGTCTCCGTGAGCGATTCGGCCCCGAGTACGAGCGGACCGTCGAGGGCGAGGGCGGCCGGATGGCCGGCGAGCGTGAACTCAGGGCGCGGGAGAAGCGCCACGACGCCCTGGAGATCAAACCGCTGCCCGCCGCCGCCCGAGACCGCTACGTGGGCGAATGGCAGGGAGTCCAGGAGGAGTTCGTGGACCGGCCGCGGGACGCGGTGCACGACGCGGACCGCTTGGTGACCTCCCTGATGCAGGAGCGCGGCTATCCGACCGAGGGTTTCGAACAGCAGACGAGGGACCTCTCGGTCGAGCACGGCGGCACACTGGAGCACTATCGCTCCGCCCACGAGATCGAACAGCTCAGCACCACCCGGCAGGCGACGACCGAGCAACTGCGCAACGCCATGGTGCACTACCGGGCGATTTTCGATGAGTTGCTCTCCGACGGCGGCAGGGCACAGCCCGCCCACTAACGAAAAATGACCGCGCGGACGGTCATCAACGGGACTCGGCACACGAACCGCGCAGGCGGCGGCCCGTCCACCGAGGATCTCGCCCACCCCGCCGTGAGCGTCGGCGCGGATCGCCCCTGCTCGCGGCGGGGGCGGACCCCGGTTCATCGGTCGCGGCCGCTTGTCCCGCGGCCGTTCCGGTCATACCTTCGCCCCGGTCATACCGTCGTGCATTAAATGTTGTCATCAGGCGCCCGGATACCCCGGGAGAGCGATTCAATCCCCCGAATGTCGGACACCTGGCCCCCGGTTGTGCTCGTTAAGTGACCGTGATCTGGAAAGAGGGATGCGGAGCCATGAGCCACCCGTCGGGCATCGACGAATGCGGGTCGGTCGGCGGGGGGTCTGGACCCAACTACTGCGCGGACCTGCTCGATGATTTTCTGGACAAGATCAGAAAAATGGAAAGCGACTATCTGCGCGCCCTAGACGGAACGTGCTGAGCGGGAGCGCGGAGGAATTATCGGATGGACGGGAATTACGACGAGGCCGGTCTCTACCATTTGCAGTACGCCCTGAGAACCGACCCGGACACGCTCACGCAGCCTGCCTACGACACCCTGTCCCTGTCGCCGCAGCAGAGCTGGAACCCGACGGCTGCGCCGGAGGCCGCCGCCGAAGGCTGGGACCTGGACGACGAACTGGCCCAGATGCTGTCCACCGCGTCCGCAGCGACGCCCGTGCCGGAGGCGGCGCGCCGGCGCCCGC
Organism: Streptomyces sp. NPDC006012; assembly: GCF_042871185.1. Classification (NCBI taxonomy): domain Bacteria; kingdom Bacillati; phylum Actinomycetota; class Actinomycetes; order Kitasatosporales; family Streptomycetaceae; genus Streptomyces; species Streptomyces sp. NPDC006012. The sequence continues at coordinate 528,060 of NZ_JBIAIE010000001.1, forward strand.
CCCGCAGGAGCGGACGGCGGCGACTGCGCGCGGAGTCCCATTTCCTGGACGGCGGCCAGCGGGTCACCCACGTGACCGTCCTGATCGCGGCGATCTCGCTGTGCGCCGCGTCCATGCTGGGCTGGTCCGTCTCCTACTCCTACGGGCAACTGCGCACCATCGCCCTGTCCGTCCTGCCCACCAACCTGGCGCAGTGGTGGCCGCTCACGGTGTACGGGCCGTGGTTCGTGGCGGCGCTCTCCATCCTGCGGGCGACCGTGCAGCGCCGCAGCGCACGCCGGTCCTGGGGGGTCATCCTGGCCGCGTCGGCGATGGCGGTGGCGCTGTGCGTCAGCCACTCCTCACGGTCGCTGCTGTCGTACGTGATGGTCGGCATCCCGCCGATCACCGCCCTGGTGTGCTTCTGGGAACTGGTCGGCCAGGTCTCGTCCCGGGTCCGCCCCCGGCACGGCGCACACGCGCAGCGCAACTCCAAGACCTGAAGGGCTGACCGGCCGCGGACGGGACCCGGACTCCCGATCCGCGGCGCAGTCCGCACCCCCTGACCGCGAGGTCGCACGCGCCGGGCCCGCCGGATACGGCAGGCCCGGCGCACCCGTACCCCGGGCCGGCGCGCGTCCACCCCGTCATGGATGTCACCCAGGACCGCCCGGACCCGCTACGCCGTCCTCAGGAGCAGGACGTTCCGCCGCCGCGGGTGCGCGCCGATCCCCGCCGGGCGCTGCTCCGCAGGCCCCGGTGACCGGCGGTGGCCGATCACCGGGAACCTGTGGGCCCTCGGACACGTACTCTTGGTAGCAGTACGACCGCACTCACTAAGGACTGAACGACACTGGGCAAGCGACAGCCCGAAGGCCCGCCGCCCGCACCGGCGGTGCAGCGCATCCGACTGCGCTACACCAAGCGCGGCCGCCTCCGGTTCACCAGCCACCGTGACTTCCAGCGCGCCTTCGAGCGTGCGCTGCGCCGCGCCGAGGTGCCGATGGCGTACTCGGCGGGGTTCACGCCGCATCCGAAGGTGTCGTACGCCAATGCCGCACCCACCGGCACGGGCAGTGAGGCGGAATACCTGGAGATCGCGCTCGCCGCCACCCGCGACCCGGACACCTTGCGTGCCCTGCTCGACGCGTCGCTGCCCACCGGGCTCGACATCGTCGACGCGGTCGAGGCGCGGACGTCCGGACTCGCCGACCGGCTGACCGCTTCCGTGTGGGAGCTGCGGCTGGACGGCGTCGACCCGGCCGACGCGGCACGTGCGGTCAAGGCCTTCACGGAGGCCGAGACCGTCGAGGTGCAGCGCAGGACCAAGAACGGTGTGCGCACGTTCGACGCCCGCGCCGCCGTCGTCGGTCTGGAGAGCCTGGCGGACGTGGAAAGCCACAGTTCGCAGCCTGATAGGCCGAGCGACCAGCCCTGTGCGATACTGCGGCTGGTTGTTCGGCACGTGACGCCTGCCGTACGACCCGACGACGTCCTGTCCGGTCTCCGCGCCGTGGCCGACCTGGCGCCGCCGGTCCCCGCAGCGGTGACCAGGCTGGCGCAGGGGCTGCTCGATGAAGAGACCGGCACGGTGACCGACCCGCTCGCGCCCGACCGCGAGGCAGCAGCGACCGAGCCGCAACCGGCCGCCGCCACTGCCGCCGCGACGGCGCCGGTGCCGGAAGGTCCCGCGTAGGGATGGGCGTCGAAGCGCCGCCCTCGTACTCGGGAGCCACCTGGGTCGGGCAGCGCACTGACCACAAGACTTTCGCCAGGCCGTGCACGACAAGGCGTACGGAACCGGCGAGACAGGACACGGAGAGCTCCCGTGTGGCGCCCGCGCCCCGGACGGCGGCCATCGCGCATCGAGCGGGCCGCGGACGTCAGCGGCGTTCGTTCGAGCGGATCGACGCCGGACCAGGCGCGGCGCCCGGGAGCCTGACGGGAGAAACGCCCGCATGCTCGAACCGACCGAACCCGCAGAGGGTTCTGAACTGAACACCCCCAGCGACACGCTGCCGCCGCGCAGGCGCCGCCGTAGCGCCTCCCGCCCGGCGGGCCCGCCCGTCGGCCAGGACTCCGGCGAACTCCGCACGGAGGCGGCCCTGATCACCGGGACGGACGCCGAGGCCGAGGTCGTCGACGCGACGGCCCGGGCGGCGCAGGACGACGTGACCGTGGTCATGCGGGAGAGCGCCGAAGCGCCCGCGTCCCTCGGCACGGACATCGGAGACACAGAAGAGACCGAAGAGACGGACGAGGCCGCCGAGGCGTCCGCCGTCGTCGAGGAGCCCGCGCCCGCTCCCCGTACCCGCCGTCGCGCGAGCCGCCGGGCGTCCGCGCCCGCCGGTGCCCCGACCTCGGCGCAGGCCACCGAGACGGTCGTACCGGCCGCCGCCGAGCAGCCCGTGGCCGCCGAGGCGTCCGCCACCGTCGAGGAGCCCGCGGCAGCTCCGCGGCGTCGTGCCACGCGTCGTGCGTCGGCGCCCGCCGGTGCCCCGGCCGCCGCCGAGACCGTCGTTCCGGCGCCTGCCGAGACCGCTGAGGCGGACGTGCCCGCGCCCGCCGCCGAGAGCGCCGTGGCGCCGGGCGCCGACGAGGAGCCCGCGGCAGCTCCGCGCCGTCGTGCCACGCGTCGTGCGTCGGCGCCCGCCGGTGCCCCGGCCGCCGCCGAGAGCGCCGTGCCCGCGGCCGACTCCACCGCGGTGTCCGCCGAGGCCGAGGAGTCCGCACCCGCCCCGCGCACGCGCCGTCGTGCCGCGCGCCGGGTGTCCGCGCCCGTCGAGGCCGCCGCGCCCGCCGCGGAAGCCGTCGAGGCCCCGCAGACCGCCGAGGCGGCTGCCGCCGCCGAAGCCCCCGCCGTCACCGAGGTGCCCGCCGACGACGCGGAGAGCGAGGTGCGGCGCGTCCGCCGTCGTGCCACGCGCCGGGTGTCGCCGCCCGCCGCCGCCCCCGACGACGCCGTCACCGGCGCCGGTGACGAGCCCGGTCCCGCCGTCGAGTCCGCCGCCCGGTCCGTGACCGCTCCCGCCGCCGAGAGCGGCGCGGAGGCCGGCCGGTCCGTCGCGGTCGAGACCAGGACCGTCGAGGAGACCGCCACCCGCCGTAGCCGTCGTCGCGTCGTGCGGCAGGCCGCCTCCGGGTTCGCCGAGCCCGCGCGGCAGCCCGCGGCGTCGGCCGCGGAGGAACCCGCCGAGCCTGCCGAGCCGGCCGAAGCCGAGGCGTCGCGCCGCCCCGCGCGGCCCGCCGTGGCCGTCTTCCAGGCGCCCGTGTTCACCGAGCCGAAGTTCCAGACCCCGGAGCGGGCCGCCGCCGAAGCCGCCGCGGAGGCCGCCGAGGCGGAGGACAGCGGCGCCTACGCGGACGAGCAGGCCGAGACCGGCCCGCGCCGCCGTCGCCGCCGCCGCAGCACCGGCCACGACGAGGAGACCCAGGCCGCCGCGCCCCGGGCCGAGGACACCGCCGAGGAGCCGGAGGAGCCGGAGGAGCCGGAGGAGTCTGCCGACGACGCCATCGACGGTGACGACGCCGAGGAGACCGGTTCGCGTCGGCGCCGCCGCCGTGGCGGCCGGCGCCGCCGTCGCGGTGACGCAGCCGACGGCGAGGCGGGCGAGGGCCTGGACGCCGACTCCGACGACCTCGTCGCCGAGCAGGCCGCGCAGGACGCCGAGGACACCGCCGAGCAGGAGGAAGAGGACGCCGACTTCCGTTCCGAGGACGGCGCCGGATCCAGCTCCAGCAGCCGCCGTCGGCGCCGCCGCAGGCGCCGCGCCGGTGACAGCTCGGCCGACACCGAGCCCGACGAGGGCGACCCGGAGCGCACCGTCGTCAAGGTCCGGGAGCCCCGCAAGGCCACCGAACCCTCCGACGAGGTGCAGTCCATCAAGGGCTCGACCCGCCTGGAGGCGAAGAAGCAGCGCCGCCGCGAGGGCCGCGAGCAGGGCCGCCGCCGGGTCCCGATCATCACCGAGGCCGAGTTCCTGGCCCGCCGCGAGGCCGTCGAGCGCGTGATGGTCGTACGGCAGAACGGCGACCGCACGCAGATCGGCGTCCTGGAGGACGGCGTGCTCGTCGAGCACTACGTCAACAAGGAGCAGTCGACCTCGTACGTCGGCAACGTCTACCTCGGCAAGGTGCAGAACGTGCTGCCGTCGATGGAGGCCGCCTTCATCGACATCGGCAAGGGCCGCAACGCCGTGCTCTACGCCGGTGAGGTCAACTTCGAGGCGCTCGGCATGGGCAACGGGCCGCGCCGCATCGAGGCCGCCCTGAAGTCCGGGCAGTCCGTGCTCGTCCAGGTGACGAAGGACCCGATCGGACACAAGGGCGCGCGCCTGACCAGCCAGGTGTCGCTCCCGGGCCGCTACCTCGTGTACGTGCCCGAGGGCTCCATGACCGGCATCAGCCGCAAACTGCCCGACACCGAGCGGGCGCGGCTGAAGACCATCCTCAAGAAGGTCGTCCCCGAGGACGCGGGCGTCATCGTGCGCACCGCCGCCGAGGGCGCGAGCGAGGACGAGCTGCGCCGGGACGTGGAGCGGCTGCAGTCGCAGTGGGAGGACATCCAGAAGAAGTCGAAGAACGGCGGCAGCTCGAACGCACCGTCGCTGCTGTACGGCGAGCCGGACATGACCGTCCGGGTCGTGCGCGACATCTTCAACGAGGACTTCTCCAAGGTCATCGTCAGCGGCGGTGACGCCTGGGAGACCGTCCACGGGTACGTCGCACACGTCGCGCCCGACCTGGCCGACCGCTTGCAGAAGTGGACCAGCGAGGTCGACGTCTTCGCCACGTACCGGATCGACGAGCAGCTCGCCAAGGCACTGGACCGCAAGGTCTGGCTGCCCAGTGGCGGTTCGCTGGTCATCGACCGGACCGAGGCGATGGTCGTCATCGACGTCAACACCGGCAAGTTCACCGGTCAGGGCGGCAACCTTGAGGAGACCGTCACCAGGAACAACCTGGAGGCGGCGGAGGAGATCGTGCGCCAGCTGCGGCTGCGCGACCTCGGCGGCATCATCGTCATCGACTTCATCGACATGGTGCTGGAGTCCAACCGGGACCTGGTGCTGCGGCGCCTCCTGGAGTGCCTGGGCCGGGACCGTACGAAGCATCAGGTGGCCGAGGTCACCTCGCTCGGCCTGGTGCAGATGACCCGCAAGCGGGTCGGCCAGGGACTGCTGGAGTCCTTCTCGGAGACCTGCGTCCACTGCAACGGCCGTGGCGTCATCGTGCACATGGAGCAGCCGACGTCCGTGGGCGGCGGCAAGCGGAAGAAGCGCGGGCGCGGCGGCGACGGTCATGTGCACGAGACGGCCGAGGCCGCGGGGACCGCGGTCGCCGAGGTGATCGCGACCGCCGAGCAGGAGGCGGAGAGCGAGGCCGAGGTCGCCGCGGAGGCCGCCGTGCCCGTCGCGCTGCCCGCGCCCGAGTTCGCCCCCGACGAGGAGCTGTACAGCAGCGTCGCCGAGGCGGAGGCCGCGGCGACCGGCCGTGGGCGCAACCGGCGCCGGGCGAGCCGCCGGGCCTCGGCTCCGGCGGGCACGCCCAGGGGCGAGTCCGGGCAGCCGGAGGCCGTCCAGGCCCCGCAGGCCCACGCCGCCGCTCCGGCGGAGGCCGTGGCCGAGGCCGCCGTGACCGTGACGGCCGAGGCCGTCGAGGAGGCGGCGCCCGCCGGTCGTACGCGGCGTCGCGCGACCCGGAAGGTGTCGGCGCCGGCCGGTTCGCCCGCGGGTGCCGAGGCCGCCGTGGTGACGGTCGCCGAGGCCGCGCCCGTGGTCGCCGAGCCGGCGGTGGAGCCGGTCGCACCGGCCGCCGGGGCCCCGGCCGCGGAGGTGTCCGCCGAGGACGCCGCCCCGGCCCGCCCGCGGCGCCGTGCGGTGCGCAGGGCCACCGCGCCGACCGCGTCCGAGGACGCCGCCGTGGTGGTCGTCGCGTCCGCCGCGCCGGAGGAGACCGGACCCGGGACGGTCGCGGTCGCCGAGGACTCGGCCGAGGAGGCGGCACCGGCCAAGAAGGCGGCCCGCAAGACCGCCAAGAAGGCCACGGCGAAGAAGGCCGCCACCAAGAAGACCGCGGCCAAGAAGACGACGGCCAAGAAGACGACGGCCAAGAAGGTGGCGAAGACCGCCAAGACGGCCGCCGCCAAGACGACGGCGAAGAAGACCGCGGTCGCGGCCACCGCCGACGAGGTCTGACCCGTTCCCAAGCGAGCCGCGGCCGGTCCCTGTGACCGGCCGCGGCTCACTTGTACCGGCGGCGTACCGGGGTCGTATTCGGGTTGTGCCGGGGGCGGCGCAGGCCCGTACGGTCCCGGACCGGGGCCCGGTTTGACCCCCTCGGTCAGCTCCCCGTAACCTTGACCCTCGGCGTGTCCGTCCACAGAGGCACGCCACATCCTCGTAAACCTCTTCCTCCCGGGCACAGGGTTGGCCGGGAGAGGTCGTCCATGGTGTTCCTGGACGGCTGGCCTGCGAGGGTGCCGTCTCCGAGCGAAAGAGAGATCCGCGTGTACGCCATCGTGCGCAGCGGCGGTCGCCAGCACAAGGTTGCTGTCGGCGACGTCGTCGAGGTTGACAAGATTTCCACCGCCAAGGTTGGCGACACGGTCGAGCTCTCGACCCTGCTCGTTGTCGACGGCGACGCTGTGACCAGCGACCCGTGGGTGCTGGCCGGCATCAAGGTCCAGGCCGAGGTCGTGGACCACCACAAGGGCCAGAAGATCGACATTCTGCGCTACAAGAACAAGACCGGCTACCGTCGTCGCCAGGGCCACCGCCAGCAGTACACGGCGATCAAGGTCACCGCGATCCCCGCGGCTGCGAAGTAAGGACTGAGGAGACATGGCACACAAGAAGGGCGCATCGTCCACCCGGAACGGTCGCGACTCCAACGCCCAGCGGCTCGGCGTGAAGCGCTTCGGCGGTCAGGTCGTCAGCGCGGGTGAGATCCTGGTCCGCCAGCGCGGCACCCACTTCCACCCGGGCGCCGGTGTCGGCCGCGGCGGCGACGACACGCTGTTCGCGCTGCAGGCCGGTGCGGTGGAGTTCGGTACCCACCGTGGCCGCAAGGTCGTGAACATCGTCCCGGTCGGCTGACCCAGGCTTCAGAGTCGCCTGACTCAAGGCTTCAGACCGTACGTTTCGCGAGGCGGACCTCACTTCCCGGGCGGGAAGGCGGGTCCGCCTTTCGCGTGTTTCAGGCAACATCCGGCAATTCATCCGTACGTCCCCTGCCCGCGGCCGGGGTATCCCCAGGAGGCACCCACCATGACCACCTTCGTGGACCGCGTCGAGCTGCATGTCGCCGCGGGTAACGGAGGTCACGGCTGTGCCTCCGTCCACCGTGAGAAGTTCAAGCCGCTGGGCGGCCCGGACGGCGGCAACGGCGGGCGTGGCGGAGACGTGATCCTCACCGTCGACCAGTCCGTCACCACGCTGCTCGACTACCACCACTCCCCGCACCGCAAGGCCACCAACGGCAAGCCCGGCGAGGGCGGCAACCGCTCCGGCAAGGACGGCCTGGACCTGGTGCTGCCGGTGCCGGACGGCACCGTCGTGCTGGACGCGGCGGGCAACGTGCTCGCCGACCTGGTCGGACACGGCACGTCGTACATCGCCGCGCAGGGCGGCCGGGGCGGGCTCGGCAACGCGGCGCTGGCCTCGGCGCGGCGCAAGGCGCCCGGTTTCGCGCTGCTCGGCGAGCCGGGTGACCTCCAGAACATCGTGCTGGAGCTGAAGACGGTCGCCGACGTGGCCCTCGTCGGCTATCCGAGTGCGGGCAAGTCGTCACTGATCTCGGTGCTGAGCGCGGCCAAGCCGAAGATCGCCGACTACCCCTTCACCACCCTCGTACCGAACCTGGGCGTGGTGACCGCGGGCTCGACCGTGTTCACCGTCGCGGACGTGCCGGGGCTGATCCCCGGCGCCAGCCAGGGCAAGGGGCTCGGCCTGGAGTTCCTGCGGCACGTGGAGCGGTGCAGCGTGCTGGTGCACGTGCTGGACACCGCGACCCTGGAGTCCGACCGCGACCCGGTCTCCGACCTCGACGTCATCGAGGCGGAGCTGCGGCAGTACGGCGGGCTCGGCGACCGTCCCCGGATCGTCGTCCTCAACAAGGTCGACGTGCCGGACGGCAAGGAGCTGGCCGAGCTGGTGCGGGCCGACCTGGAGGAGCGCGGCTACCGCGTCTTCGAGGTGTCGGCGGTGGCGCACATCGGTCTGAAGGAACTGACGTACGCGCTCGGCGAGATGGTCGGCGCGGCGCGGGCCGCGAAGCCGAAGGAGGAGGCGACGCGGATCGTCATCCGGCCGCAGGCCGTGGACGACGCGGGCTTCGCGGTGACGCGCGAGGACGACGGCCTGTTCCGGGTGCGCGGCGAGAAGCCGGAGCGCTGGGTCCGGCAGACCGACTTCAACAACGACGAGGCCGTCGGCTACCTCGCCGACCGGCTCAACCGGCTCGGTGTGGAGGGCGAGTTGATGAAGGCGGGCGCCCGCGCCGGGGACGGCGTCGCGATCGGCCCCGAGGACAACGCGGTCGTCTTCGACTGGGAGCCGTCGGTGACCGCGGGCGCGGAGATGCTCGGGCGGCGCGGCGAGGACCACCGGTTCGAGGAGCAGCGGCCCGCCGCCCAGCGGCGGCGTGACCGGCAGGCCGAACGTGACGAGGTCACCCGGGAGTTCGACGAGTTCGATCCGTTCGAGTGAGGCGGGGTCCGGGCCCGCCGCAGGACCGGGAGAAGCAGTCGCACACGACGCCTCCACGGCCCGGCTGACCGCGGTCGTGCCAGGCGTACGACGCCCGGCACGGCTGTCGGGCCGCACGCAATGCCCTGTCCCAGGAGTTCGGGTCGGTCCGCAACCCGTTGGGGGTCAGCGGCGGCCGGTAGCCGGCGGCGATCGGTGGTGACGGTACCTGCCGGCGCGCAGCGGTCCGATGAACCCGGCGCACCTTCATGACGCTCGCCGGGCTGCCGGGGAATCTCCTCAAGCCCGTTCCGGACACGGCGAATCGTTCGCCCACCTACGCCGGGACCGAAATGCTGTGGAAGCTTGATGTGGAATTTCGGGGCAATAGTCTGCCCGATGAAATTTATTCGCGACTTGTCCGTAACGGCGTGGTCATGCATATGGAGAACATGTGCAGCCCGGGCCCGGATGACGTGAAGAACGTCGCTGCGCGGCGGGCGGTCGAGGTGGCCGCCGGGGTCGGCGGAGTCGGTGTCGAGAGGGTGAAGTGGACCGCCGCGTCGGCGTGCGCGCCGTCGGCGGTCCGGCGCTGCTGTCCGTGGCGGATGCACCGACGGTGAGTTGCGTTTACCGAACGCAGAAATCTGTGGAGTTACTCACATCAATTTCATGGGATTCTTACTCGCTCTTACTCGGCGGGTCGCCCGCCGCCGGGATCTGAAGGTGAATGACAGGTAGCGCCCACATATGCAGTGAAGGGCGTTCACCTTGCACTTCGGTTACCGGAAGTGGGACCATTTCCGGGTTCCCACGCCACAAGGTAGGTCACCTGTGTCCCAGCACATAGCCAAATCCCGTACGACCGCAGTGATCCTGGCCGGAGGCACCGGTCAGCGGGTGGGTTTGTCGATCCCGAAGCAGTTGCTGAAGATCGCCGGCAAGGCGGTCATCGAGCACACCCTGGCCACCTTCGAGCAGGCGGACTCGGTCGACGACGTCATCGTGCTGATGGCGCCGGGCTATGTGGCGGACGTGGAGAAGATCGTAGCCAAGGCGGGGTTCCGGAAGGTCAGGGAGGTCATCGAGGGCGGCTCGTCCCGCAACGAGACCACCGAGCGGGCCATCGCCGCCCTCGGTGCCGGCCTCGCCGAGGGCGAGGACCTCAACGTCCTCTTCCACGACGCCGTACGCCCCCTGCTGTCGCGGCGCGTCATCGACGACTGCGTGACCGCGCTGGGGCGCTACCAGGCAGTCGACGTGGCCATTCCGTCCGCGGACACCATCATCGTCACGCGCACCCACGGTGAGGACGGCGAGTTCATCACCGAGATCCCGGACCGTTCCCGGCTGCGCCGCGGCCAGACCCCGCAGGCATTCAAGCTGTCCACGATCCGCCGGGCCTACCAGGTCGCCGCCGGGGACCCCAACTTCCAGGCCACCGACGACTGCTCGGTGGTGCTCAAGTACCTGCCCGACGTGCCGATCCACGTCGTGGCGGGTGACGAGTACAACATGAAGGTGACACAGCCGGTCGACGTGTTCATCGCCGACAAGCTGTTCCAGCTCGGCTCCACCGCCGCCCCCGAGCAGAGGGACGAGGACGGCTACCGCGAACTCCTCACCGGCCGGACCGTCGTGATCTTCGGCGGCTCGTACGGCATAGGCAAGGACATCGCCGAACTCGCCCGCTCCTACGGCGCGCACGTCTACGCCCTGGGCCGCTCCACCACCGGTACGCACGTGGAGAACCCGGAGGAGGTCGACGACGCGCTGTCCAAGGCGTACGCGGAGACCGGCCGGATCGACCACATCGTCAACACCGCGGGTGTGCTGCGCATCGGCAAGCTCGCCGAGACGGACAACGCCACCATCGAGGAGGCGTTGCAGGTCAACTACCTGGCCCCGGTGCAGATCGCCCGCTCCGCCTACAAGTACCTGGCCGAGACCAAGGGCCAGCTGCTGCTGTACACCTCCAGCAGCTACACCCGCGGCCGGGCGGAGTACAGTCTCTACTCCTCGACCAAGGCCGCCATGGTCAACCTCACCCAGGCGCTGTCCGACGAGTGGGCCGGTGACGGGATCCGGGTCAACTGCATCAACCCGGAGCGCACCGCCACCCCGATGCGCTCCAAGGCCTTCGGCGAGGAACCCGCGGGTACCCTGCTCTCCTCCGAGGCCGTGGCCCGCACCTCCCTCGACGTGCTGCTGTCCGAAATGACCGGCCACGTCATCGACGTCCGCCAGCAGGATCCGACGGCGGGCGCGAGCCTGGCCTCCGGTTTCGAGCAGGCACTGGCCAGCGTCCTGGACCGCCAGGACGGGGTAGCATAATCACAAGAAAATAGCCAACTGTTATTCAGGTCTCTGTGGCACCCGGGATTTGCGGGCATACGCAGGGACCTGAATGCATAAGACCGAAGATCGCCCATAAAGGTCTCAAGCCGGCCGTTTTGTAAATAAAAGGTACTCTGTGATATCCACCGCCATACGCGTCGCCCGGGTGGGCAGTGCGGCCGAGCTGGCCGCGGCGGTCCTCATGATGCTGGGCTTCCCCTGCCTCATGGTGGCCGCGCTCGTCCCGAACGTGTACGCCTTCGCGGCCGCGGCCGCAGTGACCTACCTCGCGGACCACTACCTGCACCACAAGGGCAGCTATCTGGTCAGCCGTCTCAGCAAGGTCCGCGCCGGAGTGTCGATCCGCTTCCTGATCCGGCAGCTCCTCCTGGTCCTGCTGCTGGCCCGGCTGTCCCTCGCGGACAACCTGATCTACTACGGCGCCATCGCCTGCTTCATCGCCTTCTTCGGCCTCCAGGCCCCGCACGGCGCGCTGGTCACCCTGATCCGCAACCGCCGCCGGCTGCCGGCCGCCACCCGCAACGTCGACTTGAAGTCCCGCATCCGCATCCCGGGCGCCCCGCCGCAGGGCCTGCTCGACCGCTCCGCCGAGAAGATGCTCCACCTCGACCTCTTCGCGGTCGCCGGCATCCTTCTCGCCGCCGCGGTCGGCAAGTCCGGGTACGGCTACGCGGGCATCGGCGTCACGGTCCTTCTCGCCCTGCTGTACGTCCTCGCGCTCATGCCGTACCTGCGCGGCCGTAGGATCCCGCCGAACGCCGACAAGGTGCTGGCCGCCGTCGACGACTGGCTGACCGGCTACAAGCCGCAGACCGTCCTCTACTTCTCCGGTTCCAAGGACTCCGCGTACCAGGTGAACATGTGGCTGGAGACCATGGAGCAACTGGACTCCCGGCCGCTGGTCCTGCTGCGCGAGCGGGTCATCCTGCAGAACCTGGCCCCGACCACGGTCCCCGTCGTCTGCGTGCCCGGCGGCGTCCACCTGATGAACCTCGACCTGTCCACGGTGCGCGTCGCGCTGTACGCCGCGAACGTCGGCAAGAACATCCATCTGCTGCGCGTACCGACCATGAAGCACGTCTTCATCGGCCACGGCGACAGCGACAAGATCGCCAGCGTCAACCCGTTCAGCAAGGTGTACGACGAGGTGTGGACCGCGGGCCGGGCGGGCCGTGACCGGTACGCCATCGCCGACGTCGGGGTCCGCGACGACGACATCGCCGAGGTCGGCCGCCCGCAGCTGGCGCCCATCCGGGCCCGGCAGGACGTGCCCGAGGACCGGATGCCGACCGTGCTGTACGCGCCCACCTGGGAGGGCTGGGACGACAACCCGGGCAACACCTCGATCCTGCTCGCCGGCGAGAACATCGTGCGCGGGCTGGTGCAGGCCGACCCGCCCGTCCGCGTCCTCTACAAGCCGCACCCCTTCACCGGCACCCGCAGCCCGAAGGCCAAGGCCGCCCACGAGCGGATCACCGCCCTCGTCGAGAAGGCCGCCGCGGAGCGCGCCGCGGACTCCGGGTTCCTCACCGACGAAGCCGCGCAGGCGCAGGCCGGGGCCGAACTGGCCCGTATCGAGGCCCGGCTCGCTGAACTGTCCGGCACCGGCGACGACAAGGGCGACGAGGCCGAGCAGTCCCGGGACGGCGTGGTCGACGTGACGGTGCACCAGGAGATCGCCGGGCTGCGCGCCGAGTGGAACACCGCCTACTGGCGTTCGTTCCCCGCGCACGAGCACCGCGTCATCACGGGCGCCGAGCCGCACCTGTACGACTGCTTCAACGTCTCCGACGCGATGGTCTCCGACATTTCCAGCGTCGTCTCCGACTTCATCGCGAGCGGCAAACCGTACGCCGTGACGGACTCCGCCGGTCTCGGTGCCGACGAGTTCAAGCGGCAGAACACGGCCGTGCGCGCCGCGGTGATCCTGTCCAACAGCGCCGAGGAGCTGGGCGGTCTGCTGGGCGCGGTGCGCGATCCCGCGGCCGACCCGCTGACCGCGGACCGCGCCGAGCTGAAGCGGTACCTGCTCGGCCCGGACGAGCCGAAGTCCATCGACCAGTTCAACACCGCGGTGGCCGCACTGGCCCGGAAGGCGGAACGACGCAACCTCGGCCAGGAGACCCGGTCCGCCGTCGGCGGCGCGGAGGCGGGGGAGCTGGCCGATCTGGTGCCCGGCCAGCGGCTGTCGGCGGCCGGCGAGACGGACGGTGCGACGACCGGCTGACCTGCGGTTCACAACAGGGCCTCGGGCGCCTCGGCGCCGCTCCGTGCCGGCAGCCCCGTGCCGGTGCGGGCGGAGCCGGCGGCCGGGGCTTCTTCCGCCGGACGGAGGGACTGGAGGGCTGCTCCGGTCCGGTGAGGGCGGGATCCGGCCGATCCCCCGCACCGCGGCGGTGCGCAAAGGCAAGGCGGGGCAAGGGGGCCTTTTCCGGGAAATCCGAGGGCCAGGCGGTGTCGTCCGTGTCCTCGATGCCGACCCGGCTCCGCCGTCGCGTCCTTCTCGGGCGGCTTTCAGCTTTCTCGCCGCGATTTCTCACCACTCATTCCCGGCATCGCCAAACAATTTCTCCTTGCCGCGCGTACCGTCCGATGTCGCCCGTCATCACCCCTGCCTGTCCGTTCGCTGTGTGACGTCCGCCACGAAATGCCTGGAGCAAGGCAACCGACAAGGCCGGATGCCCGTCTAGCAAGTTGCGATTAAGGAGATACGGGGGGAATTTTCCATTGATGAGGGGGAAACGTGACCGTCGTGCCGCAACCTGATGTGAGCGTGGTCATCGGGGCGTACGAAGCGATGCCGTACCTCGTCGAGTGTCTGGCGTCCGTCGAGGCGCAGACCATCGACCCGGGGCGCATCGAGGTCATCGCGGTCGATGACGGCTCCACCGACGGTACGGGGGAGTGCCTGGAGGAGTTCGCCGCCCGGGCCGCCATGCCGGTCACGGTCATCCGGCAGGAGAACTCCGGCGGCCCCAGCGGCCCGCGCAACGTCGGCCTCGGCAAGGCGGCCGGACGCTACGTGTTCTTCCTCGACGCTGACGACCGGCTCGGCCCCGAGGCACTGGAACGCATGGTCGCCATGGCCGACGAGAACGGCACCGACGTCGTCCTCGGCCGGGTCGAGGGCATCAACCGCACCCCGCCCAAGTCGATGTGGGGCAAGACGCTCGGCCGTACCGACGTCTACTCCTCCAACATCAAGTTCACGCTCAGCGCGCAGAAGCTGTTCCGCCGTGCGCTCCTCGACCGGCACGGGATGCGCTTCGACGAGTCCCTGTGGACCGGTGAGGACGCGCTGTTCACGATGGAGGCGTACCTGCGGGCCGACGGCGTCTCCGTGCTCGCCGACTACACCTGCTACTACCTGGTGGGCCGCGAGGACGGCAAGCACGTCACCAAGACCGGCGGCTACGCGCTCCGCTTCGACTCGGCGCGCGCCCTGATGAACCTGATCGCCGAGATGGTCCCGGCGGGCCCCAAGCGCGACACCCTGATGATCCGGCCCCTCCTGGTGACCCTGCTGCCGCAGTTCGGCCCCCAGTACCTGAAGGACAGTGAGGAGGTCAGGCGGCACAAGTTCGAACTGGCCAAGCCGCTGCTGGACGTCCACTGGAACCCCGAGGTGGCCCGTCGGCTCAAGGTCCACGAGCGGCTGCGGCTGCACCTGGTGGCCATGGGGCGCTCGGACCTCCTGGCCGACGTCGTGGAGTTCGTCCGGGCGAAGCGGCAGGCCGCCGCCATCCTGGAGAGACGGGGCACCCGCGTCTACCTCGTCTACCCGCACTTCCGCTCCCGCGCGGCCCGCCTCCCCGACACCCTCTATCTCGCCGAACCCCGCGAGGCCCGGGCCTTCCTGGGCTATCGCGAGGCCGCCGCGAACTCCACCTTCCGCCGTGCCGTCCGCAAGATTCGCCGCACCTTGCCGGTGAGCGGCTTCGGCACGACGGCCTGAGACGGACCGGCTGACCGGCCGGGCTTGCGGAGCGGGTGGCCGGGCTGGCGGGGCCGGTGGTTGCGCTTGAGGGGGTGATGGTCCGGCTTGCGGGCTGGTGGCTGAACTTGCGGAGCCGCGGGTCGGGCTTCCAGGGCGAGTGGCCGGGCTTGCCGAGCCGGCGGCCGGGACTCCGGGGCCGGTGACCCGGGCGCCGCATGTCGGGCGACGGGGCTCGGCCGGACGTCGGTCGACGGGTTCGGCCGGCCCGGCCGGTGCACCCACCCCCGCCGTGTGCGATGCGTGTTCGCACCATCACTCTGCGTCTGTCCGGGGAGTGGACCGATGCGCCGCCAGGGATCCGCTTCGCGTAGATTGCCGGTCAGGCAGCCGGACCTGAGCGAGGGGACAGAGGGCAAGGTGGCAAGGGCAAGGCAGGCCGTGGGTGAGGCCCGCAGGATCGTCGTCAAGGTGGGCTCCTCCTCGCTGACCACCGCCACGGGCGGCCTGGACGCCGACCGTGTCGACGCGCTCGTCGACGTCCTCGCCCGCAGCCGCAGCGGCGGAGAGCGCGAGATCGTCCTGGTCTCCTCCGGAGCCATCGCCGCGGGCCTCGCACCGCTGGGCCTGCGCCGCCGCCCCAAGGACCTCGCCCGGCAGCAGGCGGCGGCCAGCGTCGGCCAGGGCCTGCTCGTCGCCCGCTACACCGCCTCCTTCGCCCGTTACGGCCTCCGGGTCGGCCAGGTCCTGCTCACCTCCGACGACATGAGCCGCCGCGTCCACCACCGCAACGCCTCCCGCACCCTCGACAAGCTCCTCGCGATGGGCGCCCTCCCCGTCGTGAACGAGAACGACACCGTTGCCACCGCCGAGATCCGGTTCGGCGACAACGACCGCCTCGCCGCCCTCGTCGCCCACCTCGTCCACGCCGACCTCCTGGTCCTGCTCTCCGACGTGGACGGCGTGTACGACGGCGACCCCGCGCGGCCCGGGACCTCCCGGATAGCGGAGGTGTGCGGGCCCGCCGACCTCGAAGGAATCGAGATCGGCAGCGCCGGCCGGGCCGGGGTCGGGACCGGCGGCATGGCCACCAAGGTCGAGGCCGCCCGGATCGCGGCCGCCGCCGGCATTCCCGTGGTGCTCACCAGCGCGATCCACGCCGCCGTCGCGCTCGCCGGCGGCGACACCGGCACCTACTTCCACCCCACCGGCAAGCGCTCCGCCGACCGGCTGCTGTGGCTCCAGCACGCCTCCACCCCGCAGGGCTCCCTGACCCTGGACGACGGCGCGGTGCAGGCCGTCGTGCAGCGCCGCACCTCGCTGCTGCCCGCCGGGATCGCGGCCGTCGAGGGCGAGTTCAGCGCGGGCGATCCCGTGGAGCTGCGCGACGGACGGGGCCACGCGGTGGCTCGCGGACTCGTCAATTTCGACGCCAAGGAGATCCCCCAGCTGCTCGGACGTTCGACCCGGGAGCTCGCGCGCGAGCTGGGCCAGGCGTACGAACGCGAGGTCGTACACAGGGACGATCTGGTGATCCTGCAACCGTAAACGGCGGCGATCCGACCGCCCCCGGTGGGGGACGTTCCGTAAAACCGCCACGCAAAGCCGTGCGGCCTGCTCAACTTTGTCTCAGGGACGTACCGGGAAGGTGCGATCCGCGCGATCCGTACGAGCGCTGGGTGAAGGAGGCCGTCGTGAGACGAGTGCGCCCTGGGGCTGCGGCGTCCCGTGGTGCTCTGACGAGTGTCGCGGCCGGGGAGTCCTACGAGGAGCCGAAGGACCTGCCGCGCCTGTGGCACGTCACCCTCAGCGTCTGTGGCGACGAGGTGCCCCTGAAGGAGCTGCGCCGCGGCCTCGAACAGCTCGCCCACGACCATCCCTTCCTGCTGACCAGCAGATACGCGCCCGATCACGCCGAGATCCGCTACTGGGAGGAAGCCCGCGACCTGCACGACGCGGCGGCCGTGGCGCTGCGCCTGTGGGGCGAGCACCGCCAGACCGCGGGGCTGCCCCCGTGGGAGATCGTCGGCCTGGAGGTCATCGACCGCGAGACCTACCACCAGCGCATCTCGGAGGGCTACGGCCCGGCGCCGGCCACTCCGGTAGGGGTTCATCCCTTTTGATCCCGTCTTTTGATCCCGTCTCGCGGTGTGGAACGAGCGCGGTCCGGGCCCGGACCGCGCACTACCCTTCCTTCATGACCACGCTCTCCCCGTACGACGCCATGTCCCCGGTCGTCCAGGCCGCCTACCGGGCCCAGGCCGCTGCCGCCGACCTCGCGCCGCTGCCGCGCGCCGTGAAGGACGACGCGCTGCTCGCCATCGCGGACGCCCTGGAGGTACGGACCAGCGAGGTCGTCGAGGCCAACGCCAAGGACGTGGCCAAGGCACGCGAGGCCGGCACCAGCGAGGCGATCATCGACCGGCTGACCCTCACCCCCGAGCGGGTGCGTGCGATCGCCGCCGATGTGCGGGACGTCGTCGCACTGCCCGATCCGGTCGGCGAGGTCGTCCGCGGCTCCACCCTCCCCAACGGCATCGATCTGCGCCAGGTCCGCGTCCCGCTCGGCGTGGTCGGCATCATCTACGAGGCCCGCCCGAACGTCACCGTCGACGCCGCCGCCCTCTGCCTGAAGTCCGGCAACGCTGTCCTGCTGCGCGGCTCGGCCTCCGCCTACGCGTCGAACGCCGCCCTCGTCCGGGTGATCCGGGACGCCGTCGGCGGGGCCGGGCTGCCCGCCGACGCCGTGCAGCTGGTGCCCGGCGAGAGCCGCGAGAGCGTCCGCGAGCTGATGCGCGCCCGCGGCCTGGTCGACGTCCTCATCCCGCGCGGCGGCGCCTCCCTCATCCGGACGGTCGTCTCCGAGTCCACGGTTCCGGTCATCGAGACCGGCACCGGCAACTGCCACGTCTACGTCGACGCCGAGGCCGACCTCGACATGGCCGTCGAGATCCTGATCAACTCCAAGGCCCAGCGGGTCAGCGTCTGCAACGCCGCCGAGACCCTGCTCGTCCACCAGGACATCGCCGCCGCGTTCCTGCCGCGCGCCCTGGACGCCCTCGCCGAGGCCGGGGTCACGGTCCACGGCGACGAACGCACTCTGGCATATGCCAAGGAATCCAAGGCGACCGTCGTCGAGGCCACCCCGGAGGACTGGGAGACCGAGTACCTGTCCCACGACATCGCCGTCGGGATCGTGGACTCGCTGGACCAGGCCGTCGGGCACATCCGGCTGTGGAGCTCCCGCCACACGGAGGCGATCGTCACGACCTCGCAGCAGGCCGCCCGCCGCTTCACCCAGCTGGTCGACTCCACCACCGTCACCGTGAACGCCTCCACCCGCTTCACCGACGGCGGCCAGTTCGGCTTCGGCGCGGAGATCGGCATCTCCACGCAGAAGCTGCACGCGCGCGGCCCGATGGGCCTGCCGGAGCTGACCAGCACCAAGTACATCGTGACCGGCGACGGCCACGTACGCCGCTGACCGCGGAACCCGGCCTTGACACGTCCTCGGAGGGGTCGCCGCACCGGCTGACCCTCCGAGCGCCCGGGGCATCGGGGTGCCGGGGCGCAGGTCGCGGGGGTGTACGGAGGTGCGGGGCCGGCGGTATCGGGTCGGAGGCGCGTGCCGACCGAGGCATGTACCAGAGGGCCGTAGCGGGGCCGTGCCAGCGGAGCTGTACCAGCGGGGCCGTGCCAGTGGGGCCGCACTCGCGTGGGGCTCACCGCCGGGGCCGTCTCCCGGGGACGTGTTCCAGCAGGGGCGTACTTGCGGGCACGCACACTCGCGGGGTGTGAGCGGTCAGGTACCGGCGGCGCCGCTCGGGCCGGGGAGGCCGAGGGCGTCTCAGCAGATGGATGAATTTCCATACCGTCTGCCCAAATTGACCCCTCAGGTCTACTCTGGATTCGTGCCGGAGGACGTGGGGGGCACGCCGTTCCCTGACGGCTGGGAGCCCGACGACGACCACGACCACGGGGTGTCGGACGAAGAGTTCGCCTCCGTGGTGTTCGACGAGGGCTTCGTACGGGCGGCCGTGGTACACGAGCCGACCGCCGTCGAGCGCCTCCTCGCTGCCGCGCAGGCCAGAGCCGAGGCATCCGAGGCGGAAGCAGGCCGCGCACCCGCCAGAGGCGAGCGGTACGACGAGGCGTACGGCCCCGACGGGCCCGGTTTCGGCCACGACCGCGACCTCGACGACCTCGATGCCCTGGAGGGCCGCTACGGCGCCCTCGGATTCGGCAAGCACGTCCGCTGGCACCGCCCTGTCGCCTGGGTGCTCGCCGTGCTGATGGGCGTCGGCATGATCGCCCTGGCCTTCGCGGCGGTCTACCGCGGTGCCTCCTCGGGCAACCGCGAGCACCAGGTACCGGCACCCGCCTCCACCGGGCTCGGACAGGGCACGTCGGCTGCTCCTTCCGCGTCCGCCGAGTACTCCCAGCCGGCGGTCTCCGCGGTTCCCCGCACGCCCTGAGCGCCCGCGCACGCCCTGGGTGAGAACCTGTCAGAACTTGTCGTGTACCAGGGCGTTTACCCAAGCCCCCTGAGACCTACTCTGAAAGTATGGGCGGGCCAGGAGACCCACCTGAGGGGACACCCAAGGGCGCTCCCAGCGGTGGGGAAGACGAATACCGATCCGTCGTGTTCGACGAGTCGTTCGTGCGTGCTGCACGCCTTCAGGAGTCCTCCGCGCGGGAGCGCATGACCGACCACGCACCCGCCGTGCGCCGTCGCCCGCCCCTGCACCGCGGGCTGCTGTCCCGGCAGGCCCTGATTCTCGTCATGCTGATCGCCGTCGCCTTCGGCACCGCGATCTACATGGGCGTACGCCACCCCTACGGCACTTCCGACGCCCAGGAATCCGCGACCCCTCTGCGCATGACCGTCATCCCGCTCTCCCCGCAGGGCAAGGTGCCCGGCGCGACCGACGCCGAATATTTGTACGACCACAGCCCTGCGGCGCAGTTCGGCGTCGGTGCCGAGGGGATACCGCTGCCCGCCACCCGGCGCACCGAGCATTTCTCCGACAGCCAGGTGCTGACCGCACTGACCACGGCCAAGGACTACCTGGTCCACTCCTCGCTCTACCCCGAGGTGCTGGACGCCCGCCAGGTCCAGCCCGCCCGCATGCTGGTCGACCCCGACCAACTCGACCAGTTCGACCAGAGCTTCCAGCACCCCGCCGCGGACGGCAGGCACGCGCCCACCGGATGGCTGGTCCGCCTCGACCCCACCCGCGCCGAGCTGGCCGACCAGAAGATCCGGGTCCAGGGGTCCTTGCAGGTCATCGAGGCGGATTCGGCCACCCTGGAGGTCACCGCGGACCACACCTTCGTCTACGCGCTGAGGCCCGCCGGCTCCGGCGACAAGGCGCGGGTCTCCCTGTTCACGGTCCGCCGGGAGCTGACCTTCCGCTTCGACCAGAGCGACCTGCGTACCCGCCAGGTGCAGCTGATCACCTCCTCCGTGCAGGCGGGCCCGCTCTCCTGCGCCGAGGACTCCGCCGACCGGCTCCGCCCGGTCCTCGCCGGCCAGACCGCCGAGGCGGGCGGCCCGGCGAGCACGGACCCCTACGCGACGGGCGGCACGACGGCGCTGTGCGGACGGCTGGCCTCCGGGGCACAGCCGACACCGTGACCCCAGCCGGCGAGGGGCAACCGGCACCGCGACGGTGACGGGAGCTGCCGGCGCGGTGGTCACAGGATCTGTGGTGCTGACGCAAGCCGTCGGTGTGGTGGTGACGGGAGTGGCCGACGCGGTGGTCACAGGAGCCCCGACGGTGACGAAAACCGCTGCTGGGGTGGCGACGGGAGCTGTCGCTCCGGTGGTGACCGGAGCTGTCGCTGCGGTGGTGACGAAATCCGTCGCTGTGGTGGTGAACGGAGCTGTCGCTGTGGTGGCGGCGGGGTCAGTCGTCGGTCTCGCCGTCTCCGGGCGGCGGTGTGTCCTTGGGCCGCTGGTCCTTCGCGGGGCCGGTGAATCCGTCGAAGCCTCGCCGGACCCGGCCGCCCAGGTTCCCGGCGCCGCCCGCGATGTCCGAGACCAGCTTCATCAGCGGATCCTTGGAACTCTTCACATCGCCGGCGTAGCTGGCAGCGGACTCCTTGAACGAGTCGCTGACCGAAGCGTCCTTGTCCTCATTGCGTCGCGGATAGTGACCATCCATGATCCGCTGGTATTCGCGGGTCTCGGCCCACTTCTTCAGCTCGGCCGCGCGGACCGTGGTGAAGGGGTGGGAACGCGGCAGCACGTTCAGGATCTTCAGCACCGAGTCGCGCAGGTCGCCGCCCGCCTCGTACTCCTCGGCCTGCTTCAGGAACGCGTCCACGTTCATCTCGTGCAGATGGTTGCCACCGGCTATCTTCATCAGGCCCCGCATCGAGGACTGCAGGTCCTGCCCCACCAGGAGGCCGGCCCGGTCCGCCGACAGCTCCGACTTGCGGAACCACTCCCGCAGCGCGGTCACGATCGCCATGATCGCGAGATTGCCCAGCGGGATCCAGGCCACCTTGAGCGCGAGGGTGGTCAGGAACAGCAGGATCGTGCGGTACACCGAGTGCCCGGACAGGGCGTGCCCCACCTCGTGGCCGACGACCGCCCGCATCTCCTCCTCGTCGAGCAGCTCGACCAGGCCGGTGGTGACGACGATGATCGGCTCGTCCAGGCCGATGCACATCGCGTTCGGCTGCGGGTCCTGGTTCACATACATCGCCGGGACCTTCTCCAGGTCCAGGATGTAGCAGGCGTCGCGCAGCATGTCGTTCAGGTGCGCGAACTGCTGGTCCGAGACGCGCACCGAGTCGGACAGGAACAGCAGCCGCAGACTGCGCTCCGGAAGCAGCCCGCTGAGCGCCTTGAAGACCGTGTCGAAGCCGCTCAGCCGCCGCAGGGCCACCAGGGCGCTGCGGTCGGCGGGGTGCTCGTACGCACGCGAGGAGATCCCCGGGAAGCGCCTGCGCTGCCTGCTCGGCACGTGCTCGTGCCCATTGTGCTCATGGCCGCTGTCGGTCATGTCATCCCCCAAGTGCGTTGTGTGCCGATGAGCCCCCGAGGCAGGGCCCAGCCTAGGCGGAGATACCGTGGACGGGCAGTACAGCCGAAGGAGTCCACGTCATGGAGCACAACCCCGCAACCGTCCGGCTGGCCGAGGCCGCCGTCGCCGCACAACAGCACGGGACGGGGAATCTGCTCCGGATCGTCCTGGTGGTGATGGTGCTGGGATGTGTGCTGACCGCGTGGTTCCTGTTGCGTGGGTACAAACAGAAGGACGACTGAGCTCCAGGGAAGGTTCCCCCGGCATTCCCGGGTGAGCATCCGGGGCCGCCCTCCGCCATGCCCAATGGCGGAGTCGGCGTGATCGCCACGGCGGCAGCCCTCTACCATGAGCCGACATCTTTATCCCGCCCACACCGGATTGGTCCTGCCGAAGATGAGCATCCACACCACCGCAGTCCAGTTGGTCACCGTCGCCGCCGAGGGCGAGGAGCGCGGCGGAAACCACCCCAGCCTCAACCCGCTCGTGACCGGTGGCGGTGCGTTCCTCATCCTGCTGTTTCTGCTGTGGATCACCACCCGCTTCAACCGCGACCGCTGAGCCCGCCGGACGGCCCCACGGCCGTAGCCGGGGGTCTGCCGGGCGGGGCCCGGGGACCGGGCCGGTAGGGTCTGCACGCATGGGAGAGCAGGACATGCCTACCGGTCCGGCGTACGGCGCGGAGAACGGCAGGGTGAAGACCCCGCAGGACAGGCCGGGCGGTGGTCCCGCGCACACCGGCAAGCGCCGTCTCGGTGTGATGGGCGGAACCTTCGACCCGATCCACCACGGACACCTCGTGGCGGCCAGCGAGGTCGCCGCGCAGTTCCACCTCGACGAGGTGGTGTTCGTGCCCACCGGCCAGCCCTGGCAGAAGTCGTACCGGAAGGTCTCCCCGGCCGAGGACCGCTACCTGATGACGGTCATCGCGACGGCCGAGAACCCGCAGTTCTCGGTGAGCCGCATCGACATCGACCGCGGCGGCCCCACCTACACGGTGGACACCCTGCGTGACCTGCGCGCGCTCAACCCGGACACCGACCTCTTCTTCATCACCGGCGCCGACGCCCTCGCCCAGCTGCTGACCTGGCGCGACACCGAGGAACTGTTCTCCCTCGCACACTTCATCGGGGTGACCCGCCCCGGCCACCACCTGACCGACGCAGGGCTCCCGGAGGGCGGTGTCTCGCTCGTCGAAGTTCCCGCGCTGGCCATCTCCTCCACAGACTGCCGTGGCAGAGTCGCCAAGGGGGATCCCATCTGGTACATGGTGCCGGACGGAGTCGTGCGCTACATCGCCAAGCGCGAGCTGTACCGCGGCGAGTGAGCCGAGAGGGGCACCGGTGAACGACCGAAACGACCCGGGGTACGGGAGCGACCAGTACGAACTCGTCGGCTACGACGAGTACGGACGGCCCGTGTACCGTCAGATCCCGACGCAGCAGCCCCAGCAGCCGGCGTACGACCCGTACGCGCAGCAGGGCTACGGCTACGACCCGTACGCGACCGGACAGCAGCAGCGGCCCACGCCGGCGTACGACCCGTACGACACCGGCACGCAGCCCCAGGCTCCCTCCTACGGCTCCCAGGCGCCCGGCTACGACCCGTACGGCACCGGCACGCACGCCACCGGCGGCACGGCGCCCCACGACCCCTACGGGCAGGCGCCGGCCACCCAGCAGCCCCTGGTCGCCGAGCAGACCGCCCACATCCCGCAGCAGCCCGGCCCGGCCCAGGTGCCGGACGACGGCCCCGCCGCGCGTGAACGGGACTACCACACGGAGCAGTTCGCCTTCGTGGAGGAGCCGGACGGCGACTCCGAGGACGTCATCGACTGGCTGAAGTTCACGGAGAACCGCACCGAACGCCGCGAGGAGGCCCGCCGCCGCGCCCGCAGCCGTGTCGTCGCCCTGGTCGTCGTCCTCGCCCTGGTCGTGGTCGGCGGCGTCGGTTACCTCTGGTACGCCGGAATGCTGCCCGGCCTGCCCTCGTCGGGCGCCAAGGGCGGTACCTCGACGGCCGCCGGTGCCCAGAAGCGCCAGGTGATCGTCGTCCACCTGCACAACACCGCGAAGGGCGGCACCTCCACGGCGCTGCTCGTCGACAACAGCACGACCAAGCAGGGCACCACCGTCCTGCTGCCCAACTCGCTCTCCCTGTCCGACGATTCGGGCGGCGTGACGACCCTCGCCAAGTCGGTCGACGACGACGGCTCCGCCGGCACCCGCGACCAGCTCGACACCGTCCTCGGCACGAGCATCGAGGGCACCTGGCGGCTCGACACCCCCTATCTGCAGAACCTCGTCGAACTCGTCGGCAACATCGACGTCGACACCAACGCCGACGTCCCCGACCCGGACAGCAAGAAGAAGGGCACCGCCCCCCTCGTCCACCAGGGCAAGGACCAGACCCTCAGCGGCAAGGCGGCCGTCGCCTACGCCACTTATCGCGCCGCGGGCGAGTCCGACAACGCCCAGCTGGAGCGGTTCGGCCAGGTGCTCCAGGGCGTGCTGCGCAAGATTTCGTCCGACGCCGACGGCGCGACCGTCACCGTGCAGACGCTGGGGCAGATCATCGAGCCGCCGCTGTCCGACAAGAACCTCGGCGCCTTCCTCGCCAGGCTCGCCGACCTCGCCAAGGGCGGCGACTACAAGTCGGCCCTGCTGCCCGTGCAGTCGGACGGCACGCTGAGCGCCCAGACCAGCTCCGACGTCGTCAAGAACATCCTCGGCGGTACCGCGAAAAGCCCTGACCAGGGCTCCTCCCTCCGGGTCTCCGTGCAGAACGCGACCGGCGTCAAGGGCGACTCGGACAAGGCCCGTGTGGTCCTCCTCAACGGCGGCTTCACCTTCCTGGACGGCGGCACCGAGAGCAACACCCGGGCCACGTCGCAGGTGCTCTACTCGGACGCCTCCCACAAGGACGACGCCACCGAGGTCGCCAAGACCCTGGGGCTGTCCGACAGCGCCGTGGCGAAGGGCGCGGTCGGCTCGAACGCCGACGTCTCGGTGGTCCTCGGCCAGGACTACAAGCCGTCGTCCTCCTGACGGACGGCACCGGAAGGCGGTGCGGGCACCCCGGGTGATCCGATAATCACGTGGGGTGCCCCGGACGGTCCGTGAGACCCTTGATGGCGAGTGACCGCCGACGAGCTGTGCCGTGCGGGGGTCGCCCCGCGCCCCCGATCTCCACCCTCGACCGAAAGCTACGTAGTGACCGCCACCGACCGTTCCCTCGAACTCGTCAACACCGCTGCCCAGGCAGCCGCCGACAAGCTCGCCCACGATGTCATCGCCTACGACGTGAGCGATGTGCTGTCGATCACGGACGCCTTCCTGCTGGCCTCCGCGCCCAACGACCGCCAGGTCAAGTCGATCGTCGACGAGATCGAGGAGCGGCTCCAGAAGGAGCTCGGCGCCAAGCCGGTGCGCCGGGAAGGAGACCGCGAGGCCCGCTGGATCCTGCTGGACTACGTCGACATCGTCGTCCACGTCCAGCACAGCGAGGAGCGCGTCTTCTACGCCCTGGAGCGGCTGTGGAAGGACTGCCCCGAGATCGAGCTGCCGGCCGACGCCAAGGCCACCCGGGGCAAGGCCGAGGAGCATGCCCGGCAGCAGGCCGCCGAGGACACGGCCGAAGCGCAGGGCGAGTGGCGGTGAGCGCCACCGGCGAGGTGACCGACCGTGTCGGCCGGGGGCGGCGCATCATCCTGTGGCGGCACGGCCAGACCGCCTGGAACGTGGAACGCCGCTTCCAGGGCACCACGGACGTCGAGCTGACCGCGGCCGGCATCGGCCAGGCCCGCCGCGCCGCCCGGCTGCTCGCCTCGCTGGGGCCCGACACGATCGTCGCCTCGGACCTCCGACGGGCCACGGACACCGCCGCCGAACTGTCCGCGCTCACCGGCCTCCACGTCACCCGGGACGAGGCGCTGCGGGAGACCTACGCGGGCGTCTGGCAGGGACTGACGCACAAGGAGATCATCGCCCGCCACGGCGAGGAGTACGCCGCCTGGAAGCGCGGTGAGCCGGTCCGCCGCGGCGGCGGCGAACTGGAGACCGAGGTCGCCGACCGGGCGGCCCCGGTCGTGCTGCGGCATGCCGAGAAGCTGTCCGAGGACGGCACCCTCGTGGTGGTCAGCCACGGCGGCACCATCCGCACCACCATCGGGCGCCTCCTCGGCCTGGACGCCCGGCACTGGGAGAGTCTCGGCGGTCTCTCCAACTGCTGCTGGTCCGTTCTCGGCGAAGGCGCCCGTGGCTGGCGCCTTCTGGAACACAACGCGGGCACCCTCCCGGAACCCGTCCTGGGCGACGACACCTGAGCCCGTCCGGAGCCGGGACATGGATTTCACTTTCCGGCAGGTCACAGGCTAAAGTTCTTCTTGTTCGCCCCGCCGAGCGGGACGGACACCATGCGGCTCGACCGCGTGGCGCAAGGGGCTATAGCTCAGTTGGTAGAGCGCCTGCATGGCATGCAGGAGGTCAGGAGTTCAATTCTCCTTAGCTCCACTGATCGGCACTCTGTTGAGTTGTCAAAGATCGGTGATGAGGATCCCGTCCCATTCAAGGGGCGGGATTTTCTTCTTTCCACGTACGGATGATTCCGGCGGCCCCCTCGCCCGTCGGCGGCCACAGCCGCTGTCTGCGCTCCCTCAGCAACGCGATCTTCCCGCACACCTCGTCGCTCTCCGGTATGCAGGCCACGATCCGGCCTCCGGCATCCCGTCGAGCGACAGCGACAGCGACAGCGACTGCGAGAGGGACAGTGGGCGCGACTTCATCCGCAGCTCACCGGCGGGCTTGTGACGGAACGTCTTCACCCGCGGTCCCGGTGGTGTGCCACGACGCCGCTCGCCCGCAACCCGGCGAAGTACGGACTGGCCGCCGCGAGGGCGCGTATGAACTCCTCCCAGGCAGGCTCGCCGACCTGTCTGCCGTAGTCGGACGGGAACGCGGCCACGATGAGCGGTAGTTCGCGTTCCTGGTGCCCCTTTGGCCCGCCCGCGCGTGTGAGCCCTTCCTGCTCCCTGGTGAAGCACACCTCTGCCCGGCGGCACAGGCGACCCCAGCTCGGTTCGGCGGTGTACTCCCGCCCACTCCATGATCACCTCACGCGTCGTCATGCGCCGCGTCATACCTTCCCCCGTCATTCCTTCCCCCGTCCTTTCGAGTCGTACCTCACATCACATCGTCGGCGCCCGACCTGTCCGATGCCTGGTGCCGGCAGTACCGGCAACGGCGGGCTCTCGGCACCCGAACCTGCGTGTCACCAGGCTCGACGGCATGACGACGACATCCGGCCTGCATCGGGTCCGCACCCGTTTCGAGCCCTGCGGAAAGTGAACCACCCGCCACTGACAACGGCCCCCGGCTGACCGGCGCGGTGGTCTTCGGCGCCCTGTTCCTGAACCCGCTTGAGCCGTTGGGAGCCCGGGGGTGTGGACCTCTGCGGAGGCGCTTTCGGCGTGCATGCGGGCGCCGGCCGGGACGGCTGCGGGTGCTGCCGTGTCCGGACTGGTACTGAGGCGTCGCTGACCGTATTGGCCTGGCCGTGGCAGAATCAAACCGCTGGAAGGGGGCGCGGCCCGACGGGAGGGAGTAGCGATGCCTGAGAGCATCCTCGAGGAGGTCGGCCACCTCCTCGACGCGGCGTTGATACGGGACACGGCCGCCCGGCTCAGCTGCCCCTCCTGCGGTTCCGCACATGTGGCCCAAGTCCTGGGCGACAACGGCGGGATCTCGTACGTGTGCACGGCCTGCGGCCGCAGCTGGAGCTGATCGATGGGTGCACACCGGCGAAAGTGCGATTGGTGCGGGCATGGCACGCCGATCGTCCGTGACATGGAGCCGATCAATCCGGACTACCAGTACTGGTGCGAGGAATGCGCGCGGGCGCTGATCATAAAGGGCGATCCCATCGAGACGTACCGCGAACTGGAGGGTGAACCGATCTACGGCCGCCTCCTGGAGGAGCACTGCACCCTCAAGCGGTTCTATTCGTTCGTCACCGCCTGACCGGCCGGCGCCGGGCTCCGCAGCAACGTCCGGCGATCGCGGTGTCCGGCGAGCACGAGGAAAAGCAGTCCGCACGCCCCGTAGAGGGCCGACAGCGTCAATTCGGTGCCTCCCTGATGCAGTTCGGGCCGCCCGCTGCCGTGCGGTACCCACCACAGGGCGTACGAACAGAACACGGTTGCGCAGCCCACGGCCGTCGCACGGTGGCCGTGACTCCACAGCACCACCACCAGGGGCACGCACCACACCCAGTGGTGCGACCACGACACGGGGCTGATCAGCAGCGCCGTCACCGCGCAGGCGACCACCGCCCATGAGCGGCGGCCCTCCAGCTCCGCTGTGACCGCCACCCACAGTCCTGCGACGGCCGCCAGGACAGCCAGCAGGGCCCAGAGGCCACCCGGCTCCGCGTTGTGCAGCAGCCGGGCCAGAACGCCCCGCAGGGCCTGGTTGGCGGTGTCCTCGGCGTGACCCACCCGGCTCGTGCGGAACATCATGTCGGTCCAGAAGCGCCACGAGTCGTACGGCAGGACGGCCGCCGCCAGCAGGGTCGCGCCGGCGAAGGCGACGACCGCCCCGCGCGCGTGCCGCAGCCACGGTCCTCCGTCGCCGCCCCTGCAGCGCGCCACGACCCCGGTGGCGATCAGGAAGACGACGAACAGCGCGGGTGTCAGCTTGACGGCGGCGGCCAGCCCGAGACCGGCGCCCGCGCAGCGCTTCGGGCCACCGGGGGAGCGGTGGGAGAGGTCCCACAGCACCAGGACGGCGAGCAGCAGATTGATCTGTCCGTAGCGCAGCGTCGTCCAGACCGGTTCGCACCACACGGCCGCCGCGGCGAACCACCAGACGCTCTCCACGCGCGCGTGCCCGACGAGTCTCAATGACAGCCGTACCAACACCACCAGGAGGAGCAGATTTCCCACTGTGGCCAGGACGCGCAGCTGGGCGGCCCCCGGCAGGCTCAGCGGCGTGAACACCAGGGCCGCGAACGGCGGGTACGTGGTCGGCAGTCCGGCCGTGGTCGCCCGCAGGGCGTACAGATCGCCTCCCGCGCGTACGGTCGCTCCCTCGGCCCGGTACACCAGCAGGTCGATCATCGACACGTGTGCGGCGCGTTGCGCGATCCAGAACGCGGCGAAGGAGACCAGGCACGCCCCCAGGGCGACCGGCACACGACGACGGGTTCCGAGGGGCGCGATCGCGATCATGAAGGGCGACAATAGCTGCCGTATCGCCGCAGAAGGGAAACGGTTTGGTGCTGCACCCCGTCGACCGTGTAATGTTGGCGTCGCCGCCGGGGAGATCGGGCGGCACGGTCGGCAAGCGGGTTCGCTGCATGACCGCGAGGGGCTATAGCTCAGTTGGTAGAGCGCCTGCATGGCATGCAGGAGGTCAGGAGTTCAATTCTCCTTAGCTCCACAGAATGAGAAAGCGGATCATCCGGATGGATGGTTCGCTTTCCGCTTGTGCGGGGCCGGTGTCCCGCGGTGGCGGGTGTTACGCGAAGTGACTTTTCCATGTGATTCAGTGCTTGTCGTGTCGACCAGGCGTACGGAAACCCGTCGCGGCTTGCTCAAAGGCTGCGGTAGTCTGTCGCCATGCGTGCCGTACGCCTTCTGCTTAGTGGGCCGCGCTGATCAGTCCCGACCGCCGGTGAATCCCGTGGTCGGCATCGGCGCGGCGTCCCCTCCTGTGTGAGGGGATTTTTCGTTTCCGCAGGCAGAGACGACCTATGGAGCTTTGAGGATCATGAGCGAGACGAACCCCGCCGCTTCCGCCACGTCGGCGGAGGTGGCGCCGAACCGCTACACGGCTGCCATGGCCGCCGAGATCGAGGCACGCTGGCAGGACTTCTGGGACGCCGAGGGCACGTATGCCGCGCCGAACCCCAAGGGTGATCTGGCCGGCGACCCCGCAACGGTCGCCGAACCCAAGAAGTTCATCATGGACATGTTCCCGTACCCCTCCGGTGCGGGTCTGCACGTCGGCCACCCCCTGGGCTACATCGCCACCGACGTCTTCGCCCGGTTCCAGCGGATGACCGGCCACAACGTCCTGCACACCCTGGGCTTCGACGCCTTCGGCCTGCCCGCGGAGCAGTACGCCGTGCAGACCGGCACGCACCCGCGCGTGTCCACCGAGGCCAACATCGAGAACATGAAGGCCCAGCTGCGCCGGCTGGGCCTGGGCCACGACAAGCGCCGGTCCTTCGCCACGATCGACCCGGACTACTACAAGTGGACCCAGTGGATCTTCCTGCAGATCTTCAATTCCTGGTACGACGACGAAGCCGGCAAGGCCCGCCCGATCTCCCAGCTGATCGCCCAGTTCGAGTCCGGTGAGCGGGCCGTACCGGGCCGCACGCGCGCGTGGCACGAGCTGACCGCCGCCGAGCGCGCCGACGTCCTGGGCGACTTCCGCCTGGCCTACGCCTCCGACGCGCCCGTCAACTGGTGCCCCGGCCTGGGCACCGTGCTGGCCAACGAGGAGGTCACCGCCGACGGCCGCTCCGAGCGTGGCAACTTCCCGGTCTTCAAGGCCAAGCTGCGGCAGTGGAACATGCGCATCACCGCGTACGCCGACCGGCTGCTGACGGACCTGGACGAGCTGGACTGGCCCGAGGCCATCAAGCTGCAGCAGCGCAACTGGATCGGCCGTTCCGAGGGCGCCCGCGTCGACTTCCCGATCGACGGCGAGCACATCACGGTCTTCACCACCCGCCAGGACACCCTGTTCGGCGCCACCTACATGGTGCTGGCCCCCGAGCACCCGCTGGTCGAGAAGTTCACCCCGGCGGTCTGGCCCGAGGGCACTCACACCGTGTGGACCGGCGGCCACGCCGCGCCCGCCGACGCCGTCGCCGCCTACCGTGCGCAGGCCGCCGCGAAGTCGGACGTGGAGCGCCAGGCCGAGGCCAAGGACAAGACCGGTGTCTTCACCGGCGCCTTCGCCACCAACCCGGTCAATGGCGAGAAGATCCCCGTCTTCATCGCCGACTACGTCCTGATGGGCTACGGCACCGGCGCGATCATGGCGGTCCCGGCGCACGACACTCGTGACTTCGCCTTCGCGCGCGCCTTCGAGCTGCCGATCCGGTGCGTCGTCGAGCCGTCCGACGGCCGCGACACCGACACGTCGACCTGGGACGACGCCTTCGCCTCGTACGACGCGAAGATCGTCAACTCCTCCGGTGAGGACGTGCAGCTGGACGGCCTGGGCGTCGTCGACGCCAAGGCGCGCATCACCGAGTGGCTGGAGCGCAAGGGCATCGGCGAGGGCACCGTCAACTTCCGGCTGCGTGACTGGCTGTTCAGCCGCCAGCGCTACTGGGGCGAGCCCTTCCCGATCGTCTACGACGAGGACGGCACCGCCCACGCGCTGCCGGAGTCGATGCTGCCGCTGGAGCTGCCGGAGGTCGAGGACTACAGCCCGCGCACCTTCGACCCGGACGACGCCGACACCCAGCCCGAGACGCCGCTGTCGCGCAACGAGGAATGGGTCAACGTCACCCTGGACCTGGGCGACGGGCCGAAGAAGTACCGCCGCGAGACCAACACCATGCCCAACTGGGCCGGTTCCTGCTGGTACGAGCTGCGCTACCTGGACCCGCACAACGACCGGCAGCTGGTCGACCCCGAGGTCGAGCGGTACTGGATGGGCCCGCGCGAGGGCATGCCGCACGGCGGCGTCGACCTGTACGTCGGCGGTGCCGAGCACGCCGTACTGCACCTGCTGTACGCCCGCTTCTGGTCCAAGGTCCTGTACGACCTGGGGCACGTCTCCTCCGCGGAGCCGTTCCACAAGCTGTTCAACCAGGGCATGATCCAGGCGTACGTCTACCGCGACAGCCGCGGCATCGCGGTGGCCGCCGCCGAGGTGGAGGAGCGTGACGGCGCCTATTACCACCAGGGCGAGAAGGTCACCCGCCTGCTGGGCAAGATGGGCAAGTCCCTGAAGAACGCGGTGACGCCCGACGAGATCTGCGCCGAGTACGGAGCCGACACGCTGCGTCTGTACGAGATGGCGATGGGCCCCCTGGACGTGTCCCGGCCGTGGGACACACGCGCGGTGGTCGGCCAGTTCCGGCTGCTGCAGCGGCTGTGGCGCAACATCGTCGACGAGACGACCGGCGAGGTCACCGTCTCCGACGCGGAACCCGACGAGGAGACGCTGCGCGCCCTGCACAAGGCGATCGACGGCGTCCGTCAGGACCTGGAGGGCCTGCGCTTCAACACCGCCATCGCCAAGGTCACGGAGCTGAACAACCACCTGACCAAAGCGTACGGGGGAGGGCCAGCAGGGTCCTCGACGGAGGCCGGCGGCGGGCGGCGGGGCGATACGGTGCCGCGGCCGGTCGCCGAGGCGCTGGTGCTGCTGATCGCGCCGCTGGCCCCGCACATCGCCGAGGAGCTGTGGCACCGGCTGGGGCACACCGACACCGTCGTCCACCGGGACTTCCCGGTCGCCGACCCGGCGTATGTCGTCGACGAGACCGTGACCTGTGTCGTACAGGTCAAGGGCAAGGTCAAGGCCCGCCTGGAGGTCCCCCCGGGCATCTCCGAGCAGGAACTGGAGAAGGTGGCGCTGGCCGACGAGAAGGTCGTCGCCGCCCTGGACGGCGCCGCCATCCGCAAGGTGATCGTGCGGGCACCCAAGCTGGTGAACATCGTCCCGGCGTAAGCGCGGGGACGGCTGGATGCATGCGTGGGGACGCCGTCTCCGGGGCGTCCCCTACGGGCAGGTTCGGGGTTTGTCTGGAACCCCGGGCCTGCCTGTTGCGTTTACCGTGGAGGAGCGGGGCGGGTCGCTTCGTGAGGTCGGAGGAGGAGCGTCGTGGAAGCAGTGATCGCAGTGTTCGCCGTGCTCTTTCTGCTCTGCGTCCTTCTGGGCGGCTACATCATGATCAAAGTGATCGGCGCGGCCAAGCGGGGCGTCGACCGTACGGTCACACAGGCCCGCCGCACGGTCGAGGACCACACACTGCGTGCGAAGTCCTTCGCCCAGCCGGGCCCGGTCGGCGAGGTCGCCAAGCTCCGGCTCGACCTGCGCACCTCGATGCGGGCCACGCAGGACACGCTGCACGCGGGCGTGGCGGAGGACACGGCGCTGCGGGAATCGCTCGGTCTCTTCGAGCGGCTGAGCGCGCACGGGCAAGAGCTGGACCGCGAGCTCAAACGCCTGGAGTCGGAGCCGGATCGGGCCACGCTCGCCGCGCGGCTGCCCGAACTGCGCAAGCGCACCGAGCGGATCACCAAGTCCGCGGACGCGCTGCGCTGGGCCGCCGTCGACCGCGCGCAGCGCTTCGGCGAAGACGAGTTGGACGCGCTGAGCGCGCAGATCGACGTCGAGGCGGGCGCCCTGCGGCACTGGCAGCGCGACGAGCCGACACCTCCCGCGGCTTCCCCGGCCCCGCCGGGACAGTCCGAACCCGCGTCATTCGCGTCGCCCCCGTGGCCCGAAGCCCCCACGGGCGACGGCTCGCACGGCCCGCAGGCCTGGCCCCGGACTGAGCGGTCCGAGCCCGCGGGGGAACAGCCCCGCCCCGCCATCAGTCCGCCCGGCCGGCGTCCTGCCTACCCGTGGCAGAAGAAGCCACGGCCCGAGAGCACCAGCTGATTTCACCGGCTCCGGCGCAGGTGTGAGGGGGCGGGCTGCAATGCGGGCTATACGCCAGGTAACCTCCAGCTCATGTCCTGCCATGTCGCGATCGTCACCGATTCAACGGCCTACCTGCCGCCCCGGATGATGGAGCGGCACGGCATCACCGCGGTGCCCCTGACCGTGGTCCTCGGCGACCAGGCTCTCGAAGAGGGCACCGAGATCTCGACCCGCTCCCTGGCCCAGGCGCTGCAGAAACGTCGCCCCGTCACCACCTCCCGCCCCAGCCCGTCGACGTTCGCGGCGACCTATCGCGCGGTCGCCGAGTCCGGTGCCACGGGGATCGTCTCGCTGCACCTCTCCGCCGAGTTGTCGGGTACGTACGATGCCGCGGTCGTCGCGGCCCGCGAGGCTCCGGTACCGGTGCGCGTGGTGGACACCGGGATGGTCGCGATGGCCCTCGGCTTCTGCGCGCTCGCCGCCGCCGAGACAGCGGAGTCGGGCGGCACGATGGACGAGGCCGTCATGGCGGTCGAGAAAAGGGCCGCGGGCACCTCCGCCTACTTCTATGTCGACACACTCGACTATCTGCGCCGTGGCGGCCGCATCGGCACCGCGGCGGCCCTGCTGGGCTCCGCCCTCGCGGTGAAACCGCTGCTGCAACTGGAAGACGGCCGAATCGAACTGCTGGAGAAGGTGCGCACGGCATCGAAGGCGATCGCCCGCCTGGAGGAGATCGTCGTCGAGCGGGTGGGCGGGGCCGAGGCCGACATCGCCGTTCACCATCTCGCCGCACCCGACCGGGCTTCGGCCCTCGCCGAACGGCTGCGGGCACGGGCACCGGGGCTGGCCGACGTGCATGTCAGCGAGGTCGGAGCGGTGATCGGCGCGCACACCGGGCCCGGACTGCTCGGCGCCGTCGTCTCGCCGAGGTGACGTGGGTTCGCGGGGCCGGCCAACCTGCGTCTTTCGTGGTCTGTAGCTGTAGCTGTAGCTGTAGCTGTAGCTGTAGCTGTAGCTGTAGCTGTAGCTGTAGCTGTAGCCGCGCCGTGGCTGGCTGTGCCCTCGTGTGGGTGACGGAGTTTTCCACAACCGGTGGGTAATCCCCGGGAATTGAGCAAGATCATCGCGAACTGGTGGAATGCCCGATGCTCGTCGCATGCCACTTCGATCACACTCACGCATCACGACGGCTCCGACCAGCGGCCCGGGCCGCTACGCGCGCCGACGGCATACACGGGCGGTGGAACTGCGCCGCCGCGCGGAACTCCTCTTCGGCGAACGCGCTGAGGAAGACGGGACACGGACGGAAGGGTGGGAGCCGGGCGTAGACCGGCAGCCGGGCCGGCCCCGGGGACCGGGTGGACGCCGGAAGGCGTTTGCAGGCCCGGAGCCGAGCGAGCGCGGGGAGTCGATTGCACCTGGGGAGTCGGGCCACGGACCGCCAGGTGCACGGCCTCGTGTCCCTGCCTCGACGGTGACAGGCAGGGCGTTCGGAACAGCACCCGGACTGAGCCCGGCGCGGCCGACGGCCACCGTCGCGCGGCCACGGCCGACGGCCGCGCCGCCGAAGCCCGATGCCCCGCAGGGGAAGGACACCTCACGCGCGGATCACGCGGATAGGGCGTATCACGCCGATCACGCGGATCGCTTGGATCACGTGAATCACCCAGATGGCTCCGATGGTGCGGATCGCCCGGACGGGTCAGCCGCGCCGGGCCGGCGGGAGCGCGCCGGGATCGCCCTGCGGGAGCGGATGCCGTTGTGGCTGCAGGCCAGGTGCGGTCTGGAGCAACGGGGTGTGATCGCGCTCGCGGTGCTGCTCGCCGCAGCCGCAGTGTTCGCCGTGCAGCACTTCTGGACCGGTCGCACCCAGCCCGTACGCGCGCCGGAAGTGGTACGGGCGCAGGCGCCGTTCGCTGTGGAGGGCAAGGGCGGGGAGGGCGAGCGGAGCGAGGAGAGTGAGGCGGGCGGGAGGGCCGGTACGGGCGGTGGCTCGGGGCCGGGGGCTTTGGTCGGAGCTGTTCAGGGGAGCGTGGGCGCGGAGATCGTGGTCGACGTCAGCGGAAAGGTCCGCAAGCCCGGGATCCATCGGCTGCCCGCGGGGTCACGGGTCGTCGACGCTTTGGGTGCAGCGGGCGGAGTGCGCCCGGGCACGGAGACTGACGGTCTCAACCGGGCCCGCTTCCTGGTGGACGGCGAGCAGATCGTCGTCGGCGCTCCTGGGGCTGCGGCCGGAAACGGATTCGGCGGGGCGGCCGGATCCGGCTCTGCGGGCACGGCGGCGGGAGCGGGTGGACCGGCGGCCCCGGTCTCGCTGAACACGGCCACCGTGGACCAACTCGACACCCTGCCCGGGGTGGGGCCCGTGCTGGCCCGGCACATCGTCGACTACCGCACCCAGCACGGCGGATTCCGTTCCGTCGACGAACTCCGTGAGGTCAACGGCATCGGTGACCGGCGCTTCTCCGACCTGAGGAATCTGGTACGGCCATGAACCGTGAGCCCAGCGCCCTGGATCCCGCTGTTCCTGAGCCGACCGCTCCCGAGGCCGCGGCTCTTGAGCCCACCACCTCTGAGACGGCCGTCTCTGAGTCCACCGTCTCTGGGCCCAGTGCCTCTCAGCACACCGCCTCCCAGCACACCGCCTCTGAGTCCACGCTGCCCGATGCCACAGTGCCTGAAGGCGTCGACGGCCGACCCGTCACCGTCGTCGCCTCCATGAACGCGCCGTCCGACCGCTCTGCCGTCCACGCGCCGTCCACCCGCCCTGCCGTCCACGCGGCGTCCGGACATCGGCTCGGCGACGCGCACCCCCGCCAGGAGGGGCCGACGGATCTGCGCCTCGTGCCGCCCGCGCTCGCGGCCTGGGCGACGGCCGCGGTCACGCTGGACACCTCACTGACGTGGACTGCCGCAGTCGCGGCGGGGGCACTGATCGTGGCGGTCCTGCTGCTCCTGACCCGTGGGGGCCGGGCCGGCCGAAACCGTGCGAAAGGGCGGGCGACGGGCCCGCCCACGGAATCCCCGCAGCCGGCGAGCCCGCCCGGGTGGTTCACCTGGCCGCGGACCTCGGTCGCCGCCGTACTGCTGTGCGTGGCCGCGGCGGCTGTGTCCGCCGGGCTGCACGGGGCGGACACCCACCGGGGACCGGTGCCGGAGCTGGCCCGCCGCTACGCGACGGTGACCGTGGAGGTTCGGCTCGGCTCCGACCCCTGGCTCAGCAGACCACGGGTGAGAGGCGACCACACCGCTCCGACAGCCGTGCTGGCTCGCGCCGAGGTACGGCGCGTGGAGCGGACCGATGGGACGGCCATGACGACCCGGGCGCCGGTGCTGATGATCGTGGACGCGGACGTCCCGGCACCGGCGCGGACGGACGGTCCGGCGCTCGGACGTGCCTCCGGCAGCGGTCCGCGCAGTGCGCGTTCGGCCTGGCTGGGCCTGCTGCCCTCCACCCGGCTGCAGGTGACTGCACGGCTGGCCCCCGCGCTGGCGGGCGGCGATGACTTGGCCGCCGTGCTACGGGTCACGGAGGCGAAA
Organism: Streptomyces sp. NPDC006012; assembly: GCF_042871185.1. Classification (NCBI taxonomy): domain Bacteria; kingdom Bacillati; phylum Actinomycetota; class Actinomycetes; order Kitasatosporales; family Streptomycetaceae; genus Streptomyces; species Streptomyces sp. NPDC006012. The sequence goes on from NZ_JBIAIE010000001.1 coordinate 565,210, forward strand.
GCGCCGGAGGTCGTGGGTGAGCCGAACGGACCACAGCGGCTGGCGGGCCGGCTGCGGGCCGGACTGCGTACGGCAACCGAAGGGCTGTCCGCCGACGCGCGGGCGTTGCTGCCCGGACTGGTCGTCGGGGACACCTCTCGTATCACCGCCGAACTGGACGAAGCGTTCAAGGAAACGGATCTGGCGCACACGCTGGCCGTTTCCGGAAGCAACCTCACCATCCTGCTCGTCCTGCTCGTCGGACCGCCAGGCCTGGCGGCGCACGTCGAACGCCGCGGACTCGCGCCCCGCCTCGGGCTCTCGCTGCGGAGCACGGCACTGCTCGCGGGGACGCTCACGCTCGGCTTCGTCGTCGTGTGCCGCCCCGATCCGAGCGTGCTGCGAGCGGCGGCCTGCGGCGCCGTGGCGCTGCTGGCCCTGGCCACCGGACGCCGCCGGTCCCTGATCCCCGCGCTGGCGACGGCCGTACTGCTGCTGGTCCTCTACGACCCGTGGCTGGCCCGCAGCTACGGATTCCTGCTGTCGGTGCTGGCCACCGGTGCGTTGCTGGTGCTCGCGCCCGGGTGGAGCGAGGCGCTGCGCAGGCACGGGGTGCCGCGGCGGGCGGCGGAGGCCTTGGCCGCGGCCGCCGCTGCGCAGGCCGTGTGCGCGCCGGTCATCGCCGTGCTGTCGGCACGGGTGAGTCTGGTGGCGGTGCCGTGCAACCTGCTCGCCGAGATCGCCATCGCCCCGGCCACGGTGCTTGGATTCGCGGCGCTGGCCACCGCGCCGCTGGCGATGCCCGTGGCCAAGGCACTCGCCTGGTGTGCGAGTTGGCCGGCCGACTGGATCGCGCGGGTCGCCCGGACCGGGGCCGCGTTGCCCGGTGGGGGAGTGGACTGGCCGGGCAGTTGGGCGGGGGCGCTGCTGCTCGCCGCGGTCACGACGACCGTTGTGCTGATCGGACGGCGGCTGCTGAGGCGCCCGTGGTGGTGCGGTGTCTGCCTGCTGCTGCTCCTGCTGCTGGTGATACGGCCGGCGCCGCTCACCCGGGTGATCACGGGCTGGCCGCCGTCCGGCTGGCGGTACGCGATGTGTGACGTCGGGCAAGGGGACGCGACGGTGCTCGCGGTGGGCGAGGGCAGTGGGGTGGTCGTGGACGCGGGCCCCGACCCGAACCTGGTCGACCGTTGTCTGCGGGACCTCGGCATCACCCGTGTCCCGCTCCTGCTGATCACCCATTTCCACGCCGACCACGTGGCCGGACTGCCCGGTGTGCTGCGCGGGCGCTCCGTGGCCGCGATCGAGACGACAGGCTTCGAAGAACCTGCGGAACAGGCAGAGTTCGTGAGGAGGGAAGCGGCGCGCAGACATGTCCCGGTGACCCGCGCCGTCGCGGGAGAACGGCGGCGCACCGGTCCGCTGAGCTGGCAGGTGCTGTGGCCGCCGCCGCGCCCGGGACCGGAACCGGACGGGCCGAACGATGCGAGCGTCACGTTGCTCGTCCGGTCGGCCGGGCTGCGACTGCTCCTGCTCGGCGACTTGGAACCACCGGCCCAGCAGGCGCTGTCCAGGTCTCCGGCGGTGGCCGGGCTGGCCCGGGTGGACGTGCTCAAGGTCGCTCACCACGGCTCGGCCTACCAGGACCCGGAGTTGATACGGCTCGTGGCACCACGGGTGGCGCTGGTCTCGTGCGGCGTGGACAACCCGTACGGCCATCCGGCGCCCAGTACCGTGGCGGCGCTGCGGGCGACGGGGGCGGTGGTGCTGCGCACGGACCGGGACGGTTCGCTCGCGGTCGCCGGATCGGGCGAGTCAGGTGGGGAGTTACGGGTGACGCGTGACTGAGGGCTGGACACCCCGCGAGCCGTGCCCGCGTCGGGCCCGTGCCGCGCCTTCACCTGTCGTCCGTGGAGGAGTGCCCGGGTGACACGGTCGGTGATGGTCGGCGCGTGGGCACGCTGCCGAGGCCAGGTCGGCTGGGCACCGGTACGTTGCTGGGGACGGGCAGGCCGGCTGGGCACCGGCACGCCGCCGAGGACGGGCACGCCGTGAAGACGGGCATGCCGTCAAAGACGGGCACGCCGCGGGGCACCGGCAGGCCACCCAAGACTGGTACGCCGCCCAGGGCTGGTACGTCGCCCAAGACTGGTACGCCGCCCAGGGCTGGCCCGCTGTCGAGGGTGGTTGGGGTGGTCGTACGCAAGCGATCGACGGTCATCGCAGGGTGGCGAGGGCAAGGACGAGGGAGGCGGTGATGAGCCCGAGGTAGCCGGTCGGGAAGGCGATGTTGTGGTACACGCGACTGCGGACGTGTGCGGCGATGGCGCCGAGGAAGAACAGCACGAGCCCCACCGCGGCTGCGAGGCCGAGGGGCCGGGCGCCCAGGAGCCCGAGCAGGAGTCCGGCAGCCCCGGCGGCCTTGGCCGTGGCGAGCCAGGGGAGCCAGGACTGCGGAAGCCCCACCTCGGCCGAGTTGGCCAGGACGAACCCGGCCCGCAGCAGGTCCGTGACGACGATCCCGGCGTTGGCCGCGACGGTGATGACGGTGACGATCACATAGGCGGTGACCATGGACCTCCCCTTTCGGCCGGGCGCGTCGAGGGCGGGCGCGGGGCGGCTGCCGTTTCCCCTGTGAAAAGCCTTGCCGATCCTCGGTTTGGCGTCCAATACCTGCATCTATAACCTGAAAGCATGGATGTGGACACCCGGCTGCTGCGTTCCTTCGTCGCGGTGGCGGAGACAGGGAGTCTGACCCGTGCGGCAGAGCGTCTGTTCCTCTCCCAACCGGCGCTGACCAAGCAGATCAAGCAGTTGGAGGCGAGGCTCGGGGTGCGGCTGTTCACCCGGTCCCGGTCCGGGATGGCCCTCACCGATCCGGGCCGGGTCCTGGCGGAGCGGACGCCTGCCCTGCTGGCCGACTGGGACCGATTGCTGCGCGAGACGAAGGGGGCGGCCGACCGGGCGGCCCGTGTGCTGAGGGTCGGCTTCCTGGCCAGTGCAGCCAACGAGGCGACCCAGCGCATCGTCGTGGAGTTCGGCCGGCGCCGGCCGGGCTGGCGGGCCGACATGCGGCAGGCCGCCTGGTCGAACCCGACCGCCGGGCTTGCCGACGGCGACACCGATGCCGCCCTGCTGCGGTTGCCCTTCCCCGGCCAGGAGGTGCTGCGAGTGGCAGTGCTGTTCAGCGAGCCACGCTGGATCGCCCTGCCGGCGGGACACCGTTTCGCCGCACGTGACCTGATTCCGTTCCGAGACCTGTGGGACGAACCGTTCGTGGCGGCGCCACCCGAGTCGGGGGCCTGGCGGGACTACTGGCTGGCCGCAGATGAACGCGAGGGCCACCCGGTCCGCATCGGCGCCGTCACCGACCTGCCCGACGACTGGCTGAGCGCGATCGCCAACGGCTACGGCATCGCCCTCGCCCCCGAATCCGCCGCCCGGTACTACGCCCGCCCCGGCATCGTCTACCGCCCTGTCAGCGGTGTCAGCCCCAGCCGGGTCGGTGTCGCGTGGGCGCCCGCCGGCGACACCGACCCCGTGGTTCAGGACTTCGTGAGGTCCTGTCTGACCGCTGTATCCCCGCAAGCCGGGACCGGAGCCAAGGCGGGGATCGAAGGTCTGATCGAAGCTGGGGCGGAGGCCGGGGCCGAGAACGAGGCTGAGCCCGGGGTCAGGGCCAAGCCTGGGACCAGGCATGAGCCCAGGGCCAAGGCCGACCCCAGGGGCAGGACCAGTTCCGGCACCGAGCCCAGGACCGAGCCCAAGGCCAGGACCGAGCCCAGGACCAAGCGCGAGCCCGAGGCCAAGCCTGACGTGTGACCGTGCATCCGGCCGGACCGCGCGGCGGCAAGGTGATGCGGAGTCGGACGCGGATGCGGATGCGGATGCGGACAAAGAGACGGACGTAGAGGCAGAGGCGTCCAGCAGTGCGGTTTGATGTCCGGGCCCGGGCCCCGATTCCCGCAACAGCGCGGCCCCTGCTCTGTGCTGACCAGGTGAAATGGAATCCGTGCGACCAATTCCATCGACAGACGGCAGGTAGCTGCTACTCGTACGTAGTCCCATCACATGCGCTGGATTCCAGTGATCTGGGCCCGTGTTGCCTGGAATGCCGCATCGGTGATCGAATGTATCTTCGGTAATTGGAGATGTTGTGGAGTACAGGGGGATCTTGGATGTTCGGCCGTTTGCTGGGAAACCGAACGAAGCGGGGGCATAGGGCGAGTCCGCTCGCGGCGATCCAGACTCCGCCCGACGCCGGGGTGCTCAGCTGCCGGGTGCTCGACCCGGTCAACGGGCCGGTCCCACAGGCGGAGTTCGCGGTCACCGATGCCATGGGGCGCACGCTGGTCACCGGCGGCACCGACCCCTACGGGTCGTTCATGACGACGGTGCCGGCCGGCGAGTACCGGCTCGCGGTCTCGGCCGACGGCTACACGCCCTACCGGGCGACCACGCTGGTCAGCGAGAACGCGCTGGCCTCGCTGGGCGATGTGATCCTCCAGGTCGCCCAGCCGCCGGACCTGCCGGTGCCGGGTGACTGGGAGATCGAGCCGACGCATTCCTCGATCGCCTTCACCGCGCGGCACATCGGGCTGGCCCGGGTCCACGGACGGTTCAACACCTTCGCTGGGGCGGTGCGGATCGCCGATCCGGTGGAGCAGTCCGCGATGCACGTGGTGATCGACGCGGCGTCCATCGACACGAACGTACGGATGCGCGACGACCACCTGCGCTCGGCGGACTTCCTGGACGTGCAGCGCTTTCCGACGCTTGAGTTCTACAGCGAGCGGTGTGTGCACCGGGGCGGCAGCCGGTGGGCCGTCACCGGCGCGCTGTCGCTGCACGGGGTGACGCGTACGGTCACGCTCGACACGGAGTACCTCGGGCTCGGCAACGGGATGGAGGGCGAGACGCGCGCCGCCTGCCGGGCCACCACGGAACTGCGCCGGGACGACTTCACCGTGAGCTGGCAGACGATGCTGGCCCGGGGCATCGCCGTGGTCGGGCCGAGCATCCAGATCGACCTCGATGTGCAGCTCGTGCCCAAGAGCTGACGTGCGGGCCGGTCGTCCGGCACCGTCGCGCCACCGGACAATGGCTCCGTGAGCGATGTGAGACATGTGCTGGTGCTGCCCGACCGCGATGCCGCGCAGGAGGTGGCGGAAGCGCTCGGGGAGCGGTTCGGTGTCGTGGAGGAGCCGCAGCTGGTGCGCGACGCGCTGGCCGGTGAGGACGATGCCGAGGACGCGCAGTGGCTCGTCGTCCTGCGGGACGAGGAGGAGCGGCTGGACCCGGCGGAACTGGACGCGCTGGCGGGGGAGTGGGAGGGCTGGCGGGAGGAACCCTAGCCCCAATGCTGGTGACTTAGATGTCCTCGTTCGTTGGTTGTGGTGTGGCATGGGGTGGGCAGGTCAAGTCGCCTGTGGGTGAGCGTTTGTCGGACCAGGATCGCGATCGGGGTGCTGACACGGGCGTTTCCGTCGCGGCTGGTCGACGAGGTGATCGCGGAGACCGGGCGGGGTGAGCGGCGCAGTCGTCTTTTGCCGGCCCGGGGGGTCGTGTACTTCGTGCTGGCGATGTGTCTGTTCTTCGGGCAGCCGTATGAGGAGGTGTCGCGGTTGCTGGGTGCGGGTCTGGGCGATGCGGGGCGCTCGTGGCGGGTGCCGACGACTGCCGCGATCGGGCGGGCGCGTCGGCGTCTGGGCGTTGAGCCGTTGAAGTTGCTGTTCGCGCGGGTGTGCCGTCCGGTGGCGGTGCCGGAGACGGTGGGTGCCTGGTATCGGCGGTGGCGTCTGGTGGCGGTGGACGGCACGACGTTGGACCTGGCGGACACGGCGGAGAACGACAGCTTCTTCCCCCGCCCGGGGTCCGGGCGGGGGACGGGCGCGTTCCCGCAGGCCAGGGTGGTGGCGCTGGCGGAGTGCGGGACGCACGCGGTGTTCGGTGCGGCGGTCGGGTCGTTGTCGGTGAGTGAGCCGGTGCTGTCCCGGCAGTTGTTGACCGGGCTCCGGGCGGGGATGCTGCTGCTGGCCGACCGGGGCTTTTACGGGTTCGAGCTGTGGCAGGCCGCCCGGGCCACCGGCGCGGACCTGCTGTGGCGGATGCGTAAGAGCGCGGCTTGGCCGTGGTTCAGGTCCTGGCCGATGGCTCCTGTCTCAGCGCCGTCCATGCCGAGTGGGACCGCAAGAGCCGCCGCAGCCCGGTGGTGGTCCGGGTGATCGAGTACACCCTCGCCCGCACCGGCGACGCCACCGTCTGCCGCCTGCTGACCACCCTGCTCGACCCGGAGGAAGCACCGGCGGACGAACTGGCCGCGCTCTCCGCCCAGCGGTGGGGGACCGAGACCACACTGGACGAGATCAAGACCCGCCTGCGCGGCCCGAAGCTCGTCCTGCGCTCGAAATACCCGTGGGGCGTGGAGCAGGAGATCTACGGCTTCCTCCTGGTGCACCACGCCATCCGGCAGCTGATGCACCAGGCCGCGACCGGCCAGGGCCTTGATCCCGACCGGTTCTCCTTCACCCGGTCCCTGCGGATCGTGCGCCGCCAGGTCCCGGCCCAGGCGGCGTTTTCCCCCCGGCAGACTCGCCCGGGCACTGACCCGCACCCTGGCTGAGATCGCTGAGCGCCTGCTGCCCGCACGCCGCCATCGCACCTGCCCCCGAGTGATCAGACGCAAGATGTCCAACTGGCCGCTCAAACGGGCCGAGCATCGCAACTGGACACCACCCGCACCGCACAGCATCACCATCACTCGGCGGGACAGAACTTAAGTCACCGACATTGACCCTAGCCCTCCCGTGTCCGCTCGCCGCCCGCGTTGTCAGTGGCCCGTGCGATGCTTGTCGAGATGGCCAGGAAGACCGCTCATGACGACCCTCTCGCCCCGGTGACGCTTGCCGTGGGCCAGGAGGACCTTCTGCTCGACCGTGCCGTGCAGGAGGTGGTGGCCGCCGCCAGGGCCGCCGACGCCGACACGGACGTACGTGACCTGACACCGGACCAGCTCCAGCCCGGCACCCTCGCCGAGTTGACCAGCCCGTCGCTTTTCGCGGAGCGCAAGGTCGTGGTCGTACGCAACGCGCAGGATCTTTCGGCCGACACCGTCAAGGACGTGAAGACCTATCTGGGGGCGCCGGCCGAGGAGATCACGCTCGTGCTGCTGCACGCGGGCGGGGCCAAGGGCAAGGGGCTGCTCGACGCCGCGCGCAAGGTGGGAGCGCGGGAGGTGGCCTGCCCGAAGATGACCAAGCCGGCGGACCGGCTCGCCTTCCTGCGCAGTGAGTTCCGGACGCTCGGCCGGTCGGCGACGCCCGAGGCGTGCCAGGCGTTGGTCGACGCGATAGGGAGCGATCTGCGGGAGCTGGCGTCCGCGGCGTCGCAGCTGGCCGCGGACATCGAGGGGACGATCGACGAAGCGGTCGTCGGGCGGTACTACACGGGTCGGGCCGAGGCGTCGAGCTTCACGGTGGCGGACCGCGCCGTCGAGGGGCGCACCGCGGAGGCGTTGGAGGCACTGCGCTGGTCGCTGGCGACCGGGGTCGCACCGGTGCTGATCACCAGTGCGCTCGCGCAGGGCGTGCGGGCGATCGGGAAGCTGTCGTCGGCGCGCGGTGGGCGCCCCGCCGACCTCGCCCGGGAGCTGGGGATGCCGCCGTGGAAGATCGACCGGGTGCGGCAGCAGATGCGGGGGTGGACGCCCGACGGTGTGGCGACGGCCCTGCGGGCGGTGGCCGAGGCGGACGCCGGAGTGAAGGGGGGCGGGGACGATCCCGAGTACGCATTGGAGAAAGCCGTCGTGACCATCGCGCGGGCGGCGCGGTCGCGGGGCCGGGGATGATCGGCGGCGCTGGCAGGCGGGGCCGGGGCGACCGGTCGGCCTGACGCGCGGGGCGGCGGGTCCGGGACGGGTCGCAAGCCGACCTGTGACGGACCCGAAGAGAATGTTGAAGCGGCCTCGACAGCGAAGCTTGGCCTCAGCGGCCCCGAAAACACCGAAAGCCCCGGCGCCCGCCCTGGGGAAGGGCGGTCACCGGGACCTCCGGTCAAAGCTGTCGAGCCTGTTCCCGCGTGGCGAACGCAGGCCGCGAACAGGCTCTGGGTGCCGGCCGGGAGCGGATGAGAGAGGGCCCGCTCTGGTCCGTCCGACGGTCAAGTCAGGACTGACTCAGCCCTTGAGGGACGCGACCTTGGAGGCCAGGGCCGACTTCTTGTTGGCGGCCTGGTTCTTGTGGATGACGCCCTTGGAGACGGCCTTGTCGAGCTGGCGCGCAGCGGCGCGCTGGCACTCGGTCGCCTTCTCGACGTCACCCGCGGCAGCGGCCTCGCGGGCCTTGCGGATCGCGGTCTTCAGGGAAGACTTGACGGCCTTGTTGCGCAGCCGGGCCTTCTCGTTGGTCTTGATCCGCTTGATCTGGGACTTGATGTTCGCCACGAATGAGCCTTTTCAGGTTCTGGCACGGGGCCCTGGGGTCCCGTTGCCGGTGATCTTCTGAGAGGTACCACGCGCCGAGCAGGCACGAGGCACAGCCCCTCACGGTACCAGTGGCCCCGCGGCCAGCCCAAACCCCTCCCCGGTGCCCGCCCGTGGGACCATGGAGACTACGTATCGATCCGACCCGAGGCAGAAGGCGCCTCAAGAGACAGGACCCTGCGTGCCCGCGACCCCTAAAAATGTGCCCGAGCCGAGCCGTACCGACCCGGCTCTGATCCGGAATTTCTGCATCATCGCGCACATCGACCACGGCAAGTCCACGCTTGCCGACCGGATGCTCCAGCTGACCGGCGTGGTCGAGCAGCGCCAGATGCGTGCTCAGTACCTCGACCGCATGGACATCGAGCGTGAGCGCGGCATCACGATCAAGTCCCAGGCGGTGCGTCTGCCGTGGGCTCCCACCCAGGACCCGGGCAACACGCACATCCTCAACATGATCGACACCCCCGGGCACGTCGACTTCACCTACGAGGTCTCGCGGTCGCTCGCCGCCTGCGAGGGGACCGTCCTCCTCGTGGACGCCGCCCAGGGCATCGAGGCGCAGACCCTCGCCAACCTCTACCTGGCGATGGAGAACGACCTCACCATCATCCCGGTGCTGAACAAGATCGACCTCCCGGCCGCGCAGCCGGAGAAGTTCGCCGAGGAGCTGGCCAACCTGGTCGGCTGCGAGCCCGACGACGTGCTCAAGGTCTCTGCCAAGACGGGCCTCGGTGTCGACGCGCTGCTCGACCGCGTCGTCCAGGAGATCCCGGGCCCGGTCGGCGTCAAGGACGCCCCGGCGCGCGCGATGATCTTCGACTCCGTCTATGACTCCTACCGCGGCGTCGTGACGTACGTCCGGGTCGTCGACGGCCAGCTCAACAAGCGTGAGCGGATCCGGATGATGTCCACCGGCGCCACGCACGAGTTGCTGGAGATCGGCGTCAGCTCGCCCGAGATGCTGCCGGCCGACGGCCTCGGCGTGGGTGAGGTGGGTTACCTGATCACCGGCGTGAAGGACGTCCGCCAGTCCAAGGTCGGTGACACGATCACCAGCCAGGCCAAGGGCGCCACCGAGGCGCTGGGCGGCTACAAGGACCCGAAGCCGATGGTCTTCTCGGGCCTGTATCCGCTGGACGGCTCCGACTACCCCGACCTGCGCGAAGCGCTCGACAAGCTCCAGCTCAACGACGCCGCGCTGGTCTACGAGCCGGAGACCTCCGCCGCGCTGGGCTTCGGCTTCCGCGTCGGCTTCCTCGGGCTGCTGCACCTGGACGTGGTCCGGGAGCGGCTGGAGCGCGAGTTCGGCCTCGACCTGATCGCCACCGCCCCGAACGTGGTCTACCGCGTGATCATGGAGGACGGCGTCGAGCACGTCGTGACCAACCCGAGCGAGTTCCCCGAGGGCAAGATCGACGAGGTGTACGAGCCGGTCGTACGGGCCACGATCCTCGCGCCCACCGAGTTCATCGGCGCGATCATGGAGCTGTGCCAGACCCGGCGCGGCACGCTGCTCGGTATGGACTACCTGTCCGAGGACCGCGTGGAGATCCGCTACACGCTGCCGCTCGCGGAGATCGTCTTCGACTTCTTCGACCAGCTGAAGTCAAAGACCCGCGGCTATGCCTCGCTCGACTACGAACCCACGGGCGAGCAGAACAGCTCCCTGGTCAAGGTCGACATCCTGCTGCACGGCGACAAGGTCGACGCCTTCTCCGCGATCACCCACAAGGACCAGGCGTACGCGTACGGCGTCCGGCTCGTCGCCAAGCTCCGGGAGCTGATCCCGCGGCAGAACTTCGAGGTGCCGGTGCAGGCGGCCATCGGCTCCCGGGTGATCGCCCGCGAGACCATCCGCGCCATCCGCAAGGACGTCCTCGCCAAGTGCTACGGCGGTGACATCTCCCGGAAGCGCAAGCTGCTGGAGAAGCAGAAGGAAGGCAAGAAGCGGATGAAGATGGTGGGTTCCGTGGAGGTTCCACAGGAGGCCTTCATCGCCGTGCTGTCCAGCGATGACAGCGCGGGGTCGAGCAAAGCCAAGAAGTAACGCCGGTCACTCCGGGTTACCTACCGGTATCCCGGCAAACCGGGCGCAACAGGGGCTCGTCGCGAGAAAACGCGGCGGGCCTCTACGCATGCGTAGGGTCGCTGACGGTAGGAAGTGACAGGCCGCCGCCCCTTACGTGTCGGCTGGGCGGGCTCTACTCTGATCCCTGCTCGATAGTTACTCGTGGGTTAAACAACGCCGGGCGGCGGCCCGGCGAGCCGTCCCACGGGTGCACCCAGTCACAGTGAGCCAGCCGCGTCGTAGCGGGCCCGGAGGATGTCGTGAGCGACACACAGACACTGATCGAGAACCGTCCGCCGTCCGTGGCGAACCTGTTCCTGGACCGCGTCGCGGCCACACCGGACGCCGAGGCGTACCGCTACCCGGTGCCCCCCTCCTCCGGTCAGGGGCCGGACGGCTGGAAGACGCTCAGCTGGGCGCAGGCGGCGGAGCGGGTCTACGTGATCGCCGCCGGGCTCATCGACCTGGGCGTGCGGCCCGAGGAGCGCGTCGCGCTCGCCTCCTCGACCCGTGTCGAGTGGATCCTCGCCGACCTCGCCATCCTGTGCGCGGGCGCCGCCACCACGACCGTCTACCCGCAGACCAACGTCGACGAGTCGGCGTTCATCCTCGCCGACTCCGAAAGCCGGGTGCTGATCGCCGAGGACGCGGCGCAGCTCGCGAAGGTGCAGGAGAAGCGCGCCGAGTTGTCCGACCTCACCCACGTGGTGGTGCTCGATGCGGCCGGCGTCGAGACCGGCGACGGCGTGCTCACCCTGGCCGAACTGGAGGAGCGCGGCGCCGCCTACTTGGAGAAGCACCCTGGCCTGATCGAGGAACGGGTGGCGGCGATCACCAAGGACCAGCTGGCCACCCTCATCTACACCTCCGGCACCACCGGCCGCCCCAAGGGGGTGCGGCTGCCGCACGACAACTGGTCGTACATGGCGAAGGCGATGGCCGCGACCGGCCTGCTCGGCCCCGAGGACGTGCAGTACCTGTGGCTGCCGCTGGCGCACGTCTTCGGCAAGGCGCTCACTTCCGGGCAGATCGAGGTCGGCTTTGTCACCGCCGTGGACGGCCGCGTCGACAAGATCATCGAGAATCTTCCGGTCGTCCAGCCGACCTACATGGCCGCCGTGCCGCGCATCTTCGAGAAGGTCTACAACGGCGTCGCGGCCAAGGCCCGCGAGGGCGGCGCGGCCAAGTTCCGGATCTTCCAGTGGGCGGCCGGTGTCGCCCGTGAGTACGCCAAGGCCCGTCAGGACACCTTCCGGCGCACCGGCACCGCCTCCGTGCCGTTCGGCCTGAGCGCCAAGCACAGGGTCGCCGACGCGCTCGTGTACGCCAAGCTCCGCGAGGCGTTCGGCGGCAGGCTGCGCGCCTGCGTCTCCGGCTCGGCCGCGCTCGCGCCGGAGATCGGCTACTTCTTCGCCGGCGCCGGCATTCACATCCTGGAGGGCTACGGCCTCACCGAGTCCTCCGCGGCCTCGTTCGTCAACCCCGGCGAGGCGTACCGCACCGGCACGGTCGGCAAGCCGCTGGCCGGCTGCGAGGTGCGCATCGCGGACGACGGCGAGGTCCTGCTGCGCGGCCCCGGCATCATGCAGGGCTACCACAAGCTGCCGGAGAAGACCGCCGAGGTGCTGGAGTCCGACGGCTGGTTCCACACCGGTGACATCGGCGAACTGTCGGCCGACGGCTATCTGCGCCTCACCGACCGCAAGAAGGACCTCATCAAGACCTCCGGCGGCAAGTACATCGCGCCGGCCGAGGTCGAGGGCCGGTTCAAGGCGATCTGTCCGTACGTCTCCAACATCCTCGTGCACGGTGCTTCCCGGAACTTCTGCACCGCGCTCATCGCCCTCGACGAGGCCGCCATCGTGGAGTGGGCGAAGGAGAACGGCATGGCGGGCAAGGCGTACGCCGACATCGTGGCCGCGCCCGCGACGGTCGCCCTCATCGAGGGGTACGTCAAGGAGCTCAACCAGGGACTGCAACGGTGGGAGACCATCAAGAGGTTCCGGCTGCTCCCGCGTGACCTGGACGTGGAACACGGTGAGGTCACGCCGAGCCTGAAGCTGAAGCGGCCCGTGGTCGAACGGGAGTACAAGCACCTGCTCGACGAGATGTACGCGGGCACCCGCGAGGCGTAGGCCCACACCTCGGCCACAGGAACGACCAGGGAGCGACCAGGGGAAAGCCAGACGAGAGGCCAGGGGAAGGGGAGCGGGACGCCCGGCGTCCCGCTCCCCTTCTCAGTCGTTCCGGCTTCTGTCCGTGTTCGAACACACCCGTAGCACCCCATAGCACTGTTCTCACCCATGGCGGCCCACTTCGGTAACTCCGCGCTTATGGATCCGGCCCGTCTGTCACCCTGTCGGCAACGACCGAGGGCCTAATCGTCCGAAACGCTCGGGGAGCTGGCAATGGGGGCCATACCCACGCAACGGGAGACCGAGTCCTGTGGCTTCGAGCCGTCCGCGCATCCGTCCGCGCATCCGGCCGAGCATCCACCCGCGTACTTGGCTGAGCATCCGGCCGAGCATCCGTCCGCGTATCCGGCCGGGCATCCGGCTGAGAGTCCGTCCGGGTATCCGGCCGCGCGCGGCGGAGCGGACCGGCACAGCCGGACGCACGCGACGCTGCCCGGCAGTCCGCTCGCGGCCGGCTCCGCCCGCGCACTGGTGGGCAGAGCGTTCGCCGAGTGGGACGAACTCGGCCTGGTGAGCCATGAGCGGCTGGCCGACGACGTCATGATCGTGGTGAGCGAACTCGTCACCAACGCCGTCGTGCACGCGGGCACCGACGTCGAACTGGTCTGCCGGCTGGAGGAGGACGGCGCCGTCGTCGTCGAGGTCGGCGACCACCACCCCTCGCGCGCCCCACGCGACAACGGCGCCGAAACGCCGTACGAGATCCCGGAGTACGGGCGCGGCCTGCGCCTCGTCGCCACGCTCGCCGAGTCCTGGGGCGTCACCTACCGCACCGGCGCCAAGACGGTGTGGGCGCGGCTGACGCCCGAGGGCGGGCCGTTCGCCGACGGGCGTGAGACGTATGCCGGGGAGCGCGCGCTCGCCGTCGCCGAGGTCCTGGCACCCGAGCCCCACCGGGCGGAGCGGGACCGGGACTGGCTCGGCCGCGGCGCGCTGTCCTTCCTGGCCGAGGCGTCCGACCTGCTCGCCGGGCAACTCGACGAGAACCTGGTCGCCGCGCTCACCGGCCAGCTGATCGTGCCGCGGCTCGCCGACTGGTGCGCGGTGTGGCTGGAGGACGAGTCGACCGTGCGGGGCGGCTGGGCGGAGACGGGCCTTGCCGGACCGCGGCTCGCCCGGGTCTGGCACGAGAGCGAGAACCGGATCGAGGAACTCCGCCGGACCCTGGAGAAGGACCCGCCGTGCCCCGACGGCCTGCGCTCCGGACCCGAGCCTTTCCCTTGGCCGGGCGCCGCGCTCGGCCCGCGCGCCGCACACGGCGCGGCGCTCGCCTACCGCCTGATCGCGGGCGGCCGGCCGCTGGGCACGCTGGTCATCGGGCGATGCGGGCTCACCCGTTTCCCGGACGAGATCACCGGCCTCGTCGAGGACCTCGCCCGCCGGGTGGCCCTCGCCATCGGCGCGGCCCGCCAGTACGCCCGGCAGGCCACGATCAGCGCCATCCTGCAACGCGGGCTGCTCCCCGGCGCGGTCGCCGAGATCCCGGGGCTGCGCAGCGCGCTCGTCTACGAGCCGTGCGACCAGGGCGGACCGAGCGGCGACTTCTACGACCTGTTCCCGGCCGGTGACGGCCGCTGGTGCTTCGCGATCGGCGACGTCCAGGGCAAGGGCCCCGAGGCGGCCGTGGTGATCGGCCTGGCTCGGCCCTGGCTGCGGCTGCTGGCCCGCGAGGGCTATCGGGTCGCCGACGTCCTCGACCGCCTCAACCAACTCCTCCTCGACGACGCCATGGAAGCCGCGGACGCGGCGGCCCGTGCGCTGGTGGCGGCCGGCGGCCGTCCCGTGGCCCCCGGCGACGGCCCCCAGAACCGGTTCCTCTCCCTCCTCTACGGCGAACTCGTCCCCTTCGACGGCGGTGTCCGCTGCACCCTCGCCTCCGCCGGCCATCCGCTGCCGCTGGTGCTCGGGCCCGACGGCGAGGTCCGCACGGCCGCGCATCCGCAGACCCTGCTCGGCGTCGTCGAGGACGCCACGTACACCAGCGAGACCATCGAGCTGGGGGTGGGAGACAGCCTGCTGTGCGTCACCGACGGGGTCACCGAGCGCCGGTGCGGATCCCGTCAGTTCGACGACGGCGACGGGCTCGCCCGGGCGCTGTCCGGCTGCGCCGGGCTCAGCGCCGAGCTGATCGCGGACCGGATCAGGCAGCTGGTGCACGACTTCGGCGGGCGGCCGCCGGAGGACGACCTGGCCCTGCTGGTGCTCCAGGCGGAGTGAGCGACCGGCCCCGGCCCACGAGCCGATCCGGGGCGCGAGTGGATTCGGGCCGTGAGCCGACTCGGGGCGCGCGCTGACGGGGGCCGTGAGCCGATCCGGCCCCCGAGCCGATCCGGCTCACGACCCGCTCCGGCCCACGACCCGACCAAGGCCACCGCTGTCCTGGTACGGGGACGACCAGGCCCGGGCACCGGTACGGGACAATGGACCACATGCCTTCCGCACTCCCCGACGGCGAGCCCGTCCCCGCCGACGGCGCGCTGCCCGCCTCCGCGCTCGCCGGGGCCGCCGGCCGCCCCCTCGGGTTCTACCTGCACGTCCCGTACTGCGCGACCCGCTGCGGATACTGCGACTTCAACACCTACACCGCCGGCGAACTGCGCGGCACCGGCGGAGTGCTCGCCTCCCGGGACAACTACGCGGACACCCTGACCGACGAGATCCGGCTGGCCCGCAAGGTGCTCGGCGACGACCCGCGCGAGGTCCGCACGGTCTTCGTCGGCGGCGGCACGCCGACCCTGCTGCCCGCGGCCGACCTGGTACGGATGCTGGGCGTGATCCGCGCCGAGTTCGGTCTCGCGCCGGACGCGGAGATCACGACCGAGGCGAATCCGGAGACGGTCGACCCGGCCTACCTCACGGCCCTGCGGGAGGGCGGCTTCACCCGGATCTCCTTCGGCATGCAGAGCGCGCGGCGGCACGTGCTGGACGTCCTGGACCGCACCCACACCCCCGGCCGCCCCGAGGCGTGCGTGGCCGAGGCACGCGCGGCCGGCTTCGAGCACGTCAACCTGGACCTGATCTACGGCACGCCCGGTGAGTCCGACGACGACTGGCGGGCCTCCCTGGAGGCGGCGCTCGGCGCGGGCCCCGACCACATCAGCGCGTACGCCCTCATCGTCGAGGAGGGCACCCAGCTCGCCCGCCGGATCCGCCGGGGCGAGGTCCCGATGACCGACGACGACGTCCACGCGGACCGCTACCTGATCGCGGAGGAGATCCTCACCGCGGCCGGTCTCGACTGGTACGAGGTCTCCAACTGGGCCGCCTCCGCCGCGAGCCGCTGCCTGCACAACGAGCTGTACTGGCGCGGCGCCGACTGGTGGGGCGCGGGACCCGGCGCGCACTCCCACGTGGGCGGCGTGCGCTGGTGGAACGTCAAGCATCCGGGGGCGTACGCGGCGGCCCTGGCGGCGGGCCGCACCCCGGGCGCCGGACGGGAGATCCTGTCCGACGAGGACCGCCGGGTGGAGCGGATCCTGCTGGAGCTGAGGCTGCGCGAGGGTGTCCCGCTGGACCTGCTGCGTCCCGACGGCCTCGCGGCGGCACGGCGGGCACGGACGGACGGGCTGCTGGAGGCCGCGCCTTACGACGAGGGGCGGGCAGTGCTGACACTGCGGGGGCGGCTGCTGGCGGACGCGGTGGTGCGGGACCTGGTGGACTGATCACCGTCGCGGGTGAATCGGTGCGGAACGCGGGTTCGGTCCCTGCCGTCCGGGACGTTGCCCCCTCCGTCAGACGTCACCGCCGACCGTAACGAAATCGATCAGCTCCTCCACCCGCCCCAGCAACTCCGGCTCAAGATCCTTGTACGACCGCACCCGCGACAAGATCCCCTGCCAGGCCGCCCCGGTGTTCTCCGGCCACCCCAGCGCCCGGCACACCCCCGTCTTCCAGTCCTGTCCGTGCGGTACTTTCGGCCACCCGGCGATGCCCAGGGCGGACGGCTTCACCGCCTCCCAGATGTCGATGTAGGGGTGGCCGACCACGAGCGCGTGCTCGCTCGTCACCGCCTGCGCGATCCGCCACTCCTTCGTGCCGGGGACCAGGTGGTCCACCAGGACACCGAGCCGCGCGTCCGGTCCAGGCGCGAACGAGGCCACGATGGACGGCAGGTCGTCCACGCCCTCCAGGTACTCCACGACCACGCCCTCGATGCGCAGGTCGTCACCCCACACCCGCTCGACCAGTTCCGCGTCGTGCCGGCCCTCGACGTAGATCCGCCCGGCGCGGGCCACACGCGCGCGGGCACCGGGGACGGCGACCGAGCCGGACGCCGTACGGACGGGCCGTACCGGAGCCTCCGGCGGACGCACCAGCGTCACCGCCCGGCCCTCCAGCAGGAAACCGCTCGGCTGGAGCGGGAAGACACGGTGCTTGCCGAAGCGGTCCTCCAGGGTCACCGTGCCCGCCTCGCAGCGGATCACCGCGCCGCAGAAGCCGGTACCGGGCTCCTCCACCACGAGCCCGGCCTCGGCCGGGACCTCGGGGACGGGTCTGGGCTTCTTCCAGGAGGGGGTCAGGTCAGTCGGGTATTGGCGCATTCGGATGACGATAGGAGAAGCCGCCGGGGGACGGTCACGACACGCCGGGACGTTCAGGCCACGCCGAACCGCGCGGCCAGCGCGTCCCGCTGCCCGCGCACGAACTCCGCGTCCACCACCGCTCCGTGGCCGGGCACGTACCGTGCGTCCGGGCCGCCCAGGGCGAGCAGCCGGTCCAGGGCCGCCGGCCAGCGCTCCGGCACGGCGTCCGGGCCCGCCTGCGGCTCGCCGGACTCCTCCACCAGATCGCCGCAGAAGACCACCGTCGGATCGCCCGGGACCAGTACCGCCAGGTCATGGGCCGTGTGACCGGGGCCCACGACCGCCAGCACCGCCCGTCGGCCGCCGCCCAGGTCCAGCGGCCACTCGTCCCGGACCAGGTGGCGGGGGCGGGCCAGGGCGGCCGCCGCCACGGCGGCGAGCCCCGCGTCCAGGCCGTTGTCGACCGCGTCCCGGCGTAGTTCGTCCCGCTCGCGGGTGAACACCGCGTCCACACCGGCGGCCGCGTACACCTCCGCGTCCGGGAACGCCGCGGCGCCGAAGACATGATCGAAGTGGGGGTGGGTGAGCGCGAGATGCGTCACACGGTGGCCGGCGAGTTCCCCGGCCCGCGCCCGCAGCCGCGCGCCTTCCGGCAGGCTGGATCCGGCGTCCACCATGAGCGCCGTGCCCGCCCCGAGAACCAGTCCGGCGGTGCAGTCCCACCCCGGCAGCCGGCACCGGCCCACCCCGGCGGCCACCCGCTCCCAGCCCGCCTCTTCCCAAGTCGCCCTCATACGGCGACGCTAGCGTCCGGGAGGTTCCGGGTACGAACGGACGTGACCAGCCTTGCCCGGGGCGTACCCCACGGCCGTACACTGGGCCAGGGACGCTGGCACTCCCCTGTACAGAGTGCCAGGCGAACCACCCGAAAGGCCGCGGGGACGACATTCTGGAGGTGGGCGCGAGATGCTGAGCGAGCGCAGACTCCAGGTGCTGCGCGCCATCGTCCAGGACTACGTCGGGACCGAGGAGCCGGTGGGTTCGAAGGCCCTCACGGAGCGGCACAACCTCGGTGTCTCCCCGGCCACGGTCCGCAACGACATGGCGGTGCTGGAGGACGAGGGGTTCATTGCCCAGCCGCACACCAGCGCCGGGCGGATCCCCACCGACAAGGGCTACCGGCTGTTCGTGGACAAGCTCGCGGGCGTCAAGCCGATGACCGGGCCCGAGCGGCGTGCCATCCAGAACTTCCTGGACGGCGCCGTCGACCTCGACGACGTGGTGGCCCGGACCGTGCGGCTGCTCGCGCAGCTGACCCGGCAGGTCGCGGTCGTGCAGTACCCGTCCCTGACCCGTTCGACCGTGCGGCACGTCGAACTGCTCGCGCTCGCCCCCGCGCGCGTGATGCTCGTGCTGATCACGGACACCGGCCGGGTCGAGCAGCGGATGATCGACTGCCCGGCGCCGTTCGGCGAGACGTCCCTCGCGGATCTGCGCGCGCGGCTCAACAGCCGGGTCGCGGGCCGTCGCTTCACGGACGTGCCGAACCTGGTCGAGGACCTGCCGGACGCCTTCGAGGCCGAGGACCGCGGTACGGTCTCGACGGTGCTCTCCACCCTCCTGGAGACACTCGTCGAGGAGAACGAGGAGCGGCTGATGATCGGCGGCACCGCCAATCTGACCCGCTTCGGACATGACTTCCCCCTCACCATCCGGCCCGTCCTGGAGGCGCTGGAGGAGCAGGTCGTGCTCCTCAAGCTGCTGGGCGAGGCGAAGGATCCGGGCATGACCGTGCGCATCGGCCACGAGATCGCCCACGAGGGACTCAACTCCACGTCCGTGGTGTCGGTCGGCTACGGTTCGGGCGGCGAGGCAGTCGCCAAGCTCGGCGTGGTCGGCCCGACCCGCATGGATTACCCGGGAACGATGGGAGCGGTACGCGCAGTGGCACGGTACGTCGGACAGATCCTGGCGGAGTCGTAGTGGCCACGGACTACTACGCCGTTCTCGGCGTGCGCCGCGACGCGTCGCAGGAAGAGATCAAGAAAGCCTTCCGACGGCTCGCACGCGAGCTGCACCCGGATGTCAACCCCGATCCGAAGACGCAGGAGCGGTTCAAGGAGATCAACGCCGCTTACGAGGTGTTGTCGGACCCGCAGAAGAAGCAGGTCTACGACCTCGGCGGGGACCCGCTCTCGCAGTCCGGCGGGGCCGGCGCGGGCGGTTTCGGGGCCGGTGGCTTCGGCAACTTCTCCGACATCATGGACGCGTTCTTCGGCACGGCCTCGCAGCGCGGGCCGCGTTCGCGCACCCGGCGCGGCCAGGACGCCATGATCCGGATCGAGGTCGAGCTGGACGAGGCGGCCTTCGGCACGACGAAGGACATCCAGGTCGACACGGCCGTCGTCTGCAAGACCTGCAACGGCGAGGGCGCGGCGCCGGGCACCACCGCCCAGACGTGTGACATGTGCCGCGGGCGCGGCGAGGTGTCGCAGGTGACCCGGTCCTTCCTGGGCCAGGTCATGACCTCGCGTCCGTGCCCGCAGTGCCAGGGCTTCGGCACGGTCGTGCCGACCCCGTGCCCGGAGTGCGCGGGCGACGGCCGGGTGCGCTCGCGCCGGACCCTGACCGTGAAGATCCCGGCCGGCGTCGACAACGGCACCCGCATCCAGCTCGCGGGCGAGGGCGAGGTCGGCCCCGGCGGCGGACCCGCGGGCGATCTGTACGTCGAGATCCACGAGCTGCCGCACTCCACCTTCCAGCGGCGCGGTGACGACCTGCACTGCACGGTGACCATCCCCATGACCGCCGGGGCCCTCGGCACCAAGGTGCCGCTGGAGACCCTGGACGGCCTGGAGGACGTCGACATCCGTCCGGGCACCCAGTCCGGTCAGTCGATCCCGCTGCACAACCGGGGTGTGACGCATCTGCGCGGCGGCGGCCGGGGCGATCTCATCGTGCACGTCGAGGTGCTGACCCCGACCAAGCTCGACCCCGAGCAGGAGCGGGTGCTGCGCGAGCTGGCCAAGCTGCGCGGCGAGGAGCGGCCGCAGGGCCAGTTCCAGCCCGGCCAGCAGGGTCTGTTCTCGCGGCTGAAGGACGCGTTCAACGGCCGCTGACGCGGGCTGGGCGGCGGTGCGGGCCGCGCGGGCCGAATGAGCTGAACGACCCGCCCGGGCCGCCCGAACCCCGCAGACGTACGGCCCGGCTCCCCTGCCGGGAGCGTGGGCAGCGGCCCCCGGGCGGGAGTCGTCACCCCGGGATACTCGCCCCGGCGGAGGACGTCTTCGGCCGCCGGCTGACACGAGCTGCCGGTGGCCATGACCGTCCGTTGCCGGTGGCCTATGCCAAGCCAAGGCCCGATTCGGACTTGTTCGGAGGACGTGACAACATGCCGTCATGTCCTCCGCGCTGACCGATCTCTGCCCACTTCCGATCGTGCAGGCCCCCATGGCGGGCGGAATCTCCGTCCCGCAGCTCGTCGCCGCCGTGTCCGAGGCCGGCGGGCTGGGCTTCCTTGCCGCCGGGTACAAGACCGCTGACGGCATGTACCAGGAGATCAAGCAGATGCGGGCGCTCACGGGCCGCCCCTTCGGGGTGAACGTCTTCATGCCCCAGCCCGAATTCCCCGGCGCGAACGCCGGCGGCACCACGACGGCGGGCGCCGGGCATGCGTCCGCCGCGGTGGAGATCTACGCACAGCAACTGGCCGGCGAGGCCGCCTGGTACGAGATCGACCTCGGCGACCCGGACAGCGGCCGGGACGACGGCTACGAGGCCAAGCTCGCCGTGCTGCTCGACGACCCCGTACCGGCCGTGTCGTTCCACTTCGGCGTCCCGAGCCGCGACGTCATCGACTCGCTGCACCGGGTCGGCACCTTCGCCCTGGTCACCGTGACCACCCCGGAGGAGGCCCAGGCCGTGCGGCAGGCGGGCGCCGACGCGGTGATCGCGCAGGGCGTGGAGGCCGGCGGCCACCAGGGCACCCACCGCGACATCCCGGAGAACGACCACTCCGGCCTCGGACTGCTCTCCCTCGTCGCCCAGATCCGCGACGCCGTGGACATCCCGGTCATCGCGGCCGGCGGGATCATGCGCGGCACACAGATCGCCGCGGTCCTCGCCGCGGGCGCGGACGCCGCCCAGCTCGGCACCGCGTTCCTCGCCACCCCCGAGTCCGGCGCGTCCGCCCTGCACAAGCAGGCCCTGACCAGCCCCCTGTTCACCCGTACTGAGCTGACCCGGGCCTTCACCGGGCGGCCCGCCCGCGGCCTGGTCAACCGGTTCCTGCGCGAGCACGGCCCGTACGCGCCCGCCGCCTACCCCGAGGTCCACCACCTGACCTCGCCGTTGCGCAAGGCCGCCGCCAAGGCCGGTGACGCGCAGGGCATGGCGCTGTGGGCCGGACAGGGGCACCGGATGGCCCGCGACCTGCCCGCCGCCGAACTGGTCGAGGTCCTGGCGGCCGAACTCGCCGCCGCCCGGACAGCGTTGTCATCCGGAGGCGACCGGCGATGACGGCCCCGGTCTTCGTCGTCGAGAGCCTCCGCCCGGACGGCCACCGGTACGTCCTGGACGGGCCCGAAGGCCGTCACGCGGTCTCCGTCAAGCGGCTGCGCCCCGGCGAGGAGGTCGTCCTCACCGACGGCGCCGGACGGTACGCCGTGTGCGAGGTGACCGACACCGAGGGCAAGGACCGGCTGATCGTCCGCCTGACCTCGGTCTCGGAGGAACCGGAGGCCGCCCCCCGGATCACCGTCGTCCAGGCGCTGCCCAAGGGCGACCGGGGCGAGGTGGCCGTGGAGACCATGACCGAGGTCGGCGTCGACGCCGTCGTCCCGTGGCAGGCCGCCCGCTGCATCACCCAGTGGAAGGGCGAGCGCGGCCTGAAGGCGCTCGCCAAGTGGCGGGCCACCGCCCGGGAGGCCGGCAAGCAGTCCCGCCGGGTGCGCTTCCCCGAGGTCGCGGAGCCGGCGACGACCAAGCAGGTGGCCGCGCTGCTCGCCGCGGCCGACTTCGCCGCCGTACTGCACGAGAGCGGCCGGCAGCGGCTGGCCACCGCTGAACTCCCCGTCGACGGCGACATCGTGCTGGTCGTCGGACCCGAGGGCGGCGTCTCCCCGGAGGAACTGGCGGTCTTCGCCCAGGCGGGCGCCGAGCCGTACGTCCTCGGGAGCACGGTGCTGCGCACCTCGACCGCCGGGACCGCCGCCGCGGCCCTGCTGCTGGGCCGCACCGGCCGCTGGTCCTGACCCCGGCCCGGGCGGTCCCGGAGCGGTCTCACACGTACAGGTGACTGGCTGTCAACGGCCTACCGCGGCACCGCAGTCGATGGCACTCTGCCCTGCATGGGGGTATTGAGGCGGATTCGATGCGGGTTGCGCGGTACGCGGCTCGTGGCCGTGGCGGGGCTCGCGGTGCTGGCCGTGGGCGGCACGGTGGCCTGTCAGCCCGGCGGCCTGAACAGCGCGACGGCCGCCTACACCACCGACTGGACCGCGACGGCCCGGCTCGAACGGGAACACATCGGCGTGAGCTGGCTGACCTGCACCGGCGGTGACGCCACGCCGGGCCGCGGCACAGCGGCCGGCACACCGGCCGCCGGGGGGACGCCCTCCGCCACCGAGACCACCGTCGTCTCCGTCGACTGCCAGGGCCGGACGAAGGACGGCCGGATGATCACCGTCACCGGCCGGGTCACCCGGGCCGTCGGCGGCGCCTGCGTGCGCGGCGACCTCGTCGCCGCGGTGGACGGCAAGGAGCGGTTCCGCGCCGGCGGCCTGGGCGACTGCGACGCCACCCCCGGCCCGCCGTACACCCCGCCCGTCACCTACCGCCCTCCGTCCGTCACTTACCGTCCTCCGTCCGTCACGTATCGCCCCCCGGGCGGGCCGCCGCCGGCGCCCACCGTCACCGTGACCGTCACCCGTACCGTGTGGTGCGAGACGGACCCGAGGTGCCGGCCCGTCGCGGGCAAGTGATCCGAACCACGTCCATCGGCGGCACTTGCTGCATAGGGTGACCGGGTGACTGAGTCCATATCGACGGACGTGGCGAGCACGGCGGGTTCGGCCGACGTCCCCCGAGGGTCTTCGTATCTGCGTTTTCCCCATCTGCGGGGCGAGCTGGTCGCCTTCACCGCCGAGGACGACGTCTGGCTCGCCCCGCTCGACGGCGGCCGGGCCTGGCGGGTCACCGCCGACAACATGCCGGTGACCCACCCGCGCATCTCGCCCGACGGCACCGCCGTCGCCTGGACCTCCACCCGCGACGGCGCCCCCGAAGTGCATGTCGCCCCCGTCGCCGGCGGGCCGGCACGGCGGCTGACGCACTGGGGGAGCCCACGCACCCAGGTGCGGGGCTGGACGGCCGACGGGCGGGTCCTGGCGCTCAGCGCCCACGGCCAGCCGAGCACGCGCCGCAGCTGGGCCCGCGCCGTACCGCTGGACGGCGGCCCCGCCGACACCCTGCCGTACGGACCCGTCGGCGACGTCGCGTCCGGACCGGCCACCGTCCTGCTGTCCGCGCCGATGGGCCGCGAGGCCGCCTGGTGGAAGCGCTACCGGGGCGGCACGGCGGGCAAGCTGTGGATCGACCGGGACGGCGACGGGGAGTTCGTCCGGCTGCACGAGGAGCTGGACGGGAACATCGAGTACCCGCTGTGGGTGGGGGACCGGATCGCCTTCCTCTCCGACCACGAGGGCACCGGCGCGCTGTACTCCTCCCTCGCCGACGGCTCCGAACTGCGCCGGCACACCCCGCTCGACGGCTTCTACGCCCGCCACGCCGCCACCGACGGCACCCGGGTCGTCTACTCCAGCGCCGGCGAACTGTGGCTCCTCGACGGCCTGGCGGGCGCCGAACCACGGCGGCTCGACATCCGGCCGGGCGGGCCCGGCCTCGACCTCCAGCCGTACCCGGTGAACGCCACCCGCTGGCTCGGGGCCGCGTCCCCCGACCACACCGGGCGCGGCAGCGCGGTCTGCGTGCGCGGCGGCGTCCACTGGGTCACCCACCGCTCCGGCCCCGCCCGCGCCCTCGCCGCGCACTCCGGCGTGCGCGCCCGGCTGCCGCGCAGCTTCCGCGTGGACGGCGAGGAGTGGGCGGTGTGGGTGACCGACGCCGAGGGCGAGGACGCCCTGGAGTTCGCGCCCGCGACCGGCCTCACGCCCGGTGCCGTCCCCCGCAGGCTCGCCGCGGGACAGCTGGGCCGGGTCCTGGAACTGGCCATGGCACCCGACGGCAGCCGGGCCGCCGTCGCCGTGCACGACGGGCGGCTGCTGCTCGTCGAGCGGGAGACCGGCGAGGTCCGCGAGGTCGACCGCAGCGCCGACGGCGACGTCAGCGGGCTGGCCTTCTCACCCGACTCGGCCTGGCTCGCCTGGTCCCACCCCGGCCCGCACCCCCTGTCCCAACTGCGGCTCGCCCACACCACCGACCTGTCGGTCACCGAGGCGACCCCGCTGCGCTTCCGGGACTACGCGCCCGCCTTCACCCTCGACGGCAAACACCTCGCCTTCCTGTCCAACCGGTCCTTCGACCCGGTCTACGACGAGCACGTCTTCGACCTGGCCTTCGTGGTCGGCGACCGCCCGCATCTGATCACCCTGGCCGCGACCACGCCCTCCCCGTTCGGCCCGCAGCGGCACGGCCGGCCGTTCGAGACGCCCGACCGGGACGAGACCCCCGACAGCGAGGGCGCCCCGGCCACCCGTATCGACCTGGAGGGACTGGCCGACCGGATCGTCCCCTTCCCGGTCGAGGCCGCCCGGTACTCCAACCTGCGCGCCGCCAAGGACGGCGTGCTGTGGCTGCGCCACCCGGTGCGCGGTGTCCTCGGCGCCAGCCGGGCCACCCCCGACGACCCGGATCCCAAGACCGAACTGGAGCGCTACGACCTCGTCCAGCAGCGCATCGAGCACCTGGCCGCCGACGCCGGCCACTTCGAGGTCAGCGGCGACGGCAAACGCGTCCTGCTGTGGACCGACGACCGGCTCAGGGCCGTACCCAGCGACCGGCGGACCGGCCACGACGACGACGGCGACACCAGCGTCACCGTCGATCTCGGCCGGGTACGGCAGACGGTGGACCCGGCGGCCGAGTGGCGGCAGATGTACGACGAGGCCGGCCGCATCATGCGCGACCAGTTCTGGCGGTCCGACCTGGGCGGCGTCGACTGGGCCGGCGTCCTCGACCGCTACCGCCCGGTCCTCGCCCGGGTCGCCACCCACGACGACCTGGTCGACCTGCTGTGGGAGGTGCAGGGCGAACTCGGCGCCTCGCACGCCTACGTCATGCCGCGCGGCGGCTACGGCGGCGGCGCCCGCCAGGGCCTGCTCGGCGCGGACGTCTCCCGGCACCCGGACGGCAGTTGGCGCGTCGACCGGATCCTGCCCGCGGAGACCTCGGATCCGCGGGCCCGTTCCCCGCTGGCCGCGCCCGGCGCCGCGGTGCGCGCCGGGGACGCGATCGTCGCGGTCGGCGGCCGGCCGGTCGATCCGGTGACCGGTCCCGGCCCGCTGCTCGTCGGCACGGCCGGGCAGCCGGTCGAGCTGACCGTCTCCCCGGCCGGCGGCGGCGACCTGCGGCACACCGTCGTCGTACCGCTCGACGACGAGGAGCCGCTGCGCTATCACACCTGGGTGGCCGACCGGCGGGCGTTCGTCCACGAGCGCTCCGGCGGCCGGCTCGGCTATCTGCACGTGCCGGACATGCAGGCGCCGGGCTGGGCGCAGATCCACCGCGACCTGCGGATCGAGGTGGCCCGCGAGGGCCTGGTGGTGGACGTCCGGGAGAACCGGGGCGGGCACACCTCGCAGCTCGTCGTGGAGAAGCTGGCGAGGCGGATCGTCGGCTGGGACGTGCCGCGCGGCATGCGGCCCGTCAGCTACCCGGTGGACGCGCCCCGCGGGCCCGTCGTCGCCGTCGCCAACGAGTTCTCCGGCTCCGACGGCGACATCGTCAACGCGGCGATCAAGGCGCTCGGCATAGGCCCGGTGGTCGGCACCCGCACCTGGGGCGGGGTGATCGGCATAGACAGCCGGTACCGGCTGGTCGACGGCACCCTGATCACCCAGCCCAAGTACGCGTTCTGGCTGGAGGGTCAGGAGTGGGGCGTGGAGAACCACGGCGTGGACCCGGACGTGGAGGTGGTGCAGCGCCCGCAGGACTGGGTGGCCGGCCGGGACCCCCAGCTGGACGAGGCGGTGGCGCTGGCGCTGGCCGCGCTGGAGACCACTCCCGCGAAGACACCGCCGCGGCTGCCGTGAGGTCCGGCCCCCGCCGGCCCGGCGGGGCCGGGCACCCGCCGGAGGTGCGGGGAACCGCGCGGCCTGCCCGATGGCGCCGCAGCCGGCCGGCCCGGCTCCGGCGCTGTTCCCGGCAGCCCGGCGTCGGCGTTGATCCCGGCAGCCCGGCGTCGACCGCCCTCGCTACGATGCACCCGTACCAGATCATCCGGCGTGAGGAGGCACACGCATGGCAGGGGAGCAAGCGGACGGAGCGCCGCAGGACGACTGCCTGTTCTGCAAGATCGTCGCGGGGCAGATCCCGGCGACGATCGTCCGTGAGACCGAGACCACGCTCGCCTTCCGGGACATCAACCCCCAGGCGCCCACGCACGTCCTGGTGATTCCCAAGGCGCACTACCGCGACGCGGCCGCACTGGCCGCCGCCGCCCCGTCGCTCGCCGCGGACGTGCTGCGCGAGAGCAAGGCCGTCGCCGACGAGGACAAGTTGGAGAGCTACCGCACCGTCTTCAACACCGGCAGCGGTGCCGGCCAGACGGTCTGGCACGCCCACGCGCACGTCCTCGGCGGCCGCGGCATGCAGTGGCCCCCCGGATAGACCGCCGTGTCCGTCCGTGAACTGGTGGTGCTCGGCACCGCCAGCCAGGTTCCCACCCGGCACCGCAACCACAACGGTTACCTGCTGCGGTGGGACGGGGAGGGGATCCTCTTCGACCCCGGGGAGGGCACCCAGCGCCAGATGCTGCGGGCCGGGGTCGCCGCCCACGACCTGAACCGGATCTGCGTCACCCACTTCCACGGGGACCACGCCCTGGGCCTGGCCGGGGTGATCCAGCGGATCAACCTGGACCGGGTGCCGCACGCGGTCACCGCCCACTACCCGCGCTCCGGGCAGCGCTTCTTCGACCGGCTGCGGTACGCCACCGCCTACCGGGAGACCGTCGAGCTGACCGAAGCACCCGTGGACCGCGACGGCACCCTCGCGGCGACCCCCGCGTACACCCTCCAGGCCCGCAGGCTGTCGCACCCCGTCGAGTCGTACGGTTACCGCCTCGTCGAGCCCGACGGGCGGCGGATGCTGCCCGAACGGCTCGCCGCGCACGGGATCGCGGGACCGGACGTCGGACGGCTCCAGCGCGCGGGCGTCCTGCGCGGTGTCACGCTCGACGACGTCAGCGAGGTGCGCCGCGGGCAGCGGTTCGCGTTCGTCATGGACACCCGGCTGTGCGACGGGGTGCACGCGCTGGCCGAGGGCTGCGACCTGCTGGCCATCGAGTCCACCTTCCTGGACGAGGACGCCGAACTGGCTTCGGAGCACGGGCACCTGACCGCCGGTCAGGCCGCCCGCGCGGCCCGGGACGCCGGAGTTCGGCACATGGTGCTCACCCACTTCAGCCAGCGCTACCCGGACCCGGATCTCTTCGAGCGGCAGGCCCGGGCCGCGGGCTTCGAGGGGGAGCTGACCGTGGCGTACGACTTGCTGCGCGTGCCGCTTCCCAAGCGCCGCTGAGACAGCCGGGGCGCGGCGGTGCGGTGACCGGGTGCCGGCGCTGCGGTGGCCGGGGGCGGCGACGGGCAACCGGCTGCGCAGGCTCGGTGCCCGGGTGCGGCGACCGCATCGGCCGGCTCGGTCACTGCGGTGGTGCCCTGGTGACCATTGACGCCCGCCGTTCGCGTACCTAGCCTCTGTTTTCATATGTGGATGACGGCCGCGTGGGGAGATGGGCACGGGTGACCACCCAGACGGGCACGGCAGGGCACCTGGGCGACCAGGGAACCCGGCCGGCCACCGGACTCGACCTCGTGGGAGCCGCCCTGTGACCCGGGACCTGACCATCGCCGACATCCGGCTGACCCCGATCCTGGTCGCCGACCCGCCGCTGCTGAACACGCAGGGCGTGCACCAGCCGTACACGCCCCGGCTGATCATCGAGGTGATCACCGCGGACGGCGTCACCGGGATCGGTGAGACCTACGGGGACATCAAGTACCTGGAGCTGGCCCGGCCGTTCGCGCGGCGGCTGACCGGACGCCCGGTGTCCGACCTCAACGGCCTGTTCAGCATCGTGGACGAGGTCGCCGTGGACTCCACCCGGGTGAGCGAGGCCGTCGACGTCGGCGGCCTGCGCGGCGTGCAGACCGCCGACAAGCTCCGGCTGTCCGTCGTCTCCGGCTTCGAGGTCGCCTGTCTCGACGCCCTCGGCAAGTCGCTCGGCCTGCCCGTGCACGCGCTGCTCGGCGGCAAGGTGCGCGACGCCGTCGAGTACAGCGCGTACCTCTTCTACAAGTGGGCCGACCACCCCGAGGGCGTCGCCCACGAGCGGGACGACTGGGGCGCGGCCCTCGACCCGGCCGGGATCGTCGAGCAGGCACGGAAGTTCACGGACCGCTACGGCTTCACCTCCTTCAAGCTCAAGGGCGGCGTCTTCCCGCCCGCCGAGGAGATCGCCGCCGTACGCGCCCTGGCCCGCGCCTTCCCCGGCCGCCCGCTGCGGCTCGACCCCAACGGCGCCTGGTCCGTGCCGACCGCGCTGACCGTGGCGGAGGAACTCGCCGACGTCCTCGAATACCTGGAGGACCCGGCGCTCGGCACGCCCGCGATGGCCGAGGTCGCCGCCGGACTGAAGCGACCGGACGGCGGGCTTCCGCTGGCCACCAACATGTGTGTGACGACCTTCGCCGAGATCCAGGAGGCCTTCACCACGGGCGCCGTTCAGGTGGTGCTCTCCGACCACCACTACTGGGGCGGGCTGCGCAACACCCAGCAACTCGCCGCCGTCTGCCGGACCTTCGGCGTCGGCGTCTCCATGCACTCCAACACCCACCTGGGGATCAGCCTGGCCGCGATGACCCACGTGGCCGCCACCCTCCCCGACCTGCACCACGCCTGCGACACCCACTACCCCTGGCAGTCGGAGGACGTCCTGACCGAACGCCTCACCTTCACCGACGGCAGGCTCAGCGTGCCGGACGTGCCCGGCCTCGGCGTCGAACTCGACCGCGACCGGCTGGCGTTCCTGCACCGCCGGTGGGCCGACGACGACGGCGGGCTCAGGGAACGCGACGACGCGGCCGCGATGCGCGTCGTCGATCCCGGGTGGGTCACCCCGGCCGTCCCCCGTTGGTGACGTCCCCGTCGGTGCAGCCGCCGGCGTTGAGGTCGTCCCGAACGCCCAGGACGGCCGTTCCCCCGGCGGCACCCGGCCGTTCCCGCAGGCAGCAAGGGGCGGCGCCCCACCCGACCGTTCCCACGGGCCGCAAGGGGCGCCCTCGGGGGCCGGGGTGACAGCCGTCACGGAAAAAGGGTGCACACTGGCCTGATCCGTACCACGTCAGGGAGCGCACCGTGACCGCGTCCAACGCCTTTGCCGGAGAGGAACCGGAGCACCTCACCCAGCCCCAGCACGGGCAGGTCCACGTCGACCCGCTGGCCGCCCTGCGCGAGCCGGGCGACCCGCCCTGGGACGTCTACCTGACCGGCACCGTCTTCCTGGACATCATCTTCACCGGGCTCGACTCCGCCCCCGTGCGCGGCACGGAATCCTGGGCCCGCGGCATGGGATCCAGCCCCGGCGGCGTCGCCAACATGGCCGCGGCGCTGGCCCGGCTCGGCCTGCGGACCTCCCTCGCCGCGGCCTTCGGCGACGACCACTACGGCGAGTACTGCTGGGACGCGCTCGCCCAGGGCGAGGGCATCGACCTGTCCGCCTCGCGCACGGTCCCCGACTGGCACTCCCCGGTGACCGTCTCCATGGCCTACGAGAACGAACGCACCATGGTCTCCCACGGCCACGAGCCGCCCCCCGAGGAGACGGCCCCCGACTGCCCGCCACGCGCGCGTGCCGCGGTCGCGGCCCTGACCCCCGGCGTCCGCGCCCCCTGGATCGCCCAGGCCGCACGCGAGGGCACCCGCATCTTCGCGGACGTCGGCTGGGACGACACGGGTGCCTGGGACCTGGCCGGGCTCGCCGACCTGCACCACTGCGAGGCGTTCCTGCCCAACGCAGAGGAGGCGATGCGCTACACCGGCACCGCCTGCCCGCGGGCGGCGGCCCACGCGCTGGCCGACCACGTACCGCTCGCCGTGGTCACGCTCGGTGCCGAAGGCGCCTACGCGGTCGACCGGCGCACCGGGGAGACCGCCGAGGTCCCCGCCATCGCCGTGGAAGCCCTCGACCCGACGGGCGCCGGCGACGTCTTCGTGGCGGGCTTCGTCACCGGCACCCTGGCCGGCTGGCCGCTGGCGGACCGGCTGGCCTTCGCCGGACTCACCGCCGCGCTGTCCGTCCAGGAGTTCGGCGGCTCCCTGTCGGCCCCCGGCTGGGCGGAGATCGGGGCCTGGTGGCGGCGGGTGCAGTCGGTCGACGGCCAGGATCCGGCCGCGCTGCGGCGGTACGCGTTCCTGGAGCGGCTGGTGCCGGAGGAACGGATCCGGCGGTGGCCCCGCCGCCGCGCGGTCCCCACGATCGGTTTCGGCCGCTCGGCGTGACGCGGTCCGGCCCCCGCCCGCCCCACCGTGAGCCGTCCTCGTCCGCCCCGTCCCGTATCGCCTGGGGAAAAGTCCTACAGCGTTGTCAGTGCACCGTCGTAGTCTTGGAAGCGCGAGGCCGCCCTCAGCTATGCGGCCGTGACGAGGAGGAACCGCAGGCCTTAAGCGCCGGCCCATGACTCAGACACCCACAGCTCGCACCCCCGCGCAAGAGCAGGCGAGAGCACAGATCACGGTCCCCGCCCAGCACCCGATGGTCACCGTGCTGGGTTCCGGCGACTCCCTTCTGCGCGTGATCGAGACGGCCTTCCCGGCGGCCGACATCCACGTCCGGGGCAATGAGATCAGCGCGGTCGGCGACCCCGGTGAAGTCGCCCTCATCCAGCGCGTGTTCGACGAGATGATGCTGGTGCTCCGCACCGGGCAGCCGATGACGGAGGACGCAGTGGAACGCTCGATCGCCATGCTCAAGGCGAGCGAGAACGGGGAGAGCGACGGCCAGGAGACCCCCGCCGAGGTGCTGACGCAGAACATCCTGTCCTCGCGCGGCCGCACGATCCGTCCCAAGACCCTCAACCAGAAGCGCTACGTCGACGCGATCGACAAGCACACGATCGTCTTCGGCATCGGCCCCGCAGGCACCGGCAAGACGTATCTCGCCATGGCCAAGGCCGTCCAGGCGCTGCAGTCCAAGCAGGTCAACCGCATCATTCTGACCCGCCCCGCGGTCGAGGCGGGCGAACGCCTCGGCTTCCTGCCCGGCACCCTCTACGAGAAGATCGACCCGTACCTGCGCCCGCTGTACGACGCCCTGCACGACATGATCGACCCGGACTCGATCCCGCGGCTGATGGCGGCGGGGACCATCGAGGTGGCGCCGCTGGCGTACATGCGGGGCAGAGCGCAACCGACCTTCACAAACGTCCTCACACCGGATGGCTGGCGCCCTATCGGCGACATCGAGGTCGGTGACCTGGTCATCGGGTCGAACGGCGAGCCGACGCCGGTTCTCGGTGTGTACCCGCAAGGCGAGAAGGACGTCTACCGGGTCACCGCGCAGGATGGCTCATGGACCTTGTGCTGCGCCGAGCATCTCTGGACGGTCAGGACACGCGACGACAAGCGCCGCGACAAGCCGTGGCGCGTCCTGGAGACGCAGGAGATGATCGGCAACCTGCGGGCGGCGCACCATCGTCGGTACGAGCTGCCGTTGCTCACCGCGCCGGTCTGCCTGCCGGAGCGCGAAGTGCCGATGGACCCGTATGCCCTCGGACTCTTGCTGGGCGACGGTTGTCTCACGGGCTCCACCACTCCTTCGTTCGCCACGGACGATCCCGAACTGGTGACAGCGCTGGAGAGCGCGCTGCCAGGTGTTGTCCTACGTCATCGCGGCGGACCTGACTACGTCCTGAACCGGGTGAAGTCGCCAGGTGACGTGGTGACTCTGGAGAATCCGGTCACGCGGACCATGCGTGCCCTGGATCTGCTGGGTTCCAGGTCGTACAGCAAGTTCGTCCCGGACGACTATCTTCACAACTCCGCCGAAGTACGGCTGGCCGTCCTACAGGGCCTGCTGGACTCCGACGGCGGGCCGGTCACCCAGAGGGACCGCACGTGCCGCATCCAGTACACGACGACCTCGATCCTGCTCCGTGATGACGTGATTGCGCTGGTCCAGTCGCTGGGCGGTGTCGCGTACACCCGACGTCGCACGGCCGAGGGACGGAACCAGAGCACCGCAAGGGGCGCTCATCGCCGCGACGCCCACGTTGTCGACATCCGCCTCCCCGAAGGCGTCGAACCCTTCCGCCTCGCCCGCAAGCGCGACAAGTATCATGCGGCCGGGGGCGGCGGACGTCCGATGCGGCTCATCGACAGCATCGAGCCCGCGGGCCGGGAGGAAACGGTCTGTATCCAGGTGGCTGCCGAGGACTCGCTCTACGTCACCACGGACTACCTGCTGACCCACAACACCCTCAACGACGCCTTCATCATCCTGGACGAGGCCCAGAACACCAGCCCCGAGCAGATGAAGATGTTCCTCACCCGGCTCGGGTTCGACTCCAAGATCGTGATCACCGGTGACGTGACCCAGGTGGACCTGCCGAACGGCACCAAGTCAGGTCTGCGGCAGGTCCAGGACATCCTGGAAGGGCTGGACGACGTCCACTTCTCCCGGTTGTCGTCCCACGATGTCGTACGGCACAAGCTGGTGGGCCGTATCGTCGATGCGTACGAGAAGTACGACAGCAAGCACGGCATCGAGAACGGCACGCACACGGGCGGCCGGGGCAAAGCCGGGCGCAAGGGGAAGTAGACAAGCACAGCACCATGTCGATCGACGTCAACAACGAGTCCGGCACCGAGGTCGACGAGCACGCGATCCTCGACATCGCCCGCTACGCGCTCGCGCGGATGCGCATCCACCCGCTCTCCGAGCTCTCGGTGATCGTCGTGGACACCGATGCCATGGAACAGCTGCACATCCAGTGGATGGACCTGCCGGGCCCGACCGATGTCCTGTCCTTCCCCATGGACGAGCTGCGGCCGCCCGGCAAGGACGAGGACGAGCCGCCGCAGGGGCTCCTCGGCGACATCGTGCTGTGCCCGGAAGTCGCCACGAAGCAGGGGGCGGAGGCCCCGACGCAGCACTCCATGGACGAGGAACTCCAACTGCTCACCGTCCACGGAGTGCTGCACCTGCTCGGCTACGACCACGAGGAGGCCGACGAGAAGGCCGAGATGTTCGGCCTCCAGGCGGCCATCGTGGACGGCTGGCGTGCGGAGAAGGGCCTGACCGGCCCGTCTCCCGCGCCCACGGTCTCCTAGGCGGGTCCGTCATGAGTGCGCAGATCGTCCTCGGCGCGGTCGCGCTGGTCGTCGTCGCCTGGCTCGCCGCCTGCGCGGAGGCGGGCCTCGCGCGCGTGTCCAGCTTCCGGGCCGACGAGGCCGTGAAGTCCGGCCGCCGCGGCAGCGCCAAGCTCGCCCAGGTGGCCGCCGACCCCACCCGTTACCTGAACGTCGCGCTGCTGGTCCGGGTGGCCTGCGAGATGGCCGCGGCGACCCTGGTGACCTACGCCTGCCTACAGGCGTTCCCCGGCTCCACCGCCGAGGCCCTGCTGGTCGCGGTGGCCGTCATGGTCCTCGTGTCGTACGTCGCCGTCGGCGTCTCCCCGCGCACCATCGGCCGTCAGCACCCCCTCAACACGGCCACCGCGGCGGCCTATGTGCTGGTGCCGCTGGCCCGGGTGATGGGCCCGATCCCGCCGCTGCTCATCCTCATCGGCAATGCGCTCACCCCCGGCAAGGGCTTCCGGCGCGGCCCGTTCGCCTCCGAGGCGGAGCTGCGCGCGCTGGTCGACCTGGCCGAGCAGGAGTCGCTGATCGAGGACGAGGAGCGCCGGATGGTGCACTCGGTGTTCGAACTCGGTGACACCCTGGTGCGGGAGGTCATGGTCCCGCGGACCGACCTGATCGTCATCGAGCGGTACAAGACCATCCGCCAGGCGCTCACCCTGGCGCTCAGATCCGGTTTCTCGCGCATCCCGGTCACCGGTGAGAGCGAGGACGACATCGTCGGGATGGTGTATCTGAAGGACCTGGTCCGCAAGACGCATATCAGCCGTGAGGCGGAGAGCGACCTGGTGTCCACGGCCATGCGGCCCGCCGTCTTCGTACCCGACACCAAGAACGCCGGCGATCTGCTGCGGGAGATGCAGAAGGAGCGCAATCACGTCGCGGTCGTCATCGACGAGTACGGCGGCACGGCCGGCATCGTCACCATCGAGGACATCCTGGAGGAGATCGTCGGCGAGATCACCGACGAGTACGACCGCGAACTGCCGCCCGTGAAGGAACTGGGCGACGACCGCTACCGGGTCACGGCCCGTCTGGACATCACCGACCTCGGCGAGTTGTACGGGATCGAGGAGTACGACGACGAGGACGTGGAGACGGTCGGCGGGCTGCTCGCGAAGGCACTGGGCCGGGTGCCGATCGCCGGTGCCTCGGCTGCCGTGGAGCTGCCGGACGGCCGGGAGGTGCGGCTGACGGCGGAGGCCGCGGCCGGACGCCGGAACAAGATCGTGACCGTGCTCGTGGAGCCGCTGAGCCCGGCGGAGGAGCCGGCCGAGGAGGACGAGTGACCCCGGTGGAGCTGCGTGCGTTCTGCCTGTCCTTCAACGCGTCGGTGGAGGACTTCCCGTTCGGCCCGGAGCACTCGGTCTTCAAGGTACTGGGCAAGGTCTTCGCGCTGACCCCCCTGGACACCCGCCCCTTGAAGGTCAGCCTCAAGTGCGACCCGGAGGACGCGGTCCGGCTGCGTGCCGACCACCCGGGCCTGATCGTGCCGGGCTGGCATCTGAACAAGCGGCACTGGAACACCGTCACGGTCGACGGCGGACTCCCGGGCCGGCTCGTCCGGGAACTCGTCGAGGATTCGTACGACCTTGTCGTGGCCGGTCTGCCACGAGCCGACCGACTCCGCCTCGACCGCTCCTGAGGGCCTGTCCCCGAGGCGCCTGTCCTGAGCAACCCGTGCCCCGGGAGTCCGTGTCGGGGGTCCGTGCCCGGGGCGGACCCCCTGTCGCGGTCCGGCCGGTGGGGGTCTTCGTATGCTCGGGGCATGACCGACAGCACCGGGCTCGGCCCCGAGGACCGCAAGATCGTCACCCTGGCCCGTTCCACGCGGGCCCGCAACGGCGTGCCCGAGGGCGCGGCGGTACGGGACGAGACCGGCCGTACGTATGTCGCCGGGACCGTCGACCTCGTCTCGCTCCGGCTCAGCGCCCTGCGCACGGCGGTGGCGATGGCGGTGGCGTCCGGGGCGACGTCGCTGGAGGCGGCGGCGGTGGTGACCGAGGCGGAGGGTGTGTCCGCGGAGGACCTGGCGGCCGTCCGGGATCTCGGCGGACCGGGCACACCCGTGCTGGTGGCCGGGGCCGACGGGACCGTGCGGCTGACCTTGCCGGCGGGCTGACCGGAGCGGCTTCGGAGGATCGAACAGCCCGGCCGTCCCGTCCCGCCGATCCCCCTTCGTCCCCGGCCGGCCGCGGTCGTCCGGGCCGTCGGCTGAATAGGCCGGATTTCCACCTTGCCGCCGCCGTTGCCCCGCGCATCAATGGAACCGCAAGTTCCCGACGGACCGTCAGATCCTGGCCCCCGCAGAGTGCCCGCACCCACCTGATCCGGGGCCTGTCCGTCGGCGCGCACCTCCCATCCATCTCCACATGGCATTCCCAGACAACGGGAAGGGAGCCGGATCCCCATGAGAGGCAAGCGAACAGCAACTGGTGCGGCACTGGCAGTCGGGGCCCTCGCGGTCACCGGGCTGGCCTTCGCGCCCACCGCCCTGGCGGTGGCCCCGACGTCGGCGACGATCACCGCGGACTGCGGGACCTTCGGCGGCGGCCCGGCCACGCTCACCGCCACGCAGAGCGGCACCTCGGCCACCATCTCCCTCAGCTCCACCGCGGTCACCGTGCCGCTGGCGCTGGCGAAGGACTCGATCACGTCCAAGCTGACGCTCGTCAAGGCGAGCGGCGGCACGGTGGTGTTCAGCGGCAAGAAGAACCCCGCCATGGCCGCCGGTGACCCCGTCTCCGTCGGCCCGCTCAGCGGCACCGTGGCCTCCGGCGACAGTCTGGAGTCCTTCGGCGGCTCGCTGCAGATGACGGTCTTCGGCATCAACATCACCTGTAAGGCGACCGCCAAGCAGGCGCCGGGACCGTTCGTGTTCGACTGAGCCCGCTGAACGACCCGACGGGCAGTCGCGGCAGGAAAGTTGACACATTGTCAGTTTTCCTGCCGCTTCTCCATTGACTTCTCACGCGGCCTCCACATCAATGGCCCCCTGGCTGCGCAGCCGAGCCGCTGCGCCCGCAACCCTCAGGAGGGGGCCCATGGGTTCGACACTCCGAAGATCCGCACGGTGGCGCTGGGCATCGCTGCTCGGCGCGACCGCGCTCGCGGTCACCGCGGGCGGTGCCCTGGCCTGCCCGGCAGGCGCCGCGGGCAGCAACGTGGACTTCGCCACCCACTGCATTCCGCCCGACATCGCGGGCCTGCCGCCGATCGACGGCACCACCACCGCGAACATCTCGGTGGACAACACGAGTCCCGAGGTCGGCGACACCGTCACCGTGACCTACACCGTGGTCACGGCCGCCGCGAGCAACCCCACCGACCTCGCCCTGCCGGCCGACATCATGACGCCGACCGGGAAGGTCACCCTCGGCGGCGCGCAGAGCGGAAGCATGACGGTCGCGGGGCCGAAGAAGAACCCACCCGTGCCGGGGAAGGGCGTTTTCCCGTCGTTCTCCATGACGGGGACGTTCACCGTCACCTCGCCCGGCGCGATCACCCTCTCGCCCGGCGACTACAACATCCACACCAGCTACATTCTCGAACTGGACACGCCCTGCACGGTCACCGACCCGCCCGCCCCGGTGTCCGAGACCGTCACGGCGACCTCCGGCACCCCCGCCAACACCCGTGCCATCTCGCTGAGTTCGGCCTCGGGTGACCCGGGGAGCGCGGTGACCGTGAGCGGCAGCGACTTCACGCCGGGCGCGAGCGTCACGCTGGCCGGGCGGTCCGGGGCCGCGCAGACCGCGGACACGGCGACCGTGACCGCGAACGCCCAGGGGTCCTTCAGCGGTTCCCTCGTCGTCAACGACCCGGCCACCACCGGGATCGTGGCCTACGAGGGCAGCGCCTGGAACGCCGACGTGGGCGCCGGACCGGCGGCCTACGTAGTCAACGACACCACGCCGGTCCCCGACGGCAGCCAGAAGCTGACCACCACCGTCAAGGCGGGCACGCTGTCCATGTCCCAGGCCGGTGACGCCGTCGCGCTGTCGGCGGTCGACTTCGGCCAGGGCGGCGCCTCGACGGGCGACCTGCGGACGGTGACCGTCAAGGACTTCCGCGGCGGGCCCGCGGGCTGGTCCCTGACCGGCAAGGTCACCGACTTCACCGGTCCCGGCGGCAAGATCGGCGCCGGGAAGCTGAGCTGGTCTCCCGCCTGTGCGACCAAGGCGGGCAGCCCGAGCACCTGCGCGGCCGGTTCGCCGGGCACCGTGGGCGCCTCGGGGGCCACGCTGGCCCAGACCCCCGACGGGACGCTCACCGGCGGTGAGTTCACCGTGGACGCCGGGCTGTCCCTGGACGTACCGGCGTTCACGCCTCCGGGCGCGTACTCCGGCGTCCTCACGCTCACCCTCACCTGACCGCATCCGACACCGGTGGCCGGGCGCCCATCCACCCGGGTCCGCACCCGGAGGGGTCCGCACCCGCCCGACCGCCACGACCTACGCCCGTGGGGGTCCGCACCCATGCGCAAGCCGTACGCCCTTCTGCTGAGCCTGTGCTGTCTGCTCCTCGGCCTCACGGCCACGCCCGCGCGGGCCGCCGACAACGGCAGCTGGTCCGTCTACCCGGTCTCCTCCGAGGTCGCCGCGCGCCCGTACTTCTACCTCTCCGCCGACCCCGGCCGGCGCATCGACGACGAGGTGGCCGTCGCCAACAAGACCGCCGAACCCCTCACCTTCCGGCTGTACGCGGCCGACGCCTACAACACCGCCCGGGACGGCGGCTTCGCCGTGCGGACGGCCGGCGAGCGGATGCGGGGGGTCGGCGCCTGGGCGAAGCCCGCGAGGTCCCGCGTCACCGTCCCCGGGCACCGCACCGTCAAGGTGCCCTTCACGCTGCGCGTCCCCGCCGGTGCCGAACCGGGCGACCACCCGGGCGCGATCGTGGCGATCGACGAGCGGATCGACCCGGGCGCCGGATCGGTGGCGCTCGGTGTCCGGCGGGCGGTCGGTGCCCGCGTCTATCTGCGGGTGAGCGGCCCCGCGGTGCCCGCGCTCGCCGTCGAGGACGTCCACGTCGCCCACCGTCAGCCGCTCGTCCCCGGCCTCGGCGACAGCACCGCGACCGTCTCCTACACCCTGCACAACACCGGCAACGTGACCCTGGACCCGAAGGTGGAGCTGACGGCGCGGGGCCTGTTCGGCCGTACGCTGCTGACGCGCGGCCTGACCGGGATGCCCGCCGAACTGCTGCCCGGGCAGCGGGTCCGCCTCACCGAGCCCTGGCGCGACGCGCCGCAATTCGACTGGGGGAAGGTCACGTTGACGGCACACGCCACCGGCACCCGGCAGTCGGCGAGCGCCGCGTTCCTCGCCCTGCCGTGGCTGGTGGCGGCGGTGGTGGGCGCCGCGGCTGTGGTGGGCGCCGCCCTCCTGGCCCGGGCCCGCAGAGCACGCCGGTCCCACGCCCCCCACCCGTCCGCACCCGGACAGGCACCACGACCGACGGAGACCGCGACAGGCCGCGTACGTCCTTGACGTCTGCCGGTGGTCGTGGATGCCTGCCGGTGTCCGCGACGGGTCGTGTACGACACTGATGCCCGCCCGCCGGCGCTCGCGGCGTGCCGTGTACGACACTGACGCCCCCCGATGCCCGCGACGGGCTGCGTACGATCTTGACGTCCGCGGGTGCTCCGCGGCGGACGCGACGGGACCGCGGCCCCGGCCGCTTCCCGCGGCGCTCCGGGCGGGACCTCCGCGCCGGCCGTCCGCCGTACCGAGCGGGTTCGGGGATCAGGGACAATGGGCGGCATGAGCGTTCGTACCCAGTCATCCGAGCAGCCGGCCGAGGCCGTACACCGCGCCGGCTTCGCCTGCTTCGTGGGCCGGCCCAATGCGGGCAAGTCCACCCTCACGAACGCGCTGGTCGGGCAGAAGGTGGCGATCACCTCGAACCGGCCGCAGACCACCCGGCACACGGTACGGGGCATCGTGCACCGCCCCGAAGCCCAGCTGATCCTGGTCGACACCCCCGGCCTGCACAAGCCGCGCACGCTGCTGGGCGAGCGGCTGAACGACGTGGTCCGCACCACCTGGGCCGAGGTGGACGTGATCGGCTTCTGCCTGCCCGCCGACCAGAAGCTCGGCCCCGGCGACCGCTTCATCGCCAAGGAACTGGCCGGGATCAAGAAGACCCCGAAGGTCGCCGTCGTCACCAAGACCGACCTGGTGGACTCCAAGACCCTCGCCGAACAGCTGATCGCCATCGACGGGCTGGGCAAGGAGCTGGGCTTCGAGTGGGCGGAGATCGTCCCGGTGTCGGCGGTCGGCGACAAACAGGTGGAACTCCTCGCCGACCTGCTGGTCCCGCTGCTGCCCGAGGGCCCCGCGCTGTATCCGGAGGGTGACCTCACGGACGAGCCCGAGCAGGTCATGGTGGCCGAGCTGATCCGCGAGGCCGCGCTGGAGGGCGTCCGGGACGAGCTGCCGCACTCCATCGCCGTGGTCGTCGAGGAGATGCTCCCGCGCGAGGACCGCCCCGCGGACCGGCCGCTGCTGGACATCCACGCCAACGTCTACATCGAGCGCTCCAGCCAGAAGGGCATCATCATCGGCCCCCAGGGCAAGCGCCTGAAGGACGTGGGCATCAAGTCCCGCAAGCAGATCGAGGCACTGCTGGGCACGCCGGTCTTCCTCGACCTGCATGTGAAGGTGGCCAAGGACTGGCAGCGCGACCCCAAGCAGCTGCGCAGGCTCGGGTTCTAGCGCCCCGGCAGGCGACGTTCGCGTGGCCCCGCTGCCCTGGACGGACGTACCGCTAGTCGACTCCCCGGATCCGGCGCACGAGGACCGCCCCGGCCAGTCCGACCGCCGCGGACACCAGGTACAGCACCCGGTAGCCGCCGAGGTAGGTGACGATCGGGGCGGCCAGGGCAGGGGCCGCGACCTGGGGCAGCGCGTTGGCGATGTTGATGACGCCGAGGTCCTTGCCCCGGTCGAGGGCCGCCGGCAGGACGTCGGTCATCAGCGCGAAGTCCACCGAGGTGAAGACTCCGAAACCGACGCCGAGGACCGCCGCCGCCACGATCGCCCCCGGCCAGGTCTGCCACGCCGACAGCGCGGCCGTCGCCACCGCCATCAGCACGCCCGACCAGAGAACGAACGGCTTGCGGCGGCCCACCCGGTCCGACCACAGCCCGCCGGCCACGACCGTGCCCAGCAGCGTCAGACCGTTGACCGCCGTCAGGATCAGCACGCCCTGCTCCGGGTCGTGGTACCCGACCCGGTCCCGCAGGTAGTACAGGAGGTAGAGCAGGACGAGGGAGTTGCTCAGGTTGATCAGGAACCGGGTCAGCCACGCCCAGCCGAGATCGGGGTGGCGGCGCGGGCTCACCAGGAAACCGGCGAGGAAGCCCCGCCGGGACCAGGGCGGCCGCTCCGCGGGGGCCAGCCGCAGATCCGGGTGACCGAGCACGTACGGCGCCACTCCGAGCAGCGTGAACGCGGCGCACGCCGCGTAGCCCGCGCCGGTGCCGCCCGCCGCCGTCGCCAGACCGGTCCCGCCGACCACGCCGAGGATCTGCGCCGCCCCCAGCCAGCCGCCCACCGCGCCCCGCTGGAGCCGGGGCACCCGGTCCGGCACGGCCGCCGTGACCGCCGCGAAGGCCGCGTTCAGGGTCAGCTGGACCAGGCACCAGCCCGCCAGCATCGTCCCCGGCCCGCGTGCGCCCGCGAGCAGCAGCAGCGACACCGCACCACCCGCAGCGCCGGCCACGATCCAGGGCGTACGGCGGCCCCGGGCGGACGTCGTACGGTCCGACAGCGCGCCGAAGAGCGGGTTCGCCGCCAGCGACACCACCGCGCCCGCGGCGGTCACCCAGGCCAGCATCGTCTCCTTGGACATCCCGGAACCAGGCGCGAAGTCCTCGGCCTGGGCGGCGAGCAGGATCTGCAGCGGCCCGAACCAGCCCACCCAGATGGCCCCGTTGGCGAGTGAGAGCGCCGCCGTCCAGCCCCGGCCGACCCGCTCGACGGGCTCGGCCAGGGCGTCGTCGGGCGGGCCGGCCGTGGTCACCTCTGCGCCCGCAGCAGCTCCCGGAACCAGCCGTACGACGCCTTCGGGGTGCGCTCCTGGGTGTCGTAGTCGACGTGCACCAGGCCGAAGCGGCGGGCGTAGCCCTCGGCCCATTCGAAGTTGTCGAGCAGCGACCAGACGAAGTAGCCGCGCACGTCCACGCCCGCTTCGACCGCCCGGTGCAGCGCCCTTACGTGGCCGTCGAGGTAGGCGATCCGGTCCTGGTCGTCGATCCCCTCGTACGAGCAGCCGTTCTCGGTGATCAGCACCGGCGGCAGCCGGTCGCCGTACCGGTCGCGGAAGACGGTCAGCAGCTCGGTCAGGCCCTCCGGGACCACCGGCCAGCCGAAGTCCGTCACCGGGGGGCCCTCGATCTCCCGTACCGAGAAGGGGAGTTCGGCGGGGATGGTCAGCCCGCCGAACTCGCTCTCCGCGTCCTGCGGGGCGCCCACCCGGGTCGGCGCGTAGTAGTTGACGCCGTACCAGTCGAGCGGTTCGGCGATGACCTTGAGGTCCGCGTCGACGTCGCCGGGCAGCAGTTCGCCGATCCCCTCCGGGTAGTGCCCGAGGAGCAGCGGGTCGGCGAACAGGCGGTTCAGCAGGACGTCGTAGAAATCGGCCGCCGCCAGGTCCTCGGGCGCGGTGGACGCGGGCCAGGTCGGGCCGTGGGAGTTGGCGATGCCGATGTCGGCGGCGCCGGCCGCGCGCAGCGCCCGTACCGCGAGGCCGTGGGCGAGGAGTTGGTGGTGGGCGACCGGCAGCGCGTCGAACAGGAGCCGCTTGCCGGGGGCGTGGGCGCCCAGCGCGTGCCCCAGCAGGGTGTGTTCGGCCGGTTCGTTGAGGGTGATCCACTTGGTGACGCGGTCGCCGAGCCGTGCGGCGACCAGCGCCGCGTACTCGGCGAAGCGCGGCGCGGTGTCCCGGTCCAGCCAGTCCAGCCGGGCGGGCAGGTCCCAGTGGAAGAGGGTCGG
Organism: Streptomyces sp. NPDC006012; assembly: GCF_042871185.1. Taxonomy (NCBI): domain Bacteria; kingdom Bacillati; phylum Actinomycetota; class Actinomycetes; order Kitasatosporales; family Streptomycetaceae; genus Streptomyces; species Streptomyces sp. NPDC006012. The sequence continues at coordinate 608,049 of NZ_JBIAIE010000001.1, forward strand.
GACGGGGCGTATACCGGCCGCGCACAGCTCGTCCACCAGACGGTCGTAGAAGTCCAGCCCGCCGGGCGAGTTCACCCTGGGCCAGGAGATCGAGAAGCGGTACGCGTCCACGCCGAGGCCGGCCAGCAGCGCCACGTCCTCGCGGTAACGGTGGTAGTGGTCACAGGCCACCGCCGCCGTGGAGCCGTCCTTCACGCGCCCCGGCTCGGCGGTGAACACATCCCACACGGAGGGCTCACGCGCGTCCACCGCGCCCTCGATCTGGTGGGCCGAGGTGGACACTCCCCACAGGAAGCCGTCCGGGAACCGGGGAATCGGATCACCTGCATCAGTCACCATGAGCGGGATCATCCGTACCGCCGGTAACGGAAGTCAACGCCCCTGCCGAAAGTGGGTTCGGCGTACTGTGGTGCGCGAGTCACGATGGTGCGTGATGCGCGAAATATCGACGGGGGACCATGGAGGCGGAAGAGCACGAGCCCACGTCCACAGCGAGGCGCAGCAGGACGGTGCTCCGTGGAGCGGCCGTGCACCTTGCCGCCATGCATGTGAGCGGAGCGCTGCTGCTGCTCACCTTCCTTGTGCCACCGGCCTGGGCTCTGAACGCTTATGGGGCGGCCCCGGCCAGTGATCCTTCGGCGGACGTGCCGCCGTTCATGATCTTCCTGGCGGTCGTGTTCGGCTGTGTGAGCTTCCACGCGGCGGTGCAGATTCCCGCGGGGCTGCTGGGTACCTGGCTCGGCCGAAACCGTACGGCCGGCGTCAGTTACCTGCTGGTCCTGGCAGTGGCGGCTGTTCTCACGACCGTCCTGCTGCGGGGAGTCCTGGAAGCCGGCAGCACCGACCGAATTCTTCCCTTGTGGGCCGACTTCATGGCGCGCGGCTCGTTGGCCATGGCCGCGTATGTCTGGCTCAGCCGTCGCCTCCGGAGCCGACCCCGGCTCCGAAAGGCCGCCTGACGAGCCGGAGGTGTGCTCTGGGTGCCACCCGGGGGCCCTTCGACATCTCGCCCGGGCGGCACCAGCGGCGGATACGAGTGCGACTTCATGAGGGGTCGTCCCCAACCTGCCGACCAAGCGGAGCGCTCACGCTCCTTCTTTCAGCACCCGCGAGATCAACGCCCGCTGTTCCGCCGTCAGATGGGGATCCGTCGCGTACACCGTCCTTCCGTCCACCGTGATCTCGTAGTTGAAACCGTCCGGCACTCCGGCGGGCGGGGAGCCCCGGCCGGCGGACAGTGCCCGCTCGGCCAGGGACGTCCAGTCGGCGGCGTCGGGCCGCCCCGAGGTGTCCACCTCGGCGTGCCGCTCGATGCCCGCGAACCCGCCCGTGCGCCTCACCTGAATCCGCATGGGTCCCTGTGTAGTACGGAACCTAGGCGGTCCGCACCCCGACCTGTTCCCACGCCTTCAGTACGGCCTGGTGTTCCTCGCCCTCGCCGTAGCGGGCGCGGGCCGCCGCGACCGTCAGCTGGGCGAAGTCGGTGAACTGGGCGTCCGTCCCCAGCTCGCCGCCGGTCAGCACGTCGTACCAGATCTGCCCGGACCGCTCCCAGGCGTTGCCGCCCAGGGCGGTGGCGACGCGGTAGAAGGCGTGGTTGGGGATGCCGGAGTTGATGTGGACGCCGCCGTTGTCCCGGCTGGTTTTTACGTAGTCGTCCATCGTCGCGGGCTGCGGGTCCTTGCCGAGGTCCGGGTCGTCGTAGGCCGTGCCCGGTGCCTTCATCGAGCGCAGTGCCTCGCCGTGGACGTCCGGTCCGAGCAGGCCGGCGCCGATCAGCCAGTCGGCCTCGGTGGCGCTCTGGCCGAGGGCGTACTGCTTGATCAGTGCCCCGAAGACGTCCGAGACGGATTCGTTGAGCGCTCCGGACTGGCCGTAGTACTCCAGGTTCGCCGTGTACTGGGTGACGCCGTGGGTCAGCTCGTGGCCGATCACGTCCACGGGGATGGTGAAGTCGAGGAACAGCTCGCCGTCGCCGTCGCCGAACACCATCTGCTCGCCGTTCCAGAAGGCGTTGTCGTACTTCTCGCCGTAGTGGACGGTCGCGTCCAGCGGCAGTCCGGCGTCGTCGATCGAGTGCCGGCCGTAGACCTTGAGGTACAGGTCGAACGTGGCGCCGAGGCCCGCGTGCGCGCGGTTGACGCTGGCGTCCTTGGCGGCCCCGTCGCTCTCGGCGTGCACCTTCCGGCCCGGCAGGGTCTCGGCGCCCTGGGCGTCGTAGACGGTCCGGTCCGGTTTGTCGGACGGGGTGCCGGTCGGAGCGGCGGCGCTGCGGACCCCGGTGACCCTGCGCCGGGTGCGCTGCAGGGCGTCCTGTTCCAGGGTGCGCCGCGCCGGCCCGGCGCGGCGCGAGTCCGCGTGCTGGGCGAGCTTGTCGAGTACGTGTGGCGGGACGATGGTGCAGAAGACGGGCTCGAAGCCCCCGTTCGTCGTCATGCCCGCACCATTGCACTGTGTTATCGCAATGTCACCGCCAGCAACCATGATTGATGAAATACCGCGCCGAGGGCCCCGGGCCGGTCACGCGCAGTGGTATGGCGCGTATTTTGTCCGCCCTGTGCGTCGGGTCCCGCATGCTGATACGGGCCCGCGCATACCGCGAGGCTCGACTACGCTGCTCGGCATCATGTATTTCGGGCTGCTTCTCCTTAGCTGCCGCGGCGAGGGCCTGTAGTCGAGGCCGACCCCCTCCCCGCGGAGCTCGGTGTTGTGTCGTCGGCCGTCCTTCCGGACACCGGACCCCACCGGATTTCTTCGAGGAGCCCACGCCATCATGGTCAACCGCCAGCAGCCCAGTTCCCTGCCGATCCACAAGTACGGCCGGTACGAGCAGGTGGACATCCCCGACCGCACCTGGCCGGACCAGCGGGTCACCGTCGCCCCCCGCTGGCTCTCCACCGACCTGCGTGACGGCAACCAGGCCCTGATCGACCCCATGTCGCCCGAGCGCAAGCGCCGGATGTTCGACCAGCTGGTCAAGATGGGCTACAAGGAGATCGAGGTCGGTTTCCCGGCCTCGGGCCAGACCGACTTCGACTTCGTGCGCTCGATCATCGAGGAAGAGGGCGCGATCCCGGACGACGTCACGATCTCCGTACTGACCCAGGCCCGCGAGGACCTGATCGAGCGCACGGTGGAGTCCCTGAAGGGCGCCAGGCGGGCCACCGTCCACCTGTACAACGCCACCGCACCGGTCTTCCGCCGGGTCGTCTTCCGCGGCTCCAAGGACGACATCAAGCAGATCGCCGTCGACGGCACCCGGCTGGTGATCGAGTACGCCGAGAAGCTGCTGGGCCCCGAAACGGAGTTCGGCTACCAGTACAGCCCCGAGATCTTCACCGACACCGAGCTGGACTTCGCGCTGGAGGTCTGCGAGGCGGTCATGGACGTCTACCAGCCCGGGCCGGGCCGCGAGATCATCCTCAACCTGCCCGCCACGGTGGAGCGCTCGACCCCGTCCACGCACGCGGACCGCTTCGAGTGGATGCACCGCAACCTGTCGCGCCGCGAACACGTCTGCCTGTCCGTCCACCCGCACAACGACCGCGGCACGGCGGTCGCCGCCGCCGAGCTGGCGCTGATGGCGGGCGCCGACCGCATCGAGGGCTGCCTGTTCGGGCAGGGCGAGCGCACCGGCAACGTCGACCTGGTCACCCTCGGCATGAACCTGTTCTCGCAGGGCGTCGACCCGCAGATCGACTTCTCCGACATCGACGAGATCCGTCGTACGTGGGAGTACTGCAACCAGATGGAGGTCCACCCGCGCCACCCGTACGTGGGCGACCTGGTCTTCACGTCCTTCTCCGGCTCCCACCAGGACGCCATCAAGAAGGGCTTCGACGCCATGGAGGCCGACGCGAAGGCCAGGGGCGTCACCGTCGACGACATCGAGTGGGCGGTGCCGTACCTGCCGATCGACCCCAAGGACGTCGGCCGCTCCTACGAGGCGGTCATCCGCGTCAATTCGCAGTCCGGCAAGGGCGGCATCGCCTACGTCCTGAAGAACGACCACAAGCTGGACCTGCCGCGCCGGATGCAGATCGAGTTCTCGAAGATCATCCAGGCGAAGACGGACGCCGAGGGCGGCGAGATCACCCCGGGCGACATCTGGGCGTCCTTCCGTGACGAGTACCTGCCGAACCCGGACAACTCCTGGGGTCGCATCCAGGTCAGGACCGGCCAGTCGGTCACCGACACCGGCGGCGTGGACACGCTCACCGTCGAGGCCACGGTGGACGGCGAGGACGCCGTGCTGACCGGCTCCGGCAACGGTCCGATCTCGGCCTTCTTCGACGCCCTCCAGACCGTCGGTGTCGATGTGCGACTGCTCGACTACCAGGAGCACACGATGAGCGAGGGCGCCTCCGCGCAGGCCGCCTCCTACATCGAGTGCGCGATCGGCGACAAGATCCTGTGGGGCATCGGCATCGACGCGAACACGACGCGTGCGTCGCTGAAGGCCGTCGTCTCCGCCGTCAACCGCGCAGCCCGCTGAACCCCTCTGACCAGCGGTTTCGTGGGCCCGACCAAGATGTACGACGGTCGGGCCCACGTCGTTTACCAGCCACTTCGACGGTGAGGTAACGGAAAGGTCTCGTACGGGGTACTGACTCCACATCGCCGATGTGGCTAACATCACGCACACGCGGCGACGGTGCCGCGCGGGCGCCGCCCACCGCCATTGCGGCAGTGGGGGAGTTACGGAGGTGCGACGTGCTGCCAGTACGGGGACGAGACGGCCGTGCCACCAGGCTTGCCCGCATTCTGGGCACCCGCACCGCATGGATCCCCGTCGCGGACGGCGAGTTCTTCTGCCCCGGCTGCGGGGGCGACCGCAACTACCAGCGGCTCACCGGCCGCCGCCGCTTCCTCCTGCTCGGCGTGCCCGTGCTGCCGCGCGGCACCGCGGGACCCGTCGTCGAGTGCGCGGCCTGCCGCCACCACTACGGCACCGACGTCCTCGACCATCCGACCACCTCCCGCTTCTCCGCGATGCTCCGCGACGCCGTGCACACCGTCGCCCTCGCGGTGCTGGCCGCGGGCGGCTCCTGTGCCCGTACCGCGCTGGCCGCCGCCGCCGGCGCGGTCCGTGCCGCCGGGTTCGCCGACTGCACCGAGGACCAGCTCGGCGCGCTGGTCGAGGCGCTGGCCGCGGACACCGGCCGGGTCTTCGAGCAGCCGGGCGGCGCCGGCCTCGCGATAGAGCTGCACGAGGCCCTGGACCCGCTCGCCCCGCACCTGGCACCCGGCGGCCGCGAGTCCATCTTGCTGCAGGCCGCCCGGATCGCCCTGGCCGACGGCCCCTACACCCTCGCCGAACGCGATGTCCTCGCCACCGTCGGAGCCGCCCTGACCATCTGCTCCGACGACGTGACCCGGCTGCTGGCGGCGGCCCGCACGCCGTCCTGAGCGCCCCGGTCACCCCCATGGGCGTATCCCGGCCCCCGGCCGCCGCACGCGGTACCACTGCGCCAACCGGGCTCCGTGGGACACGAGTCGGCGGTGTTTGCAAGGGTGAGCAAGTGGCGGACGGCGGCGTGCGTGACCTCATAATGAGATCGATGACCATCCTGAGCCGCGCCCTTCTCGCCGCCGCGGTGATCGCCGTGGCGGCCGCGCCCCCCGTCCTCGCCGGACCCGCCGCCGCCCGGCCCGGCTGCACCTCCTCCGTGCCCTACGTCGCGGGCCAGGGCGGTTACGACACCTACCGCATCCCGGCCGTCGTCAGGACCCGCGCGGGCACCGTGCTCGCCTTCGCCGAGGGACGGCACGACGGCGCGGGCGACAGCGGCGCCATCGACGTCGTCCTGCGCCGCTCCACCGACGACGGGTGCACCTGGGGCCCGCTCGCGGTGGTCGCCGCCGGGCACGGGGACACCCGGGGCAACCCGGCCCCGGTCCTCGACCCGCGCACCGGCGCGATCGTGCTGGTCACCTCGTACAACAGCGGCTCGGTCACCGAGGCGCAGATCGTACGCGGCGAGGTGACCCCCGAGCAGAGCCGGCGCGTGTTCGTGCAGCGCAGCGTCGACGACGGCCGGCGCTTCTCGGCGCCGAAGGAGATCACGGCCGACGTGAAGCGGGCCGGCTGGCGCTGGTACGCCACCGGGCCCGGTCACGCGGTGGCCCTGACCCGCGGCCCGCACACGGGCCGCCTGGTCGTCGCCGCCGACCACTCGGCGGCCCCGCCGGCCGGCTCCGCCGACACCGGCCAGGAGGCCAAGTACTACGGCGGTCACGCCCTCTACAGCGACGACGGCGGGCGCACCTGGCGGCTGGGCTTCGTCGACGACTCCTACGACGGCCTGGTCAACGCCAACGAGTCGACGGCCGCCCAACTCCCCGACGGCCGCCTCTACTTCAGCTCCCGGGACCAGAACGGCAGCAGCCCCGGCAACCGCCTCGACAGCTATTCCAGCGACGGCGGCCGTACCCTCGACCGGCCCTACGCCGTCCAGCCCACCCTGAACGACGTCCCTGTCGTCGAAGGATCGGTCCTCCAGCTGAGCGGCCCGCACGCCCCGCTGCTGTTCTCGGCGCCGTCCGTGCCCACCTCCCGCGAGGCGATGGCCGTGTGGCGCAGTACGGACGGCGGGGCGACGTTCACCAGGACGGTGACGCTGTCGCGGGACAAAGCGGGGTACTCCGATCTCGTCCAGATCGATCAGGGGACGGTGGGCGTGCTCTACGAGACGGGGGTCTCGGGGGCGTACGAGACGATCGGGTTCCGGCTGCTGCCGGTGACGTGACCTGGCGGTCCGCTGGGGCCGTGGGGTGGCCTTCGGCTGTGGGTGCGTTGTTTTCTGCGGGTGGGTGGGGGTCGGTCGCGCCCCCTTGGGGGCGTTGCCGTTCCGTGTCCCGGTCGGGTGTCCTCAGAGCAGGCCCGCTGCCGCCAGGTATTTGCCCACCTGCTCCGTTTCCTCCGGGGACAGGGGGACCTGGGGGTCGGCGGTGGTGGCGGAGGGGATGATTCCGCGGAGGTGCAGGGCCGTCTTGAAGGCGCCGAGCGCCGATGAGCTGCCGCCCATGCGGGCCGGGTCGCCGACGCCCACCATGCCGAACAGGGCGCACAACCGTTCCTGCTCGGCCCGGGCGCCCGCCCAGTCGCCCGCCCGGCACAGCCGGTAGAGGCGGACGTAGCCGTGCGGGTCGACGTTGGCGAGGCCGGGGACCGTGCCGTCGGCGCCCAGCGCCAGGGCCGCGTCGGCGACCAGTTCGGAGCCGGTGAGCGCGGCGAAGCCGGTGCCGGCGTTCAGGCCGCGGGCGCCCGTCACGACCTCGCGGAAGCCGGCCAGGTCGCCGCTGGAGTCCTTCAGCCCGGCCAGCACTCCGTCCGCGGCCAGCTCCAGCACCAGGCCGGCGGGGAGCTTGGTGTGCACGGCGGCCGGGATGTCGTAGGCGATGACCGGGACGGGGCTGCGCTCGGCGACCAGCCGGAAGTGGCGGGCGGTCTCCGCCGGGTGGACGCGGGTGTAGAAGGGCGCGGTGACCACGACGGCGTCGGCGCCCGCGGACGTCACCGCCGCGACGTGGTCCAGCACCCGCGGTGTCGTCATGTCGATCGCCCCGGCCAGCACCGGCAGCCGGCCCGCCACGTGCGCCGTCACCGCCTGCACCACCTGCCGCCGCTGACGGTCGGTGAGGTAGGCGGCCTCCGAGGTCGAGCCGAGCACGAACAGGCCGTGCACCCCGGCCTCCACCAGATGGTCGACGAGCCCGAGGAGAGCGGGGACGTCCACCTCGCGCTCCGGTGTCAGGGGAGTGCACATGGGCGGTACGACACCGGTGAGCGGGGCGGCAAGGGTCATGACGGCTCCCTGGGAAGACTCTGGCGCACGAGGTCGCGGGTCGACTGGTCCTCCTCCACAGGATGATGACAGCGGTAGCGATGTCCGGGGTACGACGCGGCCGAAAAGTCCGGAATATCCGATGAGCAGAGTTCATCGGCCTTCCAGCAGCGGGTGCGGAACGGGCAGCCGCTCGGCGGGCGGGTCGCCGACGGCACCGGGCCGGCCAGCGGAATCGGGTCGATCGGGTCGAGCAGGCCCGGCGTCGCGGAGAACAGGGCGCGCGTGTACGGGTGCCGGGCCCGGTCCGTGACCCGGCTCGCGGGGGTCTCCTCGACGATCCGGCCGAGGTACATGGTGATCACCCGGTCGCTCATCCGCCGTACCGTCTGGATGTCGTGCGACACGAAGACCAGGGCGAGGCCCAGCCGCTCCCGCAGGTCCAGCAGCAGATTGAGGATCTGCGCCCGTACCGAGACGTCCAGCGCGCTGGTCGGCTCGTCGGCGACCACCAGGTCCGGTTCGAGGGCCAGCGCGCGGGCGATGGCGACCCGCTGCCGCTGGCCGCCGGAGAGCTGGCCCGGCAGGGCGTCGGCGAGCGCACGCGGCAGACCCACCAGGGACATCAGCTCGCGCACCCGCTCGACGCGTCCGGTCCGGGAGCCCCGGCCGTGCACGTCCAGCGGGTCCTGGAGGATCCGCCGGACGGGCAGCCGGCGGTTCAGGGCGGTCGACGGGTCCTGGAAGACCAGCCCGGTGCTCGCGCCGACCGTGGCCCGGCGCTCGGCGGCCGGCATGGACCACAGGTCGCGGCCCTTGAACGACACCGTGCCCGCCGTCGGCCGCTCCACGCCCACCAGCAGCTTCGCCAGTGTCGACTTGCCGCACCCGGACTCGCCGACCACACCGACCGTCTCGCCGGGCGCGACGGTGAGGTCGGCCCCGGTCAGGGCGTACACCCGGTCCCGGGTGAACAGTCCGCCGCTGCGTGCCCGGTGGACCACGTGGGCGTCGCGCAGCTCCACCAGCGCGCTCGCCCGGTCGCCGCTCGCTCCGTCTCCGGTCGAGCGGTCGCCGGTCGTCGGATCGCCGGTCACTCGGTCGCCGGTCACGTGACCGCCTCGCTCTCCGTCGTCGTCAGGTCGACCGCCGGGTGGTGGCAGGCCGCCGTGTGCGTGGCGCTGCCCGCAAGCACGGGTGCGGTGGTCCGGCACACCTCGCCCGCCAGCGGGCAGCGGTCCGCGAACCGGCAGCCCGCGGGAAAGTCGGCCGGCGCCGGGACGACCCCGCGGATCTGGGTCAGCCGTTCCGCCGCCGACTCCAGCGAGAGCACGCTGCCGAGCAGCCCGCGGGTGTAGTGGTGGGCCGGCGCGGCCACCAGATCCGCGGTCACCCCGCTCTCCACGATCTGCCCGCCGTACATCACCACCACCCGGTCGGTGACGTCCGCGACCAGCGCCAGGTCGTGCGAGACCAGGATCAGCGCGAAGCCCAGCTCGGCCCGCAGCCGCAGCAGCAGCTCCATGATCTGCGCCTGCACGGTCACGTCCAGGGCGGTCGTCGGCTCGTCGGCGACGATCAGCTTCGGATCACGGGACAGCGCCATCGCGATCAGGACCCGCTGGCGCTGCCCGCCGGACAGCTCGTGCGGATAGCTGCGCAGGGTGCGCTCCGGGTCGAGGCCGACCTGGGAGAGCAGTTCGGCGGCACTGCGCCGCCCGCCGCGCCGTACCAGCTGCTTCAGCTGGGCGCGGACGGTCATCGCCGGGTTCAGCGAGGACAGGGCGTCCTGGTGGACCATCGCCATCTCGTGGCCGAGCAGCCGGCGCCGCACGCGCATCGGCTCCGCGAGCAGGTCCCGCCCGCCGAAGCGGATCTGGCCGCTGACCCGGGCGCCCCTGGGCAGCAGCCCCATGACGGCGAGCGCGGTCAGTGATTTGCCGCAGCCCGACTCGCCGACCAGGCCCAGCACCTCGCCGGGCCGCACCTCGAAGCCGATCCCGTCGACGACGTCCACACCGCCGTGCCGGTCGGTGAACCCGATGGCGAGGTTCTCCACCGCGAGCACCGGCTGCCCGTCCGGGGCGGGCAGCGGGCGGGCCCGGGACCGCAGCCGCCGGGCGGCGTCGGGGAGGCCGGGCAGCGGCAGCACCTCGCCGCTGCCGGGCTCCGGCGCCTGGAGCCGGTCCTGGTGCTCCCGCGCGTCCACCTCGCGGGCCGCCGGTGCTGCCCAGGCGTCCGAGACCCCTTCGGCGAGGACGTTCAGGGACAGGACGGTGACCAGCATCAGCAGCCCGGGGAAGACGGTCGCCCACCAGCCGCCGGTCAGCACCATGTTCTTGCCGTCCGCGATGACGCTGCCCCACGAGGGGTCCGGCGGCCTGACGCCCGCGCCGATGAACGACAGCGACGCCTCGAAGACGATGGCCTCGGCGACCTGGACCGTGCAGAACACCAGCACCGGGGCGGCGCAGTTCACGGCGACGTGCCGCAGCACGATGTGCGGGGTGCGGGCGCCGATGACCCGTTCGGCCGTCACATAGTCCTCGCCGTACTGGTCGAGGACGTTCGCCCGGACCACCCGGGCCACCGGCGGGGTGAACAGGAACGCGATGGCGCAGATCAGCACGCCGATGCCGCCGCCGAACACGGCGACGAGCACCGCGGCCAGCGCGATGCCGGGGAAGGCCATCACCACGTCGAGACAGCGCATCAGCGTCTCGTCGACGGCCTTGCGGGAGGTGGCCGCCACCGCCCCGAGCAGCGCGCCCACCACGAGGGCGAGCACGGTCGCGCCCAGACCGATGGCCAGCGACCAGCGCGCCCCGTACATCAGCCGGCTGAGGATGTCCCGGCCGAGGCTGTCCTGGCCCATCCAGTGCGCGGCCGAGGGGTGCCCGCTGCCGTCGGCCGGGTCCTGCTGGTCCAGCGGGTCGTCGGGGGCGAGCAGCGGCGCCAGCAGGGCGGCGAGGACCACGACGGCCAGGACGCAGACGGCGGTCTTCGACAGCGGCGGCAGCCGGCGCCAGCCGCGCAGCCGCAGGCCGGGCCGGGCCAGCCGTTCGGTGAGGCTCTTGCGCGTGAACATCAGGCCGCATCCCTCAGTCGCGGGTTGACGAGCAGGTAGAGGATGTCGATGACCAGGTTGACCACCACGAACCCGACGGCCGTGGTCAGCACGACGCCCTGCACCACCGCCGGGTCGCCGTTCTGCACCGCGTCGATCATCAGCTTGCCCATGCCGGGCAGCGAGAAGATCGTCTCGATGACCACCGCGCCGCCCAGCAGGTAGCCGATCCGCAGCCCGAGCACGGTCAGCGGGTTGACCAGCGCGTTGCGCAGCACGTTCCGGCCGACCACCACGTGCGGCGGCAGCCCGCTGCCGATCGCCGTCCGCACGTAGTCCTTGTCCAGCTCCTCCACCACGGCCGTCCGTACGATGCGGGTGAGCTGCGCGGCGACCGGCAGCGACAGCGCGAGAGCGGGCAGCGTCATCGTGCGCAGCCAGCCGGTGAGCGAGTCCGCCGGATTGATGTAGCCGCCGGTCGGGAACCAGCCCTGGTCCACCGCCAGGTACTGGATCATCAGCAGCGCCAGCCAGAAGGCGGGCGCGGCCACCCCGGTCAGCGAGACGACCCGGATGACCTGGTCGGGCAGCCGGTCCCGGTAGATCGCCGCGGTGACCCCGCCGATCAGCGCCAGCACCACCGCGATGCCCAGGCCCAGGAAGGTCAGCTGGAGGGTGAGCGGCAGCGCGGTGGTGACCTGGTCGACGACCGGTGCCCGGGTCAGCGCGCTGGTGCCCAGGTCGCCGTGGAGCAGGTCGCCGACGAAGTGGGCGTAGCGCACCGGGAGCGGGTCGAGCAGCCCGTTGCGTTCCCGGAACTCGTGCAGCTGCTCGGGCGTCGGGTTGGCCCCCTGGAAGAACGCGGACGCCGGGTCGACGTCGGAGAACCGCATCACCAGGAACACGAACAGCACGATGCCGAGCAGCAGTGGCACCAGCAGGGCGATGCGGCGCAGCAGGATCCGGACGACGGCCGTCATGCCGTCAGACCCACTTGGCCTGGAGGAGGTTGATGCCGGGGTACGGCTGTGCCCTTATGCCGGTGAGCCGCTTCGGGTTCCAGGCCGTCATCAGCTCGTTGTGGACGACCGGATACAGCACGGCCTGCTCGGCGACGACGTCGATGCAGTCCTGGACCATCGCCTTCTTCCGGTCCGGGTCCGGCTCCCGGGTCGCCCGGTCCATGTCCTTGAACAGCTGCCTGGCCACCGGGTCGGCCGCCCACCGGGTGTACCCCATCCACAGGTTGGTGGGCCCGTAGTTGTAATGCATGATCAGGTCGGCGTCGAGGCCGAACTGGTTGGGGTTCGAGGCGGCGGCGACGACCTGGTAGTCCTGCTTCTGGTCCATCTTGGTGAACACGGCCGTGGTCTCCTGCGGGGACAGCGTCGTCTCCACACCGATCGCGTCCCAGGACGCCTTGATGGTCGGCAGGCAGTCGACGATCCAGCTGACGTTCACCGCGAGGATGTCGATCTTCAGGTTCTGCACCCCGGCGGCGGCCAGCAGCTCCTTCGCCTTGGCCGGGTCGTGGTCGTAGACCGTCCTGGCCCGCCGGTAGGAGGGATTGCCCTCGTTGAGGAACGACGACGACGGCTTGCCGTGCCCCTTCAGCGCGACCGCGACCATCTTCTGCGTGTCGATGGCGTAGTGCAGCGCCTGGCGCACCCGGATGTCGTCGAAGGGTTTGTGCGCGGTGTTGAACATCAGGAACAGGTTGTTCATCCCGGCCCCGCCCGCCACGTTCAGCCCGCCCTGCTCCAGCCGGGGGATGTTGGCGTACGGGATGTTGTCGGCGATCTGCGCCCCGGCGCTCGTCCCGGAGATCTTCGCGACGCGCGGGGCGGCGTCGACGATGGTCAGCCAGTTCATCTTCTTGAACGCGGGCCTGCGCGGTCCGTTGTAGTCGGCGAACGCCTCGAAGGTGGTGTTCGACTTCGGGTGGTGCGCGGTCTGCCGGTACGGGCCCGAGCCGATCGCCTTGCCTCGGATCGCGTCGTCCCACGCCCCGGGCCGCTCGTAGACGTGCTTCGGCATGATCTTGGCGAGCGTCAGCCGGGAGAGCCCGTCGGGGAAGGGGAACTTGAGCACCAGTTCGACGTTCTGCGCGTCGACCTTGCGGACCTCCTGGAGCCAGCTCTCGAAGAACCCCTTGGCCAGGGTCTGCGTGTCCGGGCCGAGGATCCGGTCGAAGACGAAGACGACGTCGTCGGCCGTCACCGGCTTCCCGTCGTGGAACCGGGCGCCGGGGCGCAGCGAGAACCGCCAGGTCGTGGCGTTCGGATCGGCCGGCACCTGGGTGGCCAGCGCCGGGTACGGGTCCCGGGAGATCGGGTCGGTGTCCAGCAGCCCCTCGTAGATGTGGTTGTTGGCGGCCATGCAGAACGCGGACGCCGTCTGCGTCGGGTCCCAGCTCCCGTCGTTGCCGTAACCGATGACCGCGGTCAGCGTGCGGCCGCCGCCCCCGCCGCCGGTGTCGTTCGTCGACTGCGGCCCGGACGAGCAGGCCGCGAGCGACGAGGAGAGCGCGCCGGCGGCGCCCAGCGCGCCGCCGTACTTCAGGAACGACCGGCGGTGCAGCGCCGGCCCGTCGTGGGTCACTTCGTCGCGCACGGTTCCTCCAGAGGGTCCGGAACGGGGTTCTCAAGGGGGACGGAGGGCGAGGGAAAGCCGAGAGAGAGGCGGTAGGCGTCGGGACACGGAAACAGCTGCGGAAGCAAGCGGGAGGCTGACGGTGACACCAAGCAGGATTCTGATCGGAACAGATATCAAGCAGGATTCTGAACGAAAATCGAGTGATATGGGGGGATGAGGCGGGATCCATCCATGGAGATACGACGTCCTACGTCCGGCCGATCAGCGCGACCATAGGAGGGTGCGTGGAACCGGTCAAGGGATCGCACACGAATGGCGTACCCGCCAGAGGTCGCACCAATGGCGCAGGGAAATGGCGGGAGTTGGTATCGTCCGCGACCGGAGATGGGACGTGGGACGTCCGGTGCGCGTACGATGCGGCGCATGCCCGAAGGGGAGCCCAGGAACAGCCGGATACAGCGCGCGGTCGTACAGCTGATCCTCGACCGCAAGCTCCGGCCCGGTGCGCCGCTGCCCACCGAGACGGAGCTGATGGACGCCCTCCGCGTCAGCCGCAACTCCGTCCGCGAGGCCCTCAAGGCGCTCCAGGCCCTCGACATCGTGGAGATCCGGCACGGCCACGGCACCTACGTCGGACAGGCCAGCCTCACCCCACTGGTCGACGGCCTGACCTTCCGTACCCTCACCCGGCACGACGACGACCCCGGCGCCCTGGCCGAACTGCTCCAGGTCCGCGAGGTGCTGGAGGAGGGGCTGCTGCGCCGGGCCGTGCCGGCGGTGACCGACCCGGTGCTGGACCGGCTGGAGTCGGTGGTGACCCGGATGGAGGCGGCGGGCCGGGCCGGCCGCCCCTTCCCCGAACTCGACCGCCAGTTCCACGAGTTGCTCTACGCCCCGCTGGGCAACGCCCTCGTACCGCAGTTCCTCGGCGCGTTCTGGACGGTCTACCGGCGGGTCGCCGGCGCCCGCGGCTGGACCGACGACCCGGCCCCCGAGGTCACCGTCCGCCGCCACCGCGACATCGTCACCGCGCTGCGCGCCCGGGACGTCGCCGGCGCGCAGCACGCGATGGCCGTCCACTTCCGCGGCATCGAGTCCCGCGCGGCACAGGAGTCCCGCGGGGTCGGGTGAGGCCCGGCGCCGCACGGAGACCGCAGCCGGGCGGAGACCGCACAGTGGCCGGGCGGCCGGGCGGCCGGGGGAACGGGGGGATGAGGGCACAATGGGTGCCATGAGCCTGTTCCGCGACGACGGCATCGTGCTGCGCACCCAGAAGCTGGGCGAGGCGGACCGGATCATCACGCTGCTCACGCGCGGGCACGGGCGGGTGCGGGCCGTGGCCCGGGGCGTACGGCGGACGAAGTCGAAGTTCGGGGCCCGGCTGGAGCCGTTCTCCCACGTCGACGTGCAGTTCTTCGCCCGCGGCAGCGAACTCGTCGGCCGTGGGCTGCCGCTGTGCACCCAGAGCGAGACCATCGCCCCCTACGGCGGCGGGATCGTCACCGACTACGCCCGCTACACCGCTGGAACGGCCATGCTGGAGACCGCCGAGCGGTTCACCGACCACGAGGGCGAGCCGGCCGTCCAGCAGTACCTGCTGCTCGTCGGCGCGCTGCGCACGCTGGCCCGCGGCGAGCACGCGCCCCATCTGGTCCTCGACGCCTTCCTGCTGCGCTCCCTCGCCGTCAACGGCTACGCTCCCAGCTTCGGCGACTGCGCGAAATGCGGAATGCCCGGCCCGAACCGCTTCTTCTCGGTCGGCTCCGGCGGCTGCCTCTGCGTGGACTGCCGGGTGCCGGGCAGCGTCGTACCCTCGCCGCAGGCCCTGGTCCTCCTGGCCGCGCTGCTTACGGGAGACTGGGAGGCCGCGGACGCGTGCGAGCCGCGGTACGTCCGGGAGGGGAACGGACTGGTGTCCGCCTACCTGCACTGGCACCTGGAGCGCGGACTGCGCTCACTGAGGTACGTGGAAAAGTCATAGGCACGGCGTCGGCGAGAACGGCGCGGAAGCTGTAGAGGGAGACGAGAGCACATGGCCGTACGCGGGATCCTGGGCCGCCAGCGCCGCGAGTACATGCCACCGGAGCCGCACCCGTCCGGGGCCCGGGCGCCCAAGCTGCCCGGCGAGCTGGTCCCGCGGCACGTGGCGATCGTCATGGACGGGAACGGCCGCTGGGCCAAGGAACGCGGCCTGCCGCGGACCGAGGGACACAAGGTCGGCGCCGAACGCGTCCTCGACGTCCTCCAGGGCTCCGTCGAGATCGGCATCCGCAACATCTCGCTCTACGCCTTCTCCACGGAGAACTGGAAGCGTTCCCCGGACGAGGTCCGCTTCCTGATGAACTTCAACCGCGACTTCATCCGCAAGACCCGTGACGAACTCGACGCCCTCGGCGTCCGGGTGCGCTGGGTGGGCCGGATGCCCCGGCTGTGGAAGTCGGTCGCCAAGGAACTCCAGGTCGCCCAGGAGCAGACCAAGGACAACGACCTGCTCACGCTGTACTTCTGCATGAACTACGGCGGCCGTGCCGAGCTGGCCGACGCCGCGCGGGCGCTGGCCGAGGACGTGAAGGCCGGCCGCCTCGACCCGGCCAAGGTCACCGAGAAGACCGTCCAGAAGTACCTCTACTACCCCGACATGCCGGACGTCGACCTGTTCCTGCGCCCGAGCGGCGAGCAGCGCACTTCCAACTACCTGCTGTGGCAGAGCGCCTACGCCGAGATGGTCTTCCAGGACGTCCTGTGGCCCGACTTCGACCGCCGTGACCTGTGGCGTGCCTGCATCGAGTTCGCCTCCCGCGACCGCCGCTTCGGCGGCGCGATCCCGAACGAACAACTGCTGAACCCGGAGAACACCCACCCCACCCCCTGACCCCACCCCACCCGGGGCCGCACCCACCACCCTCACACCCGGGCGGCGGCCCTAGGCGGGCGCGGGGAACTGCGCGATCAGCCCCCACTCACCCGCACCCGAAAACGCCCGGGGACGCTCGCAAAAACACGGGGCCCGTCACTCCCGAGAGCACACCGTCCCACCCAGGGGCGCGGGGAACTGCGCGATCAGCCCCCACCCACCCGCACCCGAAAACGCCCGGGGACGCTCGCAAAAACACGGGGCCCGGCACTCCCGAGAGCACACCGTCCCACCCAGGGGCGCGGGGAACTGCGCGATCAGCCCCCACCCACCCGCACCCGAAAACGCCCCCACACCAAAACCCACCCCCCCGCCTCAACCTGCGGCGCACTCCGCACAGGTCCCAAAAACCTCCACCGTATGCGCCACATTCACAAACCCGTGCTCCGCCGCGATCCCCTCCGCCCACTTCTCCACCGCGGGCCCCTCCACCTCGACCGCCTTGCCGCAGGCCCGGCAGACCAGATGGTGATGGTGTTCGCCGCTGGAGCAGCGGCGGTAGACCGACTCGCCGTCGGAGGTGCGCAGGACGTCGACCTCACCGGCGTCGGCGAGGGACTGGAGCGTGCGGTAGACCGTGGTCAGACCGACCGAGTCGCCCTTGTGCTTCAGCATGTCGTGGAGTTCCTGGGCGCTGCGGAACTCGTCGACCTCGTTCAGAGCCGTCGCCACGGCGGCCCGCTGGCGGGTCGCGCGGCCCTTCACGGGCGGTCCAGCGGTCGTCACCGGTTGCCTCCTCGGATCAGCATCTGCCGGGCCATTGTGCCAGCTCGGCCTACGCTCAGTCAGACGCTGACTTCTTCGCCCGCCCCCCGGGTGACCGGAACCGTACGCTCCGCGGCGTCGCCGGCCGCCTGCGCGGCGGCGAGTGCCCGCGCGCGGCGCCGGGCCAGCGGCGTGGCCAGCGCGGTCAGCAGGATGAACGCGGCGATGGTCAGCAGAACAATGGTCGCACCGGGCGGCACGTCCTGGTAGTACGACGTGATCGTGCCGCCGATCGTCACCGTGACGCCGATGGCGACGGCGATCGCGAAGGTCGCCGCGAAACTGCGGCTGAGCTGCTGGGCGGCGGCCACCGGGACCACCATCAGCGCGCTCACCAGCAGCAGCCCGACCACGCGCATCGCGACGGTCACGGTGACCGCCGCGGTCACCGCCGTGAGCAGGTTCAGCGCCCGCACCGGCAGCCCGGTGACCCGGGCGAACTCCTCGTCCTGACTGATCGCGAACAGCTGGCGGCGCAGCCCGAGGGTGACCAGGACCACGAACGCGGCCAGCAGACAGATCGCCAGCACGTCGGACTGGGACACGGTCGACAGCGAGCCGAACAGGTACGAGGTCAGGTTGGCGTTGGAGCCGCCCGGCGCGAGGTTGATGAACATGACACCGCCGGCCATGCCGCCGTAGAAAAGCATCGCGAGGGCGATGTCCCCGCGGGTGCGGCCGTACCAGCGGATCAGCTCCATGAGAACCGCGCCGAGCACCGAGACGGCGGTGGCCATCCACACCGGCGACGCGGACAGCAGGAAGCCGAGGCCGACGCCGGTCATCGCGACATGGCCGATGCCGTCGCCCATCAGGGCCTGCCGGCGCTGGACGAGGTAGATGCCGATGGCGGGGGCGGTGACGCCGACCAGGACGGCGGCGAGCAGGGCCCGCTGCATGAAGGCGTAGTTCAGGAAGTCCATCAGCTCACCAGTCCCGTGCGGATCGGTTCGGCGTCGGCGGGGGCGTGCGGGTGCACATGATCGTGGCCGGGCCGGTGGTACCCGCTGCCCGAGGAGTCCGCGGGACCGGGGTGAGTGGCCGCGCGGGGCGGCGGGCCGTCGTTCACCACGCTGCCGTCGCGCAGGACGACCGCACGGTCGATCAGCGGCTCCAGCGGGCCGAGTTCGTGCAGGACCAGCAGGACGGTGGTGCCCTGCGCGACCTGGTCGCGCAGCGTCCGGGCCAGCACCTCCTGGCTCGCCAGGTCGACGCCCGCCATCGGTTCGTCCATGATCAGCAGCTCGGGTTCGGCGACCAGGGCACGTGCGATCAGCACCCGCTGGTGCTGGCCGCCGGAGAGGGCGTCCACGGAGTCCTTCGCCCGGTCGCCCAGGCCGACGAGTTCCAGCGCGTGGTGCACGGCCGCCCGGTCGGCCCGGCGGAAGGCGCCGAACCGGCTGCGGGAGAGCCGGCCGGAGGCGACGATCTCGGTGACCGTCGCGGGGACGCCGCCGGCGGCGGTGGTGCGCTGCGGTACGTAGCCCACGCGCCGCCACTCCTCGAACCGTTCCCGGTCCGTGCCGAACAGTTCGACGGTTCCGGCGCTGAGCGGCACTTGGCCGATGATGCCGCGGATCACGGTCGACTTGCCGGAGCCGTTGGCGCCGAGCAGCGCGACGACCTCACCGCGGTGCACGGTGAGGTCGATGCCGCGCAGGACGGGGCGCGAACCCAGTTCGGCGTGGACGCCGCGCAAGGATATGAGGGGGCCGGGGCCTGGATCGGGGCCGGGGTCGCCGTTGTCGCTGGTCGCGCCCATGTCGTCCTCCGTGCCGGTCGGTGTGGTCACTTGCTGCCCAGGGCACTCTGGAGCGCTTTGAGGTTCGCTTCCTGGACCGAGAAGTAGTCGTTGCCGCGGGACTTGTCCGTGATGCCCTCGATCGGGTCGAGGACGTCCGTCTTCAGGCCCGCGTCGCCCGCGATGGTCTGTGCGGTCTTGTCGCTGACGAGCGTCTCGTAGAACACGGTGGTGACGCCGTCGGCCCGCGCCATCTTCTCAAGGTCCTTGACCCGGGCGGCGCTGGGCTCCGACTCGGGGTCGAGGCCGTTGATGGCCTCCTCGGTGAGGCCGTAGCGCTCGGCGAGGTAGCCGAACGCGGCGTGCGTGGTGACGAAGACCTTGGACTTGGTGTTCGCCAGGCCGTCCGTGAACCGCTTGTCGAGGGCGTCGAGCTTCTTGACCAGGGCCGCGGTGTTCTTCTTGTAGTCGGCCGCGTGGTCGGGGTCGGCCTTCTCGAAGGCGCTGCCGACACCCTGGGCGACCTGGGCGTAGCGCACCGGGTCGAGCCAGATGTGCGGGTCCTTGCCGCTGCTCTCCCCGCCCTGCTCGGTGTCGTGCTCCGCCGCGTGCCCGCCGACCTCGTTGCCGTGCTCCTCCAGGGTGGTCAGCGAGCCGGCGTCGATCTTCGTCCGTACCGGGGACTGGGCCACCGCGTCGTCGACGGAGGGCTGGAGGTTCTTGAGGTAGAGCACCGCGTCGGACTCCTGGAGCTGCGCGGTCTGCTGGGCGCTGATCTCCAGGTCGTGCGGCTCCTGGCCGGGCTGGGTGAGACTGGTGACGTGGACGTGGCCGCCGCCGATCTGCTCGGCGAGGAAGGCCATGGGATAGAACGACGCGACGACGTCGAACTTCCCGGTGTTCCCCGCTGCCGCGCTGTCGCTGGAGCAGGCGGAGAGGGCCGCTATGCCGAGGGCGGTCGTGACGGCCGCCGGTACAGCGGCCGCGGGTATGAGGCGTCGTCGTACGTTCATGAGAGTCATTTTCAACAATTATGGAAACCGTTGTCAACAAGCTCTCGCGGGCTTCTGCGGGCCACCGATTTGGTCGAGGGGGAGCCTGCGCCGGTAACCTGAAGCATTCGCTGGAAGCATCTCGCTTCGTCGCCCGTCGTCGTAATGAAGAGAGCACCGTGGCCGCCGACAAGATCGACACCATCGTCAGCCTGAGCAAGCGCCGTGGCTTCGTATTCCCGAGCAGTGAGATCTACGGCGGCCAGCGCGCCGCCTGGGACTACGGACCGCTGGGTGTCGAGCTCAAGGAGAACCTCAAGCGCCAGTGGTGGCGCTACATGGTGACGTCGCGCGAGGACGTGGTCGGTATCGACTCGTCCGTCATCCTGGCCACCGAGGTCTGGGTGGCCTCCGGTCACGTCGCCACCTTCACGGACCCGCTGACCGAGTGCACCTCCTGCCACAAGCGGTTCCGCGCGGACCACCTGGAGGAGGCGTACGAGGCCAAGCACGGCCGCCAGCCGGAGCACGGTCTCGCGGACGTCAACTGCCCCAACTGCGGCAACAAGGGCCAGTTCACCGAGCCCAAGCAGTTCTCCGGTCTGCTCTCCACCCACCTCGGCCCGACCCAGGACACCGGCTCCGTCGCCTACCTGCGCCCGGAGACCGCCCAGGGCATCTTCACCAACTTCGCCCAGGTGCAGACCACCTCGCGCCGCAAGCCGCCGTTCGGCATCGCGCAGATGGGCAAGTCCTTCCGCAACGAGATCACGCCCGGCAACTTCATCTTCCGCACCCGCGAGTTCGAGCAGATGGAGATGGAGTTCTTCGTCAAGCCGGGCGAGGACGAGAAGTGGCAGGAGTACTGGATGGAGCAGCGCTGGAACTGGTACACGGGCCTCGGCCTGCGTGAGGAGAACATGCGCTGGTACGAGCACCCGAAGGAGAAGCTCTCCCACTACTCCAAGCGCACCGCCGACATCGAGTACCGCTTCAGCTTCGGCGGCAACGAGTGGGGCGAGCTGGAGGGCGTCGCCAACCGCACCGACTACGACCTGAACGCCCACTCCAAGGCGTCCGGCCAGGACCTGTTCTACTTCGACCAGGAGGCCGGCGAGCGCTGGACGCCGTACGTCATCGAGCCGGCGGCCGGTGTCGGCCGGGCGATGCTCGCCTTCCTGCTCGACGCCTACGTCGAGGACGAGGCGCCCAACGCCAAGGGCAAGATGGAGAAGCGCACGGTGCTGCGGCTCGACCACCGCCTCGCCCCGGTGAAGGTCGCGGTGCTCCCGCTGTCCCGCAACCCCGACCTGTCCCCGAAGGCCAAGGGCCTCGCCCAGGCGCTGCGCCAGCACTGGAACATCGAGTTCGACGACGCCGGCGCGATCGGCCGCCGCTACCGTCGCCAGGACGAGATCGGTACGCCGTACTGCGTGACGGTCGACTTCGACACGCTGGAGGACAACGCGGTCACGGTCCGCGAGCGCGACTCCATGAAGCAGGAGCGGGTGTCGCTGGACCAGATCGAGGGGTACCTGGCCGGGCGCCTGCTGGGCTGCTGACGCCCGCGGCCCGCTCTGCGCACACGGACGCCCACCCGCCGGCCGGCCTCGGCCGGCCGGCGGGTGGGCGTTTTCGTGCCGGTCACATCTGAGCCGCTCAGCGGCCCTGAAGCGCCTTGACGTTGTCGCCGAAGGTCCAGCTCCTCGACCCGTCCCAGTTGATCGACCAGGTCATCAGGCCCTTGAGCGAGGAGCCGTAGTGCTGCCAGGCCTGGGAGACGAGAGACGGTGACATGTAGCCGCCGCCCGCGCCGGACTGGGCGGGCAGGCCGGGCACCTGCTTGTCGTAGGGCACCTTGATCGTCGTGCCCTGGACCACCAGACCCTGGTTGAGGCAGTCGGTCTGCGCGGTGAAGCCCGCCACCGTGCCCGCCGAGTAGGAGTCGCCGGAGCAGCCGTACATGCTGCCGTTGTAGTACTGCATGTTGAGCCACCACAGGCGCCCGTTGTCCGCGTACTTCTTGACGATGGGCAGATAGGCGCCCCAGATCGAACCGTAGGTGACGCTGCCGCCGGTGACGTAGGCCGTCTCCGGGGCCATGGTCAGGCCGAAGTTCGAGGGCATCTGGGCCAGGATCCCGTCGATGATCCGGATCAGGTTGCTCTGCGACGCGGAGAGCTGGCCGATGCTGCCGCTGCCGACGAGCCCGGTCTCGATGTCGATGTCGATCCCGTCGAAGTTGTACGTCTTCAGGATCGGGACGATCGTCGCCACGAACCGGTCGGCCACCGCGGCCGAGCTGAGGTCGATGCCGGCCGCCGCGCCGCCGATGGACAGCAGGATCGTCTGGCCGGCCGCCTTGGCCGCGCACATCTCCGCCGGGGTGGCCACCTTCACACCGGCGTCCATGCCGTCCTCCCACAGCGCGGTGCCGTCGGAGCGGATCACCGGGAAGGCCGCGTTGATCACGTTGTAGCCGTGGCTCTGGATGCGGGAGTCGGTGATCGGGGTCCAGCCGAAGGGCGGGTGCACCCCGTTGGCGGAGCCGTCCCAGTTCTCCCAGTAGCCCTGGAGGACCTTGCCTGCCGGGCGGGACTTGACGGCGCAGGTGTCGGCAGCGGACGCGGTGGGGGCGACGGCGACCGAGAGCGGGACGAGAACGGCCGCGGTCAGCGCGGCGGCGAGCAGCCGGAGTCGGCGGCGGACACGGCGGGTCATGCGGGGCCTCCCGGTGGGGGTGCGGTGAGGTGTCGTCAGGTGTCGTGAGATGTCGTAGGCATGACAGTGCTCGTGGTCCAGACCTCTCGTCAATAGGTCTGGACCAAAATCCCGCACTCGATGGCGGGCGGCGGGCGGCGGGCGGCGGATGGCGGGTGGTGGACGTCGGATGACAAATGACAGATGACAGATATTGAATTCTGTCAGCTGTCGTGTCAGGGTGGAGGCATGACGAAGCACACCCGCACCCTCGGATCCACCGGCCCCCAGACCTACGCCCTCGGCCTCGGCTGCATGGGCATGTCCGCGCTGTACGGCGAGGTGGACCGGGCCGAGTCCATCGCCACCGTCCACGCCGCCCTGGAAGCAGGCGTGACACTGCTCGACACCGGCGACTTCTACGCCATGGGCCACAACGAACTGCTGGTCGGCGAGGCGCTGCGTACCGCGCCCGCGGCCCGTCGCGAGCAGGCGCTGGTCAGCGTGAAATTCGGGGCGCTGCGCGACCCGGACGGCAACTGGGGCGGATACGACGGCCGTCCGGCCGCCGTGAAGAACTTCGCCGCCTACTCGCTCAACCGCCTCGGCGTCGACCACATCGACATCTACCGCATCGCCCGGCTCGACCCGGACGTGCCGATCGAGGAGACGGTCGGCGCGATCGCCGAACTGGTCGAGAAGGGGTACGTCCGCCATATCGGCCTGAGCGAGGTCGACGCCGAGACCATCCGCCGGGCCGCCGCCACGGCGCCGATCTCCGACCTCCAGTTCGAGTACTCGCTGATCTCCCGCGGCATCGAGCAGGAGATCCTGCCGACCACCCGTGAACTGGGCATCTCCGTCACCGCGTACGGGG
Source organism: Streptomyces sp. NPDC006012 (assembly GCF_042871185.1). Classification (NCBI taxonomy): domain Bacteria; kingdom Bacillati; phylum Actinomycetota; class Actinomycetes; order Kitasatosporales; family Streptomycetaceae; genus Streptomyces; species Streptomyces sp. NPDC006012. The sequence continues at coordinate 631,487 of NZ_JBIAIE010000001.1, forward strand.
TCCTCTCCCGCGGGCTGATCTCCGGCCACTTCACCCGGGACCGGCAGCTCGCCGCGAACGACTTCCGGTCCTTCGCGCCCCGTTTCCAGGGCGACAACCTCCAGCACAACCTGAACCTGGTCGACGCGCTGCGCAAGGTCGCCGAGCAGAAGGGCGTGACGGTCGCCCAGATCGCCATCGCCTGGGTGCTCTCGCGCGGCGCGGACATCGTGCCGCTGATCGGTGCCCGTACCCGGGAGCGGCTGGCGGAGTCGCTGGGCGCGCTGGACGTTACGCTCACCGGGGCGGACCTGGCCGCGATCGAGGAGGCCGTCCCCGCGGACGCGGCCCGGGGCGACCGCTACCCGTCCGCCCAGATGTCCCACCTCGGCTCGAAGTAGTGGTCGCGGTGCCGGGTACGGTCTAGGTCATGTCACCGACCACCGAGACCCTGACCGCCGAGCGCATCCTTGCGGCGACCGAGGAGGTGCTGCGCCGCCACGGTCCGGCCAAGGCCACCGTGGTGGACGTGGCCCGGGCGCTCGGCGTCAGCCACGGCAGCGTGTACCGGCACTTCCGGACCAAGGCCGCGCTGCGGGAGGCGGTGACGAAACGGTGGCTGGACCGCACCTCGGAGGCGCTGTCCGGCATCGTCGCCGAGGACCGTGACCCGCAGTCCCGGCTGCGCGACTGGCTGGCCGGACTGTTCGCGGCGAAGCGGGCAAAGGCCCTTGCCGACCCGGAGCTGTTCGGCACCTACACGGTGCTGGCCACGGAGAACGTCACGGCGGTGGGCGAGCACCTGGACGAACTCGCCGCCCAGCTGACCCGCATCGTCCAGGACGGCGTCGACGCCGGCGTCTTCACCGTCCCGGACGCCGCCGCGGCGGCCCGTGTCGTCTTCCAGGCCACCAACCGCTTCCACGACCCGGCCCACGCACGGGACTGGGAACAGCCGGGCATCGAGAACGAGTTCACCGCGATGATCGACCTGCTCCTGCGCGGCCTCACCGCACCCACCCCATGACGACACGCCCTGAAGGGGCGCGTAGCTCCGCGGCCCTGGGGTGCCGTTGATTCCCGGCCGGGGTCAGCGGCCCTGAAGGGGCGCGGGGAACTGCGGGACCAGCCACGTCCTACCCGCACCCACCACCACGCCCCGGCCCCTACGCCGCGTCGCCCCCCGACCCCAGGGACTGGCCCGTCACCGCGACGGCGCGGACTCCTCCGGATCCACCCTCGCCCCGTGCACCTCCGCCAGATGCTCCGCCGCCTTCAGCCACGGCAGGAACTGCGCCCGCTGCTGCCACGCGCAGGTGTCACACCTGATCACGCGCTGCGCCCCCGCCCCCCGCACCCTGACCACATGCTCGCCGCCGAGCTGGTCCCGGCGGCTCACCTTGCTCGTGTTGCTCTGTGGCATGACGCCTCCAGCGTCCGTCCAGGGGGAGTGCTGTCCGGATATCACAGCGGATATCACGGCGGACATCGCAGCGGATGGTGCCGCGGATGGTGATGGTGCAGCAAGGAGTGTGCAGGAAGACGGACCTCAACAGGAAACCTTTCACAGCGAGTTGGCCAAGCTGTGTCCTGCGGCAGGGAGGAGCGCGCCGGCCCCCTAGGAGCGCCCGGGTGCGCCCACCGCCTCCAGCACCTCGGCCGACTCCAGCCGCTCGGCCGTCCGCCGGGCGGTCCCGCGGGCCCAGCGGCCACTGGTCAGCGCGCCCAGGACGAGCACCAGCGCCCCGCACACCGTGAGGATCCACCAGCCCGGCCGTGCGGCCGCGTCGAAGGCCGTCCCGAACGCCGACGTGCCGATACCGGCCGCCAGTACGGCCCCGATCACCGCGACCCCCAGTGTCTGCCCGAGCTGCCGGCTGGTGGAGGCGACGGCCGCCGCGACGCCCGCCTGGGCCCGTGGCATGCCGGACACCGCGGTGTTGGTGATCGGCGCGTTCACGAAGCCGAAGCCGATGCCGAACAGGACGAAGCCGACGAACCTGGTGACGTCCGAGGTCTCCGCGTGGAACGCGGCGAACAGCACGCCGGCCGCGGTCATCGAGACGCCCGCGATCAGCAGCGGCAGCCGCGGCCCCCGGCTGCCGACCAGCCGCCCGGAGAGCGGCGCGCACAGGAACGTGGGCGCCGCCATGGGCAGCATCCACAGCCCGGCGTGCAGTGCGTCGAGGCCGCGCACGCTCTGCAGGTACAGGGTCGACAGGAACAGGAAGCCGCCCAGCGCGGCGAAGGCGCTGATCGCGATCACGGTGGCCCCGCTGAACGGTGCCGACTTGAAGAAGCGCAGGTCGATGAGGGGTTCCGGGCGGCGAGGCTCGTACCGCAGGAGCGCCGCCAGGGCGATCACGGCGACCGCGGCGAAGGGCAGCACGGTGGCGGCGCCCGAGTTCGGCGCCTCGATGATGGCGTACGTCAGCGAGCCGAACAGCGCGATCACCAGCAGCTGGCCGACCGGGTCCGGGCGGCGGGGCCTGGGGGCGCGGGACTCGGGCACGTAGCGCAGGGTGAGCAGCAGGGCGGCGACGCCGACCGGGATGTTGACCCAGAAGATCGAGCGCCAGCCGACGGAGTCCACCAGCAGGCCGCCGACCAGGGGGCCGGCGGCCATGGATATGCCGACCACCGCTCCCCAGGCGCCGATGGCCCGGGCGCGCTCGCGCGGGTCGGTGAAGGTGTTGGTGATGATCGACATGGCGACCGGGTTGAGCATCGAGCCACCGACCGCCTGGATCATGCGGAAGGCGATCAGCGACTCCAGGTTCGGTGCGAGGGAGCAGAGCAGCGAGCCCGCGGTGAACAGCACCAGCCCCGTCTTGAAGACCCGTTTGCGGCCGATCCGGTCGGCGGTGGAGCCGGCGAGCATCAGCAGCGAGGCGAGGACCAGCGTGTACGCGTCGATGGTCCACTGCAGCCCCGAGGTGGTGGCGTGCAGTTCGCGCTGCATCGACGGCAGGGCGACGTTCAGGATCGTGTTGTCCAGACTCACGATCAGCAGACTCATGCAGCAGATCGCGAGGATCAGCGAACGTCGGCGCGGGCTCAGCTGGGACATGGGCTCCATCGTACGTCGAAACTAATAGTGCGTCTAACTAATGAGTGATGCATGATCTTGCGGAAACCCCCCGTTCCCGGGTTGTCCACAGGTCGTGGGGAGCATTCGGCGGAGTACGGGACAATGGGGCAATGCCCACGCCGTCGACCCTCTCCGAGTCCCCGCTCCGTATCGGCCCGCACACCGTGCAGCCGCCCGTCGTGCTCGCCCCCATGGCCGGGATCACCAACGCGCCGTTCCGCACCCTGTGCCGGGAGTTCAGCGGCGGCAAGGGCCTGTTCGTGAGTGAGATGATCACGAGCCGGGCGCTGGTCGAGCGCAATGAGAAGACCATGCAGTTGATCCGCTTCGACGCGGCCGAGCAGCCGCGCTCCATCCAGCTGTACGGCGTGGACCCGGCCACCGTCGGCAAGGCCGTCCGCATGATCGCGGAGGAGGACCTGGCCGACCACATCGACCTGAACTTCGGCTGCCCGGTGCCCAAGGTGACCCGCAAGGGCGGCGGCTCGGCCCTCCCGTACAAGCGCAACCTGCTGCGGGCGATCCTGCGTGAGGCCGTCGCCGGCGCGGGCGCGCTGCCGGTCACGATGAAGATGCGCAAGGGCATCGACGACGACCACCTCACCTACCTCGACGCCGGGCGGATCGCGGTCGAGGAGGGCGTGACGTCCATCGCGCTGCACGGCCGCACCGCCGCCCAGCACTACGGCGGCACGGCGGACTGGGCGGCCATCGCCCGGCTCAAGGAGCATGTGCCGGAGATCCCGGTGTTCGGCAACGGCGACGTCTGGTCGGCCGAGGACGCGCTGCGGATGGTGCGCGAGACCGGCTGCGACGGGGTGGTCGTGGGGCGCGGCTGCCTCGGCCGGCCGTGGCTGTTCGCGGACCTGGTGGCCGGCTTCGAGGGGCGCCCGCAGGACAAGGTGCGGCCGTCCCTGCGCGAGGTCGCCGACATCATGGTCCGGCACGCGTACCTGCTCGGCGAGTGGCTGGGCGACGAGGCGCGGGGCGTGATCGACTTCCGCAAGCACGTCGCCTGGTACCTGAAGGGCTTCGCGGTCGGCTCGGAGATGCGGGGGCGCCTGGCGATCACTTCGTCCCTCGCCGAACTCCGCTCCGGCCTGGACGAACTGGACCTTGACCAGCCCTGGCCCGCCGGCGCCGACGGACCCCGCGGCCGTACGTCCGGCAACAACCGGGTGGTGCTCCCGGACGGCTGGCTGAACGACCCGTACGACTGCGCGGGCCTCTCCGAGGACGCGGAACTGGACACCTCGGGCGGCTGACGCCCTCGGGGCGGGCGGTCTCCCGGCCGCCCGCCACCATCCCGTACGGCTCGTTGCCCGCGCCCGTTCACCGGCTCACACGCACGCCCGCCCACCGGTCTCGGCAGACACCGGGCGCCCCCACCGGACCTCCCGCCACGCCCCGACCGAACCTCCCCCTACACCCCACCCACCGCCGTCAGCAGCGCCAACGGCGCCGCTGCCGACCGTGATTCCCGTACGCACGCGTGCGGACAGGGCACCGGTTCCGGGTGGCTGTTGCGGCCGTAGCCCGCGAGTACTTCCGGCAGCCGGTGCCCGGTCGCCGAGGCCGCGTCGAGCAGGCCCTGGGCGACCGCGCGGGCCTCGTCGTGCAGGCCGTAGCGGGCCAGGCCCAGGGCGATCAGGGCGTTGTCGTGCGGCCAGACCGATCCGCGGTGGTAGGAGAGCGGATGGTAGGCGGGCTGGCCGGCGGCCAGGGTGCGGACGCCCCAGCCGGAGAAGAAGTCCGGTTCCAGGAGCCGGCGGCCCACCAGTTCGCCGTACTCCTTGTCCAGCAGCCCGGACCAGAGCAGGTGCCCGGCGTCCGAGGCCAGCGCGTCCAGTTGCCGGCCCTCGCCGTCCAGCGCGAGGGCCGGGAAGGAGCGCTCCGGCATCCAGAAGTCCCGCTGGAAGCGGTCGCGCAGGTCGGCCGCCGCCTCGTGGAGCAGGGCCGCGTACGTCTCGTCCCGCCACACCGTGCGGGCGATCCACGCGGTACGGCACAGCGCGTCGTACGCGTACCCCTGGGCGCCCGCCGCCATCACCGGACCGCTCGGGCGGGTGCCGTCGGCCGAGCAGATGGCGCCGGGGGAGTCCTTCCAGTTCTGGTTGGCGAGTCCGCCCCGGTCGGCGCGGTAGACCAGGTAGCCGCGCGAGGTCAGCCCACCGTGGTCCAGCATCCAGCCGATCGCCGCCCGCGCGTACGGCTCCAGCCGGGCGGCCATGGCCGTGTCGCCGGTCTGCTCGACGTAGGCGCCGAGCAGGACGAGGAACAGCGGCGTCGCGTCCACCGCGCCGTAGTAGCGGGCGAACGGCACCTGCCCGAAGTGGGCCAGCTCGCCGTGCCGCACCTCGTGCACGATCTTGCCGGGCTGGGCCACCGGGCCCGCGCCGTTCCCCGTCGCCTGGGTGGCGGCGAGCGCGGGGAGCGTGGCGGCGGCCAGCCGGGGCCGGTAGGGGAGGGCGAACAGGGCGGTCAGCAGGGCGTCCCGGCCGAGCAGCGTCAGGAACCAGGGGGCGCCCCCCGCCGGTACCCGTAACTCCTCGCCGTCCGGTCCCCGGGCCGGCACCTGGAGCGCGGCGAGGTCGGCGAGCCCCCGGGCACACGCCGCCGCCAGCTGCGGCCGGCCCGTCGGGAAGGCCACGCCTGCCACGAACTCCCCCTCCAATGCGAGGAGTTGCTCGTTCAGGGCCGCCGGGGAGCGCGGGACGCGCAGTGCGCGCTTCTCGCCGTGCGGCCGGGCCATCACCCGCAGCACCAGGTCCGTCGTGCCGTGCGGTTCGAGGTCCAGAGTCCACACCAGGCGGCGGGCGCCGGTGCCGGTCTCCTCGACGCCGTCCGGGGCCGGCTCCGCCGTGATGGTCGTACAGGACCGCCACTCGCCGCGCCGGTAGGCGAACTCCACACCGTCGTCGAGAACCTGCCGGGAGCGCACCGCGCCGCCCTTGTGGTACGTGCGGTGGTCGGCGCGCAGCTCGAACTGGTCGGTGAAGTCGGCGTCGGCGGTGATCGCCAGCCGCACCGTGGTGGGCACCGGGCGGTTGCTGGTGACCTGGAGCGATTCCACGAACGAGCTGTCGCCGACGGCCTGTTCCCGGAAGAGGGTGTGCGCGGGCGGCTCCTGCCGGCCGCCGCGCGGGACGAGTACGCAGCGCGCCCCGTCCCCGTCCGCGACCGGGGCCAGTGCCTCCGGCACCGCCCCGTCGAGGGTGAGCTGCCAGCGGCTGAGGTGCCGCGCGTCCCGGACGAACAACCCGTCCGGCGAGGCGCCGCCCCGTACTCCGCTGATGTCGCCGCCGTCACCGACGGCGGCGAACGTCGTACCGTGCACGAGCAGGTGCTGCCGGTCCGTCATCACCGGTCCCCTCCCTTGTCACTCCTGTCGAACGTGCCGGTGCGCGTGGGGGACACACCCTGCCCGGGACGGGACTCCTCCATGACCGGCCGCGGCCGGGACGTCGGGGGTGTGTGGAGCAGGTCGAGCGTGAGCGCGGCCGTCCAGCTGAAGCCGAGGGCGCCGCAGGCCGCGCCGGTGTACGGGTCGACGTACTCGGCGAACCCGCTCTCGTCGGCCGTGCTCACCAGCGCCTCCCGCAGCGCGTCGGCCCGGACCGGCTCGCCGTGCGCCCGCAGCCCGCGCTCCACCAGCCAGCCGGTGTTGAACCAGGCCGGGCCGCGCCAGTAGCGGTGCGGATCGAATGCCTCGCCGAGCAGGTCGTAGCTCGGTACCAGCCGGGTGACCGTGCCGAGCCCGAAGTGCGGGCCGCCGAGGGTGCGTACGAGGGCCGCCGCGATGTCCGGCGGCAGGCCGGGAAGCAGGAGCGGGACCAGTCCGCTGACGCTGCGCTGCGGGATCAGCCCCGCTCCGTGCAGGTCCCGGCAGAAGAACATGCCCCGCGCCGGGTCCCACAGCCGTTCGACCAGGGCCGTGGTCAGCCGCTGCGCGCGTGCGTGCCGTGCCGTGCCGGCCGCGCCCAGCTCGCAGGCGATCCGGGCCAGCGCGTGTTCCGAGGCGATGAGCAGGGCGTTGAACGCCGGGTCCTCGACCGCGAACCGGCCCTGCCCGTCGGCGTAGGAGCCGTCGCGGTAGTCGGCCGCCAGCCGCACGTAGCGCCCGTAGTCCAGGTCCGTCGGCCGGTCCTCGGCCGCGCCGTGGTCGAGGTCGGCGCGGCGGAAGGAGCGGGCCGGGGCGGGCCTGACCCGGGCGAGCGGGGCGTCCCAGCAGGGGCTGTTGTCCATGCCCTGCTCCCAGGGGTGGACGACGGACGCGAGGCCGCCGCCGCCCAGGTCCCGCCGGTGCAGCAGATAGCGGTGCCAGGCGGCGAGGCGCGGATAGACCCGGGCCAGGAAGCCGCGCGCCCGCGAGAGGCCCGGGTCGGCGCGGTGCACCAGCCAGGCCGCCAGCGCGTGCACCGGTGGCTGCACGATGCCGGAGGTCTGTACGGTGCGCGGGGCGCCCGCGGTGCGCCCCGCGGTCGAGGAGCGCCAGAAGTCGGGGCTCGGGAAGTAGGCGTCGAGCGGTACGGAGGGGTTGAAGACGATGTGCGGAACGCGTCCGTCCGCCCACTGGGCGGTCAGCAGTGTCTCCAGCTCCGTCTGGGCCCGTAACGGCGAGACGTGCCGCAGGCCGATCGCGATGAACGCCGAGTCCCAGGACCACTGGTGCGGATACAGGGCGGGCGAGGGCACCGTGGACGTTCCCGTCCAGTTGTCCTCCAGCACGCGTGCCGCCCTGACCTGCAACGACCCGGCCGGGGGCGGTGTGTCGTGCGTCGTCGGCGGCGGATCGTATACGGCCTGGTACGGGGCCGTGTGCTGCGCCTGGTGTGCCGTGCGGTGGGCAGTGAGCTGGGCAGTGCGATCCACTCGGGGCTCCCCGAAGACGTCCGGCCGACCTGGTTCGGCTGTAGGTACCTTAGGGTTACGTCTACTTAACACGCAAAACCCAATATGTAATGCAAGCTGAAGAAACACAAGGGGGTGCGTATGACGGGACGCGGCCAGGCCAGCGCCGGAGATCTGCTCGAACTCGTGCGCAGTGGGCGGGCGACCACGCGCGGCGCCCTCCAGCAGGCCACCGGCCTGTCCCGGGCCACCGTCGGGCACCGCCTCGACCGGCTGTTCCGCGCGGGCTGGCTGCGCGAGGGGGCCGGCGGCCCGGTCGGCTCGCCGCTCGGCGGGCGGCCCTCGATCACCCTGGAGTTCGACGGCTCGCACGCGGTGGTGCTCGCCGCCGACCTGGACACCCGGCACGGCCGCGCGGCCCTCCTCACCCTCACCGGCGGCCTCCTCGCCGAACGCTCGGGCGCGCTGGTCATCGAGGACGGCCCCGAGGCGGTCCTCGGCGAACTCGGCCGCTGGTTCGCCGAACTGCTGGCGACGACCGGGCACCGGGCGACGGAGGTGTGCGGCATAGGGATCGCCGTGCCGGGGCCGGTGGACCGGGTGACCGGCCGGGTGGTGCAGCCGCCGATCATGCCCGGCTGGGACGGCTACGACATCAGGGGCCGGCTCTCCCGTGCGTTCACCGAGCACACCGGGAGGCCCGCGGTGCCGGTGCTCGTGGACAACGACGCGAACCTCATGGCGTACGGCGAACAGCGCACCGGACACCCGGACTGCTCGGCCTTCGTCCTGGTCAAGGTGTCGACCGGGATCGGCGCCGGGGTCGTGGTGGGCGGTTCGATCTACCGCGGCATCGACGGCGGCGCCGGGGACATCGGGCACATCCGGGTGGGCGCGGACGCGCTGTGCCGCTGCGGCTCGTACGGCTGCCTGGCGGCCGTCGCCAGCGGCGGTGCCGTGGCCCGGCGGCTGACCGAGGCCGGGGTCCGCGCGGCCTCCGGCTCGGATGTGCGCGAACTGCTGGCCGCCGGGCATCCGGAGGCGGCCGCGCTGGCCCGGGAGGCGGGCCGCCGGGTCGGAGACGTGCTGGCGACCGTCGTCACGCTGCTCAATCCCGGGGTCCTGATGATCGCCGGGGACCTGGCGGGCACGCCGTTTCTGACCGGCGTACGGGAACTGCTCTACCAGCGGGCGCTGCCCCGCTCCACCGCCCACCTGGACGTCGTCACCTCGCGGCTGGGCGAGCGGGCCGGTCTGGTCGGCGCCGGTGCGCTGGTCGTGGAGTACCTGTACGCGCCGGAGCGGGTGGAGGAACGCCTGCTGGCGATGGGCGTGTGACGCGGGCGCCCGCGCCCCGGGCCGGGTTCCGGAGAGTCGTCCGCATGGTGAAATCCGGCGGGCTGTGGCAGCGTGATTCTCGCCACCCTTGATAAGGGTTGTGCTCAGATGAGCGGATCATGGATGACTGCACTTCTCCAAGGGGTGGCACTCGGTGCCACCCCTTGATTGTTCACCGAGAAAAATCAAGCGTGCCGGAAGTCGCTCATCTGAGCAGTCGGTGGGGGTCAACGGGCCCTGGTTCGTTCAAGAAGTGAAAACGTCGGCTGGCCAGTGCATACCCATCCTTGACTTTCGATCCAGCGGCGGACGGCTGGTTACGGGCATGCGACCCGCGAGTGGACGTACCCAGACGCCTTCGATCTGGGTATGTTCCTCGCCGTCAGGGCAGCCATCACGGCCTCAAGGAGTCGAGACCCGTGTCGGAAAAAAAAGATCCTCACGTACCCGCGTCGACCAAGAGTGTTGAGGGCGTGAAGTTCGTCTACGACTTCACCGAAGGCAACAAGGACCTCAGGGACCTTCTCGGCGGTAAGGGTGCGAACCTCGCGGAGATGACCAACCTGGGCCTGCCGGTGCCCCCCGGCTTCACCATCACCACCGAGGCGTGCAAGGTCTACCTCGGAAGTGGCGAGGAGCCGGTGGCACTGCGTGACGAGGTCGGTGCGCACCTCGAAGCCCTCGAAGCGACCATGGGCAAGAAGCTCGGACAGGCCGCCGACCCCCTCCTCGTGTCGGTCCGCTCCGGGGCGAAGTTCTCGATGCCCGGCATGATGGACACCGTCCTGAACATCGGCCTCTCCGACAAGTCCGTGCAGGGCCTGGCGAAACAGGCCGGCGACGAACGCTTCGCCTGGGACTCCTACCGCCGGCTCATCCAGATGTTCGGCAAGACCGTCCTCGGCATCGACGGCGACCACTTCGAGGAAGCCCTCGACAAGGCCAAGGAGACCAAGAAGGTCACGGTCGACACCGAACTGGACGCCGCCGACCTGAAGAAACTGGTCACCCGGTTCAAGAAGATCGTCAAGGCCGAGGCGGGCCGGGACTTCCCGCAGGACCCGCGCGAACAGATGGACCTCGCCGTCAAGGCGGTCTTCGAGTCCTGGAACGGCGACCGGGCCAGGCTCTACCGCCGCCAGGAACGCATCCCGCACGACCTCGGCACCGCCGTCAACATCTGCTCGATGGTCTTCGGCAACCTCGGCCCCCACTCCGGCACCGGCGTCGCCTTCACCCGCGACCCGGCCAGCGGCCACCAGGGCGTCTACGGCGACTACCTGCAGAACGCGCAGGGCGAGGACGTGGTCGCGGGCATCCGCAACACGGTCCCGCTCGCGGAGCTGGAGTCGATCGACAAGAAGTCGTACGACCAGCTCATGCAGATCATGGAGACCCTGGAGAACCACTACAAGGACCTCTGCGACATCGAGTTCACCATCGAGCGCGGCCAGCTGTGGATGCTGCAGACCCGGGTCGGCAAGCGCACCGCGGGCGCCGCCTTCCGGATCGCCACCCAGCTGGTGGACCAGGGCCTGATCGACGAGACCGAGGCGCTGCAACGGGTCACCGGGGCCCAGCTCGCGCAGCTGATGTTCCCGCGGTTCGACGAGCACGCCAAGGCCGAGCAGATCGGCCGGGGCATCGCCGCCTCGCCCGGCGCCGCGGTCGGCAAGGCGGTCTTCGACTCGTACACCGCCGTCAAGTGGTCGCGCTCGGGCGAGAAGGTCATCCTGGTGCGCCGCGAGACCAACCCCGACGACCTGGACGGCATGATCGCGGCCGAGGGCATCCTGACCTCCCGCGGCGGCAAGACCTCGCACGCGGCCGTGGTCGCCCGCGGCATGGGCAAGACCTGCGTCTGCGGCGCGGAGGAGCTGGAGGTCGACACCAAGCGGCGCCGGATGACGGTGCCGGGCGGGCACGTCGTCGAGGAGGGCGACCTGCTCTCCATCGACGGCTCGACGGGCAAGGTGTACCTCGGCGAGGTCCCGGTGGTGCCGTCCCCGGTGGTCGAGTACTTCGAGGGCCGGATGCACGCGGGCGCCGACGACGCCGACGAACTGGTCGAGGCGGTGCACCGGATCATGGCGTTCGCCGACCGCAAGCGCCGGCTGCGGGTGCGCGCCAACGCCGACAACACCGAGGACGCGCTGCGGGCCCGGCGCTTCGGCGCCCAGGGCATCGGCCTGTGCCGCACCGAGCACATGTTCCTCGGCGACCGGCGCGAACTGGTGGAGCGGCTGATCCTGGCCGACACGGAGGCCGAGCGCGAGGAGTCGCTGAAGCAGCTCCTGCCGCTCCAGAAGCAGGACTTCGTCGAGCTGTTCGAGGCGATGGACGGGCTGCCGGTGACCGTCCGGCTGCTCGACCCGCCGCTGCACGAGTTCCTGCCCGACATCACCGAACTGTCGGTGCGCGTGGCGCTGGCGGAGTCCCGGCAGGAGCCGCACGAGAACGAACTGCGGCTGCTCCAGGCGGTCCACCGGCTGCACGAGCAGAACCCGATGCTCGGCCTGCGCGGCGTCCGTCTCGGGCTGGTCATCCCCGGCCTGTTCGCCATGCAGGTCAGGGCGATCGCCGAGGCGGCGGCCGAGCGCCGGACGGCCAAGGGCGACCCGCGCGCCGAGATCATGATTCCGCTCGTCGGCACCGTCCAGGAACTGGAGATCGTCCGCGAGGAGGCCGACCAGGTCATCGCCGAGGTCCGGGAGGCGACCGGCACCGACTTGAAGCCGGCGATCGGCACCATGATCGAACTGCCGCGGGCCGCGCTGACCGCGGACCAGATCGCCGAGGCGGCCGAGTTCTTCTCCTTCGGCACCAACGACCTCACCCAGACGGTGTGGGGCTTCAGCCGCGACGACGTCGAGGCGTCCTTCTTCACGGCCTACCTGGAGAAGGGCATCTTCGGCGTCAGCCCGTTCGAGACCATCGACCAGGAGGGCGTCGGCAAGCTGGTGGCCGACGCGGCCCGGGCCGGCCGCGCCACCCGCCCCGGCCTGAAACTCGGCGTCTGCGGCGAGCACGGCGGCGACCCCGACTCGGTGCACTTCTTCCACGAAGTGGGCCTGGACTACGTCTCCTGCTCCCCGTTCCGCATCCCGGTGGCCCGCCTGGAGGCGGGCCGCGCGGCCACCCGGTCGACGGGCAGCGACCACCGCTGACGTCACCTGTCTCCGGAGCCCCCGGGTCACCCCGACCCTCACCGGCCCGGCACCGGCTCCGGTGCGCAAAAGAAGGGGCGGCATCCTGTGCGGGGATGCCGCCCCTTGGCGCGGGACAGACGCGTTCTGCCGAACCGGAGGCGGTGGCCGACGGAGCCGCATACGGGGCGGCGAACGGCTCAGGCGCAGGCGTGGACGACGAGGGTGCCGATGTGCCGCCCGGCCTGCGGGGCGTTCACCGCACAGGTGCCGCCGAGGTGAGGTCGGCCCGGTTCTCGGGTCGGGTGGGTCACCGATTCGCCCTCGCCGCGTTGCGGTGCAGGCGGATCGCCGAGATCAGGAAGAAGATGCCGCCGAGCGCGGCGTACCCACTGAGGCTGACCAGCGACGCCTTCGCGCCTGAAGCCATCGCGATGAAGCTGGAGCCGGCGAGGACGGAGATTCCGCCGCTGAGGATCATCGCCCACTGACCGCCGAGCCGGTACCGCTGGATCGCGACGATCAACTGGACGATGCCTGCGGTGATCGCCCAGCCTCCCCACACCCGCAGGGCGTCCGGGATCCCGGAGCCGACGGCGACGGCCAGCCCGATCGCGGTGAGCAGGCTCAGCGACTCCGTCGGGATCGACCGCATCATCGCCACGGCCGAGGTCACTCGGGCGACGCTGTACCGGCACTTCCCCAGCAAGGACGACCTCGTCGTCGCCTACCTGACACAAGGCGACGAGGCGATTCGCTCACGCGTGGGTGCCGCGCGGACTGAGGGCGCATCCACCTTGGACAACGGCCGCGACGTGGACCGCCTTCCGGGATCCGCTGACCCGCTCGGCGACGTACTCCGACGACCGGTGGCGTCAGCAATGATCAGGGGGCCGGCCGGGACGGTCGCCGCCCGGGCGCAGAAGATGACCGGATCTACCGGTGACGCCGCGCGGCCGCGAGGGTCGGTCACCGGCAACTCGACCACAGCCGGGTCCAGGGCCGGTCCGGCGCCGACCGCCACGGCGGGTGAGCCGATGGCGGCGGCGCCGGGGACGGCGCGGCGGGACTGTCCGGGACGGTCCCGGGCGGAGGCTACGAGCGGAACGGTCCCGTCACCTCGTAGGTGATGCCGCCGGACGACTGGCCGCTGGTGCCCCGCTGGCTGGAGAAGTACATCCGGGTGCCGTCGGGTGAGAACGCCGGACCCGTGATCTCCGAGCCCGACTGGCCGTCGATGCGCAGGAAGGGCGCGACGACGTCGTCCGGGGTGATCACGCAGATCTCCATGTTGCCGCCGTCCTCCGCCACGAACAGATCGCCGGATGCGGCGCCCGTGACGTTGTCGACGCCGGTCAGCGGGGCGTTGCCGCCCGTCACCAGGGAGTCGTCGTAGGCGAGTTCGATGGTCTGGGCCGCGGCGTCGTACTGCCAGACGCGGTTGTCGCCCTTGGTGGTGAACCAGCAGGTGCCGTCCGCGTAGTGGCAGCCCTCGCCGCCGTTGAACCGCTTGGCGCCCGCGACCTGGTTGCGGGTGGCCGTCGCGCCCGTCGGGTCGGGGACCCGCGCCCAGCTGACCGGGCCGCTGGTGGCCGTGCCCCCGACCAGCACCTCCAGGGTGCCGGCTGACAGGTCGCCCCAAGTGGCGGGCCGGAAGCGGTAGAAGCAGCCGTCGGTGACGTCCTCCGTGAGGTAGATCACCCCCCGGACTGGGTCCGCCGCCGCGGCCTCGTGCTTGAAACGGCCCATCGCGTCCCGGCGGACCGCCGCCTTCACGCCCCAGGGGTCGGTCTCGTACACATAGCCGCGGTCCACCTCCTCGCAGGACAGCCAGGTGTTCCACGGCGTCTTGCCGCCCGCGCAGTTGGACCGGGTGCCGGACAGGACACGGTAGGCGCCGGTGACCGTACCGGCCGCCGAGAACTTCAGTGCGCTCGCGCCGCCGGAGGGGCTGATCTCGGAGTTGGAGACGTAGATCCAGCCGCTGCCGTCGGCGTAGCAGGCCCCGCCGTCGGGGGCGTCGTGCCAGGTGTACGAGGTGCCGGGCACCGTCTGCCGGGAACGGGCGAGCACCCGGCTGGTGAAGCCGCTCGGCAGCCGGATGCCGTTCGCGTCAGCGGCGCCGAGCGGTCCGTAGGGGCCCGCGCCGGGCTGTGCGGGCGCGGCGTAGGCGGCACCGCGCCACAGGGTTCCGCCGAACACGGCGGAGGAGCCGCCGAGAGCGGCTGCACGCAGGAAGGTACGACGTTCCACGCCTGCTCCAAGGGGTAGTCGTGACCGCGTCGCCGCCGGGCGGGCGGCGGGGTCGTGCGGAAACGGACCCTAGGCGTCCTGGATGGATACGCCGTGGATATGTCGTGCACATGACTTAACGGAAGCGTTCTGTCCGTCTGGCGGTCCGGGTGCCCTGGTGGCGGGTGATCCCTGCCGGTTCCGGGTCGGTCCACCGGTTTCGGGTCGGTCCCTATCGGGTCCGGGTCCCTATCGGGTCCGGACCTCGTACGTCGCCACCCGGACCGCCGGGTCGTCCAGGCACTGGCCCGACTCCAGGCAGAAACGCTGCTTCAGCAGCGGGGAGGCGACGAACGGGCGGCCCTGGTGAGTGCCGGTCAGACCGCGGGAGAGGACCGCGGCGCCGGTGAACGGATCGCGGTTGTCGACGGCGTGCAGCCGGCCCGCGCGGTCGCGGAAGACGGCCGCCTGCCGGCCGTCGGGCAGCAGCGCCGCCACGCCGCGGCCGGGGACCAGCCGCGCCAGGTCGCAGACGGCCAGCCAGTCCACGCCGCACCGCAACTCGACGGTCGGATTCGTAGTTCCGACGGCCGGGTTCGTCGTCCCGGCGGTCGGATCTGTGGTCCCGGCGGTGACGTCACTCGTCTCCGGTGCCAGGGTCATCGGGTGCTTCCTTCCAGGGGGCGCGGGCCGAGTGTCAGCAGGGGCAGGTCCGGCTTGATCTGGTCGCGTTCGGGGACGAAGCCCACCATCGGGTCGGGGGCTTCGGGTGCGTTCACGAACGACACGAACCGGGCCAGCTTCTCCGGGTCGTCGAGGGTCTCGGCCCACTCGTCGCGGTAGTGGGCGACATGGGCCGACATCAGCTCCTCCAGCTCCGCGCAGATGCCCAGCGAGTCGTGCACCACCACGTCCCGTACGTGGTCCAGGCCGCCCGGGATCCGCTCCAGCCAGGCGCTCGTGCGCTCCAGGCGGTCCGCGGTGCGGATGTAGAACATCAGGAACCGGTCGATCAGCCGGACCAGTTCGGCGTCGTCCAGGTCCTGCGCGAGCAGGTCCGCGTGGCGCGGGGTGGCTCCGCCGTTGCCGCCGACGTACAGGTTCCAGCCGTTCGCCGTCGCGATGATCCCGAAGTCCTTCGACCGGGCCTCCGCGCACTCGCGGGCACAGCCGGAGACCGCCGACTTGAGCTTGTGCGGGGACCTGAGGCCCCGGTAGCGCAGCTCCAGGTCGATCGCCATGCGCACCGAGTCCTGGACGCCGTACCGGCACCAGGTCTGCCCCACACAGGACTTCACCGTGCGCAGCGCCTTGCCGTACGCGTGCCCCGACTCGAAGCCCGCGTCCACCAGCCGGGCCCAGATCAGCGGGAGCTGTTCCACCCGGGCGCCGAACATGTCGATCCGCTGACCGCCGGTGATCTTGGTGTAGAGGCCGAAGTCGCGGGCGATCTCGCCGAGCACGATCAGCTTCTCCGGGGCGATCTCGCCGCCGGGTACGCGCGGTACGACGGAGTACGAACCGTTCTTCTGGAGGTTGGCCAGGAAGTGGTCGTTGGTGTCCTGGAGCGCGGCCTGCTCGCCGTCCAGGACATGGCCGTCCGCCCCGATGGACGGCGCGAGGGAGGCGATCACCGAGGCCACCGCCGGTTTGCAGACCTCGCAGCCGTCGCCGCCCCGGGCCGCCGCACGGCCGTACCGGTCGAGCAGGTCCCGGTACGACGTGACGCGCAGGGCACGGACGATCTCGTACAGCTCCTCGCGGGTCTGGCCGAAGCAGCCGCACAGGCCCTTGTCCACCTCGACGCCGGACGCCTCCAGTTCCGCGGAGACCAGCTGGCCCAGCACCTTGACGCAACTGCCGCAGCCGGTACCCGCCCTGGTGCACTTCTTCACCTCCGGCACGGAGGTGCAGGCGTGCCCGGTCACCGCGTCGCGGATCGCGCCCTTGGTGACGTTGTGGCACGAGCAGATCACCGCCTCGTCGGGCAGCGCGGACGGCCCGAGCGCCGCCGGGCCCCCCGCGTCCGCCGGCAGGACCAGCCGCTCGGGCGGTACCGGCGGGACCGAGCCGGTCAGCGCGCGCAGTGTGCCGTACGCCTCCGCGTCGCCCACCAGGATCCCGCCGAGCAGCGTGCCGTCGCGGCCGACGACCAGCTTCTTGTACAGCCCGGCCCGGGAGTCGGCGTAGACGACGTCCAGGCAGTCCGCGGCCGTGCCGTGCGCGTCGCCGAAGGACGCCACGTCCACCCCGAGCAGCTTCAGCTTGGCCGACAGGTCGGCGCCGGTGAACCCGGACCGCCCCGCCTCGTCCCCGGCGATGGCCGCCGCGGCGGTCTCCGCCTGCTCGTAACCGGGCGCGACCAGGCCGTACACCCGGCCGTCGACCGCCTGCGCGCACTCGCCGATCGCGAACACCCGCGGGTCGGTGACCGTACGGCACCGCTCGTCGACGCTGATGCCGCCGCGCTCGCCGACCGCCAGACCGCAGGCGCGGGCGAGCTGGTCGCGGGGGCGGACACCGGCGCTGAACACCACCAGGTCCGTGGCGAGTTCGCGGCCGTCGGACAGCTTCATGCCGCTGACCGCGCCGTCCGCGCCGACGACCACCTCCTGTGTGCCCACACCGGTGTGCACGGCGAGCCCCATCTCCTCGATGGTGCGCAGGAGCGCGGCGCCGCCGCCGTCGTCGACCTGCACGGGCATCAGCCGCGGCGCGAACTCCACGATGTGGGCGTCAAGGCCCAGGCCCTTCAGCGCGCCCGCGGCCTCCAGGCCGAGCAGCCCGCCGCCGACCACCGCGCCGGTCGTTGCCCGGGACTTCGCGTACTCCTCGATCGCGAGCAGGTCCTCGATCGTGCGGTAGACGAAGCAGCCCTCGGCGTCGTTGCCCGGCACGGGCGGGACGAAGGGGAAGGAGCCGGTGGCCAGGACGAGCACGTCGTAGCCGACGGTCAGCCCGGAACGGGCCGTGACCTCGCGGGCCTCGCGGTCGACGGCCTGAGCCGGGTCGCCCACGTGCAGCTCGATGCCGTGGTCCGCGAGGAACCCCGGGTCGGTCAGGGACAGGTCCTCGGGCGTCCGCCCCGAGAAGTACGAGGTGAGCTGGACCCGGTCGTAGGCCGGACGCGGCTCCTCGCACAGCACGACCACCCGGTGCGTGGCGGTCAGGCCGCGCTCGGCGAGCGCTTCGAGGAAGCGCTGGCCGACCATGCCGTGGCCGACGAGCACGATCGTGCGGCGGGGGCGGACCTCATCGGGGCGGGGGCGGTTCCCCTCGGGCTGGGGCTGGTCGCCGTCGGGTCGGGGGATGGCCCCGACGGGTCCGGGCCGGTCCCCTGCGGGTGCGGTCGTGGACATCAGGAGCCTCCGTCGTTGGTGAGCAGGTGCAGCAGCGGGCCGTCGTCCGGGAGCGGCTCCGCTCCCTCCCAGGCGCGGGCGAGCGCGCCGACGGTGCCGAGTTCGCCGACCAGGACCCCGCCGACCAGGCGGTCGTCGCGGACGACGACCTTGCGGTAGGTGCCGCGGGTGGCGTCGGTGAGGCGGACCACGTCGTCGCCGGGTCGCGGTTCGGCCTCGCCGAAGGCGGCGAGGTCGAAGGGGGCGAGGCCGAAGGGTGAGCCGGGGCCGGCCAGGGTGAGCCGGGTCAGCGAACGGGTGCCGGTGTAGCGGGCGCCGGCCCGCCCCGCCAGCAGTTCGGCCAGCACGTCGGCCTGTTCGAGGGCCGGGGCCGCCAGGCCGTACACCGTGCCGGCGTGCTGGGCGCAGTCGCCGATGGCGTGGATGTACGGGTCGGACGTGCGCAGCTCGTCGTCGACGAGGACGCCCGCGCGGACGGCGAGACCCGCGTCCGCGGCGAGCCCCACCCGCGGGCGGACCCCGCAGGCGACGACCACGAGATCGGTGTCCAGGGTGTATCCGTCGGCCAGCTCGACCGAGCGGACCGCGCCGTCCGCGCAGCGCACGTCCCGCACCCGGCACTCGGTGTGCACCTCGACGCCCAGGTCCGCCAGATGCCGCAGCAGGAGGCGCGAGGCGTCCGGGTCGAGCTGGCGCTCCATGAGCCGTTCGGCCTGCTGGGCGAGGACCACCCGGGCGCCGCGCGCGGCCAGCGCCCGCGCCGCCGACACGCCGAGCAGTCCGCCGCCGACGACGACCGCCCGCACGCCCGGCCGTACCGCCCCGGCCAGGCCCAGGCAGTCGTCCATGGTGCGAAACGCGTGCACGCCCTCGGGAAGTCCCGCTCCGTCCGTCCCGAACAGGCCGCGCAGCGGCGGCAGGACCGGGTTGGAGCCGGTGGCCAGGACGAGGGTGCCGTAGGCGATCTCCGAGCCGTCCGCGCAGCGCACCCGGCGCGCGGCGCGGTCGATGCCGGTGACCCGGGCGCGCACCAGGTGCGCGGGCGCCGGGAGGGCGATCACCTCGGGGGCGTAGCGGCCGGCCAGCACCTCCGCGAGCAGCACCCGGTTGTACGGGTGGTGCTCCTCCTCGCCGACGAGCAGCGCGGACGTGCCCAGCTCGGCGAGCCGCCGGGCGAGCCGTTCGCCCGCGAGGCCGGTGCCGATCACCACCACACGCGTGTCCGAGGTCATGCCTCGCAGCGTGCGGCGCCGACGTTACCCGGCCGCATCACGACTGTTTCCCGGGCGGAACGCTGCCCTCAGCGGGAAGCTGCGGCAGCTGTGAGGGACACGGGTCTACCGGGCCTGGGTCTACGGGGTTACGGGGCCATGCATCTACGGGGCTACGGGGCCATGCGTCTACGGGGCTACGGGATCGGCGGGCCGGATGGGCGAAGCCCAGGGGACCGTGGGACCGGTCCGGTCAAGCTCAGAAGTACCTCAGGAAGGGTGGCCCATGCAGCCGATCGCTCCGTAGGGTCGCGATCATGCCCGACATAGCGCTGCCCGTCGTCGTCCTGCTCTGCCTCGCCGCCCTCGCGGCCGGCTGGATCGACGCCGTGGTGGGCGGCGGCGGGCTGCTGCTCCTGCCGGCGCTGCTGCTCGGCCTGCCCGCGCACACCCCGGCCGCGTACGCGCTCGGCACCAACAAGGCGGTCGCCATCGTCGGCACGACGGGCGCGGCGGTGACGTACGCCCGCCGGGCACCCGTCGACGTGCGCAACGCCGTCCGCATCGGGCTCGCCGCGCTCGCCGGCTCCTCGGCCGGGGCGTTCTTCGCGGCCGGGATGAGCACCGACGTCCTCAAGCCGGTGATCATGGTGGTGCTGCTCGCCGTCGCCGCCTTCGTGATCCTGCGCCCCGCCTTCGGCGCGGCCCCGGCGGCCGGTCCCGCCGGCCGCCGCCGGATCCTGGCGGCCATCGGCCTCGCGGGCCTGGGCATCGGCTTCTACGACGGCCTCGTCGGGCCCGGCACCGGTACCTTCCTCGTCCTCGCCCTCACCGCCGTGCTCCGCCTCGACCTGGTCACCGCCTCCGGCACCGCCAAGATCGTCAACTGCTGCACCAACGCGGGGGCGCTCGCCATGTTCGCCTGGCAGGGCACCGTCCTGTGGCGGCTCGCCGCCCTGATGGCCGTGTTCAACCTCGTGGGCGGCACCCTGGGCGCGCGCACCGCGCTGAAGAAGGGCAGCGGCTTCGTCCGGATCGTGCTGCTCACCGTCGTGTTCGCGCTGGTCGCGAATCTGGCCTACGAGCAGTGGATCGGGTAGCGGCCGGCGCCCGGCCGTCCGCTACCGGCTGCCCGTCAGATGCGCGAAGACGACCACGTTCCCCCGGTATCCGGTGGCCTTGGAGTAACCCCCGCCGCAGGTGATCACCCGTAGCTCGGGGCGGCGCGCGGCGCCGTACACCTTCTCGTCGGGGAAGTCCTGCGCCTGGTAGACCTCGACCGCGTCCACGGTGAACACCGCGACGCTGCCGTCCCGCCGGTCCAGTTCGACGGTGGCGCCCCGCTTCAGCGCGCCGAGGTCGTAGAAGACGGCCGGACCCTCGGAGTTGTCGACGTGCCCGGCGACGATCGCGGTGCCCGTCTCACCGGGTGCGGTGCCGGCCTCGTACCAGCCGGCCAGGTTCTTGTTGCGGGCCGGCGGCACGTCGAGGCTGCCGGCCGGGGTCAGACCGAGGCCGGTCATGGGGGCGTCGACGCGGATCGACGGGATCCGGATCCGGGTGGGCGGGGACGGCGGCAGCGCGGGCGCCGTCAGGCGCTCCTCGCCCGGGTCCGGGACGCCCTCCGCGGCGGCGGGCTGCGGCGGCGCGGACAGATGGGCGGTGCCGAGCAGCCACACGCCGGAGCCCAGGGCGACCACGGTGACCGCGGCTATCGCGGTGTCCCCGATCCTGCGCATACGAACCTCCCGAACCTCCCGGAATCACCCGGACCTCCGGGATCGGAACCCCGTACCCCCTCCGGGCCGCGAGGGGCGTCGGACCCGGAGGGGGCGGGGAATGGCGGTACCGGCAGACGGACAGCGGAGGGTGTCCGTCAGATCCCGTCGCCTCTCGCCCGGCGATGCAGGAGCCAGGTACCGCCCGCGGCGGCGACGGCCAGAGCCGCCACGCCCGCCGCGGTCTGCACGGGGTCGGAGCCGAGCGCGCCGCCGACCCCCGTCTTCACACTGCCGTGCGGCTGAGCCTGCGCGTGCGCCGCGGCCAGCGTCACCATCAGATCGCCCGTGACCCGCCGGTCACCCTCGGCACATCGGGCGACGATCTCGTACGTCCCCGGCTGTGCGCTCGGCGGCACCCGGAACTGGCCGATCGCGTTGCCCTCGTGCGTGCTCGGCGCCAGGGTGAAGGCGCCGGCGCCGACCGCGGAGGCGTCGCCCGCCGCCGTGCCCTTCTCACCGCACGCCGTGGTGTTCACCGTGATCTGTCCGCCCGGGATCGCGGTGGACGGGTACACCTCCAGAGCGGCGGTCGCCGTTCCGGCGCCCGGGGCGCTGCGCGGGTGCGCCGCCACGGCGGCGTCACCGCCGTGGGCGGGCGCGGTGGCGAGACCCGCTGCCGCGACGGCGAGCGCGGTACCGGTCAGCATGCGGGCGGTGCTTCGCATCGTGCTCCCTCGCGTTCCGGAGGCCGCGACCCGCGGCACCCCCTGTGCCGCAGCGGAGGTCGCGCCCCTGCCCTACCGAGGTAAAGCCCGCGCGGCCGACGCCGCTCTCTGACAGTCCGTCAGAACTGCGGTGAACGGGTGTCGCGCGGACGGCGCGAGTCCGCGCCCGGATCGACGTTCCGGCAGGTCATGGACGTGCGAGGGGTCATGTTGGAAGTGCACACGAACGGCCCGCGCACGGCGTGTGAACGGGTGACACACCCTCAGGGGCAGCCGCACGGACCCGGGGGAGGGGCCCGTCGGGACCGGGCCTCAGGCCATGTGGGTGGCGTGGGAGAAGTCCGCCGGGGCCGGCCTTCTGACCCTGTCGGCGGCGTGCGAGGAGCCCACCGGAATCAGACCTCAGGCACGGCCGGCGGCATGGCTGACCTCAGGCCCCGTCGGCGGCGTGGTCCGCCAGGGCCTCGGCCGTCGTGCGGCGGGCCACCGCTGCCAGGACCGGGTTCGTCCGCCGGTAGTAGTGCTCCGCCATCAGGCCGAAGCACAGCGCCCAGCCGCGCCCGCGTGCCCAGGTCGTGGCGTCGGTGCCGGACGCCTCGCGGAACAGGTCGCGGGTGGAGGCGGTGAGGAGCGCCCACGCGGCCAGGGTGTCGGCCGCCGGATCTCCGACGCCGAGCCCGCCGAAGTCGATCACCGCGGTGAGCCGGCCCGCCTCGGTCAGCAGGTTCCCCGGCAGCAGGTCGCCGTGCAGCCACACGGGGTCGCCGTCCCACTGGGGGAGCCGTACGACCTCCTCCCACAGCGCCGTCGCGGCGGCCGGGTCCACCGTGCCCGCCGCGCCCAGGTCGCGGATGGCCGCGCGGACGTGCCGGTCGTTCGCCGCGACCGGACCGCCCCGCCAGGACACCGGACCGCCGGTGGCGTCGGTCTTCCGGAGCGCGGCCACGAAACGGCCC
The DNA here is from genome assembly GCF_042871185.1 of Streptomyces sp. NPDC006012. NCBI lineage: Bacteria > Bacillati > Actinomycetota > Actinomycetes > Kitasatosporales > Streptomycetaceae > Streptomyces > Streptomyces sp. NPDC006012. The sequence continues at coordinate 654,096 of NZ_JBIAIE010000001.1, forward strand.
AACTCCACTGCCGTGGAGCCGAGTTCGGCGAACGGGGCGGTGTGGGCGTCGCGGCCCGCCAGCCAGCGCAGCACCGACCACGGATGGTCGTACCCCGGGGCCGGAGCGCCCAGCCCGAGCGGTACCGGGACCGCCAGCGGGAGGTCCGGTGCGAGCCGGGGCAGCCAGCGCTGCTCCTTGGCCACCTGTCCGGCCGACCCGGGCCGGCGCGGCAGCCGTACGGCCATGTCGTCGCCCAGCCGGAACATGACGTGGTCCGTACCGGCGGACGGGACCGCGGTGACGGGCAGCCCCGCCCACTCGGGGAACTGCCCGGCGATCAGCCGGCGTACGAGCGGGCCGTCGACGTCGAGTTCGTCGTCGTGCATCTTCGCGCCGGGCATGGGTCTCCGTGTCGGGGTGGGCGGTGGCGGCAGCCGGGGCCCGGAGCGTAGCCGCGCCGGGCCCCGACGTGCCACGGAATTCCCCTCAGTCATTCCCCTCAGTTCACGTTGACCGCGCTCCAGGCCGCCGCCACCGCGTTGTACTCCGTGCTCCCGGCGCCGTACAGGCCGGCTGCCGCGTTCAGCGTCGCCGCCCGCGCGCCCGCGTAGTTGGTCGTGGACGTCATGTAGACCGTCAGCGCCCGGTACCAGATCTTGCCGAGCTTGTCCCGGCCGATGCCGGTGACCGTGGTGCCGTTGGAGGTGGGGGAGTTGTAGCTGACCCCGTTGACGGTCTTGGGGCCGCTGCCCTCCGCGAGCAGGTACGCGAAGTGGTTGGCGACGCCCGAGGAGTAGTGGACGTCCAGGTTGCCGACCGAACTGCTCCAGTAGTCGGCCGAACTGCCGTCCTTGGAGGGCTGGTCCATGAAACGGAGCGCGGCCTTGCCGAAGCCGGGACGGACGATCTCCTCGCCGATCAGGTAGTCGCCCAGGTCGTCGGCGTTGCCCGCGTACCACTCCACCAGCGAGCCGAGGATGTCGGAGGTCGCCTCGTTGAGGCCGCCCGACTCGCCCGTGTAGTTCAGCGCCGCCGTCGAGCCCGTCACCCCGTGGGTCATCTCGTGGCCCGCGACGTCCAGTGCCACCAGCGGCCCGAAGGTGGTGCCGTCACCGTCGCCGTACGTCATGCAGAAGCAACTGCCGTCCCAGAAGGCGTTGTTGTAGTCGGTGCCGTAGTGGACCCGGTTGTAGGAGCCCCGGCCGTCGCCCGCGATGCCGTTGCGGCCGTGGACGTTCTTGTAGTAGTCCCAGGTCTCGTTGGTGCCGTACTGCGCGTCCACCGCGGCTGTGGCGCGGTCGGCGGTCGTGCCCGTGCCCCAGTGGTTGTCCGCGTCCGTGAAGAGGGTGGCGGGGGCGCGGCTGAAGCAGATGCCGAAGATGCACACGTCGGTCTTGTTCTCGGCGTCGCCCGTGTACGTGTTGCCGCGGGTGGGGTCCTTGAGCTGGTACGTCGAGCCGGAGACGGTCGTCTCCAGCGGCACCGTCCCGCTGTAGAGGGACCGGCCGTCGCCGGTGGCCGTCTCGATGCTGTCCCAGGCGTCGATCTGCGCGCCGGTCCGGGCGTCGGTGAGCACCGTGCGGGCGACCGGGTTGCCGAGCGAGTCCAGAGCCGCGGCGTCGGTGCGCCAGGCGAGGGTGGGGGCGCCGTGCGTTGCGTCGACGACCAGTTCCGGTTTGGCGGTGGCCTTTTTCAGCCGTTCTCCGAGGTTGGCGGCGCGCAGGGCGTTCATCGCGAGGTCGGCGGCCCTGGGCGCGGACAGCTTCGGGGTGACGGTGGGGACGGATATCTCGCGGCGGGTCGCGCGGTCGGCGCCGCGGTAGCCGCCGTCGGGGGCCAGGTGGAGCACGAAGTCGCCGCCCAGCACGGGGAGTTCGCGGTAGGTGCGGTCGTAGCGGACGTGCTGGCTGCCGTCCTTGTCGACGATGACGTCCCGGACCTGGGTGTCCTGGGGCGCGGTGAGGCCCAGGCCCGTGGCGTGCCGGACGAGGGCCGTCGCCGCGTTCTCGACGGCGGTGGCGCGGCTCGGTCTGTCGACGGCGTGCGCGGTGGGGGAGAGCGTGGCGGCCAGCAGGGTGGCGGTGGTGGCGGCCAGAGCTGCCGTGGCGAGGCGGGATCCTCGGAAGTGCCGTGTCCGACTCATCGGTCTCCTTGGGGAGGCGCCCTGTGCGGCGTGGGGATGACACTGACGTCCCCTGAGATTTAAGGGGGCATGACAATCGGTGTCCAGAGTGCGTCCGTGCGCCGGAACCATGTCCCACGCCGCCTGCGGGAGCTGTGGCCGGGGCGGCACAGAGGGAGAATCGGTGCTGTGACCTCTCCGCCGCTGCCGTTCTTCGTCTACGGCACCCTCCGTCCCGGCGAACCCCACCACGCCCGGTATCTGCGCGGCCGCACCCACGCGACGGAACCCGCCCGGCTCACGGGTGCGGTCCTGTACGACGGCCCCGGCTATCCGTACGCCGTCGCGGAGCGGACCGGAGTCGTGCACGGCGACCTGATCACCCCGCTGCCCACGGTCTACGGCCGACTCCTCACCGAACTCGACCGGTTGGAGGAGTACGTGCCGGGCGACCCGCGCAGCCGCTACGAACGCGTCGCCCGGGACGTCCGCCGCGCCGACGGCCCCGCCGTCCGCGCCTGGGTCTACCTGGCCGCACCCCCGGTCGCCGCCCGGCTGCGGACCTCGGGCGCCCGCATCGCCGCCGGCGACTGGCTCAACCGGGGGTGACGTCCGGCGCGGCACGCTCCAGGCGTACCGCGCAGACCTTGAACTCCGGCATGCGCGAGACCGGATCGAGCGCCGGGTTGGTCACCGTGTTCGCGCGGCCCGCGCCGGGCCAGTGGAACGGCATGAACACCGTGTCCGGGCGGATCGCGGTGGTGATCCGCGCGGGGGCCACCGCGCGTCCGCGCCGGGACACCACCGCCACCGGATCGCCCTCGGCCGCCCCGAGCCGTGCCGCGAGCCGCGGGTGCAGTTCGACGAACGGGCCCGGCGCGGCGGCGTTCAATTCGGCCACCCGCCGGGTCTGGGCGCCCGACTGGTACTGGGCCACGACCCGCCCGGTGGTCAGCAGCACGGGGTACTCGGCGTCCGGTTCCTCCGCGGCCGGCCGGTGCGTCACGGGCACGAACCGGGCCCGCCCGTCCTCGGTGGCGAATCGGTCGAGAAAGAGCCGGGGAGTACCCGGATGGGTCGCCTCCGGTGCGCGGGGCGGGGTGGGTGCGGGGGTGGCTTGCGTGTGGGGTGGGGTGGGGGTGGCTGGATCGGTGCCGGGCGGGGCGAGGGCGGCCGGATCGGCGTGGGGTGAGGCGAGGGTGGCCAAATCCGCGGGGGCCGGGCCGAGGGTGGCCGGATCGGCGTGGGCCGGGGCGGCCGGGCACGGCCAGAACACCCCGTTCTCCTCGGACAGCCGGCGGTAGGTGATGCCCGAGTAGTCCGCCGGGCCGCCCGCGCTCGCTCGGCGGAGTTCCTCGAAGACCTCCTCGGGGTCCGCCGGGAAGCCCTTCTCCACGCCGAGCCGGGCGGCGAGCCCGTGCAGCACCGCCAGGTCGCTGCGCACTCCGGCGGGCGGGTCGAGCGCGCGCCGCCGCAGCAGGACACGCCCCTCCAGGCTGGTCGTCGTACCCGTCTCCTCGGCCCACTGGGTCACCGGCAGCACGACGTCCGCGAGCGCCGCCGTCTCCGAGAGGACCACGTCCGCCACCGCCAGGAAGTCCAGCGACCGCAGCCGGTCCTCGACGTGGGCCGCGCGCGGTGCCGACACCACCGGGTTGGACCCCATCAGCAGCAGCGCGCGGACGTCCGTGCCGAGGGTGTCGAGGAGTTCGTACGCGCTGCGGCCCGGTCCCGGCAGTGTGTCCGGGTCCACGCCCCACACCCCGGCCACGTGCCGCCGCGCGGCCGGATCCGTCAGCTTGCGGTAGCCGGGCAACTGGTCGGCCTTCTGGCCGTGTTCGCGCCCGCCCTGCCCGTTGCCCTGCCCGGTCAGGCAGCCGTACCCGGACAGCGGCCGGCCCGCCCGGCCGGTCGCCAGGCACAGGTTGATCCAGGCGCCCACCGTGTCGGTGCCCTTGGACTGCTGTTCCGGGCCGCGGGCCGTGAGCACCATCGCGGCCTCGGGCGCGCAGAACAGCCGTACCGCCTCCCGGAGTCGCGGGACCGGCACCCCGGTGATCCGCTCGACTTGCTCCGGCCAGTGCGCCATCGCCGCCGCCCGCGCCTCGCTCCAGCCGGACGTGCGCTCCCGGATGTACGCGTCGTCCGTCCGGCCCTCCGCCACCACCAGGTGCAGCAGGCCGAGCGCCAGCGCGAGATCGGTGCCCGGCCGGGGCGCCAGGTGCAGGTCGGCCTGTTCGGCGGTCCGGGTGCGGCGCGGGTCGACGACGATCAGCGTGCCGCCGTTCTCGCGCAGTTCCGTGAGGTACCGCAGCGCGGGCGGCATCGTCTCGGCGAGGTTGGAGCCGACCAGGATCAGGCAGCCGGTGCGCGGGACGTCCGCCAGCGGGAAGGGCAGCCCGCGGTCCAGGCCGAAGGCGCGGGCACCGGCCGCCGCCGCGGACGACATGCAGAAACGGCCGTTGTAGTCGATCTGCGAGGTGCCGAGGACCACGCGCGCGAACTTGCCGAGCGCGTACGCCTTCTCGTTGGTCAGCCCGCCCCCGCCGAACACGCCGCACGCGTCGGGGCCGTGGCCGGTCCGGGCCGCGGCCAGGCCCGCCGCGACCCGGTCCAGCGCCTCGTCCCAGCCGGCCGGCACCAGGGCGTTGCCGGAGCGCACCAGCGGGGAGGTCAGCCGGACCGCGGAGGAGAGCAGCGCCGGGGCGGTGCGCCCCTTGCCGCACAGCGCGCCCCGGTTCACCGGGAAGTCCGCGCGCTCGGTCACCTCGACGCCGCCGGGCCCGGGCGTCAGGTGCATGCCGCACTGCAGGGCACAGTACGGGCAGTGGGTGGGCGTCGGGGCGGTCTCCATGCCGTTCAGCGTGGTCCGGGCGTGTTACGCCCCGTGCGGGCACCCGGTTACGCCTCCGGGACGACACCCTCCCCGCCCGCCGAACCCCGCCGTGAGGCCGCCGTCGCCAGGCACCGGCGCCGCGTTCACGGAAGTCCACCGGCTCTCATCGGCAGTCACCGAGGTCGGCGGGCGGCCACGGCGGTCATCGAGGGTCGGTTTCCTCCGGCGGTCACCGCCCGCCCGCCAGCGCCTCCCGCACTCCGGGCTCCCGCGGGCCGAGGAACCGGGGATCCGGCTCGAACACCGCGTCCAGCGCCGCCTTGCCCGTCGCGAAGATCTCGCGGACGCCGCCGTAGTACCAGGTGACGTCCCGTGCCTCCGCCACGCCGACGCCGTACGAGTCGATACCCGCCGCCTCGCACAGCGCCACCGCGCGCCGGATGTGGAAGTCCTGGCTGACCAGCACCGCCCGGTCCACGCCGAAGATCTTCTTCGCACGGACGCAGGAGTCCCAGGTGTCGAAGCCGGCGTAGTCGCTGACGATCCGCCGGCCGGGCACGCCGTGCCGGGTCAGGTAGGCGCGCATCGCGTCCGGCTCGTCGTAGTCCTCGCGGCTGTTGTCGCCGGTCACCAGGACGACGCCGATCCGGCCCGCCCGGTACAGCGCCGCCGCCGCGTCCAGCCGGTGCGCCAGGTACGGCGACGGCTCGCCGTGCCACAGGCCCGCGCCGAAGACGACCGCGACGTCGGTGCGCGGCGCGTGGGTGAGAGGGCGCAGCCGGTCGGCCGTGGACAGGCGCAGCCAGGTGGCCGGGGCCAGCGCGAGCAGACACCCGGCCACCACGCCCTGTATCAGCCGCCGCTGCCCGGCCCGGGTGCGCGGCAGGCGCGGCCGGCGGATCCTCATACGATGCCCCTCCCCTCCCAGGGCGGCGTCACCCTGGGTGTTTCCCGACCAGGAGGACGCGGTACACGGTGATTCGGTTCGCCTCACATCGCGCCGCCCGGGGGTGTGAACCGCCGGAAAACACCCGTGACCACCCTGCAACGGGCGGGCAACCTCCGGCAGCGAAGCTCTCTCCATGACGGCGTCGAAACCCCCTCGCGACGAGTCCCCCATCCGCCCCGCCCGCAACGCGCACCGCACCTCATGAACCCGATCAGCAGCCACCCGGCCGGTCCGCCCGGCCCCCGCCCGTTCGACTGCAGCCGTCGCCCGGGACCGCCCGCCCTCGTCCTGGTGGCCCACGGCAGCCGTGACCCGCGGGCGCTGGAGACCATGCGCGCGATCATGGAGCGGGTACGGCGGCTGCGTTGCGCCGTGCCGGTCCGGCTCGGGCACATCGAGCTGAACGAGCCGCTGCTCCCGGACACCCTCGCCGCCCTCGGGACCGCCCCGGCCGTACTGGTGCCGCTGCTGCTCACCCGCGGCCACCACGTCAAACACGACATCCCGGACGTGATCGCGGCCACCGCGGCGCACGCGCGCATGGCCGCGCCGCTCGGCCCGCACCCGCTGCTCGTGCAAACCTTGTACGAGCGGCTCATGGAGGCCGGCTGGCCGGCCGCGGCGAACGAGGCCACCCGCCGTACCGGCGCGGTCGTCCTCGCCGCCGCCGGCTCCCGGGACCCCGACTCCGCGGCCGACACCCGACGCACCGCCCGCCTGCTCGCCGACCGCCTGGGCGTGCCCGTCGTCCCCGCCTACGCCTCGGCCGCGCGACCGACCGTGCCCACGGCCCTGCGGGCGCTGGCCGCCCGCGGCCGGGACCGGATCGCGGTGGCCGCCTGCTTCACCGCCCCCGGCCGCTTCGCCACCCAGTGCGCGCAGGCGGCCCCCTGGCTGGCGTCCGCCCCGCTGGGCGACCACCCGGCGCTGGCCCGCCTGGTCCTGCACCGCTACGACCAGGCGCTGGCGGACCCGGCGACCGCGGCGGCCCTGGCGAGGGCGTCGGCCGGGGAACCGGCACCGGCATCGGCGTGACACCACCGGCGGGGGCGGGGCCCGGACGCGGCCGTGGGAGTAACCCCTGACACGCGGGACCACACACAACCGCCGGCGGCCGCACGCCATCGCCCGCGCCCGCAAGTGACCGCATGACCGCCCGCAATAGCAATCGACCGCCCGCACCGCCCGCCCCCGCGACCACACCCCCGGCAACGCGCGGGCCCCCGGCAGTCATCCGAATGTCAGGGTCGGCGCCTACTGTCGAATCATGGTTCCCGCACCCTCCGCCGCCTACGACTCCGCTCCTCAGCGCCGCGCCGACTCCGCCGCCCACGCCGCCTACGACCCGGCGTCGGCCGAGCGCTGGGCACCCGAACCCGACAAGCGCCCGGGCCGTACCGCCTTCCAGCGGGACCGCGCACGCGTACTGCACTCCGCGGCGCTGCGCCGCCTGGCCGGCAAGACCCAGGTGGTGACGCCCGGCAGCATGGGACCGGCCTGGGACACCAGCCCGCGCACCCGGCTCACCCACTCCCTGGAGTGCGCCCAGGTCGGCCGGGAACTGGGCGCCACCCTGGGCTGCGACCCCGACCTGGTCGAGGCCGCCTGCCTCTCCCACGACCTGGGCCATCCGCCCTTCGGCCACAACGGCGAACAGGCCCTCAACGAGTTCGCGCGGGACTGCGGGGGCTTCGAGGGCAACGCCCAGTCCCTCAGGCTCCTCACCCGTATCGAACCCAAGCGGTTCACCGCGGAGGGCTCCGTCGGCCTCAACCTCACCCGCGCCGCCCTCGACGCCGCGACCAAGTACCCCTGGCGGCGCGGCGCCCACCCCACCGACCCCGGCTCCCGCAAGTTCGGGGTGTACGAGGACGACCGGCCCGTCTTCGACTGGGTCCGCGAGGCCGCCCCGGGCACCCGTACCTGCTTCGAGGCCCAGGTCATGGACTGGTCCGACGACGTGGCGTACTCGGTGCACGACGTGGAGGACGGCCTGCACGCCGGCCACGTCCACCCCGGCGCGCTGCGCGCGGGGCCCGAGCGCCGCTCGGTGTGCGAGGTCGCCGTCGGCCGGTACGTGCCCGCGGACACCGACCCCGCCGAACTCGCCGAAGCGCTCGACCGGCTCCAGGACCAGGAGTGGTGGCCGCACGGCTACGACGGCACCGCGGTCGCCCAGGCCCGCCTCAAGGACGCCACCAGCCAGCTCATCGGCCGTTTCTGCCTGGCCGCGGAGGGCGCCACCCGGGCGGCCCACGGCAGCGGGCGGCTCACCCGCTACGGTGCCGAACTCGTCGTACCCAGACAGACCCGGATGGAGTGCGCGGTCCTCAAGGCGGTCGCCGACCGGTTCGTGATGCAGCGCGCCGAGCAGGAACGTCTCCGCGCCGACCAGCGCGTCGTCGTCGCCGAACTGGCCGAAGCGCTCACCGCGCGGGCCCCCGAAGGGCTGGACCCGCAGTTCCACGCCCTGTTCGAGGCGGCGCCCGGCGACAGCGCCCGCAAGCGGGTCGTCGTCGACCAGATCGCCTCCCTCACCGACGCCTCCGCGCGTTCGCTGCACGCGCGCCTGACCCGCCGGACGTGACCGACGGGTGAGACTGATGAGGTGCATTTCCACCCGGACGTGACCCTCCGTGGCCTGATCGGGTCACGACCCCTTCCCGGTTCACGCTCCGTGCGGGACGCTCGCATGTGGCGGCACGCTTACGAGGAGGCATCAAGTGGTCGACGCGGACCAGACGTTCGTCATCGTCGGAGGGGGCCTGGCCGGCGCCAAGGCGGCCGAGACGCTCCGGTCGGAGGGCTTCAGCGGGCGGGTGATACTGATCTGCGACGAACGCGACCACCCCTATGAAAGGCCCCCGCTGTCCAAGGGGTACCTGCTCGGCAAGGAGGAGCGCAGCAGCGTCTTCGTGCACGAGCCCGCCTGGTACGCGCAGAACGACGTGGAACTGCACCTCGGCCAGACGGTCGACGCGATCGACCGCGCCGCGAAGACGGTGCGCTTCGGTGACGACGGCACCATCGTCCGCTACGACAAGCTGCTCCTGGCCACCGGCGCGGAGCCGCGCCGCCTCGACATCCCCGGCACCGACCTCGTCGGCGTCCACCACCTGCGCCGCCTGCACCACGCCGAACGGCTCAAAGGCGTCCTCAGCCACCTGGGCCGGGACAACGGCCACCTGGTGATCGCGGGCGCCGGCTGGATCGGCCTGGAGGTCGCCGCCGCCGCACGGGAGTACGGCGCCGAGGTCACCGTCGTCGAGCACGGGCCGACCCCGCTGCACCGGGTCCTCGGACCGGAACTCGGCATGATCTTCGCCGACCTGCACCGCGAACACGGGGTCCGCTTCCACTTCGGGGCCCGGCTGACCGAGATCACCGGCCAGGACGGCATGGTCCTCGCCGCCCGCACCGACGACGGCGAGGAACACCCCGCGCACGACGTCCTCGCCGCGATCGGCGCGGCCCCCCGCACCGCGCTGGCCGAGGCGGCGGGCCTTGAGACCGCCGACCGGGAGCACGGCGGCGGCATCGTGGTGGACGAGCGGCTGCGCACCTCCGACCCGGACATCTTCGCCGTCGGCGACGTGGCGTCCTTCCCGCTCGGTCTCTTCGACACCCGGCTGCGCGTGGAGCACTGGGCGAACGCCCTCAACGGCGGCCCCAGCGCGGCCCGCGCGATGCTCGGCCAGGACGTCGTCTACGACCGTATGCCCTACTTCTTCACCGACCAGTACGACCTGGGCATGGAGTACAGCGGCTGGGCGCCGCCGGGCTCCTACGACCAGGTGGTGATCCGCGGCGACGCGGGCAAGCGCGAGTTCATCGCGTTCTGGGTGAAGGAGGGGAGGGTACTGGCGGGGATGAACGTGAATGTGTGGGACGTCACAGACCCCATCCAGCAGCTGATCCGCACCAAGGCCCGGGTGGACACCGAGGCGTTGGCCGACCCGCACGTCCCGCTGGGCAGCCTCGTCCCCTAGGGCCCGGTCCGCCCCCGTAGAATCACCGCGTGGCAGGACGGATCAACGACGAGGACGTGAAGGCGGTACGGGACGCGGTCCCGATCGACGCCGTGGTGTCCGAGTACCTCCAGCTGCGCAACGCCGGTGGCGGCAACCTGAAGGGCCTGTGCCCCTTCCACGACGAGAAGTCGCCGTCCTTCCAGGTCAGTCCGAGCAAGGGCCTCTTCCACTGCTTCGGCTGCCAGGAGGGCGGCGACACCATCACGTTCGTGATGAAGGTCGACCACCTCTCTTTCTCGGAGGTGGTCGAGCGCCTCGCCGCCCAGGCGGGCATCACCCTGCGCTACGAGGAGGGCGGATACAACCCCGCGCACCAGCGCGGCGAGCGGATCCGCCTGGTCGAGGCCCACAAGGTCGCCGCGCAGTGGTACGCGGAACAGCTCGCCACCAGCCCCGAGGCCGACACCGGCCGGGTCTTCCTCGCCGAGCGCGGCTTCGACCAGGCGGCGGCCCTGCACTTCGGCGTCGGCTACAGCCCGCAGGGCTGGGACCACCTCACCCGCTATCTGCGCGGCCGGGGCTTCACCGACAAGGAACTGCTCCTGTCCGGCCTCTCCCAGGAGGGCCGCCGCGGCCCCGTCGACCGGTTCCGCGGCCGGCTGATGTGGCCGATCCGGGACATCGGCGGCGAGGTCGTCGGCTTCGGCGCACGCAAGCTGTACGAGGCGGACACCGGCCCCAAGTACCTCAACACCCCCGAGACGGCGATCTACAAGAAAAGCCAGGTCCTGTACGGCATCGACCTGGCCAAGAAGGAGATCGCCAAGTCCAGCCGCGCGGTGGTCGTCGAGGGCTACACCGACGTCATGGCCTGCCATCTCGCCGGGGTCACCACGGCCGTCGCCACCTGCGGCACGGCCTTCGGCGGCGACCACATCAAGATCCTGCGGCGCCTGCTGATGGACAACGGCTCGGCGCGGGTCATCTTCACCTTCGACGGTGACGCGGCGGGCCAGAAGGCCGCGCTGCGCGCCTTCGAGGACGACCAGAAGTTCGCCGCCGAGACGTACATCGCCGTCGCGCCGGACGGCATGGATCCGTGCGAACTGCGCCTGGCCAAGGGCGACGAGGCGGTGGCCGACCTGGCCGAACCCCGTACGCCCCTGTTCGAGTTCGCCCTCCGCCAGATCGTCGCCCGCTACGACCTGGACACCCCCGCGGGCCGCGCGGCCGCCCTGGACGAGGCCGCGCCCGTCGTCGCCCGCATCAAGAACAGCGGCGCCCAGCACGAGGTCGCGGTCGAACTCGCGGGCATGCTCGGCATCCTGGACACCCAGTTCGTGGTCAAGCGGGTCGCCCAGCTGGCACGCTGGGCGCGCGAGCGCGGCGGGGGCGGCCGGACCCCGGCACCGGGCCGGGGCCCGCAGCAGCAGTACGAGACGGCCGCCCCGCGCCGCACCGGCGGCCCCGCCCTCACCCTGCGCAACCCGGTCTTCGCCACCGAACGCGAACTGCTGAAACTCGCCCTGCAACGCCCCGAGCTGGTCTCCCCGGCGTTCGACGCGTACGGCGTCGACGAGTTCACCGCCGCCCCGTACGCGGCCGTCCGCGAGGCCGTCATGGAGGCGGGCGGCGCCGAGCACGGCGTACAGGACCCGCAGGAGTACCTGGTCCGGGTGCGCGAGGCGGCCCCGGACGACACCGTGCGCGCGATGGTCACGGAACTGGCGGTCGAGACCATCCTGCGCCGCACGGTCGACGAGATCTACGCGGGCGAACAACTGGTGACCGTCCGCCGCCGGGCCGTGGAGCGGCGGATCCAGGAGATCCAGATCACCGTGCGCCGCCTGGAGGCGGGCGGCGACCCCGCCCGGCTGGCCGCCGCCCGCAACGAGCTGTGGGTGCTCCAGCAGTACGACCAGGCGCTGAAGGTGCGGGGCGCGGCGGCACTGTAAGCGGCACTGCAAGGGGTCGGCCCCGCGGCGCAGGCCGCCGCCGCGGCTCCGCGAACCCGCCCACGCCGTCCGCCCCCTCGGTTCCACGGGCCGCAGCCATACCCGGCCCGCAATCCGACGATCAAGAACTGAGTAACCGCCCGGTCACGCACCGGACGCAAAAAGTCACCGCACGCCCCTCGTGGCGGAGATGTGTCGTACCCCACACTGGGGTGCGGTGCCTGAGTCCTCGGAGCGCGGCCGATCCGTCCCCCACGGGCCCCACATCCCTGCGGTTCCGCTCCTCACGTACGGGACGGACCGCGGCGAGGCCGTCGACTCCGCCCCCGAAGTACCGCTGCCGCACACCCGGGCAGCGATCATCCTGGAGGTCGCCCCCGTGCAGACCCAGACCCTCGCCCAGACCGAGCCGAGCACGACCGCGGTGCCGGACGCGGAGCCGGACGCGGCGCCGGACGCGGAGCCCGGCGTCATCGCGGCCGTGCCCGCACAGAGCCGTGCCGCGGTGCATCCCGAGACGCAGCCGAAGGCCCCGGCCGAACTCGCCGGGACGCCCGCCGGGACACTCGCGGCCGAGGCGCCGGAGCCCGGCGAACCGCCCGCCGCCCGCGCCGAGTCCGGCGGTCCCACCTCGGACCTGTTCCGCCAGTACCTGCGCGAGATCGGCCGCATATCGCTGCTCACCGCGGCCGAGGAGGTCGAACTCGCCCGCCGGGTCGAGGCCGGACTCTTCGCCGAGGAGAAGCTCGGCAACACCCCCGGTGTGGACGAGGAGCTGGCCCTCGACCTGGACCGCCTGGTGGTCATGGGCCGGATGGCCAAGCGCCGGCTCATCGAGGCCAACCTGCGGCTCGTGGTCTCCGTCGCCAAGCGGTACATCGGCCGCGGACTGACCATGCTCGACCTCGTGCAGGAGGGGAACCTCGGCCTGATCCGCGCCGTCGAGAAGTTCGACTACGCCCGCGGCTACAAGTTCTCCACGTACGCCACCTGGTGGATAAGGCAGGCCATGTCCCGCGCACTCGCCGACCAGGCCCGCACCATACGCGTGCCCGTGCACGTCGTCGAACTCATCAACCGGGTCGTGCGGGTGCAGCGCCGGATGCTCCAGGAACGCGGCCACGAGCCCACCCCGGACGAGGTGGCCGACCACCTCGGCCTGCCGCCCGAGCGGGTCGGCGAGGTGCTGCGGCTGGCCCAGGAACCGGTGTCGCTGCACGCGCCCGTCGGCGAGGAGGACGACGTCGCATTCGGCGACCTCATCGAGGACGGCGACGCCGCGAGCCCGGTGGAGTCCGCCGCCTTCCTGCTGCTCAGGGAGCATCTGGAGGCGGTCCTGTCGACGCTCGGGGAACGGGAGCGCAAGGTCGTCCAGCTCCGTTACGGGCTGGCCGACGGCCGGCCGCGCACCCTGGAGGAGATAGGGCGCATCTTCGGCGTCACCCGGGAACGGATCCGGCAGATCGAGTCCAAGACCCTGGGCAAACTCCGCGACCACGCCTTCGCGGACCAACTGCGCGGCTACCTCGACTGAACGGGGCCGCCCACCTGACGGTGAGCAGCCCCGAACGACGTCAGGCCCGGTCAGTCGACCTCTGCGACCGCCTGCGCGAACTGCGCCTTGTACAGCCGCGCGTACGCCCCGTCCGCCGCCAGCAGCTCGGCGTGCGCGCCCTGTTCGACGATCGAACCGTTCTCCATGACGAGGATGGTGTCCGCGTCCCGGATGGTGGAGAGCCGGTGGGCGATGACGAACGAGGTCCGGCCGTGCTGGAGCTTCGCCATCGCCTTCTGGATCAGCACCTCGGTACGGGTGTCGACGGAGCTGGTCGCCTCGTCGAGCACCAGGATCACCGGGTCGGACAGGAACGCCCGCGCGATGGTGATGAGCTGCTTCTCACCGGCGCTGACGCCCGTGCCCTCGTCGTCGATCACGGTGTCGTAGCCGTCCGGCAGGGTGCGGACGAACCGGTCGGCGTGGGCCGCCCGCGCCGCCTCCTCGATCTCGCCCCGGGTGACCTCGCGGGCCGCGCCGTAGGCGATGTTGTCCGCGATCGTGCCGCCGAACAGCCAGGTGTCCTGGAGCACCATGCCGATGCCGGAGCGCAGGTCGTCCCGGGACATCCTCGCGATGTCGACGCCGTCGAGGGTGATGCGCCCGCCGGAGACGTCGTAGAACCGCATGAGCAGATTGACCAGCGTGGTCTTGCCCGCGCCGGTCGGGCCGACGATGGCGACCGTGTGGCCGGGCTCCACCTTCAGCGACAGGTCCTCGATCAGCGGCTTGTCCGGGTCGTAACGGAAGGACACGCCCTCCAGCGCCACCCGGCCGCGCAGTTCGGCGGGCCGCTCGCCGGGCACCGGATCCGCCTCCTGCTCCTCAGCGTCCAGGAGTTCGAAGATCCGCTCGGCGGAGGCGACACCCGACTGCACCAGGTTCGCCATCGAGGCGACCTGGGTCAGCGGCATCGAGAACTGCCGCGAGTACTGGATGAACGCCTGCACGTCACCGATCGACAGCGTGCCGGAGGCGACCCGGAGCCCGCCGACCACGGCGACCAGCACGTAGTTCAGGTTCGACACGAACATCATCAGCGGCTGCATCACCCCGCTGTTGAACTGCGCCTTGAACCCGGCCTGGTACAGCGCCTCGTTCTGCTCGGCGAACTGCTTCGCCGACTCCTCCTGCCGCCCGAACACCTTCACCAGGGTGTGCCCGGTGTACATCTCCTCGACGTGCGCGTTCAACTTGCCGGTGGAGCGCCACTGCTGCACGAAGTGCGGCTGGGAGCGCTTGCCGATCCTGGTGGCGACGACGAACGACAGCGGCACGGTGACCAGCGCGACCAGCGCCAGCAGCCACGACACCCAGAACATCACCACCAGTACGCCGATGATGGTGAGCACCGAGTTGATCAGCTGCCCCATCGACTGCTGGAGCGTCTGCCCGATGTTGTCGATGTCGTTGGTGGCCCGGGAGAGCACCTCGCCGCGCTGGCGCTTGTCGAAGTAGGACAGCGGCAGCCGCGACAGCTTCGTCTGCACGTCCTCGCGCATCCGGTACATCGTCCGGTTGACGGCCCGGTTCACCAGCCGCGTCACCACCGCCATCAGCAGACCGGCCACCAGGAAGGTGCCCAGCGCGAACAGCAGGACCTTGCCGACGGCGTCGAAGTCGATGCCCTTGCCCGGGGTGAAGTCGGTGCTTTTCAGCATGTCCGCGACGGTGCCCTCGCCCCGCTCGCGCATCGACTGGAGCACCTGCTCCTTGGTGGCCCCGGCCGGCATCTGGCGGCCGATGATGCCCGCGAAGACCAGGTCGGTGGCCTTGCCGAGGATCTTCGGGCCGATCACGCTGAGCGTCACGCTCACGACGGTGCACAGCAGCATGACGTAGAGCGTGAAGCGCTCGGGCCGGAACCGGGCGATGAGCCGTCTGCTCGACGCCTTGAAGTCCATCGACCGCTGGTCCGGAGCACCGGCCGTCATGCGTCCCATGGGACCGGCCATCAGGCAGCCTCCGCTTCCGTGAGCTGGGAGAGCACGATCTCCCGGTACGTCTCGTTGTCCGCCATCAGTTCGTGGTGGCGGCCGGTGCCGACGACCCGGCCCTCGTCCAGGACCACGATCCGGTCGGCGTCCCGGATGGTCGCCACCCGCTGGGCGACGATCACCACGGTGGCCCCGGCGGTCTCCCGGCCGAGCGCGCCGCGCAGGGCCGCGTCGGTGGCGTAGTCGAGGGCGGAGAAGGAGTCGTCGAAGAGGTAGATCTCCGGGCGCTGGGTGAGCGTGCGGGCGATGGCCAGCCGCTGGCGCTGACCGCCGGAGACATTGGTGCCGCCCTGCGCGATCGGCGCGTCGAGGCCGCCCTCCAGCTTCTGCACGAAGTCCTTGGCCTGCGCCACCTCCAGCGCGTGCCACAGTTCCTCGTCGGTGGCGTCCGGGTTGCCGTAGCGCAGGTTGGTGGCGACGGTGCCGGCGAACAGGTACGGCTTCTGCGGCACCAGCCCGACCGTCTTCGCGAGCAGCGCCGGTTCGACGCTCGCCACGTCCACGCCGTCCACCAGCACCTCCCCCTCGGTGGCGTCGAACAGCCGCGGGACCAGCCCGAGCAGCGTCGACTTGCCGCTGCCCGTGGAGCCGATCACGGCGGTCGTCTCGCCCGGGAGGGCCACCAGATCGATGGACCTCAGCACCGGCTCCTCGGCACCCGGATAGCGGAACCCGGCCCCGCGGATCTCCAGATGCCCGTGCCGGCGCAGTTCCGTGACCGGCGCCGTCGGCGGCACCACGCTGGACTCGGTCCCCAGGACCTCCTCGATGCGCTCGGCGCAGACCTCCGCGCGCGGGACCATCATGAACATGAAGGTGGCCATCATCACGGACATGACGATCTGCATCAGATAGGCGAGGAACGCGGTCAGGTCGCCGATCTGCATCCCGCCGCTGTCGATGCGGTGCGCGCCGAACCACACCACGGCGATCGAAGACACGTTCACCACGGTCATGACGATCGGGAACATCAGCGCCAGCCACCGCCCGGTGGCCAACTGCATCTCGGTCAGGTCGCCGTTGGCCTTGCCGAACCGGCCCTGCTCGTACTCGTCGCGGGTGAAGGCGCGGATGACCCGGTTGCCGGTGATCTGCTCGCGCAGCACCTGGTTCACCGTGTCCAACCGCGTCTGCATGGACCGGAACAGCGGACGCAGCCGGCGCACGATCAGCGTCACACTGATGCCCAGCACCGGTACGACCGCGACCAGGACGCCCGACAGGGGGACGTCCAGGCCGAGCGCCAGGATGATGCCGCCCACGCACATGATGGGCGCGGACACCATCAGCGTGAACGCCAGCAGCACCAGCATCTGGACCTGCTGCACGTCGTTCGTCGTACGGGTGATGAGGGACGGGGCGCCGAAGTGGCCGACCTCACGTGCGGAGAAGGACTGCACCTTGTCGAAGACGCCGGCCCGCACGTCCCGGCCGAGCGCGGACGCGGTCCGCGCGCCGTAGTACACGGCGCCCATGTTGCACACGACCTGAGCGAGTGAAATGCCGATCATCAGCGCGCCGAAGGACAGGATGTAACCCGTGTCACCCGTCACGACGCCGTTGTCGATGATGTGCGCGTTGAGCGTGGGCAGGTAGAGCGTGGCGCAGGTCTGCAGCAGTTGCAGCAGCACCAGGAGGGATATCGGTTTCTTGTAGGGCCGCAGATGGGTTCTCAGAAGTCGTATGAGCACGCTGGGTCTCTCGGAGTCGGCGGTGGGCGGGTCGGTGCGCCCTTCGCCCCTATCGTCGAACACTCCACCCGCGTTACCTCAACCGATTAATCCAGTTGCGGCATCGCCCAGGGAAGAGAATTGGCAAAGTCCGTCTGTTATGCCGGAAATGCCTCAGGGTGGAGCTGTTCCCGTACCGACACGAACTGCTGACGCACCGCCTGCCCCATGGCCAGGTCGTCACCCGGCTCCAGGGTCTGCGCCTCCGCGTCCTGCCAGACCGGCGGGGTACGCGGGTCCAGCGCCCCCTGGGACACGCCGAGCGCCCAGGCGGCCTGCCGGGCGGCGCCGATCGCGGCGTAGTCGGCCGGCCGCACCACCACGACCTGGGCACCGAGCAGCGAGGGCGCCGCGGCCTGCACCGCGGGCAGGTCCGCCGCCGCCCCGAGCAGGAAGACCCGCCGTACCTCCACACCCCGCCCACGCAGCACGTCCAGCGCGTCCGCGAGACCGCACAGCATGCCCTCGAACGCGGCCCGCGCCAGATGCTCCGGCTTCATCGACTCCCGCCGCAGACCCGCCAGGGTTCCGGCGGTGTGCGGCAGCTGAGGGGTCCGCTCGCCCTCCAGATAGGGCAGCAGCACCAGCCCGTGCGACCCCGGCGTCGACTTCGTCGCCAGCTCCGACAGGGCGTCCAGACTGTCCAGACCGAGCAGTTCGGCCGTCCCGCGCAGCACCCGTACGGCGTTCAGGGTGGTGACGACCGGCAGGTGCAGGCCGGTGGCGTCGGCGAGCGAGGTGATCATCCCGGACTGGTCGGCGAGCGCCTCGGGGTGGACGGCCATCACCGAGCCGGAGGCGCCCAGCGACACCACCGCGTCACCCAGGCCGATGCCCAGCCCGAAGGCGGCGGCCATCGTCTCGCCCGTACCGGCGGAGATCAGCAGCCCCTCGGGCGTCCGGCCGGCCGCGTCCGCCGGACCCAGCACTTCGGGGAGCACCGCCTGATGACCCAGCGCCAGCTCGACCAGGTCGGGCCGGTAGGCACCGGTGGCCGCGGACCAGTAGCCGGTCCCGGAGGCGCCGCCCCGGTCGGTGGTCCGCCGGGCCGGCCGGCCCAGCAACTGCCACACCAGCCAGTCGTGGGCCTGGAGCAGCAGCGCGGTGCGCCGGGCGTTGTCGGACTCGCTCCTGGCGAGCCAGCGCAGCTTGGTCACCGGCTGCGCGGCCTGCGGCACACAGCCCACCGCCTGCGCCCAGGCCTCCCGCCCGCCGAGCGCGTCGACCAGGTCGGCCGCCGCGGCCTGCGCCCGCTTGTCGCCGCCCACCAGCGCGGGACGCACCGTGTTGCCCTGCGCGTCGAGCGGGATCAGCGCGTTCTGCTGCGCGGAGACGCCGATCGCCTCGACGCCCTCCAGCAGCCCGCCGCCGGCCGCCTCCCCGAGGGAGAGCAGCCAGGCCTGCGGGTCGATGTCGGAGGGACGTCCGCCGTCGGCGTTCTCCACGGGGTGCGGCGCATAGCCCTGCCGGAGCACCGCTCCGGTGTCCGCGTCGCAGACGACGATGCGCGTGAAATCGGGCGAGCTGTCCAGGCCGGCGACTATCCCCATGCACCGAATTCTGCCGTATACCTGCGCTTGCTCTGGCCGGGGGCGGCGGGGTGGGGGTGTCGCGCGGGCGGGAGAGTGTTGTGAGGGTGTGGGGGTTGTGTCGGGTGCGGGTGGGTTGTGGCTGGTCGCGCGGTTTTCCGTGCCCCCTGGGAACCGCCGGCGGCGATCGAAACCCGCCCTAGGTGTTGCTGGTGCCCCACTCGTCCTCGCCGGAGGTGGCTGTGGTGCGCTCACGCAGGGTGCGGACCCGGCGGGCCACCGAGTCGGGCATGCGGTCGCCGACCTTGTCACTCACCGTGTGCAGCGCCCGGCCCGCGATCTGCCGTCCCTGCTGGGCCGCGGTCTCCGCGGTGTTGCGGACGGCGGGGTTCTGCGCGAACTGCCGAGCGGACTTCTTCAGCTGCTCGTAGCGCTCGCGGCCGGCCCTGGTGCCCAGTACGTAGCCCAGGGCGAGTCCTGCGACGAATGTGAGCCGGTAGCGCATGGCGGCCACCCTTCCCTTGCATAGGTCTGCTGGTGCGGCATTCGGCGCAGGAGACTACCGATTGGCGGAGCACCCCCCTGCTTGCGCTAATCTATGTGTCGCAGCGAGCGTGCGCCCCCTGGCGAATACCCGGGAGGGTACGTTCGATGCAACGAGGCATTCCTCCGTAGCTCAATTGGCAGAGCAGCCGGCTGTTAACCGGCAGGTTACTGGTTCGAGTCCAGTCGGGGGAGCTCGGTCCTCCGTAGCTCAATTGGCAGAGCAGCCGGCTGTTAACCGGCAGGTTACTGGTTCGAGTCCAGTCGGGGGAGCATGCTGAACGAGGACCCCGTAGGGGTCCTTTTTCATGTCTGTTCCGTGTCCCGGGAACCGTCCGGCCCGAAGGGGAGTCCTCAAGGTCATGTAGAGCCGACCATCCGAGGCAGGAGATCGTATGAGCGGCTATGCTGCGGCAGACGGCGCGCACACTTGTACGCGACACGCCGCTATGGGGCGGTAGCTCAGCCGGTTAGAGCAGCGGACTCATAATCCGTCGGCCGTGGGTTCGAGTCCCACCCGCCCCACCACCACACGTGCAGCAGGACCGTTTCTAGCTGCGGAGACGTAGGGGCGGGCGCTGCCACGCCAGTGCCGCGGCTCCCGTTCATTCGTTCAGTCCAAGATCCGGGGGACCGGCAGGGGCCCGCAGCGGACCTGCGGCCGGACCGGTGGGCGGTGTCCGCTTCAGGGCCGGGTCCGGCGGAGCCGTCCGGTCCCGGACGGTCGGGGTGATCACGCCGAGGGGGCGGGACCGGGCCGCGTCCGCGCCCCGACGGCCCCGAGGTCACCCGACTGCCTGGCGTCCTGAACGGAGACGACGGGCCGCGCCGCGTCGGTGGCGGGATGTTTTCGCCCGCCCGCCGTCCCGCCTCCAGTCTCTCCGCAATGTGGCCTTGTGGCCTTCGAGCTTCGGGTCTTCGGGCTCTCGGGTCCACGGGTCTACGGGCCTTGGGGGCTGGTTTCGCGCCTCCTGCGGCCGAGGATCGCCCCTCCCCCTGCCCCTGCCCGGGGAGGGAGGGGCGCCCCGGGCGGGGTGGGGGCGGGCGGGACCCGGATCGGGTGGGCGGTGACCGGTGATCGGGTGGCGTGGGACGCCTCGGGGCCGGGGGCCCGGCTGATCCCGTGGAACCGGCCTGGGCGGCGGATACCGCCGTGGCCGAGTTCGTTCGGCCGGCCCGACGGCCGTACCCACGTCGGCACGTCCGGGCCTGTTGCTCCGGTCGGCCGACCCTCCTTCGGGTGAACGTGTACGAACGGCGGGCGAAGTCCGTCACCCCTCACGGTGGTTGAACGGGGCGTCGACCAGGACCGGGTCCGTGCAGCGCGGGGGCGAGTGGAGCAGGCGGAGGGGTGCGGGGACGTCGGGCGGCGGTCGGTTCGGCGCGGACGTCGCAACCGGTGGCGAGGGTGACGTGGTCGATGCCGGACCGATCGAGGCCGGGGGAGCCGGGGTGCTCAGGAGGCGTGGAAGGGCGGGGCGATCACCTGCCCCCGGGCGGGGGAGCGGGGTTCGCTCGCGTCGCCCGTCTCCGGGCCGGAGCCGCCCGGGAGCCCAACTTCCCTGGAAACGCGCGCCGGTGCTGCCGGGCCGGGTCCTGGCGGACGGGGTGTCGGGTCAAGTAGGCGGCTGTGGCGGCTTGTCGGGCGGGATCGGGCGGCGTGGGCGTGGCCGTCCGGTCGGAGTGGTTGGTCGTGCTGCGGTGGTCCCAGTGACAGAACTTCCGTTTTCGTGCGGGCTCGTGGGCTTCGGCACGGCCCGAGCCGGGCAGGACGATCAGGACGAGACACTGCGCAGCATGAGGAGGGCGCCATGGACCGCCGGATCCGGGTTCGTGTCAGCCGTCGGCCCGCCGCCCCCCGCGGGCAGGAGATCGACCGCAGGACGCCCTCGGGGCGCATCCTGCCGTACTGACGGGTGTTCTGAGCAAGGCCCCGGGAGGAGGGGCCCGTCGGTCGTGCCGTGCTGCGGGGGCCGGCTCAGGCGGCCAGGGGGTCCAGGATCAATGGCTCGATCTTGCCCTCCAGCATGGCGCCGATGCCCTGGACGGCACACACGTCGGGCCGTTCCGCGATGTTCACCGGCATCCCGGTCGCGTCCCTCAGCATCTTGTCGAGACCGGGGAGCAGCGCCGAACCGCCGACCATCACGATCCCCACGTCGACCAGGTCGGCGACCAGGTCGGGCGGGCAGCCCCGGAGCACCTTGCCGATGCCGTCGAGCACGGCGGTCAGCGGGGTCTGGATGGCGTCGCGCACGGCGGCGGTGTCGACCCGCACGCTGCGCGCGAGGCCGGTGGCCACGTCCCGGCCGTGGATCTCGGTCGACTCCGGGCCGTGCGGGGTGAGGCCGTTGCCGGACAGGGCCAGTTGCAGGGGCCGTACCGACTGGCTGGGCAGCATCAACTCGTGTTGGAGCCGCAGGTGTTGCACGATCGCGTTGTCGACCGCCTCGCCGCCGACCGGGATCCGCTCGGCGGTGACGATCGAGCCGAGCGAGAGGACGGCGACCTGGGTGGCGGCGGCTCCGCACACGACGATCATCGTGCCCTGCGGGCGCTCGACGGGCAGCCCGCAGCCCACGGCCGCCGCGATCAGCGTGTCCACCAGCTCGACCCGCCGGGCGCCGAGGCCGACGAGGGTCTCGACCGTCGCCCGCTGGGCCAGCGGATCGGCGTCGTGCGGGGTGCAGGCCGCGGCGCGCAGCCGGGTCTTGCGGCGCAGGGCCCGCCGGATCTTGTCGCCGAGCAGATGGCGCAGCATCCGCTGGGCCATCTCGATGTCGACGACGGTGCCGCCGGAGACCGGCCGTACGACACGGATGTAGCCGGGGGTGCGTCCCGTCATCTTCTCCGCCAGTTCGCCCACGGCGATGAGCGCGCCGTTGCGGGTGTTCACAGCGGCCGCGGACGGCTGGTCGACCACGAGGCCGGCGCCTTTGACGTAGACGCGGGTACGGGCCGCGCCCAGATCGACGGCGAAGTGGCAGCGGCGCAACTGCTCCAGACTGACGGTCACGGCAGATCCTCCCGAGTGCGCAGGCCGTGGCGGTGCCGCCGGATGGCGGGCCTCTTACGTATCCTCTGCCGGTGATCGGGCCGGTGCCTTCTGGAGGGGGCCGGGCGGGGTGCCGCTGAATGGGGGGTTCGGGGGGCGGGCGGGCGTGTCGCGCCGGGTCGGGCGGATGTTCCGTGGTCAGCAGGTGTTCGGTGAACCGGGCCTCGCGGCTGCCGTCGGGGCGGCTGCTTGCGGCACGTCGTGGCGGGTACCGGCTGCGGGCCTGTCCGCCGGGCGCCCCGGCCACTGGCCGGTCCGGCCGTGCGTCGGCTACGGGGCTGTCCGGCCGTGCGTCGGCTACGGGGCTGTCCGGCCAGGCGCCGGTTCCTGCGCCGGTGTGGTGGGCGGCGTCCGGTCGGCCGACCAGTTCAGGCGGACGACCAACTGCCCCTCCGCGGTTCCCTTGGCGATGACCGCGTGGGCCTCCGTGGTGAGTTTCACCCCGAACTCCAGCTCCACGGAGTCGGGCCGCAGCGCGCCGTCCCGGAAGATCCGCAGCGCGGACTGGGCCGCGGCGCGCACGCCGGTCAGGGCCTGCTCGAAGCTGCGGGCGGTGGTGGCCGCGGGGCCGTCACCGCGGGCCACGAGCCGGGTCCCGGGCGGGCCGGCGTCGTTGGTCTCCACGACGACCACCGCACCGTCCGCGGTCTCGAACTCCACCAGTCTGGCCATGCCGCCCCCGTCCCCCCGGGTCCTCGTCCGGTACCGGTTCCCCCGCACCTGATCCTCCGGGTCGGTTTCCCCGTGTGGGCTTCATTGTCGTGGACGGTGGCAGAGGGCGTCACCGGTTCGCCCAGCCCGGCGCCTCCGTTGGCGGGAACCTGCCAAGGCAGATTTCCGTCGGCACCCGGCAATACCCCTGTGACACAAGCCCCGTGAGACTCTTCGCAGCACTCGTCACGCACGTACGACACCCGTAGCGCACATACGACTCGACGCACGCGAACGAGAAGAGGCGTGGATGACCACAGGACCAGTCAGACGCGGTGCCACCCTGCTGTCCGCCGGGCTCGTGATCGCCCTGTCGGCGACGGTCCCGGCGGGCGCGCGGCAGGCCGCCGACGGGGGCCCGCGTGCCCCGGACGCCGCCACGGCTCCGCACGCCGGCACCGCCGCGAGCACCGTCACCCTCGTCACCGGCGACCGGGTGACCGTCACCGACCTCGGCCGGGGGAAGAAGACGGTGACCGTTCAGCGGCCGGCGGGGGCCACCGGGGCGGTGCGGACCCGGACGGGCGACGGCGACATCAGCGTCGTACCGGACGAGGCCGAGCCCTATCTGCGGGCCGGCGCCCTGGACCGGCGGCTGTTCGACGTCAGCGAGCTGATCCGGCAGGGGTTCACCGACTCCCGTACCGACGCGCTGCCGCTGATCGTCACCTTCGACGAGGGCGCGCGGCTCGCCACGCCCCACGGCGCCGAACGGACCCGGAACCTGCCGAGCCTGCGCGGCGCCGCCGTCCGGGCCGACAGGGGACGGACCTTCTGGCGGGCGTTCACCGCGCAGGGCGGGATCGACAAGGTCTGGCTGGACGGGCGCGTCACCGCCGACCTCGCCGAGAGCAACGCCCAGATCGGCACGTCGGCGGCCTGGGACACCGGGCTGACCGGCAAGGGCGTCACCGTCGCCGTCCTCGACACCGGAGTCGACCCGGACCACCCCGACCTCAAGGACCGGGTCACCACCAGCAAGAGCTTCGTCGAGGGGGAGGAGGTCGCCGACCGCAACGGCCACGGCACCCACGTCACCTCCACCGTCGGCGGCAGCGGGGCCGCCTCGGACGGCCGGGAGAAGGGCGTCGCCCCGGGCGCCGGCCTCGCGGTCGGCAAGGTGCTCGACGACCAGGGCTCGGGCAGCGAGTCCCAGATCATCGCCGGCATGGAGTGGGCCGCCCGGGACGTGCACGCGAGGATCGTCTCGATGAGCCTCGGCTCCACCGACCCCAGCGACGGCACCGACCCGATGGCCCAGGCCGTCGACACCCTGTCGAAGGAGACGGGCGCGCTGTTCGTCGTCGCGGCCGGCAACAGCGGGGCGCCCTCGTCCATCGGCTCGCCCGGCGCCGCCGACGCGGCCCTGACCGTCGGCGCGGTCGACTCCGCCGACCAGGCCGCCTACTTCACCAGCGCCGGACCCCGCTACGGCGACAACGCCCTCAAGCCCGACCTCGCGGCGCCCGGCGTCGACATCCTCGCCGCCCGCTCCGGGCTCGTCACCGGCAGCGGCTACTACACCTCCATGAGCGGTACGTCGATGGCGGTCCCGCACGTCACCGGGGTGGCCGCGCTGCTCGCCCAGGAGCACGCCGACTGGAGCGGCGCGCAGTTGAAGGACGCGCTGATGTCCACGTCCCGGCAGCTCGACGCGTCCGCCTATGTACTGGGCGCGGGCCGGGTGAGCGTGCCCGACGCGGTGGCGGCCGGGGTGACCGCCACCGGCAGTGCCGACCTCGGCTTCTACCGCTGGCCCTACCCGGCGAACGAACCCGTCACCAGGACGGTCACCTACACCAACTCCTCGGACCGCGAAGCAGAGTTGAAGCTTTCCGTGCACGGGGCCCCGGACGGTGTCGTCTCCCTCGCCGACACCACACTCACCGTTCCCGCCCACGGCACCGCGTCCACCACCGTGACCGGCGACGGCGCGGGCGCGGGGGCCGGCACCACCAGCGGGCAGATCGTGGCCGTCGACGCCGCCGGCGACACCGTCGCGCACACCGCGTTCGGGCTGGTCAAGGAGGACGAGCGGTACACGCTCACCGTGCACGTCAAGGACCGGGACGGCCTGCCCGCCGGCGCCGACCTCACCGTGCAGCGGCTCGCCGAGGGCACCGACGCCGTACCGGCCCGGGTCGGCGCCTCGGGCACCCTGGAGCTGCGGCTCCAGCCGGGCACGTACGCCCTGACCTCCTTCCTGGACGTGCGCGGCAGCCACGGCGCCGACTCGCTCGGCCTCGGCTTCCTCGCCGCACCCGAGATCACCCTGGACCGGGACCAGGACGTCACCCTGGACGGGCGGACGCTGCGCCAACTGCGGGCCGAGGTCCCCGACCGCACCGAGACCCGCCAGCTGATCATGGAGTACGACCGGCGGGCGAACGGCGCCGACCTGTTCGGCGCGGTCCAGGTGCCGCTGACGTACGACAGCGTCTTCGCCGCGCCCACCACCCCGGTCACCCGGGGAAGCTTCGAGTACCGGACGGTGTGGCGGCTGGCCCGGCCGTCGCTCGACGTCACGGGGCTCGGGGAGGCCACCGTCCAGCCGGGCGGCACCCTGATCGAGGGCCGCAGCAGGCTGCCGCTGGTGGACGTCGGCGACGGTCCGGTCACCGCGGACAGCGGGGTGGCGGGCAAGGCCGTGCTCGCCCGGTTCGCCGACGGCGCCGACCCGGCCGCGCTCGCCCGGGCCGCGCAGGACGCGGGTGCCAAGGCGCTGTTCGTCGCCGACGACGCGCCCGGACGGCTCATGGCGTGGTGGGGCACGGACGACAACGCCGACCGGCCGCTGCAGATCGCCACGGTGAACGCCGCGGACGCCGCGAAGCTGCGCGCGGCCGGCCGCGTCGACATGACCGGCACCCGCAACTCTCCCTACGTGTACGATCTTTCGGAGGGCCACCGGGGCGCCGTACCGGACCGGGACCTCACCTACGCGCCGTCCGGACGCGGGCTCGCCACGCTGGACGTGAAGTTCCACGCCGTCCAGCCCCGCGACGGCGGCGAGTTCCGGTACTCGATCACCGACGCCTTCCCCGTCGGCCTCGGCTTCCAGGAGCGCGTCGACCTGCCGGCCACGCGGACCGACCACGTCTCCACCGGTCCGGGGCAGCAGTGGCACGAATCGGTGACCGCCGCCGGCGGCGCGCTGGAGGAACGCAGCGGACTGGTCCGCTACCCGGGCGGGTCCCGGACCACGCTCAACTGGTTCCGCCCGGTGTGGCACCCGTGGCTGGGCACCGGGCTCGGCTTCGGACAGCAGCGGTCCGGCAGCCAACTCCAGTTCAACACCCCCGGGTGGGGCGACTCCGGACCCGACCACACCGGCTTCGGCGACGTGTGGAGCGGCGACTCCGGAATGACCCAGGACACCGCGGTGTACCTGGACGGCGCCCAGGTGGACCGGCGGCAGGGCTCCGCCGCCTACGTGTGGGACGCGCCCGCCGACGAGCACACGTACAAGGTCGTCACCGACACCGCCCTGGACGCCGGGCGCTGGGGGCGGGCCACCCGGGGCCACGCCGAGTGGACCTTCAGATCGGCCGCCACCCCCGAGGACCGCTGGACCGGCCTCCCGCTGATCAACCTCTCCTTCGACGTCGGCACGGATCTCGCGGGCCGGGTGGCCGACGGCCGGGTGCCGGTGCGGCTGGGCGCCGCGTACGTGGCGGGCGCGGCCGGCACCGGCAGGCTCGGCGGCGGCACGCTGGACGTGTCGTACGACGACGGCACGACCTGGCGGCCGGTCGCGCTCACCGCCGACCCGGGGGCCGCCTGGCACGGGACCCTGTCCGTGCCCCGCGACACCGCCCACGTCTCCCTGCGTGCCTCGGCCCGCGACGACAAGGGCGGAACGGTGACCCAGGAAATCATCCGGGCGGTGGCCGTGAAGTAGCTCAGGGCCTGGGTGGTCCGCGGCGGTCACGATGCCGAGGTCATCCGGGCATGGGTGTGGGCGTGAGGTAGCTCAGGGCCCGGGGTGGTCCGCGGCGGTCACGATGCCGCGGACCACCCCCAGCTCCACCAGGTCCTGCGGCCGGACGCGCAACTGGTCCGCGGTCGCCTCGGCCTCCTCCGGCGGGCGTTTGAGTATCGCCGCGGCGAGTTCGGGGGCGATCACCGAGAAGAAACTGTCCGGCGTGGCCCAGGTGTTGCCGGGCGCGGCCAGCGCGAGCGCCCCGCCGGAGCCGCCCTCGCCGATGACCAGCGTGGTGACCGGCACCCGGGCGGCGGCCACCGCCTCGAACACCTCGGCTATCGCGGCCCCTGCCCCCTGCCGCTCCGCCTCCGCGTCATTCGCCGCGCCCGGGGTGTCCACCAGCGTCAGCACCGGTATGCCGAGCCGGTCCGCGAGCCGGATCAGCCGGGCCGCGGTGCGGTACCCGGCGGGCCGGGTCGCCACCCCCGTCTGCGCCGCGTACGCCACGCCGCGGCCGCCCCGCTCGCCGAACCCGCACAGCATGCCCTCGGGATCCGTACCGCCCGCGCGGTCGCCGCCGAGAGCGACCCGGTGGGTGAAGTACGCGTCCAGGTAGGCACGGGCGCGGGGGCGGCCGGGGGCGCGGGCGCGGCCGACCGCCGCCCACCCGGTCGCCGGGAGGCCGGAGCCGCCCAGGGCGTGGGGTGCGGGGGCCTGCGGAGCGGGCGTGGTGAGCAGCCGCAGCCAGCGCCCCAGCGTCTGCCGCAGTTCCTCGGGCCGTACCACCGCGTCCGCCGAACCCGCCGCCACCTGCGCCTCGGCCGTGTACGCCGACGGATCCGCGTCCGGCGGCCGGACCCGGGAACCCGCGAAGCCCACCTGGGCGCCCGGCAGCGCGAGGACCACGTCGGCCCCGGCGCCCAGGGTGGCCCAGCCGCCGCCGGTCGTCGGGTCCCGCAGGACCGCTATGTGCGGCAGACCGGCCGCCCGGGTGAGCACGGACTCCCGGGCCACCCGCTGGAGCTGGGCCAGCGCGAGCATGCCCTCCTGCATCCGGCTGCCGCCGGTGGCGACCAGCGGGACGACCGGCAGCTGGTGCGCACGGGCGTGCCGGTACGCCGCCTCCAGGCGGTCACCGGTGCCCTCGCCCAGGGAGCCGCCGAGGAAGCCGAACTCGGACGCGATCAGCACGGCCCGGGTGCCCCCGACGCTCGCCGTGCCGCAGACGACGGACTCCTGCTCGCCGGTGCGTGCGGCGGCCCGGGCGCGCGAGGCGTCGTAGCCGGGCCAGCCGAGCGGTCCGTCGACCGGCGCGTGCCGGGTGCCGCCGGGCAGCTCGCGGAAGGTGCCCTCGTCCGTGACCAGGGCCAGGACCTCCCGCGCCGACGGCCGCTCAGACATCGGCCGGCAGCGCCCGCTTCATGATCTTGCCCATGTCGTTGCGGGGCAGCGCGTCGAGGTAGTGGACCACGCGCGGCCGTTTGTGCGGGGCCAGCCGGGCGGCCACGTGGTCGGCCAACTCCTCGGCGGCGGGCGGCGACTGCGCGTCTGCCGGGACGATCCAGGCCACGATCCGCTCGCCCAGGTCCGCGTCCGGTTCCCCGGTGACCGCCGCCTCCCGCACCCCCGGGTGCTCCAGCAGCGCGTTCTCGATCTCGCCCGCCCCGATCTTGTAACCGCCGCTCTTGATCAGGTCGGTGGCCTTGCGCCCCACGATCCGGACGTAGCCGTCCGCCTCCCGCACCGCCATGTCGCCGGTGCGGAACCAGCCGTCGGCGGTGAAGGCGGCGGCCGTCGCGTCCGGCCGGTTCAGGTACTCGGTGAACAGGTTCGGGCCGCGCACCTGGATCTCGCCGACGGTCTCCCCGTCGTACGCCGCCAGGACGGTGCCGTCCTCCTCCGCCAGCCGCAGTTCCACACCCGGCAGTGGCACCCCGACCGTGCCCGCGCGGGCTTCACCGTCGGCCCGCACGCTGGTGTTCATCAGGGTCTCGGTCATCCCGTACCGCTCGACGACCCGGCGCCCGGTCGCGGCCGCGATCCGCTCGTGGTCGTGCACCGGCAGCGCGGCCGAGCCGGAGACCAGCAGCCGGGCGCGGCCCAGCGCCTTGGCAAGACCGGGATCCTCGGGCAGCGCCTCGGCGATGCGGTGGTACATGGTCGGCACGCCGAACAGCATGGTCGCGCCGTCGTTCAGCTCCCGGGCCACGCCCTCGGTGCTGAACCGCCCCAGGTGCCGCACCGAGCCGCCGCGGCGCAGCGGGCCGAGGACGCCGAGTACGAGCCCGTGCACATGGAACAGGGGCAGCCCGTGCACCAGCACGTCGTCCGCGGTCCACTGCCAGGCGTCGGCCAGTGCGTCCAGGGTCGTGGCGAGCGCGCGGCGGGGCAGTACCGCGCCCTTGGGCGGGCCGGTGGTGCCGGAGGTGTAGACGATCAGCGCGGGGTCGCCCGCCGCGGTGCGGTCCTCGGGGACGTCGCCGCCGCCGTGCGCGTCCACGTCGATCCGGGTCAGGCCGTCCAGGGCCGCCGGGAGCCGGGCGCCGGGCGCGGCCAGCACCAGGGAGGGGGAGCTGTCGGAGAGGATGTGGGCGAGTTCCCGCTCCCCGGACTTCGGGTTCAGCGGTACGGCGGCCACGCCGGCGAGCAGGGCGCCCGGCACCGCGACGGCCGTCTCCAGCTCCGGGGTCGCCCACACGGCCACCCGGCCCGCGCCGCGGACCTTGGCGGCCACGGCGCCCGCGGCGGCCCCCAACTCGGCGTACGTCAGCGCTCGCGCGCCGAACCGCAGGGCGACCCGGGCGCCGGGACCGTCCGCCAGGGCCGGAAAGAGGGAGGACACGAGACGCACTCCTTAGCAGTCGGGGAGCACCGGCTCAGCGCTCCGGACCCACCTGTTCTCCTGACGGTAGAGGATCGGGCCGACGGCAGCGGGGCGACGGCGCGGGATCCGGTCGGATCGGCGGACTCGGAGGGAGGCTGCCCGGCTGCCCGGCTGCCCGGCTGCCCGGCGAGCGGCGGGCAGCGGGCGGCAGGCGGTGTACCTGGTCGCTCGGCGGCCGGACCTGGTCGCTCGGCCGCCGGGTCGGCCCGTTCGGCGGGGAGCCCGCTCGCCCGGGCCGCCGCTCGCCCGGTTCGCCGACGCACCGGCGCAGGATCAGGCCGCCCCCGTCCCCACCACGTCGGCGACGACGCAGCTGACGTTGTCCGGGCCGCCCGTGGCGTTCGCCTCGCCGATCAGGGCGTGGACCGCCGCGTCCGGGGCGGGTGCCGCGGCCAGCAGGTGCGCGATCCGGTCGTCGGGTACGACCGCGGTCAGGCCGTCGGAGCACAGCAGGTACCGGTCCCCGGGCAGCGCGTCGTGCAGCTTCAGGTCCGGGTCCGCACTCGGCTCACCGGCACCGAGCGCCTTCAGGAGCAGGGCGCGCTGCGGGTGGGCGGTGGCCTCCTCGGGGGTCAGCCGGCCCTCGTCGATCATCGACTGGACCACGGTGTGGTCGTGGGTGATCCGGAACAGGCCGCCGTCGCGCAGCAGATAGGCACGCGTGTCCCCGATGTGCACCAGGGCCAGCCGCGAACCCGTCAGCAGCAGCGCGGTCAGCGTGGTACCGGCCTCCGGCGCCTCGGCGGCCACGTCCTGGACCGCCTCGCGCGCCCCCCGGACGGCGTCCTCCAGCAGGTTCAGGACGCTGCCCGCGGGCAACTCCGTGCGCTCCAGGAACTTCAGCGCCTCCACGGCGGCGCTGCTCGCGCGCGCCCCGGCGGGCCCGCACCCGTCGGCCACGGCGAGCAGCCGGGCGCCCGCGTACGCCGTGTCCTGGTTGGCGGGCCGCACCAGCCCGATGTCGGAATGGGCGGAATATCGCAGTTCCAGCATGATGGTGTCCTTCCTCGACTCTGCGGTCAGGTGGTCGACGAGGAACGCGGCGAGGTCCCGCCGTACGGCCGTCTGCGCCTCCACCCGCGCCCAGTGGGCGCGGATCTCCCGGGCGGCGGCGGCCGGTTCCAGCGCGCAGACCTCGCGAATACCGGCGAGCGGCATGCCCAGCCGACGCAGCCACGCCACCAGCCGTGCCTGTTCCAGCTGCCCGACGGCGTAGTACCGGTATCCGGTGTGCGGATCGACCCGCGCGGGGCGCAGCAGCGCCAGTTCGTCGTACAGGCGCAGTGCCTTCGGCGAGAGCCGGCTGGCCTTCGCGAAGGCGCCGATCGTCAGCATCTCCATGCCTCGCCCCTCCCGGGTACGCGCTCCTCGTCGTCCCGCCATCGATGCTGTGCCTTCACCGAGGGGGAAGGTCAAACCCGTTGCCGTGGTTGCACTCGCGGCGGTTAGCCTGCGGTGCGTCAGCAGCCCCTACGCCGAGGGAGTCCGCCGTGCCCCGCATCGCACTTGCCACCTACGACCCGGGGACCGAGCCGCACCGGGACCGCGACCTGCCCCTCCTGGTACGGGCGCTGACGGACGCCGGGGCGGAGGCCGCCGCCGTGCACTGGGACGACCCCGGCGTCGACTGGAGCGGCTTCGACCTCGCCGTCATCCGCTCCACCTGGGACTACAGCTGGCGGACCGCGGAGTTCGTCGCGTGGGCGGAGCGGACCGGGCGGGCGACCCGGCTGGCCAATCCGGCCGCCGTCGTGCGCTGGAACAGCGACAAGCGGTACCTGGGGGACCTCGCGGCGGCCGGGGTGCCCGTCGTGCCGACCCGCTATCTCGCGCCCGGAGATCCCGCCGTGCTCCCCGACGACCACGAGTTCGTCGTGAAGCCGACCGTCGGCGCGGGCGCCCGGTACGCCGCCCGGTACGCGCCCGGCGAGCACGCGGCGGCCCAGCGGCAGCTGGCCCGGATGCACGAGGAGGGGCTGACCGCGATCGTGCAGCCCTACGTGCGCGGCATAGACGTCGGCGGTGAGCGCGCCCTCCAGTTCTTCGGCGGCCGCCTGCTGCACGCCAGCCGCAAGCGGGCGGTCCTGTCGCCCGGCACGGCGTACGACGCGCAGAAGGTGGCCCATCCCGACCTGGCGCCGTGGACACCGACACCGGCCGAACTCGCCGTCGCAGGCCGCGCGCTGGCCGCCGTGCCAAACACGCCGGAACTGCTGTACGCGCGCGTGGACCTCGTCGACGGCGACGACGGGAAACCCCACGTGATGGAAGTGGAACTCGTCGAGCCGAACCTGTTCCTCTTCCTGCACCCGGCATCGCTGCCGACGGTGGCGAGGGCGCTGATCGCGGCGGCGAGCGGCGCCTGACCATTGCCGACGGTTGCGCACATGCCGCCCCACAGGGGCGCGGGGAACTGCGCGCCCGGCCACGACGCACCCGCAGCCGACCTACGCCCCCACGACGGCAGTCCCCGTCACGCCCCCAAGACGGCAGCCCTCTGCAACAACCCCCACGTGAACTCGGCGACGACCTCGCGCCGTACGCCCCCCGCGTCGGGAGCCACGAAGGCGAGCCCCCAGCGGGTGGGCGCCGTGCCCTCCAGCGGGCGGGCCGGGGCAAAGGCGCGGGCCGCCTCGTCCACCGTGCACGACCAGGGGGTGAGGTCGTCGAGGACGGCGAGGCGCGGCGCGGGAGCGCCCGGCGCGCGGACCAGCCACTCGTTCCAGACCGCGCCGGTGGCCGCGACCAGCACCTCGAAGCGCAGGTCGGGCCAGAGCGGGACCGGCCACCGCCACACCGCGCACTCCAGGTCGCCGATGGTCCGCTTGCCCTCCGACTCCGGTGCGCCGAGCACCGAGCGGTACCGGCCGGCCGCCGGGCGCGGCCTGGGCGAGCGGACCATCGCCTGCCAGCGCTTGTTGGCCTCCCGCAGGTCCGCGATCGACACGCCCAGCTCGTGCCGTGCGTCCTCGACCAGACCGGGGTTGTGGTCGGCCATCCGGCGCAACAGCACCAGTTGGAAGTCGAGCGGGGTGAAGGGAGCGGTGGGACGCTTGGCGGAGGACGGCATGGGCACCATCGTCGCCCACCGGCCGGGTACACACCCGTTGCCGGGCTGCTCAGCCATGACTAGCCTGTGTTCGTCATGTCGATCGTCTGTTGAAATCTCGAACGAACGCAGGCGCTGATCAAGGGAGGGGACCGGAGGATGGGACGCCTCGTACCCGCCGTGACCCGGGCTCTCGACATACTTGAGCTCTTTCTCGACGGGGACGGGACACTCTCCGCCCCCGACATCGTGCGCAGGCTCCAACTGCCGCGCACCACCGTGCACGAGCTGGTCACCACGCTCGCCGCCCGCCAGTACATCGTGCCCGTACCCGGACAGTCCGGACAGTACCGGCTCGGCGTGCGCCCCTACCAGCTCGGCAGCCACTACGCCGAGCGGCTCGACCTCGCCGCCGAGGGCCAGCAGGTCGCCCGCGCGGTCGCCGAGACCTGCGACGAGACCGTGCACGTGGCGATCCTCGACGGCACGGACGTCATCTACATCGCCAAGGTGGACTCCACGCACGCGGTGCGCATGGTGTCCGCGGCCGGCCGCAGACTGCCCGCCCACTGCACCTCGGTCGGCAAGATGCTGCTGGCCTCACTGCCCGGACCCGAGCTGGCCGCGCGCATTCCGGACGGCGCCGAACTGGTCGCCATGACCCCCGACAGCATCACGGATCCCGGCGCGCTGCGCGAGGCACTGACGGCGATCAGGGAGCGCGGCATCGCGGTGGAGAACCGCGAGTCCAATCCGGACGTCAGCTGTGTCGCGGCCCCGGTCCGCGACCGCACCGGCCAGGTGGTGGCCGCGCTGTCCATCTCCGTGCCCATGATCCGCTGGAGCGACGAGCGGCTGGCCGAGCTGGCACGGCTGGCCGCCGAGGGCGCGGCCGGACTCTCGGAGCGCCTGGGCCACCGGAGCGCGGCATGACGGGGTACGAGGTGGCGGTGCGGGCCGAGGCGATGCTCGGCGAGGGACCGACGTGGGACGCGGCGACGGGCCGGCTGATCTGGATCGACATCCTCGGCATGCGGATCCACGGCTACGATCCCGCCACCGACCGCCGTACGGTCCGCACGACCGAGCAGCACGTCGGCGCCGTGAAACCGCGCGCGGGCGGCGGGCTGGTGCTGAACCTCCGGGACGGGATCGGGCTGGTGGACCCGGACGGCGGTTTCCGCTGGCTGCACCGCGAGCGGGTGCCCGGCCGCCGCGGGAACGACGCCGCCGTGGCGCCCGACGGCGCGCTGTGGGCGGGCACGATGCGCTACGACGGGGCGGCGGGCGGCGGCACGCTGTCCCGGGTCACCGGCGCCGGTGCGGTCCGTACGGTCCTGCCGTCCGTCGCGGTGAGCAACGGCACGGGCTGGAGCCCCGACGGGCGCCTGATGTACTACGTCGACACCCCCACCCGGCGGATCGACGTCTTCGACTTCGACGGCGAACAGGTCCGGGGCCGGCGTCCGCTGGCGGAGATCGAGGAGGGCGCGGGATTCCCCGACGGGCTGACCGTCGACGCCGACGGCGCCGTGTGGGTGGCCCTGTGGGACGGCGCGGCGGTACGCCGTTACACGCCCGACGGCGCGCTGGACCGCGTCCTCCCCCTGCCCACGGCCCGCCCGACGGCCTGTGCCTTCGGCGGCGCGGACCTGACCGACCTGTACGTCACGTCGGCCCGCACCGGGCTGGACCGGCCGCACCCGCTGTCCGGCTCACTGCTGGTGGTCCCGGGCGTGGGCAGGGGCCTTCCACAGCCGCCGTTCGCGGGTTGAGGCCGCGG
The DNA here is from genome assembly GCF_042871185.1 of Streptomyces sp. NPDC006012. Taxonomy (NCBI): domain Bacteria; kingdom Bacillati; phylum Actinomycetota; class Actinomycetes; order Kitasatosporales; family Streptomycetaceae; genus Streptomyces; species Streptomyces sp. NPDC006012. Next base: position 688,672 of record NZ_JBIAIE010000001.1, read on the forward strand.
AGGCCGCCCGGTGACCCCGGCGGCCTCCGCGGGCTCAGCGGCCCGGTGAGGCCACCGGGGTCACCGGCACTCCTCCGGCCGCGCGGCCCAGCAGCGTCAGCCGTACCTCGCCCGGTCCGAAGTCCGTGGTGCCGTCGGACAGGACGGCCAGGGCCAGAGTATTGGTGCCGCGCGTGTTCAGGATGCCGCCCGGCAGCACGAAGGTGTGCTGCGGGCCGACGTCGTTGATGTACTGGCCCAGGTTCCAGCCGTTCAGGAAGATCTGTACGCGGTAGGCGCGGGCCGGGTCGTCCTCCAGGACCAGCCCGGTTGAGGCGTCCAGGTCGCCGGGGACCGACAGCCGGAACGTGGTCCGGTACCAGGTCACACCCTGCCCCCGGCCGGTGTGCGGCAGACCGGCCGGCCGCCAGCCGCCGTCCGCGAACCCGGGCAGGTGCCAGCCCTCCCGCTCCCCGTACAGCCCACCGTGGTTCATCGGCCCGCGCACCGGATCCGGTGCGAGCGCGCCCTGCACGCGCCACCGTACCGTGGGCGCGGCCCCCTCGAAGACGGCCGCGGTCAGCCCGCGGGCCGCCTTGTGGCTGTCCTCGGCCTTGCCGTCCATGTCGTGCTGCATGCGCCGCACCAGCACGGACAGCACGTGTCCGCCGGGCGCCGCCGGCTTCTTGCGCAGCCGCCCGGCCCGCGGCCTCAACAGTCCGGACAGGTCGAGCACCGCCGTGTCCGTCCAGGTTCCCTTGCGGGCCGTGCCGGCGTCCGGCACCGGCATCCGGTGCACGCCCAGCGGCTCACCGTCCAGCCAGGCCATGAGCATGCCCTGGGTGCCGGTGCTGTAGGAGAGGGACACGGACTCCAGCCCGTTGACGTCGTCGAGGTGTCCCCGGTACCAGACGTCGCCGTAGTGGAAGCCGTAGTCGTCCGCGAACAGCACCGGCTGCCCCTCGGGCACCGGCGTCGTGCTGTGCGAGGCCCGTTTGTCCGCCACCTGCCACGTCGAGTCGTCGAACTCCGGCGCGGCCTCGGGATTCTCCGCCCTGCTCCGCCAACCGCCCAGCGCGGGCAGCGCGATGTCCGGCGCCGCAGGCAGCAGTGCCTCGGCCATCAGGCTGCCGGACCGGGTGGCGCGGGTGCGTACCGGCCGGCCGTTCCACTCCACGGTGGCCGCGCCGCGCGGCCCCCACACCTCCAGGCCGCTCTGCTCGACCGTGTCGCCCGTCAGGCGCACCGTGGAGCCGTCGAGCGCGGCCTCGCGCAGCAGTTCGGGGCCGTAGACCAGCACGGTTCCCGACGGGGTCTCGTACGGCCACATCCGTACGGACGTCGCGTCGTCGGCGAACAGGAGCAGCAGCGGTGTGTCGCTCTCGCCGCCCTCGACCAGCACCCGGGTGAGCCCGCCGACGCCGAGCGGCACGGACACGTGCAGGGCGCCCAGGGTGTAGGCCCAGCCACCGTCCGGGTCGAGCCGGTTGACGACCGGTTCGCTCGGGCACTCCAGCACGAGGTGTGCCATCTCGCCGTTGCGACCGGTGAACAGCGCGATGTCCTGCCGCCCGGTGTTCAGCCGGAACACGGGCTGCGCGGTGCTCGACCGCAGGGTCCGCCTGCCCAGGGAGAGCCCGGTGGTCAGCAGCCGGGCGTCCCGGGCCGGGACGGTGACCTCCAGGCCGCCCGCCGCGGTCGGCACGGTCGAGGTGACCTCCTCGGTCCCGTCGTTGCGCACCACGTACACATGGGCCTCGGTGTCCGGGTTGGTGAGGTGGTAGACCTTCAGGCCCTTCGCCGTGACGTCCGCCGCCCGGTCCAGCTTGGCGAAGTCGGGGACCCGCCCGAGGAGGTGGCCGATCTGGTGCATCGGGGCGATCTTGCCGGTGACGTTGCGGGCCTCGTCGATGGCCGCCCCGTAGTCGTACGAGGTGTAGACCGCCGGTGCGGGCAGCCAGCCCCAGGAGGTGCCGCCGAAGGCCATGTAGACGTTGTGCAGGGTCAGGCCGTTGGCCAGGTTGGTGAGGTAGAAGCGGCGCTCGTAGGCCTCGTCCCGGGTCCGCCGGGACTCGGCGTACCCCTTGCCGTCGAAGGTGACCCCGCCCCACGGGTCGAACCAGCCGCCGCCGAACTCCGGCACGAAACCCGGCGTGTGCGGACTCGCGGAGGCACCCCCGGTGGGCCCGCCGGTGCCGTAGCGCCCCCAGTCCGGCGGGGTCCGGTCCGGCGCCGGGTACCCGTCGAAGCCGTACAGCCAGCGGCCCCGCTCCCCGCCGGTGTCGAACGAACCGGGGACCCAGGCGCCGCCGCGGCCCTTGTCGTTGTGGAAGAGGGGTACGTCGATGCCGTCCGCCCGGACCTTGCGGTACAGGTGGGACATGTAGGCACGCCCGGTCGGCTCGCCCACGTGGGCGTCGTACTCGTTCTCGATCTGGTACAGCAGGATCGTGCCGCCGCCGTCCGTGAGCTGGTGGCGACGGGCGATCCGGTTCACCGCCGTGAACCACGCGTCGACGTGCGACAGGTAGACCGGATCGTCGGTGCGCGCCACGCCCTCGGTGACCGTGAGCCAGCCAGGGAAGCCGCCGCCGTCGACCTCCGCGTTGATGTAGGGGCCGGGGCGCAGGATGACGTACAGGCCGGTCTCCGCGGCCGTGCGCAGGAACAGGTCCAGATCGCGGACGCCGCTGAAGTCGTGGTGGCCGGGGGCGGCGGAGTGGTAGTTCCAGGCGACATAGACGCTGACGGTGTTGAAGCCGTGCGCCCGCATCTTCTGCAGGACGTCGCGCCACAGGGACGGGCTCGGCAGCCGGAAGGGGTGCATCTCGCCGGACCAGACCACCAGCCGCCTGCCGTCCACGAGCAGGGAGTAGCGGTCGTAGCCGATGCTGTGCCGGCGCCGGTCGGCACTCGGCGGGGCCGGTGCGGGACCGGTCGGCACACTGCGCGCCGCGTACGCGGACAGCGCCCCGGGGCCGCCGCTGCCGCCCAGGGCCAGGCCGAGCGCGGCGGAGCCGGCGAGGGCACTGAAGGTACGTCTGCTGAGTGCCAAGGGGTTCCTTCCGGGCGATCCTGCGGGGCGCGGGTCAGGCCATTCTCCATGGCCGTACGCCCCACAATGGATCCATGAGGATCTCGGCACGGGCGGATTACGCGGTACGGGCGGTGCTGGAGTTGGCCGCACGGCAGGGTAACGGCCCGGTGAAGGCAGAGGAAATCGCCTCTGTACAGGGCATCCCCCACAAGTTCCTGGAAGGCATCCTCGGCGACTTGAGCCGCACCGGGATCGTGGCCAGCCGGCGCGGCGGGGGAGGCGGCTACCGGCTGGCCGGGCCTGCGGCGGAGATCACCGTCGCGGACGTCGTGCGGGCCGTGGACGGCCCCATCGTCTCGGTACGGGGCGAACGCCCGTCGAGCCTCACCTACACCGGCACCGCCGAGCCCCTGCTGCCCCTGTGGATCGCCCTGCGCGCGAACGTCCGCAAGATCCTGGAGGGCGTCACCCTGGCCGACCTCGCCGCGGCCGACCTTCCGGCCCCGGTGCGCCGGCTGGCGGCGGACCCGGCGGCGTGGGAGAACCCATGACCCGGCCGGCCGGTGACGCGGCTCGGTGACCGGCCGGTCCGGCCGCGGCGGGACCCGCCGCCGCGGCCCCCGCGCGGACCGTACGACCGCTCAGGCCCGGCTCACGAACCGGACCTGCGCTTGTTCCACACGTCGAAGCCGACCGCCGCGAGCAGGGCGAGGCCCTTGATCACCTGCTGCCAGTCGGTGCCGACGCTCAGCAGGTTCATGCCGTTGTTCAGCACGCCGAGGACCAGACCGCCGATGATCGCGCCGAGCACGGTGCCGACACCGCCGCTCATGGACGCGCCGCCGATGAACGAGGAGGCGATGGCCTCCAGCTCGAAGTTCAGGCCCGCCTTCGGCGAGGCCGCGTTCAGCCGGGCGGCGACCACCAGGCCCGCCAGCGCCGCGAGCACGCCCATGTTCAGGAAGACGCAGAAGGTGACCTTCCTGTCCTTGACCCCGGACAGCTTCGCCGCCGGCAGGTTGCCGCCGATCGCGTAGATGTGGCGGCCGAAGACGGCGTTGCGCATCACGTAGCCGTAGCCGACCACCAGCACGCCGAGGACGATCAGGATGATCGGGGCGCCCTTATAGCTGGCGAGCAGCAGGGTGACCGCGAGGATCGCCGCGGCGATCGCGGCCAGCTTCAGCAGGAACGCGTTGCGCGGCAGCACATCCAGCGAGAACTCCTGCTGGCGCCCCCGGTCCCGGACCTCCTGGACGACCACGAAGGCCAGCAGCGCGAGGCCCAGCAGCAGGGTGAGGTTGTGGTAGTTGGTGTCCGGGCCGACCGGGGGCAGGAAGCCGTTGCCGAGCTTCTGCAGTCCGTTCGGGAACGGGCCGAGGGTCTGGCCCTGCAGGAAGATCTCCGTCAGACCACGGAACAGCAGCATGCCCGCCAGGGTCACGATGAACGACGGTATGCCGAGATACGCGATCAGGAAGCCCTGGACCGAACCGGCCACCGCGCCCACCAGCAGGCACAGCACCAGGGCGAGCGGCCAGGCCACACCGTGCTGCACGGTGAGCACGGCCGCGAACGCGCCCACGAACGCGGTCAGCGAGCCGACGGACAGGTCGATGTGGCCCGCGATGATCACCAGCATCATGCCGCTGGCCAGGATCAGGATGTAGCTGTTCTGCAGCACCAGGTTGGAGACGTTGCGCGGCAGCAGCAGGTCGCCGCCGGTCCACACCTGGAACAGGACCACGATCAGGCCGAGCGCGATCAGCATGCCGTACTGGCGCAGGTTGCGGCGCAGGCCGTTCAGTATCAGCCGGAGCAGGCCCCCGGCGGTGGACTCCCCGCCCTTGCCGGGCGGCGCCGGGGCCGGGAGCTTGTCGGTCACGTCCGTGCTCATCGGGTCACCTCTTCGTCCTGGGTGTCCTTCGTCATCCGGCGCATCAGCGCTTCCTGCGTGGCCTCGGCCCGCGGCACCTCGCCGGTCAGCCGCCCGGCGGCCATGGTGTAGATGCGGTCGCACATGCCGAGCAGTTCGGGCAGCTCGGACGAGATGAGGACGACCGCCTTGCCCTCGGCGGCGAGCCGGTCGACGACCGTGTAGATCTCGTACTTGGCGCCCACGTCGATGCCGCGCGTGGGCTCGTCCAGGATCAGTACCTCCGGGCCCGCGAAGATCCACTTGCTGAGGACGACCTTCTGCTGGTTGCCGCCGGACAGCCTGCCGACCGGTTCGAAGACGGTCGGCGCCTTGATGTTCATGGACCTGCGGAAACCCTCGGCGACCTGCCGCTCCTCGTGTTCGTCGACCATGCCCCGCCGCGCGACCTTGTCCAGTGCGGTCAGCGAGATGTTCCGGTTGATGGTGTCGATGAGGTTGAGGCCGTAGTGCTTGCGGTCCTCGGTGACGTAGGCGATGCCGTGCCGGACCGCCTCGGCGACCGTCCTGGTGCGGATCTCCGCGCCGTCCTTGCGGACCGTGCCGCCCGTGTGCCGGCCGTAGGAGCGCCCGAAGACGCTCATCGCCAGTTCGGTGCGGCCCGCGCCCATCAGGCCGGCGATGCCGACGATCTCCCCGCGCCGCACGTGGATCGACACGTCGTCGACCACCTTGCGCTGCCGGTCGACCGGGTGGTGCACCGTCCAGTTGCGGATCTCCAGCGCCGGCGCGGCGTCCGGTGCGCCCGCGTACGGCGTGCGGTCGGGGAAGCGGTGGTCGAGGTCGCGGCCGACCATGCCGGAGATGATCCGGTCCTCGGTGGTTTCGGGCGCCTTCACGTCGAGGGTCTCGATGGACCGGCCGTCGCGCAGGATCGTCACCGAGTCGGCGACCCGGCGGATCTCGCCCAGCTTGTGGGAGATGATGATCGAGGTGATCCCCTGGTTCTTCAGCTCCAGGATGAGATCGAGGAGCCTGCTGCTGTCCTCGTCGTTCAGCGCCGCCGTCGGCTCGTCCAGGATGAGCAGCTTCACCTGCTTGGAGAGCGCCTTGGCGATCTCCACGAGCTGCTGCTTGCCCACGCCGATGTCGGAGATCCGCGTCTCGGGGTGGTCGCTCAGGCCGACCCGGCGCAGCACCTCGGTGGCGTGCCGCAGGGTCTCCCGCCAGTCGACGAACCCGCGCGAGGCGTGTTCGTTGCCGAGGAAGATGTTCTCGGCGAGGGACAGGAACGGCACCAGCGCCAGTTCCTGATGGATGATCACGATGCCGCGCCGCTCGCTGGCCCGGATGTCCCTGAAGGCGCACACCTCGCCTTCGAAGAGGATCTCGCCCTCGTAGCTGCCGTGCGGATGGACGCCGGAGACCACCTTCATCAGGGTGGACTTCCCGGCGCCGTTCTCACCGCAGATGGCGTGGACCTCGCCCCGGCGGACGGTCAGCGTGACGTCCGACAGCGCCGTGACGCCGGGGAAGGTCTTGACGATCGAGCGCATTTCCAGGACGGGTCCCGCCATGGTCGTGCCCTTTCGGTCCGTGGGTGAAGGCGTGCGGACTACTTGAGCTCGCCCGCCGAGTAGTAGCCGGTGTCGATGAGTTCCTTCGTGTAGTTGGTCTTGTCGACGCTCACCGGCTGAAGCAGGTAGGCGGGTACGACCTTGCTGCCGTTGTCGTACGTCTTGACGTCGTTGACCTGGGGCTTCTTGCCGTTCAGTACGTCGTCGACCATGCTCGCGGCGACCTTGGCGAGCTCTCGGAGGTCCTTGTAGACGGTCTGGGTCTGCTCGCCCGCGACGATCGACTTCACCGACGCCAGCTCGGCGTCCTGACCGGTGATGACCGGCAGCGGCTTGCCGGCGGAGCCGTAACCGTCCGACTTCAGCGCGGAGATGACGCCGATGGAGATGCCGTCGTACGGGGAGAGCACCGCGTCGACCCGGCCGCTCTTGTAGGCGGAGGTGAGGATGTCCTCCATGCGCTTCTGCGCGGTCGTGCCGTCCCAGCGCAGCGTGGTCACCTGGGTGAGCCGGTTCTGACCGGACCTGACGACGAGCTTCTTGCTGTCGATGTAGGGCTGGAGCACGCTCATCGCGCCGTTGAAGAAGTACTTGGTGTTGTTGTCGTCGTTCGACCCGGCGAACAACTCGATGTTGAACGGGCCCTTGCCGCCCTTCAGACCGAGCTTGTCCACGATGAAGGCGGCCTGCAGCTCGCCGACCTTGGTGTTGTCGAAGGACGCGTAGTAGTCGACGTGCGGCGTGCCGAGGATCAGCCGGTCGTAGGAGATGACCGGGATCTTGGCGTCCGCGGCCTGCTGGAGCACGTTGTTCAGCGACTTGTTGTCGATGGCCGCGACGATCAGGCCCTTGACGCCCTGGGTGATCAGGTTCTCGATCTGCGAGACCTGCTGGTCGGGGTCGTCCTCGCCGTAGACCAGCTTGGTCCGGTAGCCCTTGGCCTTGAGGTTCTTGACGACGTTGTCGCCGTCGGCGATCCAGCGTTCGGAGGACTTGGTGGGCATGGCGATGCCGATGGTGCCGCCCTTGGCACTGCCCTTGTCCTCCTTGCTGCCGCCCTCGCCGCTCTGCCCGCAGGCGGACAGGGCGAGGGCGAGAGAGGCCGCCCCGGCGACGGCGGCGAGGGCGCTGCTACGAGTACGCATAGTGATCGTCCCTGTTCTTCTCTTCGGTGAGATGGGTTCGAGCGAGGTCGGTGAAGCGCCCCGAAGGGGCGCGGTGAACCGGGGGTCCCTCCTGTGTGTTCGTGCGCTGCCGGGAACGTGTCTGTTCGTGCGAGGCCGGGAATGTGGGGGCGCGACCCGCCGCGACCCGCCCCGGCCCGCCCCGGCGGGCCCGCGGCCCCCGTGCGTCATTCAGCGGCCCCTTCGACGGGGAACCGGTTCAAGGCCCCCGGCAGCCGGGAACCGAGCGGCGCCATGCCGCCGTCCGCGCCGTGCCGGGCGAGCAGGTCGAGGGCGAGCCGGCCGCGCCGCACCCGCTCCCGGGCCGTGCCCAGGGTCAGGTCCCGCAGATGGGCGCCCGCCGGGTAGATGCCGGGGGCCCTGGACAGGCCGAACTTCAGATAGAGCGGGGCGCCGCGCCGGATCAGCTCGGCGACCTCGTACATCCGCACATAGCCGCCGAGGTCGTCGGGCGCCTCGATGTACATGTCCATCGGGGCGGCGGACACCCGGCGGATCTCGGTGAGGTGATCGAGCGTCAGGTCGCTGGGCACGTTGACCGAGTCGGCACCCAGCCGTTCGAAGACCGCGTACGACGCCGGGTTCACCGGTCCGACGAGCGCGGACACCTTGAGCGTGGTGTCGGCGGGGATGATCCGGGCGGCGCGCGCCCGGTGCAGCGTCCACAGCACGCCCTCGTCGGCGACCAGCAGGCACTTGACGCCCAGTTCGGTGGCCCGGACGGCGTCCTCGACACAGCCGGCGACCGCGTCGTGGCCGCGGGCGCGCAGCCCCGCGCCGCGCGAGTCGGAACGCACCGAGCCGCCGATGTCCCAGGTGCCGCGCGGGCCGGTGAACAGGCACAGCTCGATGCCGCGTTCGGCGCTGGCCCCGGCCATCTCGGTGATCTCGGCGTCGGTCAGCATCCACACGCCGCTGCCCTGGCTGACGCGGTGGATCGGCACGTCCAGCCGTGCGGCCTCCTTGAGGACGACCGCCAGCGCCTCGGGACCCTCGCACGAGGGGATCTCGGTGCGCCAGCGACCGCCGCCCGGGAAGCCGTGGACGGAGGCGTCGGCGGGATCGGGGGCGGGCGCGCTCAGGCCGAGCGCGGCGAGCGCGTGCTCACCGGGCCTGCGGGCCGCCGTGGCGGAAGCGTGGGTCACAAGCTGTCCTTAGTGTTCGAAATATCGGACGTGGTTCGCGGCTCAGGGTGTGGGAGGGCCTGGGGACGGGCCACGGGTACGCCGGTCCCGGCGCCGCCGGGTCGCGCCGGGACCGGCGGCCGGCCGGGTCCCTCTCCCGCCAGGACCCGGCAGCAGGGCTAGGGACGGAGCAGCACCTTGCCGACGTGCGGATCGCCGGCCCCCACCAGCTCGATGGCGCGCGGGAACCCGGTCAGCGGCAGCTCGTGCGTGACCAGCGGCAGCGGGTCGAGCAGCCCGGCCCCGAACATCCGCACCGTGTGCGCCCAGGCGTCCGGCGGCGCCCCGAAGACCGTCCGCACCTCCAACTGCCGCACCACCAGGTCGGTCGGGTCGAGACCGTCGGCCCCCGGCGCCGGGATGCCGGTCAGGACCAGGCGCCCGCCGCGTCTGAGCAGCGCGGCGGCGGTACGCGCGGCCGACGCGGACCCGGCGGTCTCCACGACGACGTCGAAGTCACCGGGGAGTTCCTCGTCCTTCGTACGGAAGCCGGTGGCGCCGAACCGCCGGGCCAGCGGTTCCCGCTCCCGCCCCGTGCCGACCACCAGCAGCTCCGCAGGCGAGACCGCCCGCAGGAACTGCACGGCGAACATCCCGAGCGTGCCCGCGCCGACCACCGCGACCCGCTCACCCGGCCGGGCACCGCCCTTGACCACGGCGGCGGCCACGCAGGCGGCCGGTTCCAGGAGTGCCGCCGCGGTCAGATCGGCCGCGTCCGGCAGGACGTGCAGCAGCCGGGCCGGCAGGGTGAGGGTGGCCGCCATGGCGCCCGGCCGGGTGAAGCCGGTCTCCTCGTAACCCGCGGTGCACAGGGTGGTCTGGCCGGCGTGGCAGCGGTCGCACACCTGGCAGTTGCGGAAGCCCTCACCGACGACCTTGCGGCCGGTCAGCGCCGCGGGCACCCCGGCGCCCACCGCCCGCACGGTCCCGGACCACTCGTGGCCCGGCGTCAGCGGGTAACGGACGTACCCCTCGGGCCGGCTGCCCTGGTACAGCTCCCGGTCGCTGCCGCAGATGCCCACCGCGTGCACGGCGACCAGCGCCTCCCCGGGCCCGGGCGCACGGGGCGTGTGCTCCTCGACCCGATGCTCGCCCGGCGCCACGACGACGACCTGCGCGCTCGCTTCGTGCCGTTCGGCCGGTGCACCCGCTTGACGCCCTTCGGCCCGCGCGCTCACTTCGTGCCCTTCGGTCCGTGCACCCGCTGCGCGCCCTTCGACCCGCGCGTTCACTTCGCGCCCTTCGGCCTGCGCTGCTCCCAGCCCTCGGCCCACAGGTCGAAGCGGGCCTGCTGCTGCGGGAACTCGGCCGCCGCGTCGACGTCGAGTTCCACTCCGAGGCCGGGAGCGTCGGAGAGCCGGAAGCAGCCGTCGACGACCTCGGGCGCTCCCCTGACCACCCTCTTGATCTCCGCGTCGGCGAAATCGTTGAAGTGCTCCAGGACCTTGAAGTTCGGTGTGGTGAAACCGAGTTGGAGGCTCGCCGCGGTCAGCACCGGGCCGCCCACGTTGTGCGGGGCGACGAGGACGTAGTGGGCCTCGGCGCTCGCCGCGAGCTTGCGGGTCTCCCAGATGCCGCCGAGGTGGCCGACGTCCGGCTGGATGATGTCGGCGGCCTGGCTCTCGAACAGCTCACGGAACTCGATCCGGTCGTGGATCCGTTCGCCGGTGGCCACCGGCAGGTCCACCTTCTCGGCCACCTTCCGCAGCGCCTTCAGGTTCTCCGGCGGCACCGGCTCCTCCAGCCAGGCCGGCTCGAACGGCGCCAGTTCCCTGGCGAGGCGGACCGCGGTGGCGGGGGAGAAGCGGCCGTGCATCTCCACCATCAGCTCGGTCTGCGGCCCGATGGCGTCGCGCACGGCCTCGATGAGGGAGACGGAGTAAAGGGTCTGCTCGTGGTCGAGTTCGAAGTGGCCGGTGCCGAACGGGTCGATCTTCAGCGCCCGGTAGCCGCGTGCGACGACCTCCTGCGCGGCCTTGTGGTACGCCTCCGGCGTGCGCTCGGTGGTGTACCAGCCGTTGGCGTACGCCTTGACCCTGTCGGTCACCTTGCCGCCGAGCAACTGCCACACGGGGACGCCGAGCGCCTTGCCCTTGATGTCCCAGCAGGCCATCTCGACCACCGCGATCCCGGACATGACGATCTCGCCGGCCCGGCCGTAGTCGCCGTACTTCATGCGGCGCACCAGGTCCTCGACGGCGAACGGGTCGGAGCCGAGGACGTGGTTGGCCTCCGCCTCGCGCAGATAGCCGATCAGCGCGTCGGTGTGACCGAGCATGCGAGTCTCGCCGACCCCCGTGATCCCTTCGTCGGTGTGCACCTGGACGTAGGTCAGATTGCGCCATGGCGTCCCGACCACGTGCGTGCTGATTCCGGTGATGCGCACGGCAGTTGCCCCTCAGCTGTTCGATATTTCGGCACACGTTCGAAATGTTGGCGTGACAGTAGGGACGGGGCGGCAGGGGTGTCAATGGGGCGAGCAGGTAACGGTTTCGAAACGTCTTCGGGCGGCTTTTCCGGTCTCCCGCCGGTCTTCCGCGGGGCATCCGCAGGGACCGGGGCGGGGGCCTCCGCGTGGGGTGAATCGCGGGAACGGCCGGGCTGTTCAGCCCGCCCGGGCCGCCCGGCTCGGGTGAAGAGGCGAGGACTTGGTGACCATCCGGGTACAGGTCCGTCGGCTATTCTTTCGTTCCCCCACAGAATGTTCACAGATTCGCCTAGGAACGTGACCTGTGCGGAACCTAGTGTCCCGCCTCATGGACTACTGCCACCCGTGCCGGCGGCACCTCAACGGCGCCCTCGCCTGCCCGGGGTGCGGTACACCGGCCGAAGCCCTGAGCGCGTACGCACGCGAGACGGACCCACCCACGCGCGCCGGCCACGCGGACGGCGGCGCCCATGACGGCCGTGGGTACGACGGCCGTGGGTACGACGACCAGAGGTACGACGACGAGTGGGGATACGGCGACCAAGGGCCCGGTGACCAGGGGTACGGCGACCGGGGGTACGACGGTCGACGTGCCCCGGACGGCACCGCCGATGCGGCCGACGAGATCGGCGGTGCCAGTGCCAGTGCCAGTGCCGGTGTCGCCTTCGGTGACAGTGACGGTGATGACAACGGTGTCGGGGCTTCGCGCGGGCGGGCGGCGCGGCGCCGCGGTGAGATGCGCGGCCGGGGCCGTACGCGGGGTGCGGACGCCGGGGAGCCGGCCGGGACGGACACGAGCCGGCGTGACCGCAAGGCGGCGGCACACCGCAGGCGCCGTCGGCGGATCCTGCTGGTCACCGCCGGCTTCGTGCTGGCGGCGGGCGGCCTGAGCCTCGCCGAAGTCGGCACGGACGCCCCGTTCCAGGATTCGCAGCCCGCGTCGGCGGGGGACGAGGCGACGGAGGGCAGCACCTCGTCCGGGACCCCGGGCGAGTCGGGCCGGCCCGGGAGCACCACGCGCCCCGCCGGATCGGACGCCTCGGCCTCGCCGGACGCCTCGGCGTCCCCGTCGGCGTCGAAGTCCGCGAAGTCCGCGAAGGACGAGGCCGAGGCGTCCGAGTCCCCGACCGGCACGGCCTCCCAGGGGTCGGCGAGCGCGGACCCGACCTCCTCGGCGCCCGCCCCGACGACGACGAGCGGCCAGGCGCCCAGCCCGAGCGACGACCCGACCAGCTCCGACCCGCCCCCGAGCCCGTCACCGACCGATTCCTGCACCCGGTTCCTGTGGTGGTGCACCTGACCTTCCGCCGCCCGCGGCGCAGCCTCCCGGCGATCCCTCACCCCGCACCCGCACCATCCACAGCAGTCCCCGCCGCCCCCGCACCACCCCTCCCGGACCGGCCGTCCGGCGCCCGGCAGGGGCCGGACCCGATGCCGGATCCGAGTGCCACACGGTCCGTCCCCGTCAACTCCCGTCCACCACCGGGCCCGGTCGGAGCCCGTCCTGCGCCGCCTGCCGGGCCCGGGCGGGTGCTCTGCCCGAACCGGGCCGCGAGCCCTGGGCGTTGAGCGCGACCGGCTCGTCCCTCCCACCGCTGCCGAGGGTGCCGAAGCCGGTGTGACCGGCCCCGCGGGCCCGGTGCCGGCATGCCCCGTGCGGGCGGTCCCGGATCGGCCATCCGGGGCATCGGAGACACCGACACCCCCTTGTTGCTGTTGAGTCCAACAAGGTACGTCTCGCCGTACCGGTCTCAGGACCCCCTAAGGAGGTACGCGTGCGCCCCACTGCGAGAGCCGTTCCCCCGAGGCCCGTTCTGGTCGCCGCCCTCTTCCAGTCCGCGCCGGACGCCCCGGCCGCGGCGGCTGGACAGCCCTCGGTGGTGAGCGGCCCGCGCGCCGTGCCGTTCCGCACCGAACCTCTCTTCCGGGACCACCCGAAGGGGGCATTCGCCCAGCTGGCAAGGGCATTGTTCGCCGTGGCAGCGGTGCGCGGCAGCTCAGTCGAGGAGTACGGATGACGCAGCAGACCACCGTCCACGGCACGGTCGCCGACGGCTACGAGGCGGTGCGCGAGGAGTTCGCCGCGGTGGCCGCCGCGGAACGCCCCGACTACGAGGGGCAGCTGTGCGCGTACGCGCACGGACGGCGGGTCGTCGACCTGTGGGCGGGCCCGGACGCCGACGGGGACTCCCTGTACGGCGTGTACTCATCCACCAAGGGGGCCGCGCACCTGGTGGTGGCGCTGCTCGTGCAGGACGGCACCCTGGAGCTGGACCGCAAGGTCACCTACTACTGGCCGGAGTTCGCCGCCGAGAGCAAGGGCGCGCTGACCCTGCGCGAGCTGCTGGCGCACCGGGCCGGCCTGGTCGGCACCGACACCGGGTTCACGCTGGCGGAGCTGGCCGACGACCGGGTGATCGCCGAACGGCTCGCCGACCAGCGGCCGTTCTGGCGGCCCGGTACGGCCTTCGGGTACCACGCCCTGGTCATCGGCGCGCTGACCGGTGAGGTGGTCCGGCGGGCCACCGGCCGGACCGTCCAAGGGCTGTACGAGGAACGGGTCCGCGCCCTGCACGGCCTGGACTTCCATCTCGGGCTGCCCGCCGCCCTGGAGCCCCGCTTCCGCCCGGCGCAGCCGATGCTGCCCACCCCGCGGCAGCGGGAACTGCTGGATGCGCTGCTCAGCCCCCCGCACACCTTGCAGGCCGTCGCGTTCAACCGGCACGGCGCTGAGCCGACCGACCTGGCGACCCTCCCGAACCACCGGCTGATCCGGGAGAAGGGCCCGGCGTCGGTCGGCGGGGTCGCCTCGGCCCGGGGTCTCGCGGGGCTGTACGCGGCGCTGATCAGCGAGATCGCCGGGCAGGCACCGCTGCTGAAACCGGACACGGTCGCGGAGTTCGGGCAGTTCCACTCCGTCGGCTACGACCTGGTGGCCCGGGGCCACAAGGCGTACGGCCTCGGCTTCCAGGCGACCGCCGACACCTGGCACCCGTTCCTGGGCGCCGGGGCGATCGGGCACAGCGGTGCGGGCGGCTGCCAGGCGTTCGCGGACCCGCGCAGCTCGCTCGCCTACGGCTACACCCGGCGCCGGTGGGCCTTCCCGGGCGGGGCGGCGCCGGAGAACGACCGGCTGGCCAGGGCGGTGCACACGGCCGCAGTGGCACCGCGCTGACGGGCGGGTCCGGCGGGGTACCGGGGCCCGGCCGTCGTACGCGGCGGAGTGCCGGGGCCCGATGCCGTACGCGGTGGAGAGCCGCTGCCCGACCGCCGTACCCGGCGGGGTGCCGGGGCCCGGCCCTCGTACCCGCCGGGGTGCTTCGGCCCGACGGGCGCCCCGGACGGCCGGCGGCCGCGCCCCACGTCCAAGGGTGCGGCCTCCGGGATACGCAACGACGGCGTCAGGCGAGCGCCACGGTGACCTCGCCGCGCCACCGGGTCACGGAAACCCAACGGAAGATCACCGGGCGGTGCCCTGTCGTGCCGCTCCGCGTCAGAGCTTGACGACCATCTTCCCGGTGTTGACGCCGCGCAGGACGCCGAGGAACGCCTCCAGGGTGTTCCCGATGCCCTCGACGACGGTCTCCCGGTACTTCAGCTGCCCCGAGCCGAGCCAGGGGCCGACCTCCTGGACGAACTGCTGCTGGAGATCGCGGTGGTCGTTGACCAGGAAGCCCTCGATCCGGCCGCGGGTCTGGATGAGGCGGCCCAGGTTGCGCGGGCCGGGGGCGGGATCGGTGTCGTTGTAGATGGAGATCATCCCGCAGATCGCGATCCGGCCGTGCAGCTTGAGCGCGCCGATGGCCGCTTCCAGGTGCTCGCCGCCGACGTTGTCGAAGTAGACGTCGATGCCGTCCGGGGCGGCGGTGCGCAGCTGTTCGGCGACCGGGCCGTTCTTGTAGTTGAAGGCCGCGTCGAAGCCGTACTCGTCGACCAGCAGCTTGACCTTCTCGTCGGAGCCCGCCGAGCCGATGACCCGCGAGGCGCCCTTGAGCCGGGCGATCTGGCCCACCTGGCTGCCCACGGCGCCGGCCGCGCCGGAGACGAACACGACGTCGCCCTGCTTGAGGGCGGCGGTGCGCAGCAGCCCGGCGTAGGCGGTGAGGCCGGTCATGCCGAGGACGCCGAGGTAGGTGGACAGGGGTGCGGCCGAGGGGTCGACCTTGACGGCGGTCGCCGCGTCCACGGCGGCGTACTCGCGCCAGCCGAGGTAGTGCAGCACGTGGTCGCCTTCGGCGAACCCCTCGGCGCGGGAGGCGACGACCTCGCCGACCGCGCCGCCCAGCATGGCCGCGCCCAGACGGTACGGCTCGGCGTACGACTTGGCGGCGCTCATCCGGCCGCGCATGTACGGGTCGACGGAGAGGTACGTGTTCCGTACCAGCACCTGGCCCTCGCCCGGGGTCGGTACCTCCGTCTCGACCAGGGCGAAGTCCTCGGGCTTCGGCCAGCCGACGGGGCGGCTGACCAGATGCCACTCGCGGTTGATCATGGAAGCACTCCATTTACTTCAGTGATGAAATGACGATGCGCCTGAATATTTCATAATGTCAAGTAACCGGGTAACCTGGGGAGCATGTCCACCCCATCGAAGGCCCGCCGTCCGGACGCCCTGACCTTGGAGGTCGTCGAACTCGTCGGGGACGTCGTGGCCCGCTTCTACGCGGACTACGACGAGGCGGCGGGCGAGCACGCCCTGACCGGAGCGCAGGCGCGGCTGCTGAGCCTGCTGTCGGTCGAGCCGCTGCCGATGCGGAAGCTGGCGCAGCGGCTGAAGTGCGAGCCGTCGAACGTGACCGGGATCGTGGACCGGCTGGAGGCCCGCGGGCTCGCCGAGCGCCGGCCCGATCCGGCCGACCGCCGGGTGAAGCTCGCGGCGGCCACCGACGAGGGCCGCCGGGTCGCCCAGGACCTGCGCGAAGGTCTGCGCTTCGCCCGTGAACCGCTGGCGTGCCTGTCCGACGAGGAGCGGCGGACGCTGCGCGATCTGCTGGGACGCATCGTCCGGTCGGACACGCTCTGACCAAGCCCTTCGGGCGGGAGTCTGCCGGGGTCCGCCCGTCGGGTGGGCCGGGTCGTCGCTCGGGTACGGGTGGGCGGTGGCCGAGCGCGCAGTTCCCCGCGCCCCTTTCGGGGCGCCTGCCCTTGGGGCGTCGGGTGGGCGGTGGCTCGGCGTGCGGGTCGGTAGGGTTCGGGCATGCGTGAACTCGGGGTGGGTTTCGGTTATCTCCTCAAGGGCCAGCGGTGGGCGGCCCGGCACGGCAGGCAGTTCGGGTTCGGGCTGCTGCCCGGCCTGATCACCCTCGTCCTCTACGCGGCCACGCTGGTTGCGCTCGCGGTGTGGGGCGGAGACCGCGTCGCCTGGGCGACGCCCTTCGCCGACGACTGGTCGAGCCCGTGGCAGGGCCTGTTCCGCGGCCTGCTCACCGCCGTACTCTTCGCGCTCGCGCTGCTCCTGGCCGTGCTGACCTTCACCGCGGTCACCCTCCTGATCGGCCAGCCCTTCTACGAGAGCCTTTCCGAGGAGGTGGACCGGGACGTGTCGCCCGACGGCACCGCCCCCGAGTCCGGCCTGCCCCTCTGGCGCGACCTGTGGGCCTCGGCCCGCGACAGCCTCCGCATCCTGGTCCGGGCCGCCGTCTGGGGCGTCGTCCTCTTCGCCCTCGGCTTCCTTCCGTTCGTCGGCCAGACCGTCGTCCCGGTGATCGGCTTCTTCGTCACCGGGTTCTTCCTCGCCGAGGAACTGACCGCGATCGCCTTCCAGCGCCGCGGCCTCGTGCTCCGCGAACGCCTCACCCTGCTCCGCTCCCGCAAGTCCCTGGTCTGGGGCTTCGGCACCCCTCTGGGCCTGGCCTTCCTGGTGCCGTTCGTCGCGGTGTTCCTGATGCCGGGCGCGGTCGTCGGCGCGACGCTCCTCGCCCGGGACCTGCGGGGCGAGGAGACCACTCGGGGTGCCCACGAGGACGCCGGCCCGGACCGCGTGCACGAGGTGCACGACGCGGCCGGGTCCGGGCCGGCCGGCGGGACCCGGTCCGGTCAGATCACTTCGTGAGCGCCGCGTCCGCCGCCACCGTCAGGATCGCGCGCACCTGACCGATGATGTCCAGCCGGTTGCGGACGAACTCCGGGTCGGTGACCGTACCGCTCGCCGGGTCGGTGTTCCCGGTGCCGAACTGCAGCACCGGCGTGTGCACATGGCCGCCCGGCAGCGTGTCGTGCAGGCCCAGCCGGTCGCGCAGCAGGGTCACCCGGTAGGCGATCTCGTTGGACAGGTAGTCGCCGCCGCCCCCGGCCCGCGCCGTCGACCCGGGGGTCGGGCCGTCCGGCCGGATGACGGGAGCCGTGCCGCCTGCCGGGATCTCGGTGACCGTCGTGTTGTCGTACACCGGGAAGCGGCCGGTGTCCGCGGCGACGACGGCCGCGTACGGCAGGGTGGTCGTCGTCCACTGCGGCTGGCTCGCCGGGTCGGACACCGGGACGGTGCCGGTCTGCGACGCGTTGTCGTTGTCGGGGAAACCGCCCCGCCAGGCGCCGTTGGTGCGCTCCACGTCGAAGCGCCCGACCCGGCCCTGGCTCACCGTCGTGAACAGGTCCACCGCCGGCAGGTACGGCCGCAGGGCCCGCTCCACCGTTCCTTCCGCGAAGTCCTGCCAGCGCACCGGGAACACGGCCGTCTCCACCCGCGCGGGCCCCGCCGCCGTCTCGATCACCGTGCCGTCGAGGGCGAGCGCGCTCGCGCCGGACGGGTTGGAGATGCGGATGTCCGCGTCCAGGGTGAAGGGGTCGAAACCGGTCACCAGGATCCGCTTGAGCCCCTGGCCCTCCGGATGGCGGAGGTCGGTCTGCCCGCGCGACGTCCGCTCCAACTCGTCCAGCAGAGCGGCCCGTTGGGCGTCGGTCAGGGCGAAGGCGGGCTCGTACGCCCGTACTGCCCGGGTCATCCCGAGCCGGGCCCAGTACAGCGGCCGGTCGTCGTCCCGGCTGAGGTCACCGCCCGCGGGCCCGCGCCCCTGCGCCCGGTCGACGGCCCGCCGCCACAGCGCGGCCCCCTGACGTACGACGAGGTCGCGGGCCTGCGCATAGGAGCGCGCGGCGCCCAGCGTGCGGGCGAACTTGGGCGCCACCGCGTCGAAACCGGAGCGCCGCAGGATCTCCTGGGGCACGGCCCGGTCGAGCCGCTGCTCCTCGGTGGTCGGCGCGAGAGCGGTGCCGGCGGCGGTGTGGGCGGAGGCGGTCTGGGCCGAGGCGGTCGTGGCGAGCCCGGCGAGCAGGGTCAGTCCGAGGGCACCGATGCGAACGCGTAGGGAATTCACGGGGTTCGAGCCTTCCGTCGCTGTGGGGCGCTTGGTACGGGACGGCGGAAGTATGGCGCGCGGGAAGGGCCCGCGCCATGGGACAACACCCCTGAAAGGGACACCCGGACGACCGCGGGACCGGCCACCGAGCACACCGCGGAACCCACGACATCCGCCCGGCGCCCGGACCGGACGACAAGGCGAAGTCGTGGGCGTGTGTGAAGGGTTCGTACGAGGTTGCCGCCGGACGGCCGATCAACGGCCTGCGCGTCACCACGGCGATTAACGTCTGATCCGGGACAAGTACCCCATGACCAGCCCCGGTCCGGGACCTGACACCTGGACCGGGGTACGTCGGGGCGGTCAGCCCTCGTCGCGGACCCCGAAGCCGTACACCGTCTTCGACCGGTAGGTCCGGCCCGGCCGCAGCCGGGTGTCCGGGAAGTCCGGGCGGTTCGGGGAGTCCGGGAAGTGCTGGGTCTCCAGCGCGACGCCGTCGCCCGGCGCGAACGGATCGCCCAGATGGCCGGCGGTGTACAGCTGGACGCCCGGCTCGGTCGTCGCCACCGTCAGCACCCGTCCGCTCGCCGGGTCGTGCAGCTCGCCCACCTCGGCCGCGGTGTCCGTGACGCCCTTGTCGAGGACGAGGTTGTGGTCGTAGCCGGCGCCGATCTTGCGCGCCGTGCGGAAGTCGAACCGGGTGTCCGTCACGTCCGCCAGTTCCCCGGTCGGGATCAGGTCCGCGTCGACCGGGGTGTACCGGGAGGCGGCGAGCCGCAGTTCGTGGCCGCCCGCGTTGCCGCCGCCGCCCAGGTTGAAATAGCTGTGGTTGGTCAGGTTGACCAGGGTCGGCGCGTCGGTCACCGCCTCGTACCCGATGTGCAGCGCACCGGACGCGTCCAGGGCGTACGTCACGGCGACGTCGACGCGCCCCGGGAAGCCCTCCTCGCCGTGCGGGCTGACCCGGGTCAGGCGCACACCGTGCTCGACCGGCTCCGCGTCCCACACGCGCTTGTCGAAGCCGCGCTCCCCGCCGTGCAGCGAGTTGGGGCCGTTGTTCGGCTCCAGCGCGTAGACGGCGCCGTCCAGCGGGAAGCGGGCGCCCGCGATGCGGTTGGCGTACCGGCCGATGACGGCGCCCAGGTACGGCTCCGGATGGGTGACATAGCCGTCGAGGCCGGCGAAGCCCAGCACGACGTTCGCCGTCCGCCCGTCCCGGTCCGGAACCTCGACGGACTGCACGATCCCGCCGTACGTCAGGATCCGCACCCGCACCCCCGCGCGCTCCAGCGTCCAGCGGTGGACCCTGGTGCCGTCGGGAAGTGTGCCGAAAAGTTCGCTCATGTGGGAAACCCTAGTGCCGGGGTGCTAGGTCACGGGCTCCGCGAGGTGACGGTTCGGTAGGCGATCGCCGCGAGCCGCTGCTGCCCGTCCGTGCTCGGGTGGAACCAGTCCCAGTGGCTGAGCTGCTCGGTGGTGAAGTCGTAGTCGAAGACGGCGCCCCCGTCGAAGCGGCACCGCCGGTCCTTGGCGCACACCGCCGCCAGCACCTTGTTGTAGTCCTCCACCCGCTGCTGCACCTTGTCCCGGCGCACCGTGGCGGCCGTGGCCAGGTCGTCCGCGTCGCCCAGCATCGACGGGCAGATGCCGAGCTTCCACACCTGCTTGCCGAGCGGGTTGGTACGGCCCTGCGACCACAGCCGTTTCAGGTTCGGCACGCTCGCCACGTACACCTGCGTCTTCGGCAGGGTCCGGCGCAGCGTCGCCATCGCCTCCTCGAACCCGGCGCGGAACCGGATCACCGAGGTCATCGCGGAGGGCGTGGCCCGGCAGGCGTCATTCGCGCCGATCATCACCGTCACCAGTTCGGGTGCATGGGTCGCCGCCTGCTTCATCTGGTCGGCGAGGTCACGCATCCGGGCACCGGTCACCGCGTAGTTCCAGCTGCTCTCGGCCGCCTCGGTCCGCCCCAGCAGCCGGACCGCCAGGCTGTCCAGCTCGGCACTGGTACCCGTCGCCCAGGACACCTCGGGGCAGTCCGACAGCACCGTGCAGGCGTCGAAGCCGCGGGTGATGGAGTCGCCGACGGCGGCGACCGAGGCGGGGGTGCGGTTCCACACCGGGACCGTACGCGCCTTGGTGCCGCCCGGCGCGGGGGACTTGTCGCCCGACCCGCCGCACCCCGCGGCGCCCAGGACCGCCGTCACCACGACGGCGAGGAGGGCTCGTGAGTGCCGGCGTCGGTATCGCATGCCCTGGTCCATCCCCTTGTCGCGCAGTCGTGGTCCGTCGTGCCGTGGTGATCCGTCGTGCCGTCGTGCCGTCGTGCCGTCGTGCTCTCCAACCCATAACAACGCGGGAGGGTTCCCTCCGGGCGGCATGCAACGTCTCACACCCGCACAAGCGTCCCCCTGGGTGAATGGCGGCGTTTCCTGGCGGCGGGACGGACGGTACGTCACACTCCGCCCCCCGCCGCACGGTAGCCTCGCCATCAACGCGGCCGTAGCGCCACTGCCGCCAAGCCAGACCGCACATGTCCCGCTCAGCCCGGAGGTCCCGGTGACGACACGTGGAGTTCTGTACGTGCACTCCGCGCCGCGCGCGCTGTGCCCGCACGTCGAGTGGGCCGTCGCCGGGGTGCTCGGCACCCGCGTCAGCCTCGACTGGATCCGCCAGCCCGCGGCCCCCGGCACCTGGCGCTCGGAGTTCTCCTGGCAGGGCGAGCCGGGCACGGCGTCCAAGCTGGCGTCCGCGCTGCGCGGCTGGCACCTGCTGCGCTTCGAGGTCACCGCGGAGCCCTGCCCCACGGCCGAGGGCGAGCGCTACAGCTGCACCCCCGACCTCGGCATCTTCCACGCCGTCACCGGCATCCACGGCGACATCCTGATCCCCGAGGACCGGCTGCGTGCGGCGCTGACCCGGTCTCAGCGCGGCGAGACGGACCTCCAGGCGGAGATCGCCAAGCTCCTGGGCAAACCCTGGGACGACGAGCTGGAGCCCTTCCGCTACGCGGGCGAGGGCGCTCCGGTGCGCTGGCTCCACCAGGTGGTCTGACGCCCCTCAGGACCGCGGGAAACCACACCCGGGCCCACACCCCGAGCCCGCACATCGGGGCCCGCCGGAGAACCGTCGCCTTCCCGCCGGACATTCGCCGCTCTCCCGCCGGACAACCGGCCGGACGGCCCCCCGCACCCCCGGACAGCTGACGGCCCCGCACCCCCAGAACGACCGACGGCCCGGTCTCCCCATGGGAGACCGGGCCGTTCAGCCTGTCCTTCTGTCTTGCTGTCCTGTCGGGCTCAGAGCGTCCGGAACGCCAGCACCACGTTGTGGCCGCCGAAGCCGAACGAGTCGTTCAGCACGGCGATGCGGCCTGCGGGCAGCTCCCGGGCCTCGCCGCCGACCACGTCGGCGTTGACCTCGGGGTCGAGGTTGTCGAGGTTCAGGGTCGGCGGGGCGATCCGGTGGACCAGGGCGAGCACCGAGGCGACGGTCTCGATGCCGCCGGCGCCGCCGAGCAGGTGCCCGGTCATCGACTTGGTCGCGGAGATCGCCATGTGGTCGACGTCGTCGCCGAACACCTTCCGCAGCGCCTTGGTCTCGGCGATGTCGCCCTGCGGCGTCGACGTGGCGTGCGCGTTGACGTGCGCGATCTCGGCCGGCTTCAGGTCGGTGTTGTCGAGCAGGTTCTGCAGCGCCTGCGCGATGCCGTTGCCGGACGGCTCGGGCTGCGTGATGTGGTGGCTGTCGGCGGAGATGCCCTGGCCGACCGCCTCGACGTAGATCCGGGCGCCGCGGGCCTTCGCGTGCTCCTCGGACTCCAGGACGACCACACCGGCGCCCTCGCCGAGGACGAAGCCGTCCCGGCCGGCGTCGTAGGGACGCGAGGCGCCCTGCGGGTCGTCGTTGTTCTTGGACATCGCCATCATGTTGCCGAACGCGGCGATGGGCAGCGGATGGATGGCCGCCTCCGTGCCTCCCGCGACGACGACGTCGGCGCGGCCGGTGCGGATCATCTCGATGGCGTAACCGATGGCCTCGGCACCCGAGGCACAGGCCGAGACCGGCGTGTGCACCCCGGCGCGGGCACCCAGCTCGATCCCGACGTTGGCCGCGGGGGAGTTGGGCATCAGCATCGGCACGGTGTGCGGGGAGACCCGGCGTACGCCCTTCTCCCGGAGCACGTCGTACTGGTCGAGGAGGGTCGTCACGCCGCCGATTCCGGAGGCGACGACCGCACCCAGCCGGTCGGGGTTCACGGACGCGTCCTCACCGGCCTTCGCGGTGAAACCGGCGTCCTTCCAGGCTTCCTGGGCGGCGATCAGCGCGAACTGCGCGGACCGGTCCAGCTTGCGGGCCTGCGGGCGCGGGATGATCTCGCCCGGTTCGACGGCGATCTGCGCGGCGATACGGACCGGCAGGTCGGCTGCCCAGTCCTGCTCCAGAAGACTGACACCGGACACTCCGGCGGTCAGGGCCTTCCAGGTCGAGGCTACGTCGCCACCCAGCGGTGTGGTTGCGCCGATACCGGTGACGACCACGGTGCGATTGGTCGAGCTCACGGGAATTCTTTCTCCAACGGATGCGGGATTCAGCGGCGCCACCGCCGGGTGGCGGGGCAGTGCAGCCTCGGGTCTGAGAGTGACTCAGTCCTGGTGCTTGAGGATGTAGTCGGTCGCGTCGCCGACGGTCTTGAGGTTCTTGACGTCCTCGTCGGGGATCTTGACGTCGAAGCGCTCCTCGGCGGCGACGACGACCTCGACCATGGACAGCGAGTCGACGTCCAGGTCGTCGGTGAAGGACTTGTCCAGCTGGACGTCCTCAACCGGGATGCCGGCGATCTCGTTCACGATGTCGGCGAGACCGGCGACGATCTCTTCCTGAGTGGCGGCCATGTCAGGCGCTCCTTCTTCGATAATCCAGACGGTTGGTGCCGCCCGCCGCATCAGCGGCAGGGGGTGCGGCTGCCGTGTCGGATCCATGATCCGGCACGGAGTGCCTAGGGGAGGGTAACGACCGTGGCGGCGTACACGAGACCCGCCCCGAATCCGATGACGAGTGCGGTGTCGCCGCTCTTCGCCTCGCCGGTCGCCAGGAGCCGCTCCATCGCGAGCGGAATCGAGGCGGCCGAGGTGTTGCCGGTGGTGCGGATGTCCCGGGCGACCGTGACATGCTCCGGCAGTTTGAGGGTCTTCACCATCGAGTCGATGATCCGCACATTGGCCTGGTGCGGGATGAAGACGTCCAGGTCGTCCGCGCTGATCCCGGCCGCGTCCAGCGCCTGCTGGGCGACCTTCGCCATCTCGAACACGGCCCAGCGGAACACCGCCTGGCCTTCCTGGGTGATCGCGGGGAACTTGATGTTGCCCGCGTCGTCGAGGGGGAGCTTGGAGACGTCGCCGACCCGGAACTGGTCCCAGGGGACGGTCTGCTTGATCGTCTCGGCCTTGTCGCCCTCCGAGCCCCAGACGGTCGGTCCGATCGCGGGCTCCTTGGAGGGCCCGACCACGACGGCGCCCGCGCCGTCGCCGAACAGGAAGGCCGTCGCCCGGTCCTCCAGGTCGGTCAGGTCGGAGAGCCGCTCGACGCCGATGACCAGCACGTACTCGGCCGAGCCTTCGACGACCATGCCCTTGGCGAGGGTGAGGCCGTAGCCGAAGCCGGCGCAGCCCGCCGAGATGTCGAAGGCGGCGGCCTTGTCGGTGCCGAGCTTGTCGGCGATCTCGGTGGCGACGGCCGGGGTCTGGCTGAAGTGCGAGACGGTCGCCACCACGACCGCGCCGACCTGTTCGCTGGTGATGCCCGCGTCCGCGATCGCCTTGCCGGCGGCCTCGATGGACATCGCCGCGACGGTCTCCTCGGGGCCCGCCC
Source organism: Streptomyces sp. NPDC006012 (assembly GCF_042871185.1). NCBI lineage: Bacteria > Bacillati > Actinomycetota > Actinomycetes > Kitasatosporales > Streptomycetaceae > Streptomyces > Streptomyces sp. NPDC006012. Next base: position 713,103 of record NZ_JBIAIE010000001.1, read on the forward strand.
AGTGCCGGGTCTCGATGCCGGAGCGCGAACGGATCCACTCGTCGGAGGAGTCGATCCGCTCCAGGATCACCTCGTTGGGCACGACCCGGGTCGGCCGGTAGCCGCCGACACCGAGGATGCGCGCGTACGGGGCGCCCTTGCTGGGCTTGATCTTCGACATGATCGGTACGGCTCCTTAGGCGCGGGCGTGCTCGGAGATCAGCTCCCGGGCAGCGTCGAGGTCGTCGGGGGTCTTCAGGGCCAGCGTCTTGACACCGGGCAGGGCGCGCTTGGCCAGGCCGGTCAGGGTGCCGCCCGGGCACACCTCCAGCAGCGCGGTGACGCCCAGTTCCTTGAACGTCTCCATGCACAGGTCCCAGCGGACCGGGTTGGCGACCTGGCCGACCAGCCGGTCGAGCACCTCGGTACCGGAGGCGACGGCCCGGCCGTCCTTGTTGGAGACGTAGGCGACCTTCGGGTCAGCGGGCATGAGACCGGCGGCGGCCTTCGCCATCGCCTCCACCGCGGGGGCCATGTGGTGGGTGTGGAAGGCACCGGCCACCTTGAGCGGGACGACCTTGCGAACGCCCTCGGGCTTGTCCTCGGCGAGCGCCGCCAGCTGCGCCAGCGTGCCGGCGGCGACGATCTGGCCGGCGCCGTTGATGTTCGCCGGGGTCAGGCCCAGCTTCTCCAGGTGTGCGACGGACACCTCGGGGTCGCCCCCGAGCAGCGCCGCCATGCCCGTCTCGGTGACCGTCGCGGCCTCCGCCATCGCCACGCCGCGGGTACGCACCAGGTCCAGTGCGGCGTCCTCGCCCAGCACGCCGGCGAAGACGGCGGCCGTGATCTCGCCGACACTGTGCCCGGAGACGGCGCCGGGCGAGCTGTCACCCAGTGCCGCTGCGGACAGGATCCCGGCGGCGACCAGCAGCGGCTGGGCCACCGCGGTGTCGCGGATTTCGTCCGCGTCGGCCTGGGTGCCGTAGCGGAGCAGGTCCAGTCCGATGGCGTCGGACCACGCGGCGACGCGGTCCGCGGCACCGGGGAGGTCGAGCCAGGGAGTCAGGAAGCCGGGCGTTTGGGCGCCCTGGCCGGGAGCGACGAGTACGAGCACTCTCACACTCTCTCTTGGGGACGGCCGGAGCCGCCCGTGAGGACAGGGACGAAGAACACGAGGGGGTTTTGTGGGTCTCTGACAAAAGGCTAGAGCTGGGTGTCTCCGACGGCCAGGCGCCCCAGGATCAGCGCGATCCGCAGTGTGAACGCGGATCGTACATCGGATGGTGACCAACCGGTGACGTCAGTCACACGTCGAAGCCGGTAGCGCACGGTGTTCGGGTGAACGAACAGCATGCGGGCGGCGCCCTCCAGGCTGCTCGCCTGTTCCAGGTACACGCTCAGGGTCTCCAGCAGGGCCGAACCCGCTTCTTCCAGAGGTCTGTAGATCTCCTCCACCAGTTGCTCGCGGGCGCCCGGGTCGCCCGCGATGGCGCGTTCCGGAAGCAGGTCGTCCGCCAGTACCGGCCGCGGCGCGTCCTGCCAGGCGGAACACGCCTTCAGTCCCGCCGCGGCGGCCTGTGCCGACCGGGTCGCGGCCTGCAGGTCGGACACCACCGGGCCGGCCACGACGGGTCCCGCAGCGAACGGCCCGATCAGTGACTTGGCGACGGCCAGCGGGTTGTCGCTGCCGCCGGCCACGACGACCAGCCGGTCCCCGAGCACCCCGGTGAGCACCTGGAGCTTGGCGTGCCGGGCCGCCCGCCGGATGGCCTCGACGGTCAGCTCGCTGTCCCCGTTCGGCGCGGTCCCGAGGACGACACACACATGGTCGGGCGAGTTCCAGCCGAGCGCGGCGGCGCGGCTGACCGCGCCCTCGTCGGCCTCCCCGCTGAGCACCGCGTTGACCACCAGGGATTCGAGCCGCGCGTCCCAGGCGCCGCGTGCCTCGGCGGCCTGGGCGTACACCTGGGCGGTGGCGAAGGCGATCTCGCGGGCGTAGACGAGCAGCGCCTCGCGCAGCACGCCCTCGTCGCCGGGTGCGGCCACCTCTTCGATGGCCGACTCCATGACCTCGATGGTGGTGCGCACCATCTCGACGGTCTGGCGCAGGGTGATGGCCCGGGTCAGCTCGCGCGGCGCGGTGCCGAAGACGTCGGTCGAGATGGCCTGCGGGGCGTCCGGGTACCGGAACCACTCGGTGAACGCGGCGATGCCGGCCTGCGCCACGAGCCCGATCCAGGAACGGTTCTCCGGGGGCATGGCCCGGTACCACGGCAGGGTCTCGTCCATGCGCGCGATGGCCTGGGCGGCGAGGGAGCCGGACGACTTCTCCAGCCGCCGCAGGGTCGCGGAGTGCGAGTGGACGCCGGGCGCGGTGTCGGGCTTGTGGGATTCGGGTTCGGGCACGGGACAAGACTGCCTCATTCGGCGGAGCGGATGGCAGGGGGTGGGGTGTTCGCCCGGAACAAGGGTGTTTGCGCAGTCACTTGTGGAGCCGTTTCAGGTTATACAGGCGTGTAGTCCCGTACATAGGGGTGAGGTGGGTTTTGCGTAGTTCGTCGTGTCTCGGGCCGACTGGTCGGGGGCGGGGCGCGCGCAGTTCCGCACGCCCTGGTCGACAAGCGCCGTCGGCTGCGTATTCGGCAGGGGAGCGCGGGGCTACCGTGGTGGGTGTGATGGATGTCAGGCGCGCGGGTGAGCGCTATCCGGGAGGGGAGCCGGAGGCCGGGATCGTCTCCCGGCACGCCTTCTCCTTCGGGCCGCACTACGACCCCGACAACCTCCGCTTCGGCGCCGTCATCGCCTGCAACGAGGAACGGCTCGCCCCCGGCGCCGGGTTCGACGAGCATCCGCACAGCCACACCGAGATCGTCACCTGGGTCGTCGAGGGCGAGTTGACCCACCGCGACTCGACGGGCCGGGAGACCGTGGTGGCCCCGGGCGACGTGCAGCGCCTCAGCTCGGGCGCCGGTGTCCGTCATGTCGAGCGCAACGACGGACCGGAGCCGCTGACCTTCGTGCAGATGTGGCTGGCCCCGCTGAACCCCGGCGGCACCCCCGGTTACGAGATCGTCCGGGGCATCGCCGACTCCACCCCGTACGCCCTCCCCGAGGCCCGCGCGATGCTCCACGTACGACGGCTGCGGCCCGGGGAGCGGACGGCCGTACCGGACGCCGCCCGCGTGTACGCGCACGTGGTGCGCGGCGAACTGCGGCTGGCCGGGGAGCCGCTGGGCCCGGGGGACTCGGCGCGGATCACCGACGCGCGGGACCTGGAGGCGGTCGCGGAGACGGCGGCGGAGCTGCTGCTGTGGGAGATGGGGCCCTAGTGGCGTCCCCGCCCGGCCGCCGAGCGCCTCAGGCGCGCAGCTGCGCGAGCACCGCGTCCGTGAACACCGGCCACACCTCGGCGGCCCAGGGGCCGAACGCCCGGTCGGTCAGGGCGACGCCCGCCGCGCCCGCGTCCGGGTCGACCCACAGGAACGTACCGGACTGTCCGAAGTGACCGAAGGTGCGCGGGGAGGACGAACCGCCCGTCCAGTGCGGCGACTTGGCGGCCCGGATCTCGAAGCCCAGCCCCCAGTCGTTCGGGTTCTGGTGCCCGAATCCCGGCAGGACGCCCTTGGTGCCCGGGTACTGCACGGTCATCGCCTCCGCGACCGTACGCGGATCGAGCAGCCGGGGCGCCTGCACCTCCGCCGCGAACCGCAGCAGGTCCGCCAGGGTCGACACCCCGTCCTTCGCGGGCGAGCCGGTCAGCGACGTGTCCGCCATGCCCAGCGGCTCCAGCACGGCCTGCCGCAGATAGTCGGCGAACGGGATGTCGGCCGCCGCGGCGATGTGGTCGCCGAGTTGCTCGAAACCGGCGTTGGAGTACAGCCGCCGCTCCCCTGGCGGGGCGGTCACCCGGTGCTCGTCGAAGGCCAGGCCGGAGGTGTGGGCGAGCAGATGGCGGACGGTCGAGCCGGGCGGGCCCGCCGGTTCGTCGAGTTCGATCGCCCCTTCCTCGTACGCGACGAGCGCCGCGTACGCCGCGAGCGGCTTGGTGACCGAGGTCAGCGGGAAGCGCCGGCCCACCGGTCCCCGGGTCCCCAGCACCGCACCGTCGGCCCGTACGACGCCTGCCGCGGCGGTGGGCACGGGCCAGCTGTCGATCAACGCGAGACTCTCCAACGCCATACGGCCGAGCCTAGGCCGTCACAGTCGCAGTTCCAGCAGAGGGTCCGGCTTGGGGCGGAAGCCCAGGGAGTCGTAGAGCGGGCGGGCCTCGGCGGAGGAGGTGAGCTGGACCTGTGCGACGCCGTGTGCGCGGAACCACTCCAGCAGTTCGCCCATGCACGCGCGCGCGTACCCGCGGCGGCGGGTGCCGGGGTCGGTGGCGACGCTGAAGACGAAGCCGACGGTGCCGTGCGGATTGCGCGTCCGGCCGATCCGGTACTCGATCGTGCCGGCCACCAGCGAGGCCAGCGTCCGCGGCTGCTCGGGGTGGTCCACGACGAACGCGGCGAACTCGCCGTCGGCCTCGGCGAGCCGGGTCCGCAGGGTCGGCAGGGACTCCCCGTGCCAGGCCGTGGACCGGTCGGCCCCGAACATCGAGTCGATCATGATCTGGCGCAGGCGCAGCACTTCCTGTGCGTCCTCGGGCGTCGCACGGCGTACAAGACTCATGTACGGAACGCTAGCTACCGGGCGTCCCCCGCGTCCCGTCGAATTCTTACCCGGCCTGCTTGCTTGGAGTGCTCTCCAACGTCATAGCGTGGAGGGCATGACGGTGATGCAGACCACGCCAGCGGCCACCGAGCGAGCCCGTACCCGCACCGACATCTGCTCCGCCCCGCCGCAGCGCCACCCGCGTCCCGACGGCCGCGACGGTTACACGATCAGCGAGGTCGTCGCCCTGTCGGGGCTGACCGCCCACACCCTGCGCTGGTACGAGCGGATCGGCCTGATGTCCCACATCGACCGCTCGCACACCGGGCAGCGCCGCTACACCAACCGTGACCTGGACTGGCTCGACTTCGTCACCAAGCTGCGGCTGACCGGCATGCCGGTGGCGGACATGGTCCGGTACGCGGAACTGGTGCGCGAGGGCGACCACACCTGCCTGGCACGCCACGAACTGCTGGAGTCCACCCGCCGCGACGTGCTCGCCCGTATCGACGAACTCCAGGACACCCTGGCCGTGCTCGACCACAAGATCAGCTACTACGCGGAGGCCGGGCGGGAATTCGAGCGGTCGCGGGCCCGCGGCTGACCCGGCGGCTACAGCTCCGCCAGCAGCTCGGCCTTCTTCAGGGCGAACTCCTCGTCCGTCACGAGGCCGGACAGGTGCAGTTCCCCCAGGTGCCGGATCCGCTCGGCGATGTCGGCGGGGTCGCGGCGGCGCGGCGGGGCCGCCGGCCCGGCCGCGGGCACCGCCGCCACCGGGCCGCGCGCCCGCACCGCGGCCAGCACCGCCGCGGCGAAGGGCAGCGACTCGTGGACCGGCCCGTAGCCGCGGCCGAAGACGACCGTCGCCGGATCCTGGTCGGGCCGGGCGGACCCGTCGGGGGCGGGGGAGCGGTGCAGGAGCCGCAGGTGCCCCTCGAACACCTCGGGGGAGTGCCATTCGACGCCGCCGAGATCGGCGATCCGGAAGCTCTGGTCGCCGGCCTTCCACTTCGCCGAGGAGGCGCCCGTCGGGGACCAGCGGAAGTGCACCGACGTCCCGTCGAAGGTCGCCCTCCCGTCGTACGCCTTGAAGTACCGGGGTGCCTCGGGCGCGTCCACCAGGTGGTGTTCGGCCGGGCCGGTCTCGGTGAGGCGCGCGCGCAGGTCGCCGGCGTACTGCTCGGCAAGCCCGGCCCGCTCGGCGGGCACCACCAGCCGGTACGGGTCGCTGTTCTCCTTGAGCTGTCCGGCCGCCGCCTCCACGAGCGGGTCGGCGCCGGGCCGGGGCCGCGCGCACAGCACGACCGTGCCGCGCCGGCCCGGGGAGAGCGTCACCCCCGCGAGCGCGGACACGGGGACACGCCGTTCGCCGAGCACCTGGAACAGCTTGGGTGTTCGAATCCCCCGTTCGTAACGGATGAGCACGGAGTCGGAGTCGAACTCCCAGACGGCATGAAATCCGGCCAGTACGTCACCCATGCGGCTCATCGTATGTGGCGCGAGGTCTTTCCGTCGCTACCCGAGCGGACCGCACTTCCTGCACTTCTACGCGCGTTCGGCCTTCGACGTGCCGGACAAACCTGTCCGGCACCCGGAGTCACTGAGGGCGCAGGTCACCGAGCGGTATGCGCCGACCCCGATGTCCGCGAAATTGCGCAGGCTGTCCGTGCCCGGTTCGAAATAGCCGCTGTGCCCGTCGGCGTCCCACGCCGACAGCACCCGCGCGCCGAACGCGGCGGACACCGGATCGGCCCCGTGCCCCAGCCCGCCGACCTCCAGGTACGGCACGTCCTGGATCCAGTCGCCGGCGTCCCGCATCGACCACACCCGGGCGCTCGTGCCCAGGTGCGAGGCCTTCGCGACCCGCATGCCCGGGCTGCCCGCCACCGCCAGGTCCCGCACCCGGCGCGGCATGCCGCGCGCGGCCACCCCGCAGACCACGGAGCCGTAGCTGTGGCAGAACAGGGCCACCGGGGCGGCGCCGGGCAGCGCCCGCAGCAGCGCGTTCAGCCGGACGGCGCCGTCCTCGGCGCGCATCGCGGTCGCCGCGTCGACGCCTAGGCCGCCCGGTGCGGTGTAGTCGGCCCAGGCGATCACGGCCGTACCGGTGGTGGGGCTCTGCGCGCGCTCCGCCGAGTACAGGGCCTTGGCCATGCCGACCGGCGCCGAGTACGGGCTGTACGTCTTCTGGAAGGTGAGCATGTCGGTGTCGACGCCGGGGACGACGACCGAGACCCGCCGGGCCGTCCGCAGGTTGCCGAACACCTCGGCGATCCGGCCCGAGCCCGCCGGGTCGAAGGCGAGGATGTGCCGGCCCTTGGCCATCAGCGCTTCGTAACGGTGCATGCGGCGGCCCGCCTGCTGCTGCCCGTCGGGCGTGAGCCTGCTGTCGTGTATGCGCTTCTTCTCGACCTTGCGCGCCTGGTCGAGGGCGAGGTGGTTGGCGCGGTAGCGCAACTCGACCGGGGCGCCGTTCATGTTGCCGACCGCGAGCGGGTACCGGTGCGCCAGGTGGGTGCGCTCCTGCGCGCCGAGCGAGGCGAAGAACCGGGTGAGCACGGCGGGCGCGGCGCTCGGGTCCGGCAGCCGGTGGCCGTGCAGACTGCCGTGCTCCCAGGCCGAGAGCGAGACCTGCAGGGCGCTCGCCTCCCGGTGGCTGCGCAGGGCGGTCCAGCCGGTGGTGGCGAGCATCACGAACACGACGGCCAGTGCGAGCAGCGCGCGCCAGACGTTGAGTTGCGGGGAGGTGTCGAAGGAAGTCACTGGGAGGACACACTAGGAGAACGAGAGGATTTCGCGGTAACCAAGTGACAGGTCTCACCATTCGGCGGACACGGTGGGGGCCGTTCCGGTGGGCATGCCGGTGACCGTCCTCCCGGGCAGCGTCCGACCGTCTTTCCCGGGCGGCGTCACGTGGGACTGCGTCCCCCGGTGCGGCGCCCCGTCGGGCGGCATCCCCTGAACGGCGGCGGCTTCCGCCGGGACGGTGGCGACCCCGAACGGCGGCGGCCTCAGCCCTGCCGCCAGCTTCCGATCAGTTCCGGTCCCACCTGATCGAGGTAGAACCTGGTGAGGTCGCGCATCGCCGCGACGCTGAAGTCGTCACCCTCCGACCAGGCACGCCCCGTCAACCGCATGACCGCGCCGAACACGGCCACCAGGAGGCGCGGCCGCGGATCCGCCTCGACGTCCACGCCCTCGCGCTCGGCGAGCAGGAGGGCGAGGGTGTCCTCCGTCTCCACCGAGCGGCGCAGATAGGCGGCGAGCAGCGCGGGCGTCGACTCGATCACCCGGAACATGCGCAGGTACGTCTCGACCGGGACGACGGAGTCGATGGCCTCGTGCAGGGTGTCCCAGCCCTCCAGTATGGCCTGGCGCAGCGCCTCCAGCGGGGGTTCGTGCGGCGGACGTTCCCGTACGGCCTGGATGAAATGGGCCTCGGCCATCGCCTGGACGGCGAAGGCCGCCTCCTCCTTGCCCGGGAAGTAGCGGAAGAAGGTGCGCTGCGAGACCTCCACGGCGTCGGCGATCTCGTCGACGGTCGTCTGCTCGTACCCCTGCGTGGTGAAGAGGTCGAGGGCGACGTGCAACAGCGCGTCCCGGGTACGGCGCTTCTTGCGCTCGCGCAACGTCTCCACGGGTGGCCTCCACCGGTTGAGCGAACTGTTCTTGCAGTTCAAGCGTTATGTGATCGGCGTGACAGTTACCGGCTAGTGAATTGGTTTGTCAATTGTCAGACGCTGTCATTAGCCTCGAAGGTATGACTAGTCAGACCACCATCGACGCGACGGGGTCGGGGGGCAAAGCGGACGGGCTTTCGGCCCACCCGTCCGTACCGGCTTCGGCCAGCGGCCTGCGCGGCCACCCGTGGCTCACGCTCATCACCGTCGCCGTAGGGGTCATGATGGTGGCCCTCGACGGCACCATCGTGGCCATCGCCAACCCCGCCATCCAGAAGGACCTCGGCGCGACGTTCGCCCAGGTCCAGTGGATCACCAACGGTTACTTCCTCGCCCTCGCGGTCTCCCTGATCACCGCGGGCAAGCTCGGCGACCGGTTCGGTCACCGGCAGACCTTCCTGATCGGCGTCGTCGGCTTCGCCGCCGCATCCGGCGCCATCGGCCTGTCCCACGGCATCGGACTGGTCGTCACCTTCCGTGTCTTCCAGGGCCTGTTCGGCGCGCTGCTGATGCCGGCCGCGCTCGGCCTGCTGCGGGCCACCTTCCCGGCCGAGAAGCTCAACATGGCGCTCGGCATCTGGGGCATGGTCATCGGTGCCTCCACCGCCGGCGGCCCGATCCTCGGCGGTGTCCTGGTCGAGCACGTCAACTGGCAGTCGGTGTTCTTCATCAACGTGCCGGTCGGCATCCTGGCCCTGGTCCTCGGCTTGCTGATCCTCAAGGGCCACCGCGCCGACAACGCCCCGGGCTCCTTCGACATCCCCGGCATCGCGCTGCTGTCCGGCGCGATGTTCTGCCTGGTCTGGGCGCTCATCAAGGCCCCGGCGTGGGGCTGGGGCGACGGAAAGACGTGGGGCTTCGTCATCGGGGCGGTCCTCCTCTTCGCCGCCTTCGCCTTCTGGGAGACGAAGGTCAAGGAGCCGTTGATCCCGCTCGGCATGTTCCGGTCCGTCGCGCTGTCGGCCGGTGTGGTGCTGATGGTCCTCATGGCCATCGCGTTCCTGGGCGGCCTGTTCTTCGTCACGTTCTACCTGCAGAACGTGCACGGCATGAGCCCGGTCGACGCCGGTCTGCACCTGCTCCCGCTCACCGGCATGATGATCGTCGGCTCCCCGCTCGCGGGCGTGATGATCACCAAGCTGGGCCCGCGGGTTCCGCTCGCGGGCGGCATGGCGGTCACCGCCATCGCGATGTACGGCATGTCGACGCTGGACACCGGCACCAGCAGCGGCGTGATGTCGATCTGGTTCGCACTGCTGGGCCTCGGCCTCGCGCCGGTCATGGTCGGCGCCACCGAGGTCATCGTCGGCAACGCCCCGTTGGAGCTGTCCGGCGTGGCCGGCGGGCTCCAGCAGGCCGCGATGCAGATCGGCGGCAGCCTCGGTACGGCGGTGCTGGGTGCCGTGATGGCGTCCAAGGTCGACAGCGACCTGGCGGGCAACTGGACGCGCGCCGGGCTGCCGAAGCTCACGTCCGCGCAGCTCGCGCAGGCGTCCGAAGCGGTCCAGGTGGGTGTGGCACCGGTGCAGAAGGGCACGCCCGGGGCCATCGCCTCGAAGATCACCGCCGTCGCGCACGACACGTTCATCTCCGGCATGAGCCTGGCGAGCCTCGTGGCCGCGGGCGTCGCGGTCGTCGCCGTCCTGGTGGCGCTGCTGACCAAGCGCGGCGAGAACGCGGAGGCGGGCGCGGGCCTGGGCCACATCTGAGCCCGCCCGCCCGTCCGGCACACCGGGATTCCGGGGAGTTCGCCTATCAGGGTGACTCCCCGGAAGATCCCTCGCCCTGGCGCACGTCGCGGGTCACAGTGGGTCAAGTCCTCCGCAGGGCATAGGGGGACACCGGGGCCGCGGCGCGCTGCTGGAGGGGGGCAGCGCGTTGCCCCCACCCCGTCAGAGACCCACTTCCCCGAGCCCCACCAGGGGCGCGGGGAACTGCGCGCTCAGCCCCCACCCGGCCGCACCCGGCGTCCGCCCGTTCCTGGCTCGCCACCGCCGTGAGGGGCGCGGGGAACTGGCGCGCGGCCCCCACCTGGCCGCGCGGCCGCAATCCGCCCGTTCCCGGCTCGCCACCCCCCGTCGGAGGCGCGGGGAACTACGCACCCAACCCCAACCCCCACCGGGGCCGAGGCCGAATCACTGCCCCCCGCCGGAGGCCTACGCGTCGCCACCAGCGACCCCCGGATCCGCCGCCCCCACCTCCAACAGCCGATAGCGATCCACCGCCTGCTTCAGCACCGATCGGTCGACCTTGCCCTCCCGCGCCAACTCGGTCAGCACCGCCACCACGACCGACTGCGCATCGATGTGGAAGAAGCGCCGCGCCGCACCCCGGGTGTCGGCGAAACCGAAGCCGTCCGCACCCAGGGACTGATAGGTCCCGGGCACCCACCGCGCGATCTGGTCCGGCACCGACCGCATCCAGTCGGAAACGGCCACGAACGGCCCCTCGGCCCCGCCCAGCTTCCGGGTGAGGTACGGAGTGCGCTGTTCCTCCTCCGGATGCAGCAGGTTGTGCTCCTCGCACGCCACGGCCTCCCGCCGCAGCTCGCTCCAGGAGGTCGCCGACCAGACGTCCGCCCGCACGTTCCACTCCTCGCCGAGCAGCCGCTGCGCCTCAAGCGCCCACGGCACCGCGACACCGGAGGCCATGATCTGCGCCGGGATCGAGCCCGCGGCGCCCTCGCTGAGCCGGTGGATGCCCTTGAGGATGCCCTCGGCGTCCACGTCCGCCGGCTCGGCGGGGTGCTGGATGGGCTCGTTGTAGACCGTGAGGTAGTAGAAGACGTCCTCGCCGTGCGGGTGCTCGGCGTCACCGCCGTACATCCTGCGCAGCCCGTCCTGCACGATGTGCGCGATCTCGTACGCGTACGCCGGGTCGTAGGCGACGCACGCCGGGTTGGTCGAGGCGAGCAGCTGGGAGTGCCCGTCCGCGTGCTGGAGCCCCTCGCCGGTCAGGGTCGTACGTCCGGCGGTCGCACCCAGTACGAAACCACGCGCCAGCTGGTCGGCCATCTGCCAGAACTGGTCACCGGTGCGCTGGAAACCGAACATCGAGTAGAAGACGTAGACCGGGATCAGCGGCTCGCCATGGGTCGCGTAGGCCGAGCCCGCCGCGATCAGCGACGCCGTGCAGCCCGCTTCCGAGATGCCGTCGTGCAGCATCTGACCGGTCGGCGACTCCTTGTAGGCGAGGAGCAGATCCCGGTCCACCGACTCGTACTGCTGGCCGAGCGGGTTGTAGATCTTCGCGCTCGGGAAGAAGGAGTCCATGCCGAACGTGCGGTACTCGTCCGGCGCGATCAGCACGAACCGGCGGCCGATCTCCTTGTCCCGCATGAGGTCCTTCAGCAGCCGTACGAACGCCATGGTCGTGGCGATGGACTGCTGACCGGTGCCCTTCTTCACGGTCGCGTACGTCTTGTCGTCCGGCAGCGCGAGCGGCCGGGAGCGTACGACGCGGGTCGGGACATAGCCGCCGAGACCCATGCGCCGGTCGTGCATGTACTGCATCTCCGCCGAGTCCCGGCCCGGGTGGTAGTACGGCGGCGGGCCGGACTCCAGCTCCTTGTCGGAGATCGGCAGGTGCAGCCGGTCGCGGAAGTGCTTCAGGTCGTCGACCGTGAGCTTCTTCATCTGGTGGGTGGCGTTGCGGCCCTCGAAGTTCGGCCCCAGCGTCCAGCCCTTGACGGTCTTGGCGAGGATCACCGTCGGCTGGCCCTTGTGCGCCTTGGCCGCGGAGAACGCCGCGAAGATCTTCCGGTGGTCGTGACCGCCGCGCCCCAGGTGCAGGATCTGGGCGTCGGTCATGTGCTCGACCATCGCGCGCAGCCGGTGGTCGTCGCCGAAGAAGTGCCGGCGGATGTAGTCGCCGGACTCGGTGGCGTACGTCTGGAACTGGCCGTCCGGCGTGGTGTTCATCCTGTTGACCAGCACACCGTCCCGGTCCTGGGCGAGCAGCGGGTCCCAGGTGCGGTCCCAGACCAGCTTGATCACATTCCAGCCGGCGCCCCGGAAGACCGACTCCAGCTCCTGGATGATCTTGCCGTTGCCGCGCACCGGCCCGTCCAGCCGCTGGAGGTTGCAGTTGACCACGAAGGTCAGGTTGTCCAGGTTCTCGCGGGCCGCGATGGTCAGCTGGCCGAGCGACTCCGGCTCGTCCATTTCGCCGTCGCCGAGGAACGCCCACACGTGCGACCCGGAGGTGTCCGCGATGCCGCGGGCCTCCATGTAGCGGTTCATCCGGGCCTGGAAGATCGCGGCGAGCGGGCCGAGCCCCATGGAGACCGTGGGGAACTCCCAGAAGTCCGGCATGGAGCGCGGGTGCGGGTAGCTGGACAGCCCGTCGGGGTACTTCGACTTCTCCTGGCGGAAGCCGTCGAGCTGGGCGTCGGTGAGCCGGTCGAGCAGGTACGCGCGCGCGTAGATGCCCGGCGAGGCGTGGCCCTGGAAGAAGACCTGATCACCGCCGCTGCCGTCGTCCTTGCCGCGGAAGAAGTGGTTGAAGCCCACGTCGTACAGGGAGGCGGAGGAGGCGAAGGTGGCGATGTGACCGCCGACGCCGATGCCGGGGCGCTGGGCGCGCGAGACCATCACGGCCGCGTTCCAGCGGGTCGCGTTGAGGATCTTGCGCTCGATCTCCTCGTTGCCCGGAAAGAACGGCTCGTCCTTGGTCGCGATGGTGTTGACGTAGTCCGTGCTGCGCATCTCGGGCACGGCCACCCGCTTCTCGCGGGCCCGCTCGATCAGGCGGAGCATCAGATAGCGGGCCCGCTCACGGCCCCGCTGGTCGACGGCGGCGTCCAGGGAGTCGAGCCACTCCTGGGTTTCCTCGGGGTCAAAGTCAGGAACCTGACTCGGCAGGCCGCCAATGATGATCGGATTGCGATCGGATCCGGAAGCCACGCTGTTCCTTACCTGTCGGAGGGCTGATTTTTCCGCTTTCGCTGCTTTCCTTGTGTTCTCTGGGTTCTCTGGGTTCTCTGGGTTCTCTGGCGTTCTCGACGCTCTCCGAGCCTTCGCTGCGTTCTCTGGGTTCTCCGCGTGTCTCGGCGTCGTTCCCCATCGTGTACCTCGGGGCGGCATACGTCATCTCTGCCGTGGGACGATGACGCACCCTGTGCGGCCCCTCTCACCTCGCGTTACGGGCGCTCTGGCTGAAACGCGACGATACGCCCAGGGCGTATCGTTGCTGGCAAAATTGTTCGACAGGCGTATACGCGGAGGATTTTGAACGGGGCAAATCGGGCAATAGGGTGTGGTGTGTGGCCGCCAGGCGCGCGATACGGTGCCGGGAGTTGCGACGACACGGCCGGGATCGTCACCGTTTCGGCGGTCTGGACGGCCGGGTACTTGCGCGATCCGCCCCGCCCGTGTGGACTACGGCCAATGCTTCGCGCACGCGCGTGGCTGAGTTATTCATCGAAACATGATCAGGAGGCAACCCGTGAGCGCGACCGCGGACCACGCGGAGGAGCGGACGAACCCTGCCGCCCGGCTGGGGTTCCAGCCCGGACAGGTGGTCCAGGAGATCGGCTACGACGAAGACGCCGAACAGGAGCTTCGTGAAGCCATCGAGGACACGATCGGCAGCGAGCTCGTCGATGAGGACTACGACGACGTGGCCGATGCCGTGGTGCTGTGGTTCCGCGACGAGGACGGAGACCTGACGGATGTACTGGTGGACGCCATCACGTACATCGAAGAGGGCGGTTCGATCCTGCTGCTGACCCCGAAGACCGGGCGTGACGGCTACGTGGAGCCGAGCGATATCTCGGAGGCCGCGACGACCGCGGGCCTGTCCGCGTCCAAGAGCGTCAGCGTGGGCAAGGACTGGAGCGGCTCGCGTCTGGTGACGCCGAAGGCCGCGAAGTCGAAGCGGTGACCTTTTCCCAGAGGTGACCTTCCCAGAGGTGACGCCGGCCGCGGTGACCGTCCTCGGGGGCTCGGCCCCCGTATCCCCGCATCGGCCTGAACGGCCCCGTCCTTGATCGTCGGACGGGCCCGTTACCGCCGGGCTGGGCCGCATGGCTCAGCCCGGCCGCCCGCATCGCCCCCGGTGATCGCTGCGTAGGGTGGTCTCACCCGAACAGCCCCCACCGAAGGGATGCAGGACGATGGCGATCCAGGTCGGCGACAAGGCACCCGACTTCGACCTCAAGGACAACCACGGTCGCAGCGTGAAGCTCTCGGAGTTCCGCGGCCAGAAGAACGTGGTGCTCCTCTTCTACCCCTTCGCCTTCACCGGCGTCTGCACCGGCGAGCTGTGCGAACTGCGCGACAACCTGCCCACGTTCGTCAACGACGACACGCAGCTGCTCGCCGTCTCCAACGACTCCATCCACACCCTGCGCGTCTTCGCCGAGCAGGAGGGCCTTGAGTACCCGCTGCTGAGCGACTTCTGGCCGCACGGCGAGACCTCGCGCGCGTACGGCGTCTTCGCCGAGGACAAGGGCTGCGCCGTCCGCGGCACGTTCATCATCGACAAGGAAGGCGTCGTGCGGTGGACCGTCGTCAACGGCCTGCCGGACGCGCGTGACCTCGACGGCTATGTGCAGGCGCTCGGCAGTCTGTGACCGGTGGCCTGTGCCGCGGTGCCCCGTGACCGACACGCATTCGTTTCTTCGGTCCCAGGGCCTGCGGGGGGCGGGAACCCGTTACTAGGATCGAGTCGTTGATCCGATATCCGACGACTCACGGGGCTCCCCGCCCCCGGACACACATGGAGGACTCGTGGGAGTCAGCCTCAGCAAGGGCGGCAACGTATCACTGACCAAGGAGGCCCCGGGCCTGACCGCGGTCCTCGTCGGTCTGGGCTGGGACGTCCGCACCACGACCGGCACCGATTTCGACCTCGACGCGAGCGCGCTGCTGCTCAACACGGAGGGCAAGGTCGGCAGCGACCAGAACTTCGTGTTCTTCAACAACCTCAAGAGCCCTGACGGCTCCGTCGAGCACACCGGTGACAACCTCACCGGTGAGGGCGAGGGCGACGACGAGGTCATCAAGGTCAGCCTCGCGACGGTCCCGGCCGACGTCGAAAAGATCGTCTTCCCGGTGTCGATCTACGACGCCGAGACCCGCCAGCAGTCCTTCGGCCAGGTGCGCAACGCCTTCATCCGCGTCGTCAACCAGGCCAACCAGCAGGAGATCGCCCGCTACGACCTCAGCGAGGACGCCTCCACGGAGACCGCCATGGTCTTCGGCGAGCTGTACCGGCACGGCGCGGAGTGGAAGTTCCGCGCCATCGGCCAGGGCTACGCCTCGGGCCTGCGCGGCATCGCACAGGACTTCGGCGTCAACGTCTGAGACGTGACCGCTGTGTCCGGTGCCGCTCCCGTCGGGGCCGGCGCCGGACCCGCAGGACAACCGGAGAAAGCTCCACCCAGGGGAGGACCAGCAATATGGGCGTCACGCTCGCCAAGGGAGGCAATGTCTCCCTCTCGAAGGCCGCACCGAACCTCACCAACGTCATGATCGGGCTCGGCTGGGACGCGCGTTCCACCACCGGAGCCGACTTCGACCTGGACGCCAGCGCGCTGCTGTGCCAGGACGGCCGGGTCCTCGGCGACGAGTGGTTCGTCTTCTACAACAACCTCAAGAGCCCGGACGCCTCGGTGGAGCACACCGGTGACAACCTCACCGGTGAGGGCGAGGGCGACGACGAGAGCATCCTGGTGGACCTGCCGAAGGTCCCGGCCGGCTGCGACAAGATCGTCTTCCCCGTCTCGATCCACATGGCGGACGAGCGCGGCCAGACCTTCGGGCAGGTCTCCAACGCCTTCATCCGGGTCGTCAACCAGGCGGACGGGCAGGAACTCGCCCGTTACGACCTGAGTGAGGACGCTTCCACCGAGACCGCGATGATCTTCGGCGAGTTGTACCGCTACCAGGGGGAATGGAAGTTCCGCGCGGTGGGACAGGGGTACGCGTCGGGGCTCCGGGGTATCGCTCTAGACTTCGGAGTCAACGTTTCGTAAAGCCGGGTACGGCGCGGGGGACATCCTCCCTCAGACTGCGTCTGGGTGAGGCCCCCCACACACGATGGGGTAGCCAGTGCTTCTCAAAACCTTCGGCTGGTCGATCGCGGTCACCGCGCTCGGCCTGGTCGCTGCGGTCTTCTACGGGGGGTGGACCGCATTCGGCATCGTGGCGATCCTGTCCATCCTCGAAATCTCGCTGTCGTTCGACAACGCGGTGGTCAACGCCGGTGTCCTGAAGAAGATGAGTGCCTTCTGGCAGAAGATCTTCCTCACGGTCGGCGTGCTCATCGCGGTGTTCGGCATGCGGCTGGTCTTCCCGGTCGTGATCGTCGCGGTCACCGCGAAGCTGGGCCCCATCGAGGCCGTCGACCTCGCACTGAACAACAAGGACCACTACCAGCAACTGGTGACCGACGCCCACCCGGCGATCGCCGCCTTCGGTGGCATGTTCCTGCTGATGATCTTCCTCGACTTCATCTTCGAGGAACGGGACATCCAGTGGCTGCGCTGGATCGAGCGGCCGCTGGCCAAGCTCGGCAAGGTCGACATGCTGTCGGTCTGCATCGCGCTGGCCGTCCTGCTCATCACCTCCTTCACCTTCGCCGCCCACGCCCACCAGCACGGCGGCGCGCACGCCGACAAGGCGCAGACGGTCCTGATCTCCGGCATCGCCGGTCTGATCACGTACATGATCGTCGGCGGGCTGTCCGGCTTCTTCGAGGACCGGCTCGAAGAAGAGGAGGAACGGGAGCAGGAGGAGGAAGAAGAGGCCGCCCGCAGCGGCAAGAAGCGTTCGGTGGTCGTCCTGGCGGGCAAGGCCGCGTTCTTCATGTTCCTCTACCTGGAGGTCCTGGACGCGTCCTTCTCCTTCGACGGTGTGATCGGTGCCTTCGCCATCACCAACGACATCGTCCTGATGGCGCTGGGTCTGGGCATCGGCGCGATGTACGTCCGGTCGCTGACCGTCTACCTGGTGCGCCAGGGCACGCTGGACGACTACGTCTACCTGGAACACGGCGCCCACTACGCGATCGGTGCCCTGGCGGTGCTCCTCCTGGTCACTATCCAGTACCAGATCAACGAGGTCATCACCGGTCTGGTCGGTGTCATCCTGATCGCTGCCTCCTTCTGGTCCTCCGTCCGCCGCAACCGCGCACTCGCCGCGGCCGAGGGCGACGCGGGCTCGGACGAGAAGGCCGAGGTCGCCTCCGGGGTGTGACACCCCGGACGGTGAGGAACGCTCTGTGCGGGGCCGTCGACGCGTTCGGCCGCCCCGCACACGTCGGGCATGAGTACTGGGGGCGGGAATGGGCTTCTTCGACGGACTGCTGGGAGGGCGGGCGGCCGAGTTCGACTCGGGCAGCGCCGCCACCAACTCCATCCAGCTCACCAAACGGCACCAGCAGGTGTCCCTGACCAAGCAGGACGCGGCCACCGGGCATCTGCGCGTCAACCTGACCTGGCGGATGCGGGAGGCCGACATGGGCGGTGCGCTGCGCACCAGCCTGTTCCGGCACCCCTTCAAGGCGCTGAAGCCCCCGGAGGTCCTCGGACACGGGCAGAGCATGGTCAACGTCGACCTCGACCTGGGCTGCCTGTACGAGCTGAGCGACGGCACGAAGGGCGTCGTACAGCCGCTCGGCGGCTACCTGGGGGACGTCAACGCAGCGCCGTACGTCAAGCTGAGCGGCGACGACCGGTTCGGTTCGGCGTCCGGCGAGACGATGTACATCAACCTGGACCACCGGGACAACATCAAACGCCTTCTGGTCTTCGTGTACATCTACGACCAGACGCCGGCCTTCGACCGCACCCATGCGATCGTCACGCTCTACCCGAGCAACGGCCCCCGCATCGAGATAGGTCTGGACGAACGCCACCCACAGGCCCGCTCCTGCGCCGTGGTGCTGATAGAGAACGTCAAGGGCGAACTACTGGTCCGCCGCGAGGTCCAGTTCGTCTACGGCTTCCAGGGCGAACTGGACCGCCTCTACGGCTGGGGCCTCCAATGGGGCCGCGGCTACAAAACCCAGACGGGCCGCTGACCCCCCGGCGCCCCAAAGGGGCGCGGGGAACTGCGCGGCAAGCCACGACGCACCCGCACCCGCCCGAACAAGGCCCCCGGCCCCCGGCCCGCGACCCCGCCCGCAACCTACCGGCTGATGAACTGCGGCCCCTGCGGCGGCAGCCGCACATCGGGCCCGGGCCCCGGCCCCGCCACCACCGGCGGATACCCGTACGCAGGCTGCGACGAGGCCGCCTGCGGATACCCATACGCAGGCTGCGCAGACGTCGACTGCGGATACCCGTACGCGGCCTGGGCCGGCACCGCGGCCGCCGGCTGGGCCGGAACCGCGGCCGTGGCCGGAGCCGGAACCGCAGCCGGAACGGTCGGAGCCGTAACGGCCGTAGGCGGCACCGTCGCAGCCGGAACAACCGTAGGCGGAGCCGGCTCCGTCGGCTGCTCCGGAGGCAGCGGCCGGGAGATCTCCGGCGCCCCCGAACCGGACTCCTGGCCCGCTTCCGACTCGTCCACCGAGATGCCGAAGTCCACCGCCAGGCCCTTGAGGCCGTTCGAGTAGCCCTCGCCCAGGGCACGGAACTTCCAGCTCTCGCCGCGCCGGTACAGCTCTCCGCAGATCAGGGCCGTCTCCGCGCCGGTCTCCGGCTTGACGTCGAAGTACGCCAGCGCCTCACCGTCGCCGGCCGACGCGTCGTACAGCAGAATGCGCAGCGACTGTACGTGGTCGAAGGTGACCCCGTCCGCCGAAGCGACCAGGAGAATCCGGCCCACAGCGGGGTCGACACCCGACAGATCTGTCTGGATCGTGTCGGTGAGGCCCTCGGTGACCCGTTTCTTGCCGAGCCGCCACACCGTCCCGGAGGGATGCCGGGGCTGGTTGTAGAAGACGAAGTCCTCGTCGGAACGCACACGACCGTCGGGACCGAGGAGCAGCGCCGAGGCGTCGACGTCGGGGATTCCCTGCCCGGACGACCAACGCAGCACGGCGCGTACCGTCGTGGCCTCCAGCGGGACGTTCGACCCTTTCAGCATCGCGTGCGTCATGCGGTCATCCTGCCCTCTCGGACCTGGTCACGACAATGCGGGGGGTGGCGGTGGCTGACACGGTTGGGTTACCTGAAATTCATGCCCGACGGGAACCCAGGGCATGGACCCCTACGTACTATTACCGGCCACCCTTACAAGGAATCGTCAGGATCACCTTGCGCCACGGGGGAGTTTCATGCGTCATTTCGGGCACATCGCCCCTGAGGTGCGACAGCGCCTCTTCCACCAGGAGCCGTGCGAGTTCACCGCCGACTCCCCGGCCCGGCTGCTCTCCGCGGCCCTGGGCGCCACGCTGTACAGCCCGGCAACCCGGCCCCGGCTCGCCGACGACATCGTCAAGCAGGCCGGACTGGGCGTGGTCTCGATGGTGCTGTGCCTGGAGGACTCGATCGACGACGCGGACGTCGTGGCCGGCGAGGAGAACCTCGTCCGGCAGTTCGCCGACCTGGCGTCCCGGACGGAGGCGCGGCTGCCGCTGCTGTTCGTCCGGGTCCGCGTCCCCGACCAGATCCCCGACCTGGTGCGGCGGCTGGGCCCGAGCGTCCGTCTGCTGTCCGGCTTCGTCCTGCCGAAGTTCACCGGGGAACGAGGGCTCCTCTTCCTGGAGGCGATGGCGAGCGCCGAGACGGCCAGCGGCCGACGGCTGTTCGCGATGCCGGTCCTGGAGTCCCCGGAGCTGCTGTACCGGGAGTCGCGGGTGCAGGCCCTGGAGGGGATCTTCCGCGCGGTCGACAAGTACCGCGACCGGGTGCTCGCCCTGCGTCTCGGCGTGACCGACTTCTGCTCCTCGTACGGGCTGCGCCGGGCGCCCGACATGACGGCGTACGACGTCCAGATCGTCGCCTCCGTGATCGCCGACGTGGTCAACATGCTCGGGCGCGCGGACGGCACCGGCTTCACGGTCACCGGCCCGGTGTGGGAGTACTTCCGGGTCCCGGAGCGCATGTTCAAGCCGATGCTGCGCAGCAGTCCGTTCCTGGAGGGACAGGCCGTCGAGTTGCGGGAGAGGCTCATCGAGCACGCGATGGACGGGTTGCTGCGGGAGATCTCCCTGGATCAGGCCAACGGACTGCTCGGCAAGACCTGCATCCACCCCTCCCACGTGCTTCCCGTGCACGCGCTGTCCGTGGTCAGTCACGAGGAGTTCAGTGACGCGCAGGACATCCTGCGGCCGGAACGTGGCGGCGGAGGTGTACTCCGGTCGGCCTACACGAACAAGATGAACGAGGTGAAGCCGCATCGCGCCTGGGCCGAGCGCACCCTGCTGCGTGCCGAGGTGTTCGGCGTCGCCAACGAGGACGTCGGCTTCGTGGAGCTGCTCGCCGCCGGCATAACCGGCTGAGCGCCCGCGCCACTAGGAACCCCATGGACCCCATGAACCCCATCACCCCTCCACCCCACGGGCCCCCGTACCCCCAGGGCCCCGATCACCCCAAGCGCTCCGTCACGGGCGCCGGGGTGTGGTCCGGCAACTGGGTCACCGAGCGGCTCGGCGTCGAGCTGACGGGCGACGACGCACTGCGCGGCCTGCTCGGGCTCGCCCTGCGCCGCAATCCCAAGCGGGCCCACCTGCTCGTCTCCAACGTCCTGGGCAAGCACGTGCCGCAGTCACCGGCCGTGGTGTACGGCCACGGGGTCGCCCTCGGCCGCCGGGTGCGGGAACTGCTGGGCGAGGAGGAGGCCGCCGCCGCGGTCGTCGTCGGCTACGCGGAGACCGCCACCGGGCTCGGCCACTCCGTCGCCGACGGCCTGGGGCTCGCCCCGTACCTGCACTCCACCCGCCGCCCGGTGCCCGGCGTGGCGCGGGCGGGCGGTTTCGAGGAGGCCCACTCGCACGCCACCACCCACCTGCTGCTGCCGGAAGATCCGGCGCTGCTGGTCGGCGATGGCCCGCTGGTGCTCGTCGACGACGAGTTCTCCACCGGCAACACGATCCTGAACACCCTTCGCGACCTGCACGAACGCTATCCGCGCCGACGATATGTGGTGGTCGCCCTGGTCGACATGCGCGCCCCGGCCGACAGCGCGCGGCTGGTGGACTTCGCCCGGGAGACGGACACCCGCGTAGACCTGGTCGCCACCGCCTCGGGCACGCTGCGCCTCCCGGCCGGGGTCCTGGAAAAGGGCCGCGAACTGGTCGCCCGCCACGACCCGCCCGCATCGGACGGCTCCGCGCCGGGCGGTACCCCAGCGGGTCCCGGTCCCGGTGCCAGTTCCGGTGCGGGTGCCGTCGCCGTCCGCGGCGCCGCCGAATCCGACGCCGTCGCCGCCCCCGGCGCTGCCGCTCCCGATACCGTCGCCGCCCCCGACGCCGCTGCCACCCTCGATGCGACTGCCACCCCCCTCGTCGCCCCCGGTGCTACCAGCGCGGTCCTCTCAGGCCCTGTCCCCGCCCTCCCCGGCACCCCCCTCCCCGGCGCCCGCGTGTCCGCCGGGCTCACCGTCCCGTTCAGCGTCGCCGCCGTGAGCGGGTGGGCCGGGCGGGGGCAGGCCGGGCGGGTCGAGCTGCGTTGGCCGCACGGGCTGCCCGACGGCGGGCGGCACGGCTTCACGCCCGCGCACCGCGCCCGCCTGGAGCGGGCCCTGCCCGCCATGGCCGCCCGGGTGGCCGAGGCCCTGCCCACCGGCACCCGGCGCGTCCTGGTCCTCGGCTTCGAGGAACTGATGTACGCGCCACTGCGGCTCGCCCGCGAACTGGAGCAGGTCGTCGCCGCCGAGGTGCGCTACTCCACCACCACCCGCTCGCCCGTCCTCCCGGTCGACGACCCCGGCTACGCGATACGCAGCCGCATCGCCTTCCCCGCCCACGACGGCCCGGCCGACGGCCCCGGCGAGCGCTACGCCTACAACGTGGCGGGCGGCGGCTTCGACACCGTCGTGGCCGTCGTCGACTCGATGGCCGACACCCCCGAACTGCACGCCCCCGACGGCCTGTTGGCCCGGCTCGGCGCGCACGCCCCGCACGTCCTGCTCGCCGTCGTACCGTCATACGTCCCCGAGCTCCTGTACGTCCCCGCCTCCCACGAGGAGAGATCCGCCATGCTGTCCGAGCCGCTGCGCGGCCCCGCCTTCTCCTCGTACGCACCCGACGAGGTCGGCTGGCTGCTCCAGGACCTCTCGGACGTGACGCTGGAGGCGCCGACCGAGGAGCGCGAGGAGGCCATCCAGAGCGGCGGTGCGCACTACGCCGAGTCGCTGCCGGTCGAGTACCAGCCGAGCGAGCAGTACCAGGAGCTGTTCCAGGCGGCCCTCGACGCCACCGTCGCCCGGCTGGCACGGGCCGTCGGCGTGGTCACCGAGACGGTCCTCGCCGAACTCCCCGACTCTCGGCTTCGCTCGAACGGGGGGCCCTCCGTCCGCCGCCCGGTCCTGGTCTCCCTGGCCCGCGCCGGCACCCCGGTCGGCGTACTGATGCGCCGCTGGGCGCGCTTCCGGCACGGTGTCGACCTGCCGCACTACGCGGTCTCGATCGTGCGCGGCCGGGGCATCGACGCCAACGCGCTGCGCTGGCTCGCCGCCCACCACGACCCGCGGGACGTCGTCTTCGTCGACGGCTGGACCGGCAAGGGCGCCATCACCCGCGAACTGGCCACTGCGGTCCGGGATTTCGAGGAGTCCGACGGCATCAGCGGTTTCGACCCGGAGATCGCGGTACTGGCCGACCCGGGCTCCTGCGTACGGACCTACGGCACCCGTGAGGACTTCCTCATCCCGTCCGCCTGCCTCAACTCCACGGTGTCCGGCCTGATCTCGCGTACGGTCCTGCGCGCCGACCTGGTCGGACCGCATGACTTCCACGGCGCGAAGTTCTACCGCGAACTCGCCGGCTCGGACGTCTCGGTGGCCTTCCTCGACGCGGTCTCCGGGTGCTTCCCCGAGGTCACGGACGAGGTGGCCGCGGCGGTGAAGGAGCTGGCCGCCACCGACCGCACCCCGAGCTGGGCGGGCTGGGCCGCGGTCGAGCGGATCAGCGAGGAGTACGGCATCCACGACGTGAACCTGGTCAAGCCGGGCGTGGGCGAGACCACCCGGGTACTGCTGCGCCGGGTGCCCTGGAAGATCCTCGCCCGGACCGGTGCGGGCGCCGACCTGGACCATGTGCGGCTGCTGGCCGAGCAGCGCGGCGTACCGGTCGAGGAGGTCGACGGACTCCCGTACACCTGCGTGGGCTTGATCCACCCCAAGTACACACGGGGCGCCACCGGCGCCGACGGCAAGGCGGTGACGGTCTGATGCCGGTGCTCGTGGCCAGCGACCTCGATCGCACCCTGATCTACTCCGCGGCGGCCCTCGCGCTGACCATGCCGGACGCCCGCGCGCCCCGGCTGCTGTGCGTGGAGGTGCACGAGAGCAGGCCGCTGTCCTACCTGACGGAGACCGCGGCCGGGCTGCTCACCGAGCTGGCGGACGCGGCGGTGTTCGTGCCGACCACCACCCGGACCCGCAAGCAGTACCTGCGCATCAACCTGCCGGGCCCGGCGCCGACGTACGCGATCTGCGCCAACGGCGGGCACCTGCTGGTGGACGGCGTGTCCGACCCCGACTGGCACGCGCGGGTGACGGCCCGGCTCGCCGACGAGTGCGCACCGCTGGACGAGGTGCGGGCGTATCTCGCCGAGACCGCGGACCCGGCGTGGGCGCGCAAGCACCGGGTCGCCGACGACCTGTTCGCCTATCTGGTCGTCGAACGCGAGCTGCTGCCCGAGGACTGGGTGAAGGAACTCGCCGTGTGGGCCGAGGACCGGGGCTGGACGGTCTCCCTCCAGGGCCGCAAGATCTACGCCGTGCCGAAGCCGCTGACCAAGAGCGCGGCCGTGCGCGAGGTCGCCCGCCGCACCGGTGCCGGGCCGACGCTGGCCGCCGGTGACTCGCTGCTCGACGCCGACCTGCTGCTGGCGGCCGACCGCGGCTGGCGGCCCGGCCACGGGGAACTGGCCGACTCCGGCTGGACGGCACCCGCGGTCAGCGCCCTGCCGGACCGCGGGGTACTGGCCGGGGAACGCATCCTGCGCGAGTTCCTGCGGACCGCTCGCCAGGGCTCGTAGCCCCGGCGGCCCGTTCGCGGGGCGATCAGCCGCAGCATCCCCCGCCGCAGCAGCCACCGCCGCCCCCGGCACCCGCCCGGGGCGCGGCGGACGGCGCAGACGCCGAGCCGCCCACGGCCACGGTCGACAGCAGCTTCACCGTGTCGTCGTGGCCCGCGGGGCAGACGGCGGGGGCGGCGGACTCCGCCATCGGACGGTTCAGTTCGAAGGTGTCGCCGCAGCTTCGGCAGCGGTACTCGTAGCGAGGCATGCGCCCAGGCTAACCGGCGCGGCCGACAGCGGCCGAGACCTCCGCCGGTTCTTTGCGCCACTGTGCCCAATGCGCCGCCGCCTCCGGCCGGGCCCGTCTCGCTGCATGCGGGAGATCGCCATACCCGGCACGTGGCTACATCCGGCGCGTCGTGTCCGGTCCGCTCCGCCGTTCCAGTCCCGGTGGTTCCGCTCCGTGCGTCACGGCCGCCCGGCGGGCCTCGAACTCGGCCTCCTCGGGATGGCGGGCCCGCCAGTACGGGTTGTCGTGCGGCAGCGTCGAGCCGACCCTGCCGTACATCCCGAACACCATCAGCAGAATGCCGACCACGAAGCTGAACAGCACGTTCTGGATCTTGAAGGCGAGGTAGTTGTACTCCGTATCCAGCAGCGCGAGGTGTATGAAGCCGCTGAGCAGGAACAGGAATCCGAACGCCATGTTCAGCGTGGACGCGAAGTTCCCGCCGATCACCATGCCGACGAACAGCAGCACCCCGACGCAGATCGACAGGACGCTGAGCGCGCCGTTGGTGCTCAGGCCCAGCGTGGTGTCGCCGCCGGTGTCGAAGAAGCCGATGCGGTTGGCGAGGCCGAGGATGCCGAAGGCCACCAGGAACAGACCCATCAGGCCCGCACCGATCCGGTAGACCTGGTTCAGCCGGTGGTCGAGGGGCAACTGCTCGTCGAACTGGATCCGGCGGCGCTCCGGGGGCGGTGAATGTGTGGCCATGTCCGCCTCCCTGGGCGTGTACGACGGGCCCTACATGTCATCCAATATCCGCCCAGCCGGCCCGACCGGCAAACGCCTCGCCTCAGTGGCCGGTCATGCCGGCCGTGCCGCGTTCCTCGCGGATGCGGGAGACCACGCGCGCCACCGTCTGCCGTACCGCCTCGGTCTCGGTCAGGAAGTGCCAGTAGTCGGGGTGGCGCCCCTCCAGGGTGCCGATCGCCCGCTCCAGCCGCGCCACCGAGTCGTCCAGCGGCCGGGCGTCCCGCGGATCCGGGGTCGACCGGCCCGTCATGGCCAGCCGCTGCGCGTCCCGGATGGCGAACCGGGTCCGCTCGATCTCCTGCTGCGGGTCCTTCTGCACGGCGTTCAGCCGGGTCAGCCGGTCACCGGCCGCCGACACCGCCTCGTCCGTGGTGTTCAGCAGCGCCCGTACGGTCGACAGCAGCGACGCGGCGTCCGGCCAGCGCTGCGCTTCCCGGGCGGCCTGCGCCTCCCGCAGCTTCAGCTCGGCCTGCCGTACGTTCTCGGCGGCCTGCGCGGGCACCTGCTGGATGTCCTGCCAGCAGGCCGCCACGAAACGGCGGCGCAGCTCGCTCAGGATCGGGTCGACCTGCCCGGCCCGGGTGGTCAGGGCCTGTGCGCGGGTCCGCAGACTCACCAGCCGGTGGTCGATCTCGGCGGCCTTCTCGGGCAGCCGCTCCGCCTCGGCCCGGATGGCCTCGGCCTCCCGCGCCACCCGCTCGGCCCGCTGCAGCGTCGGCTGCACCCCGTGCTGCCCGGCGCCCTGGTTCAGCTTGGTCAGCTCGGGGGACAGGACGGCGAGCCGGGCGGCGAGGTCGTCCGCGCTCAGCCCTGTCCCGCGGACGGCGTCCAGTGCGTTCGAGGCGGCGAGCAGTGCTTGCCGGGCCCGCTCCACGGCGGGTGCGATCCGCGCCAACTGCGTCTCGGCCTTGCCGAGCAGCGGACCGAGTCCCTCGCCGAACCGGTCCAGCTCCTGTTTGACGCGGACCAGTTCCTCCTTGGCGCCGCTCAGCTCGCCGCGGGCCCGGGCGGCGGCAGACGCCTCCAGATCGTCCCGGTCGAGGTCATGGGCGTCGACGGCCTCGATGTAGTGGCCGCTCGCCTCGTCGATGCGCCGGCTGATCGCCTCGAAGTCGGTGACTGCGCGCCGGGCCGCGGGGGAGTCGTCCACGGCCGTGATCGTCTCGATGGAGATCTTGAGGTCACGCTGGGCCGAGTCGAGTTCGTAGAACGCGGTCGCCGCGGCGTCCTTCGCGGCCTGAGCCTGGGCCCGCTGGTTGTCCGCCCGCCCGCCGAACCAGCGCCGGGTGCCGCCGCCGGCGAATGCCGCGGGCACCGCGAGGACGGCGAGCAGCGGCAGGCCCGCCAGGGTGAGGACGTCCCGGAGGGCGGAGGGGCCGCGCCCGGCCCGGGCGAACGGCGGGTACGGCTGCGATGGTGTCGTCGCCGGTGTCGCCGTCACATCCCTCTCCCGTGCTGCGCCGCGTCCTCGGTGGAGTCATTCTCCCACCAGGGAAGGACGAACACACGGGCCGGTCAGTTCGCGGTTCGTACTGTGATCTTTCCGTCGTGGGTGCGGGCGGTGACCGAGTGGGCACTGGAGTCGTCGCGCGGCACGGACACGTCGACCGAGCCGTCGTCCGCGCGGGTCGTCACCCGGTACGTGGCGCGGGGCAGGCCGATGGTGACGGAGCCGTCGTCGGTGCGGGTGTCCACCAGGTCGGGCACGGCGCCCAGCCGGAGGCGGACCGAGCCGTCGTGCGAGACCGCCCGCACCCGGGGCGAGGACACCTCGGCACGCACGGAGCCGTCGTCCGTACGCAGCTCCAGTGGGCCGGTGGAGTCGGTGACGTGCACGGAGCCGTCGTGGGTATGGATGTCCAGCGCGTCCTTGAAGCCCCGCGCGCGCACGCTGCCGTCGCCGTCCGTCACCTTGACGGCGGTCCCGCGCGGCACCTCGACGCGGTGCTTGGCCGAGCAGTCGGCGACGATGCCGGAGCACTTCAGCCGCAGCACCAGCCGGTCGTCCTTCATCGACCAGGTCACCCGCGGGTCGCTGCCGACCAGGACCGACCCGTGGAACCAGCGCGTGACCTTCACCGTGCCGGCCTCGGCCGAGTCCGCGGCGACGATCTCCAGCGACGAGTCGTCGGAGTCGACGGTGAGGGTGCGTCCGTGCAGCGCGAAGGAACGGTGATCGGGATGCTTGTCCTGCGCGGCGGAGCCGCCGCAGGCCGTGACGGCGGCGACGAGCACCACGACGCCGCCGACGGCGGCGGCCGCACGGGCGGGAACGATACGGGCCATGACTGGGACTCCCCCTGGGCCGGACGCTGGGAACTCCACGACCGTATGCAGCCCCGCGCACCATCACGATCCAGCCCACTACCGCATCCGTGGTGGGGTTAGCCCCCGGCGCCCCGCCCGGCGTCCGCCGCCCGGCCAACCGCCCGGCGTCCACGCTGGGCACCTCGCCCGGCCGGGTGCGGCCGGGCCCGTGCCGGTGG
This sequence comes from Streptomyces sp. NPDC006012, assembly GCF_042871185.1. Classification (NCBI taxonomy): domain Bacteria; kingdom Bacillati; phylum Actinomycetota; class Actinomycetes; order Kitasatosporales; family Streptomycetaceae; genus Streptomyces; species Streptomyces sp. NPDC006012. The sequence continues at coordinate 741,015 of NZ_JBIAIE010000001.1, forward strand.
CCTCGGCGGATACGCGGCCGGGCCGCCTGCGGCCCCGTCGGATACGGGTTTGCGGCACAGCCCCTCGGGCAATGTAGGCTGTCGACCCGTCCGGGGTGCGTAGCTCAGGGGTAGAGCGCCTGCCTTACAAGCAGGATGTCGGCGGTTCGAAACCGTCCGCGCCCACCGGTGACAAGACCCTGGCCGGCTAGGGTTTGCGGCCCCTCGGAGAGATCTTCGGGGGGCCGTTTCGTGTGACCGGCCGTCGGCGCACTGATCGCGGGCCCGTGGGCACGCCGTTCATGCTCCAACGCCGTGCCGGTCTGGCCGGGCTGCCTCTGGCTCTGGCTCTAGCGGGAGCCGGCGGTGGCGGAGTTCTGCGGCTCCGTCGACGCGTCCTCGGCCGTCCGCTCCACCGGGACCTGAGCGGGCCGGTCGTCCGCCGGGCCGCTTGCCCGGTCGTCCCTGCCCTCCCCGTCGCCCGCCCGGTCATCCGCCGGGCCGTCGGCCGGCTCGTCCGCTCCGCCACCCGTCCCGCTATCCGTCCCGCCGTCCGCTCGCCCGTCCGCCTGTGCGGCGGCCTGCCTCGCGCGGGCGTGTGGCAGCGTGGTGTTGCGGATGCCCGAGATCTGGTCGTGCGGGGCGAGCCGGTGCGGGTGGCGCAGGGTGCTCCGCGCGCAGATGGCGAGCAGCGTGACACTGGTCATCACCGCGAGCAGTTCGAGGGGGTCGAGTGCGAAGAGGACCGCCGCCGCACCCTGGGCGCCCGCGTCCTGGACGCCGGCGAGCAGGTCGGACGGTATCGGCCCGGCCAGCAGGGTCAGCATGGCCAGGAACAGCCCCGCCAGGAAGGGCAGCACCAACAGCCCGAGCAGGAGCGCTCGCAGGGCCAGTCGCCCCACCACGAGCGGACCGCCGCCCTCCGCCACCAGCCGCAGCAGCAACAGCCGTTTGCCGGGTGTCGTGCCGGTCACCAGCGGCAGGAGGACGAACCAGGCCACGAAGACCGCGACGGGCATCCAGAGCGAGGGCGTCGCGCCCTGAAACGTCAGCACGGCGGTGATGAACACCGACGCGGCGACATACCCGGCCACGTCCACGACGAGCGCCGTCAGCCGGCGTCCGAACGGCACCGGGCGGGCCGCCAGCGCCCGTCCGTCCAGCGTCTCCAGCGTGGGCAGCAGCCGCGCTATCGGACCGGCCAGCAGCCAGCCGACCACCGCCCCCGAGGTGTTGACGATCAGGTCGTCCACGTCGAAGAGGCGGTACGGGCAGTCGTAGAGGCCCCACACTCCGGTCCACTGCGTCAGCTCGAAGGACAGCGCGACGGCGAGGCCGGTCCAGGCGGTGGCGTGCAGCGAGCGCCCGAAGTGATAGCGCAGGAAGATGCCGAGCGGCACGAGCAGCAGCAGGTTGAAGAGAGTTCCGGCGACGGCGGGGTTCTGGAGGACCAGCGCATCGAGCCCGATCTTGTGGTCCGCCTCCTTCCAGATGTCGCTGAAGGTGTTTCCGGGCTTCAACTGCGGATGGGCCACCAGCACGAACCGCTCACACATGTCGGCTGTCTTCTTCGGCAGCGGCACGATCGTCAGGCAGTAGGCAGTGAGCAGGTAGTAGAGGAAGCCGTAGAGCGACAGCGTCCTTCCCGGGGACATCACGCCGTGCCGGCGGTAGACGACGACGGCCGTCGGCAGCAGTAACAAGAGCGCCAGCAGCGGGAAAAGAGCAGCTGCCGTCTTGATCGGCAGAAGGTAAGCGGTGGCCATGCGCAGGACTGTACGCGATGCGTATACATGTAATGTATAGATGGCATGTATAGCCGGTGCGTATGTGTGCATATCCCCGCAGGGTGCAGTCCGGGGCCGCGTTGATCCGCCGAACCGCAGGGGCCTTTTCCGTATCTTCTCCGGATCACTTCTCCAAGCGGCCCGCTGTGGCCCGCTGTGGCCCGCTGCGGTCGGCTGCGGTCAGCTGTGATTCGCTGTGCGCCGTTCCGTGCGACGGGAGAGGGTGGTGGGTATGGCCGGCACGAGACCTGTGGTGATCTACCCGCCCGACGAGGACGGCGGGCGGCGGGTGCGGGTGGACGGGGAGATCCTGGGCCGGGCGTTCAGCGTGCAGGACATCGCCCGGTTCATGCAGCAGGCGGGACTTCAGGGCTGGGACGAGATGGACGTGGTCAGGTCCGAGCTGATCGAGTGGCGGGGTGGCGGCCCCGACGCGTGGGCGCACTGACGCGGGCGGAGCGACGGTCCGCCGTCACCACAGACGCATCCATGTCACCACAGACGCATCCCCGTCACTACAGGCGCTCAACTGCGCTTCGCCGCCTGCCCGCGGAGTGCGTTGCTTGCAGCGCTGCCCGGCAGCCGCCGTGCGCTACCCGATCTGCCAGGATGGCGCGCGTCGTAGGCGAACAGAGGCGGGGAACATGATCGTTGTACTGCTCGGTGTCCTGGTGCTCGTCGTCGCCGGGTGCGTCTGTGTGGTCTGGGCACAGCGCGGCGGGCCGCGGTGGGTCCGCGCGGCGGCGGCGCTGACCCTCGGCGCGGGCGAACTGCTGCGGTTTGCCGAGAAGAACCGACGGCGCGGTAGCAGCAGCAGCGGCGGCGGCGACGACGGCGACGATTAAGGCCCTTCTGGTGGTCTGACGGACCCTGTCCGCATTCCGGCCGGCGGCCGGGGTCAGCCGAGGTGCACCCGGATCGTGCCGTCCGCCGCCCGCTCCGGGCGGACCCCGGTCAGGTCGTTCACGACGAAGTCCGGCTCGTGCACCCGGGCGCGCGGCCCCACGCCCACGACCCGCATGCCCGCGGCGCGGCCCGCGGCGATGCCGGCGCCGGAGTCCTCGAAGACCAGGCAGTCGGCGGGCGCGACACCGAGTTCCGCGGCGCCCTTCAGGAAGCCCTCCGGGTCGGGCTTGCTCGCGCCGACCGATTCGGCGGTGATCCGCACCTCCGGCCGCTCCAGCCCCGCCGCGGCCATCCGTACCGTGGACAGGGCGACGTCGGCGGAGGTCACGAGGGCGTGCGGCAGCCCGTGCAGGGCCCGCAGGAAGGCGCCCGCGCCCGGGACCTCGACGACGCCCTCCACGTCGGCGGTCTCCTCCGCCAGCATGCGGGTGTTGTCGGCGAGGTTCTGCTCGACGGACCGGTCGGGCAGCAGCAGGGCCATCGAGGCGTGCCCCTGCCGTCCGTGCGCGACCCGCATCACCTCGTCGCCGTCCAGTCCGTTCCGCTCGGCCCAGCGGCGCCAGATGCGTTCGACGACGGCGTCGGAGTCGACCAGGGTGCCGTCCATGTCGAGCAGCAGGGCGCGGGCGGTGAGGGCGGTGGGCGGCATCGACGGCTCCAAGCGGGACGGAAGATCAGGAGTGGGGCGTGCCCCGGGGCGTAGGAGGTCCTGCGGGGTCCTGCGGGGTCGCCCCGGAGATTCAGGGGTTTCCGGAGGCCCCGGATCGTCGGACCCGCCGGAGGGACAAGGCGGCCCCGCCCGCCGGTCAGGGGAAGCGGGCGGGAGCCACTTTGTTCGTCTACGGTACAAAACCGCTCCGGTGTCCCGCCAGCACCCCCCGCGAGCGTTCACCGGACGTTCAGTCCGCCCGGCGGCAGCGGGCCCGGCGGGGGTCCACCGGTTCCCGGTCGTCAGGCCACCGCCTCCCACAGGCTCCACACGCCCAGCGCCAGCATCAGCAGGGCCGCGATCCGGGTGATCAGCGTCAGCGGCACCCGCTTCATCAGCGCCTTTCCGCCGACGATGCCCAGACCGGCCACCGCCCACAGCGCCAGCACCGCGCCGAGGCCGACGGAGAGCGGGTTGTCGTAACGGGCCGCGAGGTTCGCGGTCATGATCTGCGTGAGGTCGCCGAACTCGGCGACCAGGATGAGCATGAAGCCCGTCCCGGCGACCTTCCAGAAGGACTGGTTCTCCGGCTGCCGGATGTCCTCCTCGCCGTCGTCCTTCTTCAGCAGCAGCACCGCCGCGCCGCCGAGGAAGAGGACGCCCGTCACTGCCTGGACGATCTGGTGCGGCAGCAGGGTGAGCACGCTGCCCGCCGCGACGGCGAGCACGACGTGCAGGGTGAAGGCGGCGGCGACGCCCGCGAAGACGTACGAGGCGCGGTAACGGGTGCCGAGGACGAGGCCGGCCAGTGCGGTCTTGTCCGGCAGCTCGGCGAGGAAGATGACGCCGAAGACGAGCGCCGTCACGGTGATGCTGATCAAGATTCCTCAATCGGTCGGGGGCCGCCCCGCCGAGAGTGTTCCTGCTTCGCGATCACGACACCTCGGCATGGCAGTCCACATGGCACCCATGCCGTCGGGCACGGGCGTGCACTGCTTGCCGAAGGTCTCGCTGGCCGACCCCGTCTCCGAGGTCCGCCTCCGGGCGCCGGCTCAGACGAGCTGAGCAGTGTGTCGACGATCCCGGCGTAGAGCTACTCCCCTTCCGCGCCAGCCATCGTACGCGAGGAAAAGTTCGACCGTAAACCTTGTCGTGTCATGTACGCGTCACTAACTTCTTACCGGGCACACACCCGAGCGCAACGCCGGTCCGCGAGCATTCCTTCGCTCGCGCTCCAACACCCCCACGACTCAAGGGAGTTCGCATGCCCAGGATCTACGCGCGTCGACGGGTCAGCATACTCGGCGCACTCACCGCCCTCATAGCCTCCGTCGCGCTTTTCAACTCCCCGGCCGCCTCCGCCGCGCTCCCCACCCCCATCAGCGGCGCCACCGCCCGCAGCTACCTCGCCCAGCTCACCGTGGCCACCGAGAACCGCACCGGCTACGACCGCGACCTCTTCCCCCACTGGATCACCATCAGCGGCGCCTGCAACACCCGCGAGACGGTCCTGGGGCGCGACGGCTCGAACGTCGTCACCGACTCCTCCTGCGCCGCCACCAGCGGCAGCTGGTACTCCCCGTACGACGGTGCCACCTGGACCGCCGCCTCCGACCTCGACATCGACCACCTCGTCCCGCTCGCCGAGGCCTGGGACTCCGGAGCCGGCAGGTGGACCACCGCCCAGCGCCAGGCGTTCGCCAACGACCTGACCCGTCCGCAGCTCATCGCCGTCACCGACAACGTGAACCAGGCCAAGAGCGACCAGGACCCGGCCGAGTGGATGCCGTCCCGCACCGCCTACCGCTGCACATACGTCCGCGCCTGGGTCCAGGTGAAGTACTACTACGACCTCTCCGTGGACTCCGCCGAGAAGAGCGCCCTCACCAACTACCTCAGCGGCTGCTGATCCGCACCTGAGCGGCTGCCGATCACCGCAACCGCTCCGCACCGGCCTCCGTCGTTCCGTACCGTACGGGACGACGGAGGAGGGTGATCGTGACCGAACTGCGCCTGGGACCACTGCTGAGGTACGCCGACGGCTCGTCGGCGACCGTCTGGGTGGAGGCGAGCCGCCCGTGTACGGCCGAGGTGCGCTGCCCCGACGGCGCGGGCGGCACGGCCCGCACCTTCCAGGTCGCGGGCCACCACTACGCCTTGGTCCCGGTGACCGGCCTGACCCCGGGCACGGCACCGGAGTACGAGGTGTTCCTGGACGACACCCGCGTGTGGCCGCTGCCCGACTCGCCCTTCCCGCCCTCGGTCATCCGCACGCCCGCCGCCGACGACACCGTGCGCATGGCGTTCGGTTCCTGCCGCTGGGCCGCGCCCCCCGCCGATGGGCACGACCGGGTCGGCCCCGACGCGCTGAACTCGCTCGCTCTCCGGCTGGCCGCCGCCCCCGACGCCGAGCGGCCCGACGTCCTGCTGCTGCTCGGCGACCAGGTGTACGCCGACGAGACCTCCGGCGCGATCCGCCGCCGCATCGCCGCCCGCCGCGGCCTGGACGATCCCCCGGGCAGCGAGGTCGCCGACTACGAGGAGTACACCTGGCTCTACTACGAGTCCTGGCTCGACCCCGAGGTGCGCTGGCTGCTGTCCACCGTGCCCAGTTGCATGATCTTCGACGACCACGACGTGATCGACGACTGGAACACCTCCGCCGCCTGGCTCGCCGACATGCGCGCCACCGACTGGTGGCGCGAGCGGCTGCTGAGCGGCCTGATGTCGTACTGGGTGCACCAGCACCTCGGCAACCTGTCCCCGGCCGAACTCGCCGCCGACCCGCTCTACGCCGCCGTGCGCCAGACCCCCGACGGCACGGACCTGCTGCGTGCCTTCGCCGCCGAGGCGGACGCCGACCCCGCGTCGGTGCGCTGGAGTTACCGCCGCGACTTCGGCCGGGTCCGGCTGCTGATGGTGGACACCCGGGCCGCCCGGGTGCTCGACGAGAACCGCCGCGCGATGCTCGACCCCGGCGAGGCCGCCTGGCTGCGCGACCAGGCGCTGGCCGACCGGGGTTCCTGCGACCACCTGCTGATCGGCAGCTCGCTGCCCTGGCTGCTGCCGCACCTGGTGCACGACGCCGAGACCTGGGACGCGGCGCTGTGCCGGGGTGAACGCGGGCCGCGCTGGGCACGGTTCGGCGAGGACCTGCGCCGCCGGGCCGACCTGGAGCACTGGGCGGCCTTCCCGGACTCCTTCGCCGCCCTGGCCGCCCTGCTCGCCGAGGCCGGTTCCGGACCCGGGGCACCGGCGACGGCCCTCGTCCTGTCCGGGGACGTCCACCACGCGTACGTCGCCGAGCCGTCCTGGCCCGCCGGCCGGCCCGACGCCCGGGTCCTCCAGCTCACCTGCTCCCCGGTGCACAACTCCATCCCGCTCTCGATCCGGCTCGGCTTCCGCTTCGGCTGGAGCGCGGTGGCCCGTGCCCTGGGACGCCTGTTCGCCCGGCACGGCCGCTGCCCCGGGCCGCCGGTCGACTGGCGCAGGGCGGGCGGCCCGTGGTTCGGCAACCAGCTCATGACGCTGACATTGGCGGGGCGTTCGGCCCGGCTGCGGCTGGAGCGGGCCCGCCGGGACGGGACGCTGACGACCGTGCAGGAGTCCGCCCTCACGGGATCATGAGGGGTGGCCGGGGGCATAGCCCTTCACATGGGCCGGACAGGTCCATACCTCGACACCGGGTCCGCTTCCGGTGTCGATCCACTCGACGAGTACGGCTTCGGTGGTCTCGCGCAGGCAGCGTGCGCAGACCCGGACCCGGGCCGGGGTCCTGTTCTCGGGTGCCTGGTGGGTCATGCGGTCGCCTCCGCGGCGGTGCGGGTGGGGGCGAACGCGGAGAGGGGGAAAGGGGCGCCTTCGTAGGTGTAGGGGTAGTCGACGCCGAGCGCGGCGAGGGCTGCGGCGCGTCGCCGTTCCCGGGTGACGGCCGAGTGGCGGGGCGTCGTTTCGGTGCGGACGTAGGGGCGTACGAGGCGTGTTTCCTCACCGCGCAGGGGGGCGCGGCGGGCGCGGACGTGGTCGGGGACGGGTGTGGACCAGGCGTACGCCCTGGGGCTCTGGTCGGGGGGTTGTGGAGGGGCGGGGGGCGGTACGGCGGCGAGGAGGTAGCGGGCGCTGTGGCGGCCGGGCCGACGGCGGCGGGGGCGGCGGGGGACGAGGACGGAGAGCGTCCGGGAGAAGGCGCGGGCGACGGTGTCGCGGATGGTCGTATCGGTGCTGTGGGTCATCGGCGGGGTACGCCCCAGTCGTTCAGGCGTTCCGCGACCCAGGTGTGGCTGACCTGGAAGGAGCGGGCGAGGGAGGTGATGGACTCGCCGTCCTGGTAGCGGGTGGTCACGTCGGTGCGGTGGTCGGTGAACTCGGCTTGCGCGGCCTGCACTTCGGTTGTCGTGCGGCGGGGCGTGCGTCCGCGGAAGAGACGGTGGGCGGGGCGGCGGTGCAGGTGGGCCTCGTAGCGCTGGCGGCGCGGGACGCCCCATTCGTCGAGGCGGAGGGCGAGCCAGTGGGGGGTGACGCCGTACGCTTCGGCGATCCGGGCCAGCGGCTCACGGGCCCGGTAGCGTTCGACGACGGTGTCCTTGTCGTCCCGGGCGGCCTGGCGTGCGGCGGCTCTCCTGGCGGGGGCCGGGGTGTCGGCGGGCCGGACGGAGAGGGTGAAGGTACAGCCCGCGTCGGGGATCCGGACGGCCAGCGCGCGCCCGGCCCTGATCTGCTTGTGTGCGGCGCGCTGCTCGGTGGGGTCGGTGGCCCAGGCGCGGAGTTCGGCGGGGCAGTCGGGCACGGGTACGGGCGCCGTGCGCATCGCCGGCCGCACCCACGCCGAGTGCTGCGGATCGGGATCGAGCCGGTCCGCGATCCGCAGGGCTTCGCCGCGCAGCCAGCGCAGCGCGAGTTCCGGGGAGGCGGTCAGGGAGGTGCCGAGGCTGTACTGCGTGGTCCCGGCAGCACCGAACACCGGGCCCGTGGCCCGCACCTCCGCCCGGTAACGGGCCGCAGCGGTCACAGCACCTCACCCCGGCTGCGGGCGTTGGCGCGGGCGGTCTCGGCGCGCAGCCGCTGCGCGGGGCTGGCCGGGTGCGCGTCGACCGGGTCAACGGTCCATTCCCGTCCGCCTGTTACGGATCGCAGGTACCAGAGCCCTGCCAACTCACCTCGAAATTCGCCGACTTGTTCGTCTGCGTCCACCATGAGAGTGCCAGTGGGGGGTGCGTGTGGGGGGATTTGTGGCTGGTTGGGGTCGTTCTTGACGGACACGGCAACTCCTCTCCGTAGCGAATCCACTACCAAGGGAAATCAGCGTGACCTACAGTGTGGATGTCTTCAACTTGCGTCATCTGCACGGAGGGTGGGCCGCAGTCGTTGAACAGGAAAGAATTGGACCCCGAAAGGTCGCCCAAGGCTGCTTTCGGTCAGCTCTTACGCGCGTTACGAGACGAGCGCGGCTGGACCCAGGATGAACTGGGGGAACACTCGGGCTACTCCGGGACGCATATTTCTGCCGTCGAAACCGGTCGCCGCTCTCCAACTCCCCACTTCGCGCGTAGCGCGGACAAGGCACTGGGTACGGGTACTCGGCTGGAACGACAGTGCGGCGCGGTCCGGCAGACGGCACTGCTGGAGGGCTTCCCGCAGTTCGTCGAGTACGAGGGGCGTGCGGCGGAGATCCGGGTGTACGAGGTCGGTGTCATCCCTGGTCTGCTCCAGACTCCGGAGCATGCGACCTTGCTCGCGGAGAGCGAAGTAAAACGGGGGGACATCACCAGCGAGCAGGCGGAGAAGCGGTTGGCGCTCGTCGCGTCGCGGCAAGCCTCGCTCGTCCGGACGCGCCCGCCTCTGGTCTTCGTGGTGCTGGACGAAAGCTGCATCCGTCGGCCTGTCGGCGGGCCAGCCGTCATGAAGGCTCAGTTCGAGCGCCTGCTTGAGTTCGCCGATCAGCCGAACACAGTACTCCAGGTCGCCCCGTTCAGCATGGGCGCAAGCCGTCCGTTCAACCTGCCGGTGACGCTGCTGACGCTGCCGGACCGCTCGCTCGTGTCGTACGCCGAGTCCGCCCATCGGGGTCATCTCGAACGGGATAGTACGTTCGTACTACCGATACTGACGGCTTACCATCAACTACAGGCCGGAGCCTGCTCGCAGGCGGAATCCGTGGCCATGATCAGCCAGTCAGGAAGGGACACCTCGTGACGACCAAAGCTCCGCGTTGGTTCACGTCCTCGTACAGTCAAAACGGCGGCCAGTGCATCGAGGTCGCCGCCAACCTCGTCGCCTCCCGCGGCCTGGTCCCCGTCCGCGACTCCAAGAACCAGGGCGGCCCGGTGCTGAGCCTCCCCGCTGCCGCGTTCGCCTCCTTCGTGGTGGGTGTCAAGGCCGGAGACTTCGGCACCGTCTGACCCAGCCGCCACCACGGAAGCCCCGCCGCGCCCGAAGTCGGGCGTCGGTGGGGCTTTTCGGGTTGCTGCGGTTCACTGGTCCCGCTGTCTCCGTGGCGTGGTTGCGTGCCAAGTCGGCTGTGCTGCGGGCCAGGTTGAACCAGCCCCCTCGCCAGGACGTTGTCCCCTTATACATGACTCACGCGGAGTCGGCGGCCCGAGTTGCGGGTGGCATACGCGGCACTTCACCGGTCTCCGTCGGTGTCAACAAAAAGGAGATACAGCGGAAATGGGCTCTGGCGGCCGAAGTTTCAAGGATGCCAACAACTTCGGGATAATAGAATACACTAAGGCCCAGTCGAATGGTCTGGCTAATCTCACCGAGTTGTGGAGATATAACAGAGAGCATCGATACTGGCCTTATCTTCGCGATAATATGTCTCCCGGCATGGCAGGCATACGCGAAGATTCAAGGCGGGCGCAAGAGAATTTCAAGCGGACCGAACAGAAAATCAGCAAAGCCTTCGCGGCATGGAGTAAGGACAAGTGGTCGCCGAAGCTGGAGCGTGGTTACCGAGAAGCAGTGAGTCAGCATAAGGAAAATGCTGATGTGTGGGTGAGACTCGGGACGCGTTACCAGCAAGCAGTGAAGGACATTCTGAACCGCTGGGATCGGGAAAATGAGGGCGCACGCGCTGCATCCGAACAAAATCAGTGGCAACCCGCCCAGATTGCAGCCTACGAGAATTACTTGCAGTCCAACACGGAAAAGATAAAGCACTGGCAGCAGGGAGTGGCGCGAAGTCTGGCGGCTCAAGATCCCCCTGCTAGCGGATCGCGATCTTCGTCGCACCAGTCGCATGGCGCCCAGGATCGGCCTTATTACGGCCACGGTGGATCCCGGCACAACCGGCCGAGCGGCCCGAGCAGGTGAAGGAGCCTTCCTGGGCAGGGGGCTTCGGCACCTGCCGAGCCGGTGCCGCGGACGCGAAAGCCCCACCGAGCCCGGAGCGGGGAGTCGCTGGGGCTCTCGGGTTGCTGCGGCTCCCTGACCCCGCCCACTCCATGACGCGGTCGCGCGCCAAGTCGGCTGCCCCGTCGGCCAGGTTGAACCGGGCCCCTCGCCAGGACGTTGTCCCTTTGTGCAAGGTTCACCAGGAGTTGGCAGGCCCGAGGTGAGAGGCGGCACGTGCCACACATCGGTCCTCGCCGTCGGCAGAATAGGTCGAATGGATCTTCCGCGAGCAGGTGAAGACAGCGCGGGGCCGACGGGGCGACTTGCCTTGGGGCGCCGACCACGCTAATTCCGTCAGCGTCAAGAATAAGGAGAGCCAGGGAAAATGGATCACGACGACAGTTCCACTGATTCTGCAAGTTCTACAAGTTCCGAAGAATCAAGCATTTACACTACTACGCAGCGGATACGTATGGGTAATCTCTTTAGGCTGAGGGCGGATAACGTACGGCGGGGCTACGAGGATTACCTTCGCAATAATGTATCTCCGGGATTGAGGCGCCTGGGCGAAGCTGCAAGGCGGGCGGAAGCAAGTTTCCAGCGGTCCGGACAGCAACTCATGGGCGCAAACTCGGCATGGAGTGGTGAACGGGATTTGCGGGGGAACCTCGCAGACGCAAAGCACCGGCATCTCGTGGCTACTGTCCAGTGGCTGATGCGTGGGGAAGCGTTCCACGAAGAGGTGCGTCGCGCCCTGAATCGTCGGGACGAACGGGAGCGGGCCGCGGCCGCGCGAGCGGTAACACGGGCCCCGGCCGCGGGACCGGTAAGACGGGCCCCGGCCGCGGGACCGGTAACACGGGCCGAGGCCGCGCGAGCGGCAGCACGGGCTGTGGCCGAGCAGGCGGAAAGAGCACGGGCTGCGGCCATGCAGCCCCAGTCGCAACCCGCGTCGCATGCAGGGAACCCCCTTCTGGCCGGCCACCAGAATTTCCCCACGCGGAGAGCGCCGGATGGGCAAGCGACACTGGCGCGAGAGGCGGCGGCCGGAAATGTGAGTGCTTCAGGATCGCGAACCCCGTCGCCGCAGCCGAATGGTCCCAGTGGTCAGCGTTACCATCTACGCACTCGATCCTCGCAGAACGGATCGAACAACCCGAGCAGGTGAAGGCGGGCGGAGTCGGCAGAGCCGAGTTGCGGGACGGCGCGCGCGAAACATTCCTGGTTTCGCTATGCGGAATTCGGATAATTGATGAACTAGAGAATCGGAAGGAGAGTGGTGACCATGCCTCACAAAGTGGGATCCGACGGGATAATGGATGGATTTCCGGCCGGGAACAGCAGGCAAGTAAATGCGGGCGGGCAAGTAAATGCGGGTGGCATGCCTCGGCTGGGTGAGGCCGTAGAGCTTTATTTGCGAAATACAAGTAACTATGTCGAAACTCGCGGAGGCCGCGATGGAGCTCCTCGGCGTACCTACTTTGCAGTGCCCGAAAACCATGCGGAGACGCTGGCCGACGGTGAGCCGTACCCTCTGAGCCTAAGGATCTCTCACCTGCAGTCCTGGGGCGTACGAGACGTTTCGCAGGACATCAGGAACAGACTCCACGAAAGTGGCCTGGTGTTGGACGCCGATAGTAACCTCCCCTTTTCGGCCGCGTTGCAGCGGCCTCCATCGACCGCGCTACCCGCGAACGCCGACGTGGCCAGGTATGCGGACAGGAGTCGCCCTGGGGATGGATCGTGGCCCTCGCGAAGTGACGTCGGCGGGCCTGATAGCCGTCGCCGCACCGATGGATTCTCGCGGAATGGATCGAGCGTATTTTCTCCGGGAAGGTGAAGGCGCGCAGAGCCTCCGTCAGCTTCCGAATATGGAGAGCCAGGGAGAATGGATCAGGACGACGCCAGGTCCAGCGTTCCACCAGTTCCAGTGATTCCAGGCGAGCGGATCGCGACCTCCGTTGTGCCTCCGGCCGCGTGTTCTTCACCTCGCAGACACCTGCCTGACGGGCCTATGCCGTCTACTCGCCACCGTGCGGACCCGCCCGTGAAACGGTCGCGCGCCAAGACGGTTGTTCCGTCGGCTGGTTGAACCGGTCTCCTCGCCAAGACGTTGTCCCCTGCGCAAGGTTCACACGGAGTCGGCGGATCCGGGCTGCGGGTGGTACGCGCCGCACTTCCCTGGTCTCCGCCGGTGCAACACATGGAAAGCCAGCGAAAATGGTTCCTTACAACGGAAGCTCCAGCGGTTCCAGCAGATTCGATTCATCAGACCTCTACGCTGATTGGAGGCAAGCAGCTCAGCAGAACTTCGAAAGGCTGCTGGAAAGTAACGAGCAGCGCGACCAGGATTACCGTTCTGAACATGCATCTCCTGAGTTGAAAAGACTTGGCGAAGAGACATGGCAGACGTATGGAAATTACCTCAAGGCCCTGCATTCCTTCATTTCCGCCGCGGATCGTGTGAGCGTGTACCCGCAGGAGAGCAGCAGGATTGAGGCTTTCGATGAGGCGTCTTCTGCGGTCCACAATGCTCGCGGCACGTGGATGAAAGCTGATAAAGAGTTCTATGATCGCTACGACGCGGCTACGCGGGGCGCAGCCGGGCAGTCGGCAGTAGCACAGACCGTGGCCCCGCAGTCCGATCGGCAACCCGCGCCGCAAGCAGCGAATCGCCCGGCCGCCGCCCCGGATCCCAACGCGGGAGTGGCGCAAGTGCTGGCGGCCCAGAATTTTCGTGCTCAAGGATCGCGGCCGCAGTCGTCTCAGCCGAATGGCGCCCCCGGCCAACCCTATAACCGCCGCATCCAACCCCCGCTGAACGGACCGAAAGGCCCGAGCAAGTGAAGACGCGTGGGGCCCGGGTTTGCTTCTCCCGACGGGTATTCATCTGACGGTCCATGTGAGAGACCCGGTGCCCGCCCGGACCCAGCCGCGCCTGGTACACCGCCCCGCCGTCGGTGGGGCGGTGTACCAGGTCCGGCGGGCTCGGCCGGTGTTGGCCCGAGCGGAAGGGGGCGGGAAGAACGCTGGGTGGGCTGGTGAACCGGGCGGTGGTGGCGAGTTGTATTGGTACTGGGAACACGCGGACAACGAATGGGTACGGAACCACATGCCATCGGATGGTGACCGGCTTGAAACCGCAGGCAAGAAAAAGAAGAAGGAAGAGAGGAACGAGAGGGATCGGAAGCGGCGAGCGGAGGATCCGGAGTTCCGCGAACAGACGCTGGAGCGGCAGCGGAAGTGGTATGCGGATCATACGTCCGAGCAAAGGCGGAAGGAACTGCGGGAGCGGATCGCGGCGCGGCGAGAGGATCCGGGGGTCCGCGAACGGGAGCGGACGCGGAAGCGGGAGCTGCGTGCTGAGGCGAAAACGCTTCTGCCGGAGGCGGCGAAGCGTGTGTATGAGGAATATCGGCGGTGGTTGAGGTGGCCTGAAGTGCCGCCGACGGGGTTGCTGGTGGCGTTGTCCCCGAAGAGTCTCGGTTGGACGAGCCGGAAGCCGGTCATGGTGCGGCTGAACGTGCCGCAGCCGGAGAGTAATTTGTCGGGTGCGTCGGTGCCGTCGTTCATCGCTGATCCCTTGCTCGACCTGACGAAGGATCAGGTGAAGTACAAAGCGTTGCGTGAAGGGGCGAGTGAGGAAGCCTACGAGGCGGCGCGGCAGGTGCAGGACGATCTGCAGTCTTTGCTCAGTCTTGAGGGGTTCGGGGGGCACGCCGTGCTCGCGTTGTCGTATGCGGGTCGGAATGCCGGGGTCCGTCCTGCGCAGGGCGCACAGCCCGGGTCCCCGGTCACGGACGCAGCAGCGCTCGATGTGGACGTGGACGTGGACGTGGACGCGGACGCGGTGATGCGGAGCGGGCTCGACGGCTCCTTCTACGGTGACGGTGCCGATGCCGATGCGGCGTTCGCGGCGCCCGGTTCCTGGTCCGAGCCGGTGAATGCGGTTGCGCCCTACGCGGGCGGACATGACGGATACGTGTATCCCGAGGAGGGGTGGCAGGCCTTGCCTCCCGGGATGTTCGCACTGTCGCAGGGGGTGCAGCAGATGACGATCGCAGCCTCCGCGTCTGCTCAGGACGTCGGATACCAGGTGGCGTACTCGTCCCGGGACAATCATTACGGCGACGGCACCAGCCGAGGTGCGGCATACCCGTGGTGGAACACCACCGCGGACCAGTCGCCGGTTCCGCAGGCCACGGCGTACCTGCCGCCTGCGCAGTCCGCCGGCTGGAGCGCCGGGGCAGCCTGGGGCGCCGGGCCGGCGGCCGGGCAGGCGCCGGTGAACAGTACACGGCACACCCGGACACGGTGAGGCCCGGACTCCTTCGATGCCGTGTCGCTTCACCGCCGTACCGCGGCCTCGTCAAGTGGAGAACTCATGGAGAACTCCGCCCTCACCGGTACACGAGGGACAACAGTGACCTGTGGGGCCCGCGTTGGCTTCCGTGGCGGGCGGCGGCATGATGAGGCGGGCCGTCCGCTTCCCGCGGGCGTCTCGCCGCCTTGCGCCCCACCTGTCCAGGAGTCCCACCCTTGTCTGCACCGACCTTCGCACCGGCCGAGGAATCCTCCGCGGTCTCCGTCGCCCTGGTCGGCGCCGGGCCACGCGGTACCAGCGTCCTGGAACGCCTGTGCGCCTCCGCACCGGAGTTGCTGCCCGCGGGGACCCGCCTGGAGGTCCATGTGATCGACCCGGCGCAGCCCGGACCGGGCCGCGTCTGGCGCACCGCCCAGCCGCCGGAACTGCTGATGAACACCGTCGCCTGCCAGGTGACGTTGTTCACCGACGAGAGCGTCGACTGCTCGGGACCGATCCGGCCCGGCCCCAGCCTGTTCGAGTGGGCGGACGGCCAACTCGGCTCGGACGAGTACCCGACCCGCGCCCACTACGGCCGCTATCTGGAGTGGGTGTTCGCGCGGGTGGTGGACCAGGCACCCGACTCGGTGCGGGTGCGGACGCATCGGGCGCGCGCGGTACGGCTCGACGACGCCCCCGACGGCCGCCAGACCCTGACCCTGGACGACGGCCGGACCCTGGAGGGACTGTCCGCGGTGGTCCTCGCGCAGGGCCACCTCCCGGAGGCCGAGGACGGGACGCGTCGGCAACTCGCCGCCCACGCCGAACGCCACGGCCTGCGCCACATACCCCCCGCCAACCCCGCCGACGTCGACCTCGCCCCGCTCGCGCCCGGCGAACCGGTGCTGCTGCGCGGCCTCGGCCTCAACTTCTTCGACCACCTGGCCCTGCTGACCACCGGCCGGGGCGGCCGTTTCACCCGTACCGCCGACGGCACCCTGCGCTACACCCCCTCCGGCGACGAACCGCGCCTGTACGCCGGTTCCCGGCGCGGCATCCCCTACCAGGCGCGCGGCGACAACGCGAAGGGCCCGTACGGCAGACACACCCCGCGCGTGCTGACCCCGGAGGCGATCGCGGGCTTCCGCAAACGCGCGGACTCCGGGGAGGCGCCGGACTTCCTGGCGGAGATATGGCCGCTGGTGGCCAAGGAGGTGGAGGCGGTCTACTACGGCGCGCTGACCCGCCGCCCCGACTTCGCCGAGCGGTTCCTCGCCGTGCCGCACGGCGAGGCGGCAGAGGACCTGCTGCTCGACGAGTACGGGGTGCCGGCCGCCGACCGCTGGTCCTGGGAGCGGATCGCCCGGCCGCACACGGGGCGAGAGTTCGCGGACCGGGCGGAGTGGCGGTCCTGGCTGTGGGCGTACCTGCGCGAGGACGCCGCGCAGGCCGCCCTCGGGAACGTCGCCGGACCGCTGAAGGCGGCCCTGGACGTGCTGCGCGACCTGCGCAACGAGATACGGCTCGTGGTCGACCACGGCGGCCTCGCCGGTGCCTCCCGCCGGGACCATCTGGACCGCTGGTACACCCCGCTCAACGCCTTTCTCTCCATCGGCCCGCCCCGCCGGCGCATCGAGGAGCTGGCCGCGCTGCTGGACGCGGGGGTGGTGGACGTGCTCGGGCCGCGGCTGGAGGTGCACGCTGCGGACGGGGCGTGGACCGCGCACTCGCCGGACGTACCGGGCTCGGCGGTGCGGGTGACGACGCTCATAGAGGCCCGCCTTCCGGAACCCGATCTGCGCCGCACCGGCGACGAGTTGCTGGCCCGGCTGCTGCGGACCGGCGACTGCCGCCCGCACACCGTCGACGGCCACCAGACCGGCGGGCTGGACGTGACGGCCCGCCCCTACCGCCTGATGGACCGTCGCGGAGCGGCGCACCCGCGGCGGTTCGCCTTCGGGGTGCCCACCGAAGGGGTGCACTGGGTCACCGCGGCGGGAGCCCGGCCCGGGGTGGACTCGGTGACCCTGTCCGACGCGGACGCGGTCGCCCGAGCGGTGCTGCGCACGGCGGCGGACCCGGATGGGAAGCCGTGGCCGGGTGCCGGGCCGGTGAGCATCGACCGGCCCGTTTGATTCCCCTTCTCTGCCCCTCTCCGCGCTGCCCGCTGCTCCGGACCCCTCCTCTGATTCCTCTCCTCTGAACTCCTCCGGGGTCGGGCCTGGCCCGGCAGGAATGGCCGTCCTGTCCGGTTCCCTGCCGTCCGGTTCGGGGATGTCCGGTTCGCGCGGGGAGGGGTGCCGTCGCGTGCCCATGACCTCTTCGGCACCCCGTGTCCCTGCTGTCACATCCGCCGCGTACGCTGTGTGGCTGTCGTCCGGGGGAGCATCGGGGAGTCGGAGTGCTGGAGAGTCTGGGGTCACTGACCGCCGGTCCATGGATCTATGCCATGGTGGCCCTCTCGGTGCTGCTCGACGTCTTCCTGCCGGTGCTGCCCAGCGGCGTGCTGGTGATCACGGCGGCCACCACGACGGCGGCCGGCGCGGCGACCGGGCACATCATGCACGTCGTGCCCGACATGCTCGCCCTGATCCTCTCCGCGGCCACCGCGTCCGTCCTCGGCGACCTGGTGGCGTACCGCCTGGCCTGGCGCGGCGGTGAACGCCTGGACCGTGCCATCGCCCGCTCCCGTCGGCTGACCGCGGCGATGGAACGTCTCGGCGTGGCCCTCTCCCGCGGCGGCGGCGCCCTGGTGATACTGGCCCGCTTCGCCCCGGCCGGCCGCTCGGTCGTCTCCTTCTGCGCGGGCGCCGCCCACCGGCGTGCCCGCGACTTCCTGCCCTGGTCGGCGCTGGCGGGCCTGTCCTGGGCCGCGTACAGCGTCGCGCTCGGTTACTTCGGCGCCCAGTGGCTGGGCGCCACCTGGCTGGCCACGGGCGTCTCGCTCGCCGCGCTGTTCGGGGCCGGGGCGGGTGCGGTGTACCTGATGCGTCGGCGGCCCGCGTAGGCAGGCGGCCCGCGTAGGCCGCCTGCGGTCCGCGTGGATCTGCGGCCCGCGTGGACCTGCGGCCCCTGCGGGACCGGGGGCCTGGGCGGGTCGGGGTCCGCGTGGGACCGGGGGCACCCGCGCCGTTCACCAGGGCGTACTGAGGAAGGGGCGCAGCAGGCGCAGCAGCGCGTCCGGGTGGTGCAGCGGGACGATGTGGCCGGTGTCCTCCAGTACGTGGCCCGTCAAGGCGTCGGCGTACGGCCGCAGTTGGCGTTCGAGGGCGCGTCCCACCGAGTGGGCGCCGATCGCCGTCGTAGGGACCGTCAGCCGCCCCGCGGCCACCGCGGCGCCGATCTGCCGGGCGGTGATGGGCAGCGCCCGGTAGGGGCCGAAGGCGGCGCGCAGCGCATCGCGGCCGGCGTACGTGCGGACGATCGCGTCGCGGATGTCGGGCCGTACTCCGTGCCCGAGCGTGCCGCGGTCCAGGAACCAGTCGACGTACGCCTCCTCGTGCCCGGCCAGCACCGACTCGGCCAGGCCCGGCTCGGCGTGGAAGCCGAACCACCACGGCGGGCCGCCGGCCAGGAATTGCTCGGCGCCGGGCAGCCTGCCCAGCAGTGACTCCATGACCACCAGCCGCCGCACCAGGCCGGGCCGCCGCATCGCCAGCAGGAACGCGGGCGGGGTGCCGACGTCGATGCCCACCACCGCCGCCGAGGTCACGCCGAGCGCCGCGAGCAGCGCCTCGGCGTCGTCAGCCAGGGTGCCCGCGTCGTAGCCGTCCGCGGGGCGGGCGCTGTCGCCGAAGCCCCGCAGGTCCGGCGCGATCACCCGGTGCCGCGCGGCCAGGTCGTCGATGACGTGGGTCCACAGCCGCCAGGTGTGCGGGAAGCCATGCAGCAGCAGTACGGCGGGGCCCTCGCCCGCGACGGCCACGTTGAGTTCCACGCCGTTCGCCCGCACCTTGTGCGGTTCCAGGCGGCTGCCTGTCCTCTCCGCCACGCTCTCCGCCATGATCCCCTCCATGAATAACCATTGGTGACAAGGGGACGTTAGGTGACTAGCGTGGGCCGTCCAAGACCGTACTTCTGTCTCAGGTGGTGAGCCTCAGGTGACCTCCCAGGTCAGGCGCGGGGACCTGTTCGACCCCGGGTGTCCGACGCGTCGGCTGCTCGACCGGATCGGTACGAAATGGACGTCGATGGCGGTGAAGGTCCTGGCGGGGGCGTCCCCCGGTGAGGTGCGCTTCGGGGAACTCCAGCGCCGGATGCCGGGTGTCTCGCAGAAGATGCTGTCGGTGACCTTGCAGCACCTGACCCGGGACGGTCTGGTCGTGCGCCGGGTCGAGCCGTCCGTCCCGCCCCGCGTCCACTACCGGCTCACCGGCCTCGGCCTCTCCCTGGAGCGCGCCCTCGACGTGGTGCGGACGTGGGCCGAGGACCACATGGCGGAGATCGACCGGGCGAACGAGGAGGGACAGGCGGTCGGGGAGGGGCCGGCGGACCGGGAGGCGGCGGGGAAGGAACGGGAGGGGCGGGGGAGCGGGGCGCGTTGAGCGCGCGGCCGGGTGGGCCGGGGCGTCGAGGGGGGACGGTCTTCGTGCCGGGCGGGTTTTCGTGCCGGGACGGTTCCCGGGCCGCTTCGGGCGTTTCAGTGCTGTCGCTGCGGGACCAGCGCGTCCTTCACCCACCACCCCTTGCCGTCCGCCTGGCGGTGGCCGGACTGCGTCAGCTGCACGTTGTTGGTCTCCGGCGCCCACATCAGGGACGTGACGCCGCCGATCAGCGACACGACGCCCATGAACACCATCGACCAGCTCAGACCGAGGTGGTCGAGCGAGATCGGCAGCAGGAACGTGCCGAGCGCGGCGCCGATCCGGCTGGCCGCGGACGACAGGCCCACGCCCGAGGTGCGGATGGAGGTCGGGAAGAGTTCGTCGGGGTAGATGCCCGGCAGGATGCTCATGATCCCGTACGAGAGCAGGTAGCCGAAGAAGCACACGGTGGCGAGCCACACCGGCAGGAACGAGTCCAGGGCCACCAGGAACAGCGCGAGCGCGCAGCCGAACATGGGCCAGATCAGGATGGCCCGCCGGCCGACCCGGTCGACCAGGAACCAGCCGGTCGCGGCACCGAGCAGCGCGACGACGGTCCCGATCAGCGCGCCCACGAGCGCGTTGCCGCCGAGCCCGATCGCCCTGAGGACGGTCGGCTGGAAGAACGTCAGCGCGAAGTACGGGAGGACGATGCAGATCCAGAAGACGCAGGTGAACACCGTGCGCCGCAGGTAGTCGGGGGAGAACAGCTCCCGGTAGCGGGTCTCCTCGGCCTGCTCGGCACGCCAGTCCTCGGTGTCCATCGACACCCCGAGATCCTGCTCGACGATGGCCGCGGCCTCCTGGTGGCGGCCCTTGGAGATCAGCCAGCGGGGTGATTCGGGCAGGCCGTGCCGGATCAGCAGGCAGAAGACGGCCGGTACGGCGCTGGCGGCCAGCGTGTAGTGCCAGGCACCCGGCCAGTTGGTGTTGACCAGGTAGCCGATGAGGTACGCGACGACGTATCCGACGTTCCACAGGATTTCGAGGATGCCCAGGTAGTTGCCGCGCTTCTTGGTGGGCGCGAACTCCGCGAGCAGCGGTGACCCGATGGAGTAGTCGGCACCCACCGCGAGACCCATGACCAGGCCGAGGACGAACACCTGCCAGGCCGACGTCACGAAGAACATCAGCACGGCACAGCCCAGGAAGACCGACAGGTCGATGGTGAACATGGGCCGGCGGCCGAGCCGGTCGGTGACGTATCCGAGGCACAGCCCGCCGAAGAACGTGCCTATGAGCGTCGACGACGAGATCAGCGAGTTCCACGTGGAGGTGACGCCGATGTCACGGGCCATCGCCGTGCCGGCCAGGGCGGAGGCCACCGAGGCGAAGACGAACCCGTCGATGAACATGCCCCCGCCGGTGGCGATGGTGAGGCGACGCAGGAAGCGGCGTGTTCCGGGAGTCGGCACGGCTGTGTCACGTGGATCGTCTGCAATTGTCGTCACAAGAGCGCCTTCCCGTTAGGTGACTGTGCGCCTGTCCCGAATTCGGAAAACGATTCCTGTGACGCTCGTTACAAGGGGTGAATACGCCTCTGCGCAAAGGGTGAGCGGGCCTCGAATTCAAGACCGCACGCAGCTTCCGGGAATTCCGGATCCCCTTTCAAGATCGCACGGAGTCGCCGGTGGCACATCTCGACCGCGGGGGAGGTGCCGGGGTGCGCACCGGGGCGCGTACCGGCACGACGGGAACTCAGTCCGCTCTGCGGGCGGCTGCGCCGCGGACCTCCAGGCCGGTCAGGAGGTCGGCGGTCGCTCGCGCGACCGTGTCGACCGCCCGGTCGAACACCTCCTGGTTGTGCGCGGCGGGCGCCCGGAACCCGGAGACCTTCCGCACGTATTGCAGCGCCGCGGCGCGGATCTCCTCCTCCGTGGCCTCTTCGGGCAGTACGGGCGGACGCAGGGTCTTGATACTCCGGCACATGCGCCCAGTCTCCCGCACCCGCATCCGCATGCGTCCGGTCACCCTCCCGTGAGAATCCGCACGAGTCCGTCGTAGTAGATGACGTGGAAGCGGAGGGTGACCGGCACCTCGCCCGCGGATCACCGGCAGTCCCGCCGGACACCTCGAAGTGGCGGAAGCGACTCGCATCCCAAAATCGAACAGGCGTAGCATTGCCGTGTGGCTACGACCTATGACTTTCCGAGTGACCTGCTCGCCGGTCAGGAGGAGCTGCATCAGGTCCGGGCCGAGCTGTCGGCCCTGCTGAAGCGGCTGCCCTGGTCGGTCGAGCCGCTGGACGCTTTCAGCGACGAGCAGGGCTGGCGCAAGGTCGAGCGGCCCGCCTCCCCGGGCTGGACGGACGACGAGCAGGCCGAGGTGGAGAAGCTGCGGCAACGGGAGCACGAGCTGGCGGTCTTCGTCAGTACGCACCGCTTCTGGGCACAGATCGCGGCGGCGGAGCGGGTGGACGCGCGGATGGGGCTCAAGCACGCGCACGGGCAGCCGCCCGTGTCCCCGGAGGCCGGGTGAGATCGGGCGGGGCCGGTGGTGCGGGGGCTCAGGGCTGCGAGGTCTCCGATTCCAGGCTCGCCCGGGTGGCCGGGCCGTAGACCCCGGACTCGTCCGAGCTGATGCCACGGGCCCACTGGTAGTTGCGTACGGAGTCTTCCACCCGCTTGTCGAAACGGCCGCTCGTGTCGCCCCAGTAGAGGTTCAACTGCTTCAGACGGAGCTGGAGTTCGGTGACCTCGGCGCCGTGGTCGCCGCGCCGCAGGACCGGGCCCGGGGCGGGCGGCGTGCCCTGCACGGGGGGCGATGCCGTCGCGGTGCGGGTCGCCTCGGGGGAGTCGGACGGGGTGGCCGAGGGGGTCGGGCTCGACCGTGTCGCCGAGGGACTGGGGGTGGCGGTCGGCGACGGGCTGGCGGACGCGGAGGGGGTGGCCCCGGCCGGGGGAGCGGCGGTGGGTGTCGTGGTCGTCTTCGTCGTGGCCGGCTCGGTCGTCGGCTCCGGTACCCCGGCCCGTACGTCCTCGGGTGCCGCCCCGTTCCGTGTCGGCGTGTCGTAGGAGAACAGCCCGCTCGCGAAGCCGGCCACCGCGACGGTGGCGACCGCCGCCGAGACCACCGAGAGGAGGACGGTACGGCGGTGGCGGCGGCGCGGTGCCGTCCCCTCGGCCGTGGGGGAGTCGTCGTACGGCTCGTCCGGCCCCGGCGCGAACAGGTGCAGGTCGGCCGCGCTCGGTTCGGTGCCCGCGGAGGCCGGCGGGGTGGGCAGCGTCGTGTTCGGGGCGCCATCGACCGGGCGCAGTTCCATGGTGGCGTCGGCGGTGGCGTCGGCGTTCAGGGGTGCGAGGGCAGTCCCGGCAGCTCCGACCGGCCGCAGTTCCGCGGTGGGCTCACCGCCCGGGCCAGGACCTGGACCCGCGCCCGCACCCACGCCCTGCACCACAGCCGAGGCCGGTGCCGAGGTCACGTCCGGGGCCGCCGCCGATGCCGCGTCCGGTGCCGAGGGCGCGGCGGCGCCCGCGTCCGCGTCTACGGTGTCGGTCGCCCCGGGGTCCGCACCCGCACCCGCCCCTGCGTTCCCGCCCGGTTCTCCGGCCGTTTCCTCCGTGAGGTTGCCGGACAGGTTGCCTTCCAGGTCGACGTACGGCCTAATCCGTAGCGGATCGAAGTCCTCCGCTGCCGCCGCTTCGGCGGTGCGGGTGGCGAGCAGGGCGTCGGCGGCACGTCGGCCGCAGGGGCACGCAGGCGTGTTGTCGGCCTTCCGTGGCGTCCCGCACTCCGGGCACGGGCTGCCCTCCGGATCCGTCATGTGTGCGTCCCCTCCCTTCGCTTCCCCGTGCGATCTCCAGAGATTATGCAGACCTCCCACACATCAGCCGCACGGAAGCCCCCCGCAGCCCCCCGGCAGGCCCCCGTGGGCGCCCTCCGCAGACCTTCCGCAGGCACCCCTCGCAGCCCTTTCCATGGGCGGCCCCGCAGCCTTCCGAAGGCGACCCCCATGGGCTCCCGCGGGCCCCTCGCCGGCACCCGGTACTCCAGAAGTTCCCCGCAGGCCCCGGCCGTCCCCGGCTGGCCCCGAGAACCCCAGGATCCCCGCGGAGTGTCACATTCAGTAGTCGCCCGCCAGCATTCACAACAGGCCATAACGGGTGAAAACGTTCACGATGGAAGGTGTCGCGAGAGCCCGGGAGGTTCCATGGCGCTGGACACGCACGGCTCCACGCAGGACGCCAGGGACGCGGCGGGCGCCGCCGGCAGCGTCCTCGTCCCCATCGGCGCCCTGCTCCTCGGACTGATGCTCGCCGCGCTCGACCAGACCATCGTGTCGACCGCGCTGCCCACCATCGTCAGTGACCTCGGCGGCCTTGAGCACCTGTCCTGGGTGGTCACCGCCTACCTCCTGGCCTCGACCGCCGTGACCCCGCTGTGGGGCAAGCTCGGCGACCAGTACGGCCGCAAGCGACTCTTCCAGCTCGCGATAGTGATCTTCCTGGTCGGCTCCGCGCTGTGCGGCATGGCCCAGAACATGCCCCAGCTGATCATCTTCCGGGCCCTCCAGGGCCTCGGCGGGGGCGGTCTGATCGTGCTGTCGATGGCGATCGTCGGGGACATGGTCCCGCCCCGCGACCGCGGCCGATACCAAGGGCTGTTCGGCGCGGTCTTCGGCACCACCAGCGTGCTCGGACCGCTGCTCGGCGGCCTGTTCACCCAGCACCTCAGCTGGCGCTGGGTCTTCTACGTCAACCTGCCCCTCGGCATCGTCGCCCTCGCCGTGATCGCCACCTCCCTGCACATCCCGCGCCTGCGGGCCCGCCACGTCATCGACTACCTCGGCACCTTCCTGATCGCCGCGGTCGCCACCTGTCTGGTGCTGGTCGCCTCCCTCGGCGGCACCACCTGGGCCTGGAACTCGCCGCGGATCATCGCCCTCGCCGCGCTCGGCGTCGTCCTGACCGGGGTCTTCGTCCAGGTGGAACGCAGAGCCGCCGAACCCGTCCTGCCGCTGAAACTCTTCCGCATCCGCACCTTCACGCTCGCCGCCCTCATCAGCTTCATCGTCGGCTTCGCGATGTTCGGCGCGATGACCTACCTCCCCACGTTCCTCCAGGTCGTACACGGCATCTCGCCGACCCTCTCGGGGGTGCACATGCTGCCGATGGTGGCGGGCCTGCTGCTGTCCTCGACCGTCTCCGGCCAGATCGTCAGCCACACCGGCCGCTGGAAGGTGTTCCCGATCGCCGGCACCGGGCTCACCACGATCGCGTTGCTCCTGCTGCACCGCCTGGACGAGCACAGTTCCACGGCCGTGATGAGTTCGTACTTCTTCGTCCTCGGCCTGGGCCTCGGCCTGGTCATGCAGGTTCTCGTACTCATCGTGCAGAACGCGGTCTCGTACGAGGATCTCGGCGTCGCCACCTCCGGCGCGACCTTCTTCCGCTCCATCGGCGCCTCGTTCGGCGTCGCCATCTTCGGCACGGTCTTCGCGAGCCGCCTCGCCGTCGAACTGGGCGGCGCCTTCCGCGGCGTGCACCTCCCCTCCGGCATCACGGTGAACTCGCTCCAGGCCGACCCGCGTGACATCGGCGGCCTGCCGCCGCCGCTGCGCACGGCGGCCCTGCACGCGTTCTCGACCTCCATCACCGACGTCTTCCTGTATGCGGCGCCGGTCGCGTTCCTCGGCTTCGCACTGGCGTGGTTCCTCAAGGAGGACCGGCTGCGCGCCTCGGTGACGGCGCCGGAAGGGACGCAGACGCTCGCCTCCAACCCGGTCCAGCGCTCGTCGTACGACGAGGTGTGCCGCGCGCTGTCGTTGCTCGGCACCCGCGAGGGACGGCGGGAGACGTATCGGAAGATCACCGAGCGGGCCGGGTACGACCTGCTGCCCGGGGCGAGCTGGCTGCTGCTGCGGATACGCAAGCACGGGTCGGTGGAGCCCGGCGTGCTCGCCCAGAGCGGGCTGGTGTCGCTGGGCGTGGTCATGGACGCCGCCCGCCAGATCGAGGAGCGGCACCTCGCGGTGCGTGAAGGACTCTCGCTGTATCTGACCGACCGGGGCCGCGAGGCCGCCGAACGGCTGGCCCAGGCCCGTGAGGGCTCGCTTGCCGAGCTGCTGGGCGACTGGTGGGGACCGGACCGGCCCACCGACCTGGACCGGCTGGTGAAGGTGCTCACCGACGAGATGTGCGGTTCGTGGCGGGAACAGCCGCCGAGCGGGCCCGCGCCGAAGTTCACCTGAGGCCGTGGCCACCACCAATGGGCTGAGCGGCGAAACGGCAGGGGACCGCAACCGGCAGCGGGCACCGGCTGTCTGAAGGTGTGTGAGAGCACATCTGCCCGAGCGCCCGGCCAAGGGGCGCGGGCTGCGTCTCTGGCACATCAGACGGGTCCTCGCCCTGACCTTCGCCGTCGCGACCCTGGTGGCCGCCGCGGTGTTCGTCGCCGCCTGGACGCTGCTCGGCGCACCGGGGCTGGAGCCGGAGCGGCGGATCGACTCCCGGATGCTGTTCGACCTGGTGAAGCTGTCCTTCGGGGTGGTCGCCGGAGCCGGTGCCCTGGTCGCCCTCGTGGTGGCCTACCGGCGCCAGCGGGTCGACGAGGACGGCGCCCTGCGGGAAGCCACCCGCCTGCACACGGAGCGCTTCACCACCGCCGTCGGCCAGCTCGGCAACGAGTCCGCCGCGGTCCGCCTCGGCGGCGTGCACGCCCTGGCCGGTCTCGCGGACGACGCTCCCACCAGCGCGCTGCGCCAGAC
This sequence comes from Streptomyces sp. NPDC006012, assembly GCF_042871185.1. Taxonomy (NCBI): domain Bacteria; kingdom Bacillati; phylum Actinomycetota; class Actinomycetes; order Kitasatosporales; family Streptomycetaceae; genus Streptomyces; species Streptomyces sp. NPDC006012. Next base: position 767,260 of record NZ_JBIAIE010000001.1, read on the forward strand.
CTGCATCGACGTCCTGTGCGCCTACCTGCGCCTGCCCTACACCGCCGAGGCCGACGTTCCGGCGGACGAAGCAGAGGCCCGGCACGCCTATCTGTCCATGCGGGAGGTACGGCACACCGTCATCCGCCTCGTCCGCGACCACCTGCGGCTGGAACCCGAGCACCAGCACTCCTGGCGGGGCCACGACTTCGACTTCACCGGAGTCACCTTCGACGGCGGGGACTTCTCCCTGGCGGTGTTCTCCGGGGGCAGGGTCCGCTTCGCCGAGGCGAGGTTCGACGGCGGCACGGTCGACTTCGCCCTGGTGAGGTTCTCCGGCGCCCTGGTCGACTTCACCGGTGCGCGGGTCACCGGCGGCACGGTCGACTTCTCCAGGGCGACGTTCGAGCTGGGCGAGGTCGACTTCACCGGGGCGGTGTTCTCCGGCGGCGCGGTCCGCTTCGACCAGGTGGTCTTCGCCAGCGGCCATGTCGACTTCGCCGGGGTGTCGTTCGCCGGCAGTGCGGTCGGCTTCGACGAGGCGACGTTCTCCGGTGGTGCGGTCGACTTCGGCGGTGCGACCGGCACGGCACCCTACGGTCTGCTGCCCGGGAGCGGGGCGCCCGTGCCGGCCGGGTTGAACCTGCCTTTGGCCTGGTCGGGCTGAACTCCGAGATCCTTGCGGAACCAGTGCTCGGCGTACCGGTCGGTGTTGTGCGGTTCGGTCTCCGTGTAGCCGAGCCGTGCGTACAGGGCGCGGGCCTCCACCAGGTCGCCGCGGGTGTCGAGGACCATGCGCCGGGCGCCCAGTGCGCGTGCGGCCCGCTCGGCGGCGGCCACGAGGAGGGCGGCGCCGCCCCGGCCCCGCAGGTTCCGGTGCAGGAAGACCCGGGTCAGCTCGGCGGTGGCCGGGTCCAGGAGCCGTACGCCCGCACTGCCGGCCGGGTCACCGGCGTACCGCGCCACCAGCAACTGCCCGCGGGGTGGCGCGAGTTCGGCGCCGGAGGCGGCGGCGACCGCCCGCTCCAGGTCGGCGGGGTCGGTACGGTGCCCCTCGTGCAGCAGGTACCAGCGGTCGCTGACCTCCGTGTAGTACGCCCGCCAGAGCGCGGCGGCGACGGCGGAGTCGAAGGGTTCCGGGGCGATGCTCCAGGCCATGACCGGCATTCTCCGGACCCACCGCCCCCCGCCCGCAACCGGATAACGGCCGGGGCATGAGCCACACCGGCACGACCGGCCGGCCGGTCGTGCCGCCTACGCCTCCCGCGCCGTCCGACGCCGCTGCCACTCCCGTACGACCTCTTCGACGTCGTACGGCTTCTTGCCGAGCGGCGGACCCGGCGGCGGCTTGAACATCATGTCGCGGATCTTGACGTTGACCTCGGTGATGATCTTCCGGGCGATCCGCTCCGAGGGGGCCGCGAGGGCCGCCGCGAGCGCGTCCTCCGCCTCTTTGCGCAGGGCCAGGGCCGGCGGCAGCAGGGCCAGGCCCTCGCGCGCCATCTTGCGCTTGACCCACCACAGTTCGTCGTAGGCGGCGTCCATGTCCTGCGGCAGCGGTTTGCCGGCCCCCGTGAGCCGGTCGAACTCCCGCTGCGCGTCGCGGATCTGTTTACGGATCCAAGCTGACTGACAAAAACCCGCTACCATGGAGACAGAGGGAGCGGCAGGGGGCCGAACCCCCGGGGGAGAGGTCAGTCAGTGCGACGGGTCCTGTTGGCGGAGCGTATCTCCGATGACAAGAACGAGAAGTCAGACTCAATCGAGAGTCAGGACGAGAAGCTTCGGCGCCGGGCAGAGACAGAGAACGTCAAGGTTGTTGGCACTGCCATAGACCTGTCAGTGTCCGGTGACGTAGACCCGTTCCACCGAAAGAGCCTCGGTCCGTGGCTGGCAGAGGAAGGTCTGTCCAAGTGGGATGAACTTTGGGTCTCCACTCAGGACCGACTGTCCCGAGACGACATTCACTTCATGGCCTTTGTGCTCTGGGCAATCGAAAACAGCAAGAAGGTCATCGTCCTGGATGACCCCGAGTTCACTCGACAGATGGAGACTCCAGAGGGACGTCTGATCCTTCATGCCAAGGGACTTGGACCGGCGAACGAACTACGCCGAATCAAGGTACGGACTAAGGACAGTCACGAACGGCGCAGGTTCACCGCTCGATGGACTGGTGGCATCCCTCCGTTCGGATACCGTCCCGTGTCTCGGTACGTAGAGGGCAAGACAGCCACCTACTTGGAGCAGGACCCTGACATGGTCAAGGTCTTGTGCTTCATGCGAGAGCAGATCATTGACGGACAGTCGTTCTTTGCCGTGGCCAAGGCTCTAAACGAGAAGGGTGAGCACACGGCTAGGGACAGGGCCCGGATCCGACGTGGCAAGCCTGTCCACCGTAGGGGTGCCGAGGAAGGTGTACCGGAACAATGGAGTGAGACCACGGTCAAGTCACTGCTGAGGGACCCTGCCCTACTCGGCCACAAGAAGCACGGCGGGGAAGTGCTCTACGACAGTCAGGGACAGCCTGTCATGGTGGCGGAGCCTGTCTTTACTGCCGACGAATGGGAGTCCCTGCAAGCGGCTGTAGAGGCACGCGTGCAGACAAAGGTGCGCCGTGTCAATGGCACGTCACCTCTCTACGGTGTCGTCTACTGCGGGGAGTGTGGCAGCAAGGCGGCCCATAAGGGCAGCATCCGCAGTAACGGAGTTGAGTACAGATACTACGTCTGTGGCTCTTGGCCCAAGGAGAGTAGGTGCCAAGGCGTAAGTGTCCGTGCAGGAGAGGTAGAAGAGTTCATCGAGCTTGAGTTCCTACAGAGGTATGGGCTTGAGCCGGTGACAGAGAGAACCTGGGTGCCCGGTACAGACAACACTCGGGAACTTGAGGAAGTGCGTAAGCGCATTGCCAGGCTCAGGGACAACTACGAGGCAGGCGCCTACGACGACGACCCCGCGGAGTACAGGGAGCGGCTCCATGCTCTCCAAGCCCGTAGGGATGAACTAGCGGCAGAGCCGGTGACGGAGGGCCGGTGGGACGAGAAGGCCACCGGAGAGACATTCGAAGATCTGTGGAGCCGGCTGGACTTGGAAGGGCAACGGCTACAGCTAATCAAGTCCGGATACAAAGTGCTCTTGGGGCGAAAGACGTTCACCATCACACCCGAGCCTGAGACTTGGCCTGAGAGGAAGGCTAGACTCATCCGACTTGGCCACCTGACTGACACAGACACTGTCAGCAGTGAGCTGGGGGAATAAACCGCAACACACCGTTGCTGAAAATGACAGAGGGGCGCCCGTCGCCAAACAGAACGCCCCTCTGTCTCTCTGTGAGAGGGAGGCCAGTCTACATGTCGCTCTACGTAGATGAGAACGGCGAGGAACTGTCCGAGTGGGAGGAAGGCCGACTTGAAACCCTGACAGAGTTGGTCAACTCCCTCGGGGACTACGTGCCATCTGGCGTTCTGACAATGTCAGCGGCTGTCAAGGTCTATGCGCAGACAGCAGAACTGACCGAGGCACAGGCAGGGGAGTTCCTGGCCGGGGTCTGGATAGATCACATGCTTAAGAACTTGAGTACGACGGATAACTGAATAAGCAGCACCCGTACAGGGCCCGTGACAACAGGTTACGGGCCCTTTGTCATGCCTGAGAAAGGGGCCGGAAGTGACTAAGGCGGAAAAGGCGTTGGTCATTGAGAGTGTGGGATCAATGGTGTGGGAGTAACTGTCAAATCCTGTGGATCAGCGCGGAGAACCTCAAGCCAGCTGTAGCCATTCATCGAGGACTGCGAAGTCCTGGTCGGTGAGGCCCCGAGACGACGCGATGCGATGGAGGATCGCCTGGGCGGGGTGGTGGGTGGATACCCAGTCTCGGTCGGCGTCGGTGATCTCGTCGTTGACCCAGGCGAACGGGCGTCCGTCCGCCCACGCCACGAGGGTTCGGGTCTTCCAATGGAGCCCGAACCACTGGTCTTCGCGTTCGTGGGCGGCTGAGGGCTCTGGCCAGTTCACGACCGGCAGCTGCGGCAGGCCGAGTCGCGGCGCCAGCTCGATATTGGCCTCTTCTTCCCAGGTGGTGGCCCAGACCAGGTCGCACGGCAGCGCCGCGAGCCGCGGTCCGATCTGCCGGTCGAGTCGCGCCAGGTGCGAGTTGGATGCGGTGCCCGCGAGATCGCGCTGCGGGTTGTCACCGAACGGCAGGAGCGGCCCGTCGACGTCCAGGAAGAGCAGAGGGCGGTTCCCGTGCCTGGTCATGCTGCGCTCACCTCGAGACGCTCGACGAGGTAGCCGTTGTGGAACGTGGCGCCTTTGCGGACGAGGGCGACGAGGTGGGGCGCGGTGATCGCGCGCCAGCGGGCCTGGGCGGACTCGGTGAGCTTGAAAACCATGGCCAGGGCCGCTGCGGGGCTGCCAGCTCCGCGGGTGACCCGAGTCCTCAACTTGACAGTGCTGAAGGTGGATTCGATCGGGTTCGTCGTTCTGAGGTGGACCCAGTGTTCAGCGGGAAAGTCGTAGAACGCCAGGAGTTCATCGGTCTCGTCGGTGACCTTCTTCACCGCCTTGGGCCACTTCGCGCCGTAGGCGCGATTGAAGTCCTTGACGGCCTTCTCGGCGTGATCGCGGTCTTTGGCGTTGTAGATCTCCTGCAATGCCTTCTTCGCTCTGGGCTGGGCCGAATTTGGCAGGGCGTTGACCACGTTCCGGGTTTTATGAACCCAGCACCTTTGGTGCCTGGCCTGCGGAAACACCTCCATGAGAGCCCGCCATAGGCCCATCGAGCCGTCACCGACCACGAGCTCGGGGGCCCGCATGCCGCGCCGCCGGCAGTCACGTAGCAGGTCGGCCCAGGACTCGGTGGACTCGCGCAGTCCTTCGGCGAGCGCGATGAGCTCCTTGCGGCCGTCGGCGCGTACTCCCATGAGGACCAGGACGCAGGAGCGGGCCTGGCCGAGGCGGATCTTGGGGTGGATGCCGTCGGCCCACACGTAGACGTAGTCGGATTCCGACAGGTCGCGGGCTTGGAAGACGGCTTGGTCGTCGCTCCATTGCTTGGTCAGTCGGGTCACGGTGGCCGGCGAGAGCCCAGCCGAGCTGCCGAGGAACTGCTCCATGGCGGGCACGAAGTCGTCGGAGGACAGTCCGTGCAGGTAGAGCAGGGGAAGGACCTAGCTGATCTTCGGGGACTTCCGGCACCAGGGGGCCAGGATCTTCGACGAGAACCGCTCGCGCTCGCCCGTGGCGGCGTCGACGCGCTTGTCGTTCACGCGCGGCGCCTTGAGCGGGACCGGGCCTGCGGCCGTGGTCACGGTGCGCTCACGGTGGTGGCCGTTGCGGACCACCAGCCGACGACCGGCTTCGTCACGCTGATCAGCCAACTCGGCTATGTACTGGTTGACTTCGGCCTCCAGGGCCGCGGCGAGCATCCGCCGGGCGCCCTCGCGGACGATGTCGTCCATTCTGCCGGATGTCGCACGCAACAGGGCTGGGCGATCTATCATTCGGCCGCTGCCACCGGCGTACTTCGCCAGCGGCGCACTTCGCAACGGAACATGCCCACCTCAGGGGGAACGCACGTGCTCGAACTCACCATGGCCACCGTCTCCGGGGCCGAAGCGGGTGCCACGGCCGGGATGGCCCTGGCCGACGCACCGAGCGAGCCGGGCGCGGTGCTGCGTGTGGGGCGCGACCAGTCCGTGTGCCGGCTCGCCACGCCCGACGACTGGCTGTTCGTCTCCCGGGTGCACCTGGAGTTCCTGTGCGGGCCGGACGGCGGCTGGCAGGTGACCTGGCTGCGCGGCTCGCAGCCCGATCCGTCCTCCGAGGTGCGGCTGACGGCCGGGGGGCACGCCCAGCCCATCGCGTACGGCGCGAGCGTGGCGCTGCCGCGGGGCGGCGCCGGCGAGGTCGTCATCCTGGACCGCACCGGGCCGCGCAGTGTCAACGTGGGCTTCTACCACGAGGCGTAGCGTCCGGGCGGCCGGCTCCGCCGGGCGGTCACGGCAGTACGCGGGCGAGCGCGAAGCCGTCGTAGCCCTTGCTGCCCACCGTCTGGAGCGCCGTGCCGGTGAGCCTCGGGTGCGTGGCGATGAGTTCGATGGCGGCGCGGGTGCCCAGGACGTCCGGTTCGTGGCTCTCCGCGTCGAGCACGCGCCCACCGCGGACGACGTTGTCGAGGACGATCAGGCTGCCGGCCCGGGTGAGGCGCAGCGCCCACTCCACATAGTGCGGGTTGTTGACCTTGTCGGCGTCGATGAAGACCAGGTCGAAGGGGGCCGGGTTCTCGTCGGCGAGCTTGGGCAGCGACTCCAGCGCCGGACCCACCCGCACCTCGGCGACCCGGTCGAGACCGGCGCGGGCGATGTTGCGGGTGGCGACCTCGGCGTGCTTGGCGCTGTACTCCAGGGAGATCAGCCGGCCGTCGGGGGGCAGGGCGCGGCCCAGCCAGATGGTGCTGTAGCCGCCGAGCGTGCCGATCTCCAGGATGTTGCGGGCGTCCTGGATCTGCGCGAGGAGTTGCAGGAACTTGCCCTGGCTCGCGGTGACGCCGATGTGCGGAAGCGCGGCGGCCTCGCTTTCGCGCAGGGCCGCCTCCAACGCCTCGTCGTCCGGCGAGAGGTGGCTTGCGAAGTAGATGTCGACGTCGTCCCAGAGTTGCGACCCGCTCATGCGTGGCATGCCTTTCCGTGTCCGGTACGGCGGTACGGGTGAGTACCCCGCGTCCGGCCTCGGCGGAAGCCGGATGCGGTCAGTCTGCCTCGCCTCGCGGGTGATGTGTGCCGTCTTGCCCCGCGGGTCAGCCGTTGCCGGTCACGTCCGCGCGGGCGGAGCCGCATATCGGGGGCTGCATATCGGGATCCGCGTGTCCGGGAGTCGCGTATTCGGGGTCCGCCTGTCCGGGAGTCGCGTCGTGGGGGTCAGGTATCGGGGGAGCCGCGTGCCCGGGGCGTGCGTGGTTCTCAGGCGCGGGCCGCCAGGCCGCGGGGTCCGGGCAGGACGAGGTGGCCGTCGGTGACGGCCATGAAGCGTTCCATGCCGGGGACGAAGACGTTGGCCACGGCCAGGTGGTCGCCGGTGTACCGGTCCCACGCGTAGGCGCAGAACCCGCGGGCCGAGAGCCGGGCCAGGAGGGCGTGCAGGTGGTCCGCCGGGGTTCGCAGGGTCCCGGCGTCCACGGCGGTCGAGGCATGGTGGGTGCCGTCGGGGTCCTTGGCGTCCGCGGTGTTCTTGCTGTTCTCGGTCTTCTCGGTCTTCTCGGTCTTTTGGGTGTTCTCGGTGTTCTCGGTGTTCTGTGCGGCGTCGTCGGTGAAGGGGACGTGGTGCGCGTCCTTGAGCCGGGCCGAGAAGTCGGCCGTGTAGCAGCGGAGCAGGGCCGGGTGGCGGGTTGCGAAGTGCGGCGCCGCCGGCTGTGGCCCGGCGCCGGACCCGCTCACGCCGGTGTGGATCTGGACCAGTTCGTGCAGCGCCCGCTCGACGGCGTACGTCCGCGACAGGGACGCGCCGCAGCCGCGCACCCGGGCCGCGACGCCCGGCGCGGCCGGCAGGTACGCCCAGTAGGCCGGTACGCCCAGGTCGGTGGTCATCTCCAGCAGCCACACACGCGCACCCACGCGGCCCTCGGCGGCCCGGTGCAGCGCGGCCAGCGGCCCGGGCAGGGCAGCCGGGTCCAGCACCCGCAGCGGCGGCGGCGTGCGGGAGAGGAACTGCCGGACCAGCAGCAGCGACATCGCGTCCCGCTCGATGATCTCGTTGAGGGCGTGCACCACCGCCTCGGTCCGGGTGACACCGGCCGCCCAGCCGTTGTTGAGCGCGTAGCGGCCCAGTACGCGGTAGTCGTAGCGGTCGCCCGAGGCCGCGCGTGCTGCGGCCGGCTGGTCGACGTAGCCGGGCATGGAGAGGAAGACGGGTACGTCGGCGCCGTCCGGGCCGGTCAGGGACCGGTAGGGCAGACAGGCCAGCGGCCGGTCGGGGCCCTCGGACAGCCGGGCGAGCACGGCCTCCTGCCGTCCGAGGGCGGCGGCCACCCGGTGGGCGCCGCGCAGGACCGACCGTCCCGGCGGCGGCAGTTCGCTGAGGTGGTGTTCGAGGGCTTCGAAGACCGCGCCGACCCGTGCGGCCGGCCCCGGTCCCTTGCCGAAGCCGACCCCGCCGGGGACCGGGGCGCCGTCGCGGCCCAGCTCGCAGCGCCAGGCGCCGGGCTCGGTGCCGTCGGCGGGCAGCGGGGTCAGCGACGCGGTCAGGCCCAGGTCGGCCACGGCCCGCCGGGCGTGCCGCGCGGCCTGTTCGACGGTCGTCGCCCGCTCGCCGTGTTGCGGGGCTTCGGCGGCGGTGCGGGCGGAGGCGGCTGACGCGGTCACGGGTGCGGGGCTCTCCCTCTTGGTCGCGGGCGCGGGCTTCTCGCCGTCACGGGGTTTCTCGTGGGCTCGTGGGTCGGCCCGAAGTTCCTTCCGGCGGGCGCGGGGGCCGGGCCCGAGGTCCCTTTCCGGCGGGTGCGGGGATCAGGCCGAGACCACTTCTCGCGGCGGCCCCGGCCCCGGTCCCGGGCCTCGTTACGCGCCGGCGGTCGCCCCGGCCGCGTCGGTCGCCTCGCTCTCCGACTCCAGTTCGTTCAGCAGGTGTAACTCGCTGTCGGACAGTTCGGGGTTCGTCTGGTTCTTGATGCCCTGCATGTCGAACTGGACGCCGATGCCCATGACCATCTCCCTCTTGGTGTTTGCTTTGCTGTGTGTTGGTGATTGCTTTGCTTTTCGCAGTCTGCGGCGGACTGCGGACGCCACAACAGTTCTGACCCGGCCATAAAGCGGGCCGCGAGAGTCCGGGGCGGCCCGTGAAGATGCCTCAGAACCGACTTGCGGAGGCTGGTGGCGGGCGGGCGCCGCCCGCGTCGGTGCTGTGGGGGTGGTGCGGCCGGGTCCGTCGCGGAGGGTGGCGGCCCTGCTGGTCGGCGGAACCGTGCGCGTCTGGCCCCTGTGGCGAGGGGGGTGAGGGTGTGGTTCCGGCGGGCAGGCCGAAAAGCGATAAGGCGGAATTTGCCCCTTACGTTACATACGGGCCTCGATGTACAGCGCAGCAACATTGCCTCGGGGCGGACCCGCGGAACCGCCGGGACCCCGGGCGGCTCCCCGGCCCCACCCCTCGCCGCCATCGACCTCCCCCTCCCCGGACACAGCCGAACCCGCCCTCTCACACAGTCGAACCGGCCCGCTCGGACACGGTCGATCCGGCCCCCCGCGGACAGGGCCGTCCCTCTCTCGGACTATCGTCTTCCGGACAAAAGGCGGGCGGACGTCAGGTGAAGCAGGGGTTTCCCGCGTCCCCCCAGGGGGCGATGCCGCCTCACTGGGGGCACAGGGAACCCACGCGGGGCGTGCGGGACGGATGCGGCGGGAGGCCGACGAGGCGTGGCGAACGTGGAGCACGGCGGGCGAGGGGGGGAAGCCTTCGCGCCGGCGCCGGACCAGGCGCGGCTGAAGGCGGCCAGGCTGGGCTTGTGGGCGGTGGTCGCGATCCTCGCGGCACGGCAATTGGCCACTGTCCTCAGCACCCCCCGGGGGAAGCGGCTGACGGACCTGGAGACCTGGGTCGGCCCGGGCGGCGTCCTGCACGTCAACGGGTCCCTGTACGACTCGACCCAGTTCACCGGCACCCCCTTCGGCGGTCTGGTCCTCAAGCCGCTCACCCGCGCCGCCGAGCAGGCCCTCGGCTGGGGCTGGACCTTCGGCACCCTGCTGCTGGTCGTCGCCCTCGGCCTGGTCGCCGCCCGCGCCCTGCCCCAGCCGGTCAGCCGCCGCACCTCCCTGCTGGCCACGCCGGTCGCGATCAGCCTGCTCATGCTGTCGCTGCCGGTCCGCAACACCCTCTGGCTCGGCCAGACCAGCATCATTCCGGTGCTGCTCGTCCTCCTCGGCTGCCTCGCCGTGCGCGGGCAGCGCGCCGGCGGCCTGTGCATAGGCATCGGGGCCGCCCTCCAGCCGACCGTGCTGCTGTTCGCGCCCCTGCTGTGGTTCACCGGCCGCCGGCGGGCCGCCGCCTCCGCCACCGGCACCTTCGCCGCGGCCACCGTGCTCGCCTGGGCCGCGATGCCGCAGGACTCGTACACCTATTGGGTCCACCACATCGGCGGCGTCGGTCTCGGCGGCGAGGCCGACGCCCTCGCCAACCAGTCCCTGCACGGCGCCCTGCTCCGCCTCGGCCTGACCGGCCCGCTGGAGATCGGTCTGTTCCTGCTGCTCGGCGCCCTCGTCGCGACCCTCGCCCTGCGCCGCGCCGTGCGCTACGCCCAGGACGGCCAACTGCTGCTCGCCGTAGCGATCACCGGCTGCGCGGCCATAGCGGTCTCGCCGACCACCTGGCAGCACCAGTTGCTGTGGGTGCTGCTCGCGGTCGTCGGCCGGGTCGGCAACCGCGCCTGTGACCGCTACGTCTGGCCGGTGGCCGTGGTCCTGGTGACCACGCTGCCCGCCAAGATGATGCTGCCGAACACGCCGGCGCTGTACCCGCTGCGGGACAACATCGTGCTGCTCGCGGCGCTGGCCGCCGCCACTGCCGTGCCGTTCCTGCCCCGTACCTCGCCGTACTACCGCGCACCGGTCCCGACGCGGTACGCCCCCGCCCCGGCCCGCTTCCGGCGCGTGCCCTTCCTGCCCTTCCTGCGCCGGGTCCTCACCCGCCCCAACCTGCTCCTCGAACTGCTCCTCATACGCGTCACCTACGCCGCCTACCAGCAGGTCCGGCTCGCGGCGACCGGCGGCAGCAAAGCGGCGGGCCGGGCCACCGCCGAGCACCACGGCCGTCTCATCCTCGACGCCGAACGGTTCCTGCACATCGACATCGAGCACGCGGTCAACCACGCCGTCGTGAAGATCGGCTGGCTGCGGAACTTCTTCGACTTCTACTACGAGTCCTTCCACTTCGTGGTCCCGCTGAGCGTGCTCGCCGTCCTGTACTGGCGCCGCCCGGTCGACTACCGCTGGGCCCGTACCTCCCTCGGCTTCGCCACCCTGCTCGCCCTGGTCGGCTTCTGGCTGTTCCCGCTGGCCCCGCCCCGCCTGATGCCGAACCTCGGCATCATCGACACCGTGCACGGCGTCCAGGACTTCTCCAAGCCGGACTACGGCACCCTCACCGCCGTCACCAACCAGTACGCGGCGATGCCGTCCCTGCACTTCGGCTGGTCGCTGTGGTGCGGGGTGGCCATCGCGGTCCTCGCCCCGAAGTGGTGGATGAAGGCGCTCGGTCTGCTGCACCCGCTGTTCACGCTGTCGGCGATCGTGGCCACCGGCAACCACTGGGTGCTGGACGCGGTGGGCGGTGCGGCGGTGGTGGCCGCCGGGTTCGGGCTGACCTACGCCCTGACCGGGCCGAGGCCGACCGTCACGGCCGCCACGGCTGCTACGCCTGCTACGGCTGCCACGGGAGCCGACGGCTCCGGCGGCTCCGGGGGCTCCGGGGGCGGCCCGCCTGACCGGACGCCGGACGGGCGCGGCCGGGGGCAACAGCACCCGACCGGCGTCTGACGGCACGCACCTTCCGCCTCAGAGGCAACATTCGAAGGTTTTCCAAACATCTGTACCTGTAACCCCGGTTCGCGTGAACTGTCGGTGGCGGACGGAGATCCGCCACCACCATGACCACCCGAACCGGAGGACAGCAGATGAAGCACAAGCTGGGCGTGGCTCTCGGTGCTCTGGCCATGTGCGCCGTCGGCGCCATCGCGACGGCGCCGACGGCCACCGCGGCCGAGGCCGGCACGCAGGTCAGCTACTTCACGCTCTACCAGCACGACAACTACGGCGGGAACTACGCCAACTTCGGCGGCACCGACAAAGAGCTGAACAACAAGTACTGGGGCGGCACCACCCAGGTCATGAACAACGGTGCCAGCTCGATGCGGAACGCCACCTCCTCCTACGTCGGCATGTGGGACAAGGGCACCGACTGCAGCGGTTCCTCCTACACCGCCAAGCCGAACAGCGTGGACTCCGACTTCAGCAACAACAGCTTCGACAACAAGGCGAGCTGCGTCGTCTTCCTGTGACCCACCCCGGGGCGGCGCCGGCTCGACCGGCGCCGCCCCGGTCCGTTCCGCCCCGTTCCCTTCCGAAGCAGGAGTGGCCGAATGACCAGGCACCGTGTGGTGGGGACCGTGGCCCTCGCCCTTCTCGCCGTGGGCTGTGGCAGCACCTCCGGACGGCAGCAGGTCCCGGCGACCGTGCTCGCCGCGGCCCCCGCGCCGACCGCGCAGGTACGCGACCTCGTCCTCCCGCTGGACGGCTACCAGCTGTCCGTGAACGAGATCTACCTGATCGAGACCGCCAAGGACGTCCTGACCCGCGACTGCATGAAGCGCCAGGGACACGACTGGGAGGTCATCGACGACCGCGGGCAGTACCCCGATCTGCGCAACCGCCGCCGCTACGGCCTCATCGAGACCGCGGTCGCCAAGGAGCTGGGCTACCGGACCAACCCCCGGCTGATGGGCTCCACCGACGTCACCGCCCGCAAGGCGGACCGGGAGAAGCGCCTCGGCGCGGCGGAGCGGGCCGCCGCGCTCGATCCCGACGACGGCTGCTACCGGCAGGCGGGCGACCTGCTCGCACGCGGAAACCAGACGGACGAGGACCTGGTGAGCCGGCTGAACTCCGAGAGCCTCGACGAGGCGCTGAAGAGTCCGGAAGGCGTCCGCGTGACCCGTGCCTGGGCGCGGTGCATGGCGGAGCGGGGACACCCGTACAAGGACATCTACGCCCCCGGCGAGGACCCGCGCTGGGCACCCGCGAAGCCCCCGTCCACCGCGGAGAAGCAGACCGCGCAGGCCGACGTGGGCTGCAAGCAGCGGGTCGGGCTGGTGAACGCGCTGAGCGGGCAGGAGCGCGGGATCCAGGAGCGGGACATCCGCGCGCACCAGGCGTACTTCACGGGACTGAAGTCGGCCAAGGAACGCCATCTCGCCGCCGCCCGTGCCGTACTCGACCGGCGCTGACCGGCCCGTCGTCGGCGCGGCCCGGTCACGGATGGTCGCGGTTGAGGAACCACACCGTCCACAGCACGGCCGCGCACAGCACCGCCAGCCGCAACACCGGCCACCAGCGGCTGCGCACGAAGCGCCGGAGCCGGACCAGGGCCGCCGGCTGGACGAACCGCCCGGTGCGCACGCTCACCGTCAGGAACTCCCGTTCCAACGGGGTCAGATCGGGCGCCGGCCCGTCCGCCGTCAGGAACGCGTCCCGCGCGGCCAGCAGCGGGCACCCCGGTACAGGGCACCGGGATCCCGGCCCAGTTCCTCCCACTCCTTGGCGGACCGGGTCAACCGCCGCTGCAGGCACATCCGCTCGCGGTCGCTCTCCACCCAGTCGCGCAGCCGTGGCCAGGCGGTGATGAGCGCTTCGTGCGTGAGGTCCACGCCGGTGCCGTCGACGGTCAGCAGCCGTGCCCGGACGAGGGCTTCGAGCACCTGCTCGGCCTCCTCGGACCCGGTCAGCTCGGCCCGCTCGGCCGGCCGCCGGGTGTCCGGGGTGCCCTCGCCCGGAGTGATCAGCCGCAGCAGCATTCCCCGGGCGAGTGCGGTCCGTACGGCCGTGAAACCCGCGAACACCTCCTCGGCGGTGTGGGCCACGGCGCCCTGGACGCCGCCGATCGCCTCGTACGCCTCCAGGGTCAGCGTGCGGGACCGCCGCCGTCGCCACAGTGCCAGCAGGGCGTGCGACATGAGCGGCAACGCCCCCGGCTCCTGGGCCACGTCGGCGACGATCCGGGCCGTCAGTGAACTCCGCGCGTTCCGCCGCGTCCTGGCAGAGCGTGAAGACCTCCTCGAACTGATCGACCACCAGCACGGTGTCCGCATCGCCCGGCACCGGCTCAAGCAGCGCGGCATGGGTCCGCAGGGGGCTCGGGCCGGGCGTGCAGATCCGGACGGCGGCCGGCCGGCCGTCCCGCTCGCCGAGGTGGCGGAGTTCCTGGACGAGTCCCGCGCGCAGCAGCGAGGACTTGCCGCTGCCCGAGGCCCCGACGACCGCGACGAAGCGGTGCTCGCGGACCAGGCCGACGAGGTCCGCCACCAGCCGGTCGCGCCCGAAGAACAGGGCGCCGTCCTGCGTGCCGTACCGGGCGAGCCCGCGGTAGGGCGGCGGTTCGTCCTCGTCCGCGGCGACCGGCCGGGCGGACAGCTCGTCGGCGAGGGTGTGCCAGCGCCGTTCCCACTCCTCGCGCGGGCCGCCGCAGACCTCGACGTAGGCCAGCGTCACCGGCAGCGACGGCAGCCGTTCGCCCGTGGCGGCGCCGGACAGGGTGGGGGCGGAGTACCCGGCGCGGGCGGCCATGTCCCGGTAGGTGGGGCTCCCCGCGACGCGGCCCGGCGAGCCGGACCGACGACGTGGCGGCCGTCTCCCGCGCCGTACGGCAGACGGCGGCCCCCGGCGACGGCGTGCTGTTCCTGCCGGGCAGCCGCCGGGTGTGGACGCTCGGCCGGGAGCCCGCCGCGTACGGTGTGTACGACCTCGCGCCGGCCGCCGCGCCGCACCCCTCGCACACGCTCTACGGCACGGAACTTCCGCCCGCAGGCATCCGGAACCGGATCCTGCGCGTCTCACGGATCATCGTGGTGCGGGAACCCGCACGTGAACGCAGGGAGGCGAACGGGCGGGAGGAGGCGAAGGAGACGGCACTGCGCGACCACTTCACCCGGTGCGAGCGCAGCACCGTCAGCAGCGCACGGATCGAGGTGTACGAACGCGGTGACCACTGCTGACCCGCAAAGCACCCCCGGACCGACCGCCGCTCGACCGGCCACCACCCGACCGACGACCACCCCGCCGACCACCACTCGACTGCGCAAGGAGAAGACCATCATTCGGCAAGACGACGCCGGGCTCGTCGCCCCGGTCGATCCCCCACAGGCCGACGCCCCACCTGCCGTGACGCCGCGGAGCGGCGGTCGCGGCCGGGCGGTGGCGGTGTCCGTCCCGGCCGCGGTCGCGCTGGCCCTCGGCCTGTGGGGGATCGACCGGCAGGACAGCATGTGGCGCGACGAGTCGGTCACCTACCAGGTGGCCCATCGCTCGCTCGGCGACCTGTGGGGTCTGCTGGGCCACATCGACGCCGTGCACGGCCTGTACTACCTCGTCATGCACGCCGTGTTCGCCCTGTGGGACGGCGGTCTCGTCGCCCTGCGGCTGCCTTCGGTGGCGGCGACCGCGCTGGCGGCGGCCGGGGTCGCGGCGATCGGCGGGCGACTGTCCGGGCGGCTCGCGGGCCTGCTCGCCGGTCTCGTCTTCGCGCTGCTGCCGGTGACGCAGCAGTACGCGCAGGAGGGCCGCTCCTACGCCCTGGTCACCGCGGGTGTCACCTGGGGGACGTACTTCTTCCTGCGCGGCATCGAAGGCGGCACCGAGGGCAGGGCCGATCGCACTCCCGCAGGCGGTACGGAGGGCACGGGCGACCGCAGTTCCGAAGGCGGGCGCGGAGTCTCCCGGGCCCGCTGGTGGGTGGCGTACGCGCTCACGCTCGGCCTCGCGAGCTGGCTGCACGAGTTCGCCGTCCTGGCGCTCGTGGCCCATGCGCTGACCCTGTGGCGGCTGCGCGTGCCTCGGCGGACCTGGCGCCCCTGGGCCCTCGCGGCGGCCTGCGCGGCGCTGAGCGTGCTCCCGCTGGCGGCGGTGAGCGCGGGCCAGGCGGACCAGCAACTGGGCTGGCTGGGCCGGCCGAGCCTGAACGCGTGGCTCCAGTTCGCCGCGCTCTCCGTCGCGGGCCTGCTGCTGTGCCGGTTCCTCGGACGCCGCTCCGGCGCCGCCGCCTCCGGCACCCTGACCGCCCTCGCCCTCCCGCTGCTGATCGCCCCGGTCGGACTGCTCATGGCGGTCTCCCTCGTCAAGCCGTGGTACGTCGACCGGTACGTCCTGTACTGCATGGCCGGTCTCGCGCTGCCCGCCGGTGCCGTCCTGGCCCGCGCCGTACGGCGGCGCCACCGGCTGCGCCCGGTGGCGCGCGCGCTGACCGCCTGTGCGGTGGTCGCCCTGGCCGTCGCGGTGCTGCTGCCGTGGTCGCTGCTGGTCCGTTCCCCTCAGAGCCGCAAGGACGACGTGGTCGCCGTCACCCACGCCGTCGAGCGGACCGCGCGCGACGGCGACGGCGTCCTGTTCATGCCCGCCCGGCGACGCGAGTGGCTGCTGTCGTACCCGTCCGTCCTCGACCGCCTGGACGACCTGGCGCTCGCCGGATCCCCGGCCGCCTCGCGCACCCTGCAAGGCACCGAACTGCCCGCCGCGGCCGTCCGGCAGCGCATCCTGTCGGCGGACCGCGTCATCGCGCTGGCCGATCCCGCCGGGCAGCCGCTCGACCCCTTCCCGCAGGAGGAGGTCAAACGGCGGACCCTGCGGTCGTCCTTCGAGGAGTGCGAGCGGATCCGGGTACGCGGTGCGCAGGTCGTCGTGTACGCGCGTCCCGGGCACTGTGCGCGCTGAGGCGCACGGAGTCTTTTGATCAGGCTCGAATGTCCCGTATCTGACGATTCTTTTTGCCGGGTGAAGGCGCTTCCGTCCTTTTTTTCTTTGCTCGGCATGTGTGGGTGTCCGATTCGATATGGAGGAAATCCCGTCGTCGTGTGAGGATCCGAACGGACGGTGGCGGGGGCCTTCCGAGACCGCTGCACGCGTCCCTTCCGCTGGTCGCCGACCCGGCCGGCGGTGTGTGGCAGTCAACAATGGGGGATTGTGTGATTTCCGCTTATCTGACCTCGGACGCTCTCATGTCCACCACGTTCGTGGTTTCCCCGCTGGAACAGCTCGGCTCCCTGCTCGGTTTCGGCCTCACCTCCGTCGGCGGGCTCAAGCTGGAACGAGCGGTACGGGAGACCTCCCTGCGCCAGGACGGGGGTCTGCTCATGGCGTTGCGGCGGGTGAAGCAGAACTACGTGCCGGGTTTCCTGTTCGCGGGTACGGCGGACCACGGCTCGCTCGACGTGGAGCTGCACGCGGTGGCCACGGCCCCGAGCCGGGTCGTCGCACGCCAGATGGGAAGGTTCCTGGACTCGGTACGGGCCGTCCGGGGGCCGGAGCCGGCCGACCTGCGGAAGATCACCGCGGCCCTGGAGGCCGGGGAGGGGGCGTTCGCCCAGCGGATCGCCCGGGAACTGGGCCGGTTCTGGTCGGCGAGCGTGTCGGCCCGCTGGAACTCCGTACGCCAGGCGGCCGAGGGCGACATCCGGCACCGCGCCGCCGCCATCGCCGAACACGGACTGGCCGCCACCCTCAACTCCCTGCATCCGGCGCTCACTTACGACTCCGGCACCCTCAGCATCCAGGACCCGCGCACCCTCCAGGTGCGCGAGACCGGCCGGATCACCCTGTGTCCCGCCCCGCTGGCGACGACGTGGCTCCTGCGCACCGACCCGTGGGGCGAGGACGGAACACACCTCACCTACCCGGTGAGTTCCGGCCGGAGTGGCATCCGGCCGGCGGCGGATCCCATGGCGTCGGACTCGCTGGGCCAGGTCATCGGGCAGGCCCGCTTCCTCCTGCTGTCGGATCTGGACAGACCCCGGATCACCATCGAACTCGCCGAGCGGCACCACATGACCGCCTCGACCGTCTCGTACCACCTGACCCGGCTGCACCGAGTCGGCCTGCTCAACCGGATACGCGAGGGCAACCGCGTGTACTACCAGCGCACGTCCGAGGGCGACCGGCTCGTCGCCCGCCAGGGCCGCGCCCGCGCCGCCCAGCGCCCGGACCGCAGGCTGCGGCCCGTTACGGGCGCCAAGTGGGCCGCGGGCACGATCGAGATCGCGCATCACGTGTCCATGTGCTGAATCACGGGGCCGACGGGCCCGTCCCGCACTCGAACCACACGGTCTTCCCGCCGCCGGGCCGCGGCTCGACGCCCCACTTGTCGGCCACCGCGTCCACCAGGACGAGCCCGCGCCCGCCCTCCCGGTCCAGCGCCGGCCCGAACGAGACGAGCGGCAGCTCGGGCGACCCGTCGGTCACCTCCACCCGGACGACCGCCCTGCGCCGCTGCACCAGCAGGACGCAGCGGCGGTCGGGCACATGCCGTACGACGTTGGTGACCAGCTCGGTCACGCCCAGCTCCACGGCGTCCGTCAGCTCGGCCCGCCCCCAGTCGTGCAGCAGCGAACGGACGATGTTGCGGATGTGCCGTACGGAGTGCTCTCCGACGGTGAGGCTCATGCGGTAATGGGGAATATTGAAGTTCACGCAACGAGGCTGACCTGCCGAGACTACGCTCGGCTATGGAACAGACACAACGGGTCCCGCTGTGGACCGGGTTGCGCGAGAGGGGATCCAACGTGACCCACATCAACGTCCTCGACCCGGGCGCCTCGCCGCTCGACTACTTCGGCTTCGAACTGCGCCGCCACCGAGAGGCCGCGGGACTGACACAGCGGCAGCTCGGGGACATCCTCAACTACACGGGGTCGCTGGTCGGCCAGATCGAAACCGCGCGGAAGTTGCCGACGCAGGAGTTCAGCGAACGGGCGGACACGGCCCTGGAAACGGGCGGCCTGCTGTCGCGCCTGGTCGAGCTGGTGATGCGGTCGCAACTTCCGGCTTGGTTTCGGCAGGTGGCGGAGCTGGAGGCGCGGGCGGAGGAGATCTGCACCTTCCATATGGGCATGGTCCACGGACTGTTGCAGACCCCTGAGTACGTACGGGCCGTGCTTGGTGCGCTGGATGACACCGACCTCGAAGACCGCACCGCGGTACGGCTGGCCCGTCAGCGCATCTTCGAGAAGCCGAAGCCGCCGGTCTTCTGGCTGGTCCTCAGCGAGGCAGCCCTGCATCAGAAGATCGGCGACCCCGAGATCATGCGTGGACAACTGGCCCACCTGAACTCGTTCGAGAACAATCCGCGGATCAACGTTCAGGTGCTGCCATATTCGGCCGGTGCGCACGCGGGACTGACCGGCTCATTCAACCTCTACCGCTTCTCCAGCGATCCGACCATCGTCTATACCGAGGGCTACGGAAGCGGGCATCCAACCGCCAACCCGGAAACCGTCAAGGATTGCTCGCTCCGTTACGATCATCTGCGGGCCGCCGCGCTGTCCCTCAAGGACTCGGCGGATTTGATCCGGCGCGTGATGGAGGACCGCTATGGAGAGCAACTGGCGTAAGTCCAGCTACAGCAGTGATCAGGGCGGTGACTGTGTCGAGTGTGCGACCCTCGGCACCCTGGCCTGGCGCAAGTCGACGTACAGCGGTGATCAGGGCGGCAGCTGCGTAGAGATTGCTGAGGCTCCCTGCCCCACCGTTGCCGTCCGCGACTCCAAGAACCCCGCGGGCCCGCACCTGGCGTTCGAGCCCGCGGTGTTCACGGAGTTCCTGGCGTGGACTACAGCCGCTGAATGATCGTCGCGGTGGCCAGCCCACCGCCCGCGCACATCGTGATCAGCGCGAACTCCTTGTCGGCGCGCTCCAGTTCGTGGAGCGCCGTGGTGATGAGGCGGGCCCCGGTCGCTCCGACCGGGTGCCCGAGCGCAATCGCACCGCCGTTCACGTTGACCTTCGCCAGGTCCTGGTCGAAGACCCGGGCCCAGCTCAGCACCACCGATGCGAACGCCTCGTTGATCTCGACGAGGTCGATGTCCTTCAGGGACATCCCGGCCTTGCCGAGCACGGCGTTGGTCGCGTCGATCGGGCCGTCCAGGTGGTAGTGCGGGTCCGCGCCCACCAGCGTCTGCGCGACGATCCGGGCCCGCGGGCGCAGCTTCAGCGCCCGCGCCATCCGCTTCGACGCCCACATGATGGCCGCCGCGCCGTCCGAGATCTGTGACGAGTTGCCCGCCGTGTGGATGGCCGTCGGCATGACCGGCTTCAGCCCGGCCAACGCCTCCATGGACGTGTCGCGCAGCCCCTCGTCCTTGTCGACGAGCCGCCACATGCCCTGCCCGGCGTGCTGCTCCTCCTCGGTGGTGGGAACCTGCACGGCGAACGTCTCGCGCTTGAAGCGCTCCTCGGCCCAGGCGTTCGCGGCCCGCTCCTGCGAGCGCAGCCCCAGCCGGTCGACGTCCTCGCGGGTCAGGCCGCGGTTGCGGGCGATGCGTTCGGCGGCCTCGAACTGATTGGGCAGGTCCACGTTCCACTCGTCGGGGAACGGCTTGCCCGGACCGTGCTTCGAGCCGGAGCCGAGCGGCACCCGCGACATGGCCTCGACGCCGCAGCTGATCCCGACGTCGATGACGCCGCCCGCGACCATGTTCGCCACCATGTGCGCGGCCTGCTGCGAGGAGCCGCACTGGCAGTCCACGGTGGTCGCCGCCGTCTCGTACGGCAGGCCCGCGGTCAGCCAGGCCGTACGCGCGGGGTTCATGGACTGCTCGCCGGCGTGGGTCACCGTGCCGCCGACGATCTGCTCCACGCAGTCGGCGGGGATGCCGGTGCGGCCCAGGAGTTCTCGGTAGGTCTCGCCCAGGAGGTAGGCGGGATGGAGGTTGGCGAGCGCGCCGCCGCGCCTGCCGATGGGGGTCCGTACGGCCTCGACGATCACGGGTTCCGCGGCCATGGGGGAATCGTCCTCTCCTCGGTCACCCGCGCGGCGCGCGGGCGTCCCGGCCCGGCCCTGCCACGCATAACTAGAACGCGTATCAGTTCTGTGTGCAGTTTGCTGACAGACCGTCCGTGACCGCAAGGGGGTTGCGGGCAATTGGGGTCCTCATGGGCCTTGCTAGTTGTAGAACCCGTTACTACCTTCGCGGCAACCGGGTTTTCCTGATGGTTCGTCAGAATGGTGGGAGTGAGCCGATCATGCCCTGTCCCGCGCTGCCCGACGGGTTCGACCTCACCGACCCCGATCTGCTGCACAGCCGCGTGCCCCTGCCGGAGTTCGCCGAGCTGCGCCGGGCCGAGCCGGTGCGCTGGATCCCCCAGCCGCACGGCCTGGCCGGATTCGCCGACGACGGCTACTGGGCGGTGACCCGCCACGAGGACGTCAAGTACGTCTCCACCCACCCGGAGATCTTCTCCTCCACTCTCAACACCGCGATCATCCGCTTCGGCGAGCACATCGAACGGGACGCCATCGACGTCCAGCGGCTGATCCTGCTCAACATGGACCCACCCGAGCACACCAGGGTCCGGCAGATCGTGCAGCGCGGTTTCACGCCACGTGCCATCCGTGCGCTGGAGGACCGGCTGCGGGCCAGGGCGCACGCGATAGTCCAGGGAGCGCTGGCGCGCTCCGGGCCCTTCGACTTCGTCACCGAGGTCGCCTGCGAACTGCCCCTCCAGGCCATCGCGGAACTGATCGGCGTACCCCAGGAGGACCGCACCAAGATCTTCGACTGGTCCAACAAGATGATCGCGTACGACGACCCGGAGTACGCGATCACCGAGGAGATCGGCGCGGAGTCGGCCACCGAGATCATCGCGTACGCGATGAACATGGCCGCCGACCGCAAGCAGTGCCCGGCCAAGGACATCGTCACCACGCTGGTCGCCGCGGAGGGCGAGGGCAACCTCAGCATGGACGAGTTCGGCTTCTTCGTACTCATGCTGGCGGTCGCGGGCAACGAGACCACCCGCAACGCCATCACCCACGGCATGCACGCCTTCCTCACCCACCCCGACCAGTGGGACCTCTACAAGCGCGAGCGGCCCGCCACGACGGCGGAGGAGATCGTCCGCTGGGCCACTCCCGTCAACTCCTTCCAGCGGACCGCGACCCAGGACACCGAACTGGGCGGGCAGCGGATCAAGAAGGGTGACCGGGTCGGCCTGTTCTACGCCTCCGCCAACCACGACCCCGACGTCTTCGACGCCCCGGACTCCTTCGACATCACCCGTGACCCGAACCCGCACCTCGGGTTCGGCGGCGGTGGGCCGCACTTCTGCCTCGGCAAGTCCCTGGCGGTGCTGGAGATCGACCTGATCTTCCAGGCGATCGCGGGCGCCATGCCGAACCTGCGCATGGTCGGCGACCCGCGTCGGCTGCGCTCGGCCTGGATCAACGGGGTCAAGGAGCTTCAGGTCAGCGCCGGCTGACCGGCCCTGGCACGGTCACCCGCACCGCGCCCGTAGACCGCCGCCCGGCGAGTACGGCCAACGTGGCCGCTTCCCGCGTCAAGAACCGACGCTCGCGCTGAATGCCATATTCCCACGTCAAGTACAGCAGTCACCGGTGGACGCCGTGGTGAACCGGATGCTGGTGCGGCGCGTTGCAGGGGCGTCGGAAACACCTGGGGAACGAAGAGGCGCGGAGCGCAATGCGAGAGAAATACGATTTTCCGGAAGCCGAAAAAGACATCTGGAGTCGAATCGCGAAGCTACAGGCGTGGGAGCAAAGGATGAGGACTGAGGTGGTGAAGGCAGAGCTCGGAAAAATGCCGGAAAAATACCGAGTCCGCTATTTGCTCCGTTGGGCACGGAGAAGCGTTCTGCAGGACGGGAATCTGCTGCAGAGCGTGGCAAAGGGTGTCTATGAGACTTATCAGGAACAGTTTGGGTGGCCCAAGGAGCCGCCGGCCGTGCAGGTGGCGTTGGCTTGGCCGAGTCTCGGTCTGTCGGGTTGGAAGCCGTTGGTGGTGCCGCTGAACGTGCCGCAGCCGAAGAACGGCACGTCGGATGCGTCGGTGCCGTCGTTCATAGCCGATCCTTTGCTTGACCTGCGCAACCTCCAGGTGTTGCGTGAATTGCTGTCCGAGGGGAAGTTGGACGCGCAGGTCTGCAATACGGCGTTGTCCATGCAGAATGATCTGAAGTCTTGGCTCGGTGTCGAGGCGTCCGGGGAGTACGCCGTGCCCGCGTTTCCGGATGCGGGTCAGGGTGTCGGTGTCCGTCAGGTGCAGGGGGAGGCACAGCCCGGGCCCCCGGAGCCGATGTCCGGTGGCGTGGACACGGACGTAATGATGTTCGGCGCGAACGTGAACGAAGTGATGCCGGAGGGGCTTGAGGACCCCCTCCACGGTGCTGGCTCTGAGGCGGCGTTGGTGGCGTACGACTTTTGGCCTGAGTCGGTCGATGCGTTCGCGCCCGATGCGTATGGATACGGCGGGTACGCGCATGCCGAGGGGGCGTGGCAGGCCCAGCCTCCGGGGGTGGACGCGCTGCCACAGTGGATGACGGAGACGCCGATCGCAGCCACTGCGTCCGCTCAGGCGGGATATGAGGTGGCGGACTCGTCCTGGGACGACGTCTACGGTGCGGGCGCCGACCGGAGCGCGGCGTCCCCGCAGTCGAACACCCCCGTGTCCCCTTCGCTGTTTTTGCAGGCCACGGAGTACCTGCTGGCTGAGTCGCCCGCCGACTGGAGCGCCGGGACACAAGGGAACGACGAGCCGGTGGCCCGGCGGGTGTCGGCGACTACCCCCCCAAGGCCCAGCCAGAAACGGTAAGAAGTCTCTGCCTGTTCGACCTTGAGCGGTGATGTTCGTTTGAACGTGGAATCCCGGTCGGGCCGCCTTACTCCGGTCATCGCACCAGCCGCGGTCAGCGATCGGCGACTTCCTTTTCTGCGCTCCTTTCCTCCACTCGGGCGTGCATCATGGTCACCATGCCGATACCGCAGGAACTCGCCCAAGGACAGGAACACCAGGAGCAGGAGCAGCGGAGCCCAGAGAAACTGCACCGACGGCGGGAACAGTTGCAGAGACTGTTGGGACAGTTGCAGAAGCTGTTGAGGCAGCGGGAGGACTCGCTAGAACGGCGGAAGGAATGGTCGGGGCTTCTGCCGGAAGCGACGCCCGACGGACGTCGCCAGGGGTTGGAGGTCCAGCGGAGCGAGCGCGGGCGGCAGCAGGGGATGAGGTATCTGAGTGAGCGGATGCTGGAGCTTGCCGGGGAGCTGCTGACGTATGTGGCCCCCGAGGTTACGGATGTTCCGCAGCTGGGAGCGACCCAGAAGGAATTCGAGGAGGTCGACCAGCGCGAGGCGGAGCAGCTGAAGCAGGAGATCGAGGAGCACAGCGAGCACAGGGAGGAAGGGCCGCTGCCGGGATCGGAGCAGGAACAGCTGCTGCCACACGAGCTGCGGGAGCGAATGTACGGGGCGGGAAAGAAGGTTCAGGCACAGATCGACGACCTGAAGCAGTCGAATGACCGGTCTGAGCGCCCGGTTCATTCGGAGGTGCAAAGGCTGGCCGAGCAACTCGGCTATGTGCCCTCGGCACTGGCGAACGCCATCCAGGGCCACAGCGGCATCAACAGCTCCGTCGCGTCGGCGGCTGCCGACTATTCGTCGGGAGTGAACAGCAGGCAGTCCTCATCACCCGCACCGCGCCCGGAGACGGCCGCTCCGGTGAGCACGACCACCGTGGGGGCTTCCCGCGTCGAGAAACGACGCTCGCGCTGAATGCCACGGGTGTCACCGTGTCTACCGGTTCCTGTTGCACCTGACTTGAGGATCGGGACGCCGGACTGCTGGAACGGCGCGACAGTGCAGGTCGGGCGCAGTGAAGATCCGGCACGGGTGGGTGAACCGGATAATGGTGCGACGAGTTGTCGTGGGGTCGCAAACACACGGAGAACGAAGGAGCGCGGAACGTCATGCCACAGAACAGCGATGAAACCCCTGACGAAAGAAGGCGCCGACTCAATCGGGAATCGGCCGCAAGAAGAAAGAGGGAGAACCCGGCCTACAACGCTGCTAAGAGGGAGTCGGTGCGGGAGCGGAAGAAGGCAGGGGGGGATTTGGGGCGCGCTGAAGAAATGCGGAAGGAGGAGGCAGAAAAGGCGCGGGCACTGAGGGAACGGTACCGTGTCGAGCAGGAATCGCCTCTGCCGAGGATTGCGGCGAAGCAGGTGTATGAGCTTTATCGGCAGCGGCTGGGGTGGCCCGAGGTGCCGCCGACGGGGTTGCGGGTGGCGGTGGCTCGGACGAGTCTCGGTTGGCCGGGTTGGAAGCCGGTCGTGGTGCGGCTGGAGGGTGGCCCGGAGCATGCGTCGGTGCCGTCGTTCATCGCCGATCCTGCGCTTGACCTGACGAACTCCAGAGTGAGGGCGTCAATGGGGCCCGAGGGGTTGCACGGGCAAGCCTACGAGACGGCGCGTCATTTTCAGGATCTGCTGAAGTCTTTGCCGCATGTCGAGGGGGACGGGGGGCATGCCGAGTCCTTGTCGTCGTATGCGGACCAGGGCACCGGCGTCAGTCTTGAGCAGGGGGAGGCACAGCATGGGTACTTCGACGGTGTGGACGTGGACGAAATCGCGGACGCGGTGACACGCAGCGGACTCGGCGGCATGATCCACGGCGCTGACGCGGCGTGGACGGCGCCCGGTTCTTGGCCTGGGCCGTTCCATGCGGTCGAGCTCGGCGTGAGCGGATACGACGGGTACCCGGTGGACGCACTGTCGCAGGGGATGCGGGAGATGACGATCGCAGCGCCCGCGTCTGCTCAGGGGGGATACCGGGTGGCGTACTCGCCCTGGGACAACCCCTACGGCGAGGGCAGCAGCCGTGTGGCGGACCCGCAGTTGAACACCGCCGGGGGACAATCGCTGGTCCCGGGGGCCACGGCGTACCTGCCGCCTTCGCAGCCCGCAGGCTTCGGCGACGAGCCACCGGCCCGAGAGGCGCGGGTGTACCGCCACCGCACAAGGCACACCCGGACACGGTGAGAAACCGCTGTCTGCCGGGGATGCCGGACTGCTGGAACGGCTCGGCGGTGCCGGTGGACGACCGTTCGCCGCCTCTCCGGTGCGGTCAGGGTTCCGTGGCTGCACGGCGGGGGCGGTGTCGGTCGGGTGGAGTGGGGATCCGGCGCCGGTCGGGCTGGTGAACCGGCTGGTGGTGCGGCGCGTTGCAGGGGTGTCGGAAACACCTGGAGATGAAGGAGCACGGAACACAATGCCACGGATAAGTGGTCTTCCAGGAGTCGAAAAAGACAGCAGGAGACGAATCGCGAAGCTACAGGACTGGGAGAGGCAGATGAAGCTTCGGGAGGCGGCGAAAGGAAGTAAATGGCAGACGCGGAACATCAGCCGTCAGCTTTTTTGGGCACGGGCAGAGGTTGCGCAGGACAAGAATCTCTTGCAGAGCGTGGCAGGGGACGTGTGGAAGGATTATCAGCCGGAGTTGCAGGGGCCCGAGAAGCCGCCGGTGGGGTTGAAGGTGGCGCTGGCTTGGGAGAGCCTCGGTCTGTCGGGTCGGAAGCCGGTCATGGTGGAGGTGTCGGAGTCGACGGGTGGCCCGTCGAGTCCGCTGGTGCCGCCGTTCATAGCCGATCTTTCGCTTGAACTGGGGCAGCCCGGGGTGTGGCGCATATTGGCGGACGAGGAGAAGTTGGGCGAGCAGGTCCGCATGGCGGCGTTGGGCCTGCACCGTCGTCTGAAACCTTTGCGCGGTGTCGAGGCGTCCGGGCAGGACGTTGTGGCCGCGTCGTATGCGCGCCAGGGCGCCGGCGTTCATGGGCAGGGCGAAGTGCAGTGGGAGGACACGAAGTCGATGTTCGACGGTTTGGACGTGGAAGCCGTCTGGATGGCGGAGGGGGACGCATGGCAGGAGTCGGCACGACGCAGCGGCCTGTACTCGGAGTCGGCTGCGTATGGATTTTTGCCTGGGCATGAGGTCGCGGCCGTAGGACAGAACCCGCTTGAGTACCCCAGCCACGGTGTCGGCTCTGATCCGGTGTTCGCGTCCGGCTACTGGCCTGACCCGGTCAATCCTTTCGCGTCCAACATGGCCGAATACGACGGATATTCGCACCCCGAGGGGACGTGGTCGGCCCTTCCCGGGGTGGACCCACGGTCGGCTCGGACGGGATCCCGGGTGGCGTTCTCGCCCTGGGACAACCCCTACGGCGAGGGCAGCAGCCGTGTGGCGGACCCGCAGTTGAACACCGTCGGGGGACAATCGCTGGTCTCGGGGGCCACGGCGTACCTGCCGCCTTCGCAGCCCGCAGGCTTCGGCGACGAGCCACCGGCCCGAGAGGCGCGGGTGTACCGCCACCGCACAAGGCACACCCGGACACGGTGAGAAACCGCTGTCTGCCGGGGATGCCGGACTGCTGGAACGGCTCGGCGGTGCCGGTGGACGACCGTTCGCCGCCTCTCCGGTGCGGCCAGGGTTCCGTGGCTGCACGGCGGGGGCGGTGTCGGTCGGGTGGAGTGGTGATCCGGCGCCGGTCGGGCTGGTGAACCGTGCGGTGGAGCGGCGAGTTGTAGGGGTGCCGGAAAATCCTGGAGAACGAAGGGACGCGGAACGCCATGCCATCGAACAACGACAAGCCTGAATCCCGAGAAGCCAAAAAACGCCGAAAAGAGCGGGAGCGGTTGCAAAGAAAACGGGCGACTCCGGGTTACGTCGATGCGGAGCGGGAGCGGGACCAGCACCGGAAGCGGGAGCGGGACCAGGAGCGACAGGCCGATCCGCAGGGGTACGAGGCAAAGCAGATGGAGCGGAATCTGGAGCTGTCACGGAGGCAGATGAATCCGGAGTACCGCGCCCAAAAACAGCGGGAGGCGGACCAAGTCCACGGGCGGGACTATCGGGCACGGAAACGTGGTGATCAGGAACCACGTTGGTCGGGTCGAAGGCCGGTCGTGGTGGAGTTGGAGGTGCCGCAGTTGGAGGGTGGTCCGTCGGGTGCGTCGTTGCCGTCGTTCTCGCCGTACGCGGGCCAGGGTGTCGACGTCCCTCCTGCTCAGGACGAGGCACAGGCCGAGTACCTGGATTCGATGTTTGGCAACGTGGACACAGAGGCACTACTCCACGGTGTGAATATGGATGAAGTGGCAGAGGACTGGCTAAGGGGCCCCAGCCACGGTGACGGCTTTGATGCGGCGTTCGCGGCCCCCGCCCCCGTGTCTGCTCAGACGGAATACCAGGTGGCCTACTCGTCCTGGGCCCATCACCACGTCGATCCCGCTGCTCAGGGCACCAGTTGGAGCGCGGCGTACCCGCCGTCGAACACCTCCGTGGCCCATGCGCTGGACTCGCAGATCACGTCGTTCCCGCCGCCTGCGCCGTCCACCGGCTGGAACACCGGTACACAAGGGAACACCGGCCACCGGCCCGACAGGCAGGCGCAGGCGAAGCACTGGCGGTCCGGCCAGGGACGGTAAGAGGCCGCAGACCTTTCGATCCTGAGCCGTGGCGCTCACTCGAACGCGGCTTCCCGGTCGGGCCGCTCACTCCGACCCCACGGGCACGGTCACGCGCTGCCCTTCGGCAGGGCCGCGGCGCTGGACGCCGAGCCGATGCGCGAGGACAGGGCGCCCTTGACGACGGCGAGGCCGGCCGGAATCGCGGCGACGGCGGCGGCTTTGGCGGCGGACAGGTCGATGACGCTGGACGCCAGGAGCAGACCGAGGAACGCCTCCAGGTAGGTGGCGATGGTGCGTTCGGCGAGATCGGTGAGGAGCTTCATGGTTTTCCTCCGGGGAGGCAGGCGTGTGCGTGAGGGCCTTGACCTTCGGCCTGGGTGGTGGGACCGGGGGGCCGCCGACGGCGACGAGCCGCTTGACCAGTGCGGTGAAGACGGGGGGACGATGTCCTGCCGAGCGCGAACTCCCGGTGCTACGTGAAGGATGCCTCGCCGGAGCACTGCTCGAACGTCGGGTTCGGGCGCAGATGACGAAGGCCCGCTCAGCCCCGGCGCTTTCCCGGGGTTGAGCGGGCCTCGGCGTGGCCGGACACGGCGGAAGCGGTGTCAGTCGGCCGTGGCGGTCACGGGGCGGTCGTCAGGCGGTCGCCACCGCGAACACGTGCAGGATGCCGCCGTTCGTCGTGGCCGGCAGGGTCACGCTCGCCAGCGTCTTGCCCGCCTGGAGCGCGATGGGCGCGGTGGCGAAGACCTCCGTACCCACCGGGTCCTTGCCGCCGCCCTGCACATCACGGTAAGTGGTGTGCACCGCGACCGTGTTGCCGTACGACGGCGACTGCGAACCGCCGCCGAGCGTCCAGTCGCTGAAGCCGAGTTCGGCCTGCTGCGTCGTCCCGTCGGTGTACGTGAGCGTCACCGTGCCGCTCGCCGCGCCCTCCGCCGCGCTGCCCAGGAAGCTCAGCTTCGTGGCACCGGCGGCCGACGGCACCGCGAGCACCTGGTCGCCCCCGACGACCTCGATGTTGTCGGGGTCACCGGCGGCGGCGCTCGGCCAGGTGAAGTCGAAGCCGCCGGAGGAGACGGTGCCGCCCGGGGTCGCGCCGGCCGCGGCGAGCGCGGCGGCCGAGTAGCTCCAGCCCTCACCGTCGAAGTTGGCCTGCGGGTTGGCGTCGTCCTCGGAGATGCCGTTGCTGTTGACGTTCCACAGCATGCTGTTCTTCGCGGCGACGGTCACCGACGCGGACGTCTTCGGCAGCGCCGCACCGGTCGACGAGGTGAGCGTCACCGGGATGGTGTAGAAGCCCTCCTTGGTCCCGGCGGACGCCGTGACGGAGACCTTCGCGCTGACCGAACCGCCCGCGGGCACCGTGAAGTCGCCCTCGGCCGGGGTCACCGTGATACCGGCCGGCGGGCTCGCCGTCCAGTGCACCTTGGTGTCCTCGTTCTGGAGCGTCTGCACCTTGACGCTGGTGGCGACGGCGTCACCGCCGGGCTCCGCCTTGAGCTGCGCCGGGGTGACCCCGGTGAAGAACTTCACTCCGCCGCCCGGGAATGACGGCGGGGCGTCGGCCTTGGCGCTGCCCCAGGAGGTGTCGGGCTTGGCACCCAGCGTGTAGTCCAGGGTGCCGCCACGGGTGACGAACGAGGCGGGGACCCACGGCTTGTCGGACTTCCTGCCGTCGGTCTTCAGGCCCTGGACGTAGATGTTGTCCGCGGACGCCGCGGGGGCGTTGACCGTGATCGTCTTGTTCTTCCCGGTGTGGATCACGGCGCGCGGGAACAGCGGCGCCGAGAGCACCATGTCGGCGCGGCCCGGAATCTGCGGGTACATGCCGAGCGCCGAGAAGACGTACCAGGACGACATGGTCCCGGCGTCGTCGTTGCCGGGGATACCGCCCGGGGTGTTGGACCACAGCTGGTCCATCTCCGCGCGGACCGTCTCCTGGGTCCTGTACGGCGTGCCCAGGTAGTTGTACAGGTACGGCGCGTTGATGTCGGGCTCGTTGGTCGGGTCGTAGCGCGTGTCGTCCTTCGCGGAGAAGTCGAAGGCGCCGTCCGGGGTGCGGAAGAAGGAGTCCAGCCGGGACACGGCCGCGTCGTTGCCGCCCATCGCGCTCGCGAGGCCCGCCACGTCGGAGTAGACCATCCAGGTGTAGCGGGCGCTGGTGCCCTCGACGAACCCGGCGCCGGTGCCCGGCGTGAACGTACCCGCCCAGGTGCCGTCGGACTTCCGGTCCCGGATGTAGCCGCCCTGCGGGGTGGCGTTCGGATCGAAGACGTTGCTCCAGTTGCCGGAGCGGTCGAGGAACGTCTTCTCGTTCGCGCGGTCGCCGACCTGCCCGGACAGCGCGGACAGCGCGTAGTCGGCCGCCGCGTCCTCCAGCGTCTCGGCGGCTCCGCCCCAGCAGTGGCAGCCGTCGGCCGGTACGTAACCGAGCTTCAGGTACTTGTCCAGCGCCGGGCGCTGGCCCACGCACTCGACGTTGCAGCCCGCGCTGTCGGAGTCGTTCGCCGTCGGCACGGTCGCCGCGGTGATCAGCGACTTCAGGGCGCCCTTGACGTCGAAGTCATGACCGCCGAAGGCGTAGACGGAGGCGACCGCCGGGGCTGACGGGTCGCCGGACATCACGCTCGTCTTGCCGTTCTCCAGCAGCCAGCGGTCCCACTCGCCGTCCCGCTGGGTCGCGTAGTTGAACAGGGACTGCGCGTAGTCGCTGCCCGCCTTCGGGTTCAGCAGCGTCATCAACTGCACCTGGGCGCGGTACTGGTCCCAGCCGGAGAAGGTGCCGTACTGCGCCTGTTGCCCCTTGGCCAGCCTGTGCGGCTTGCGGTCGGCGCCCAGGTAGCGGCCGTCGACGTCGCTGGTGAGGGTCGGCTCCAGCATCGAGTGGTAGAGCGCGGTGTAGAAGGTGGAGCGCTGGTCGTCGCTGCCGCCGCTCACCTCGACCTTGCTCAGCTCCCGCTTCCAGGCCGCCTGCGCCTGGGACTTGACGGCGTCGAAGGTCTTGGCGGGCGGGTTCTCCGCGCGGAGGTTGGCCTCCGCGTTCTGCGCGCTGACGTAGGAGACGGCCACCTTCGCCTGGACGCCGGCGGTGCCCGCCGGGAAGGTGACGTACGCGCCCGAGCCCTTGCCGGCCACCGGGTTGCCGGACGAGCTGAAGCCCGTACCGCCCTTCGCGGAGGCGGAGTCCGGCTGCAGGGTCCCGTCCGTCCAGGTGCCCACCTTGGCGAACGGCTTGTCGAAGTGCGCCGTGAAGTACAGCGTGTAGAGGTCCTTGCGGTTGTTCGCGCTCTGCGGACCGCAGAAGTTGCCCGCGCTGACCGAACCGGTCACGGTCCGCTCGGCGGCGTTCACCTGGACGTCGGCCGCGGTGCTGCCGCTCTCCGAGTTGGACGTGCGGAACAGCATGCTGGCGGGCTTGTCCGCGGGGAAGCCGAACCGGCCCGTGCCGGTGCGCGGGGTGGCCGTCAGATCCGCGGACGCGCCGCTGTCCAGCCGCACCTTGTAGGAGCCCGCCGACGCCGTCTCGTTCGCGTGCGAGAAGGTGCTGGCGTACTTGGCGTCGGTGGTGTCGGCCGTGGGGGAGGAGTCGACGTCGCCCACGTACGGCATGATCGGGATGTCGCCGTTGGCCCCGGAGCAGCCGACGCCGTTGAGGTGCGTCAGGCTGAAGCCGCGGATCTTCGTCGCGTTGTACTGGTAACCGCCCGGAGCGGGCGTCGAGACCTGGTTGCCGCGGGAGTTCTGCGGGCTCCAGGCCAGCATGCCGAACGGCTGGACGGCACCGGGGTAGGTGTTGCCCGCGTTGGCCGAGCCGATCAACGGGTTGACGTAGGAGACCGGATCCTTGACCGCGCCCGGGCCCGCTTCGGCCGAGGCGGGCGTGGCGGTCGCGGCCATCGCCAGGGCCGCGACCGCGGTCGCGGCGACGGAGGCGAGGGCTCGCCGTCTGGGACGAGCCTGGCCCTCCACTTGAGTCTGACGCACCAGTGAGCCTGACACCGCTCCTGCCCTTCGTGTCTGATGGAAGATCAGAGCGCGCCGATGACGGGCGCGCTCGCCTCCACGCGGAAGTGTGCTGACAGCGTTGTCAGTTCTCGGACCTGCATGCAGACAACGTTGTCAAGGAACGCGAGGATGCTCCCCCTGTATTCGAGCGGTGTCAAGAGTCGGGGAAGCCGGGGCCGCTGGTGGTGGGGTGGCGGGAGGGGTGCCAAGTGGGGTGCCGGGCGGGTGGCCTGAGTGGTTGCCGGTTGTGTGGGTGGGTGGCGTGACGTCGCTGTTGGGGGTGGGTGGCGGGTGTGGTGTGGCGGCACTGTCGCGGGCGGGCGCGTTAGTTGTTGCCGGTTGTGTGAGCGGTCGTCGGTGGTGCGGGCGGACAGCACGGCACCCCCGCCAGGGGTGGGCGGGGGTGCCGTTGCAGAGGAGGCGGTGTTGCTCAGTACCAGCCGTGGGACTGCCAGAACTTCCAGGCGCCGACCGGGCTGCCGTAGCGGGAGTTCATGTAGTTCAGGCCCCACTTGATCTGAGTGGCCGGGTTGGTCTTCCAGTCGGAGCCCGCGGACGCCATCTTGGAGCCCGGCATGGCCTGGAACAGGCCGTAGGCGCCGGAGAGCTGGTTGGCGGCGGAGGCGTTCCAGCCGCTCTCACGCGTGACGATCTCGTTGAACGCGTTCCACTGTGCGGCGTCCGGGATCATCTTCTTCGCCATCGCCTGGACGGGAAGGCCCGTAGGGGTGGCGGCCTGGGCGGCCGTCGAGGCCAGCGCCGTGCTGGTGGTCGCCGCAACCAGGGCGGCGACCGCGATGGCCTTCTTGGGGGTGGCGATGCGGCGGATGCGGGAGACGGACACGTAGAACCTCTTGCGTCGGGGACAGAACTCGCGCCGTACGCCGTCGGCACCTCCGTTTCCGGCGGCGGGGCGTACGTCGGCGCCGTGACCCGGAAAGGGTGTCGGCGCCTGGCGACGGACCCAGAGAAGCAGGCCCGGAATGGGTAGGCAATGACCCCTTTTACTAGTTGTGGCCGAATTGGCGGGAACGGTGGGGTATGCGGGGTGGCGCGCGCGGTGCAGGTCAGTGGGGGTGCGTTAGTGAGCAAAACGGACACAATGGGCTACTGTCCGACGTCGTAGGTGATCTGCGTCATGTGGGGTGCCTCACCCGCCGCCCGGGCATCGTCCGCGCGTCGCGCACGGACCGCGTACGGGCGCTCACCAGGCGGTCATCGATCCGCGGCGTCGAAGGTGACCGGGGTCTCGAAGGCGGCCCGCCGGGTGGCCCGGCGCAGCGCGCGCAGCAGCGCCGGGCCGAGGGTGAGGGTCAGCACCACCGTGCAGGCGGCCCGGCCCAGGTCCCAGCCCAGCGAGGTCGCCAGGCAGTAGGCGACGAACCGGGCCAGGTTGCCGGGGACCGCGGCCTGCGGGTCGAAGGAGATGTTCGAGGCGAGGGCGCCCAGGAAGGGCCAGCCCGCGAGGTTCATGACGGTTCCGTAGGCGAACGCGGCGAGAAAGCCGTAACCGGCCAGCATGAGGAGTTCACCGCGCCCGCGCAGCCGGTCCGGGCCCGGCAGCAGGCCCGCGCCCATGGCGAACCAGCCCATCGCCAGCATCTGGAACGGCATCCACGGCCCCACCCCGCCGGTGAGCAGCGCGGACGCGAACATGGTGAGCGAGCCCAGTACGAAGCCGAAGCCGGGGCCGAGGACACGTCCGCTGAGCACCATCAGGAAGAACATGGGCTCGATCCCGGCCGTGCCCGCGCCGATCGGCCGCAGCGCCGCCCCGGTCGCGGCCAGCACGCCCAGCATGGCCACGGCCTTCGGTCCGAGACCCGACTCGGAGATCGCCGCGGCGACCACCGCGAGCAGCAGCACCAGCAGCCCCGCGAACAGCCACGGCGCGTCCTGGGCGTGGGCGCTGATCCGGGAGGCGGGCGGGGCGAGGAAGGGCCAGCCGAAGGCGACCACGCCGACCGCGCCGACCAGGACGAGCGCGGCGGCGGAACGGGGTCCGAGGCGGACGGCGCGGGCCTGGGGGGTCGGCGGGGGCGACGACGGTGACGGGGGCGGCGACAGCGGCGATGGCGGGGGCATGGGTGT
Source organism: Streptomyces sp. NPDC006012 (assembly GCF_042871185.1). Lineage (NCBI taxonomy): Bacteria > Bacillati > Actinomycetota > Actinomycetes > Kitasatosporales > Streptomycetaceae > Streptomyces > Streptomyces sp. NPDC006012. The sequence continues at coordinate 801,326 of NZ_JBIAIE010000001.1, forward strand.
GGTCGGGGGAACCGGGGTGGATGGGCCGGCGTTCGGCTTCGCCGGCCGGTCCGTGGGGTGTTCGGTCATGTCAGGGCCTCCCGTATCTGGGCGACCGTGAGCCATTCCTGCGGGGCGAGGATCTTGGTGACCTGCGGGGCGAAGGACGGCGAGGAGACCACGATGTGGGTGGTCGGGCCGTCGGCGATCACCTCCCCGTCGGCGAGCAGTACCACCCGGTGCGCCAGTTCGGCGGCCAGCTCCACGTCGTGCGTGGCCAGGACGACGGCGTGCCCCTCGGCGGCGAGCCCGCGCACCAGCGCGACCAGGCGGGCCTTGGCCGCGTAGTCGAGGCCGCGGGTCGGCTCGTCCAGCAGGAGCAGCGGCGGGCGGGCGGCCAGCACCACGGCCAGCGCGAGCGCCAGCCGCTGCCCTTCGGAGAGGTCACGCGGATGTGTGTCGTCGGTGATGCCCGGCAGCAGTTCGGACACCAGCGCACGGCAGGTACCGGGCGCGGCGCCCGCGTCCCGGTCGGCGGCGGCGCACTCGGCGCCGACCGTGTCCGCGTACAGCAGGTCGCGCGGGTCCTGCGGGACCAGGCCGACCCGGCGGACCAGTTCGCGGGGCGGGGTGCGGTGCGGGACGGCACCGCCGACCCGGACGCTGCCCGCGGTCGGCGCGACCAGTCCGACCAGGGAGCCGAGCAGCGTGGACTTCCCGGCGCCGTTGCGGCCCATCAGGGCGACGATCTCCCCGGGTCCGACACCGAGGTCGACCTGCCGCAACGCGTGGATCCGCCCGCGCCGTACCGCCAGCGCCCGTACCTCGGCGACGGGTACGCCGACGACGTGTACCGGGCCGGTGCCGTCGGCGGCCCGAAGGGGTACGGCGGACCGCCCGGCCGGCCGTGACGACGCCACGGCCGCCGGGCGACGGCGCAGCAGGGTCCGGCCGACCGAGCGCCTCGCCCGACCCGGCAGCCGCGTTCGCCCGCCGGACCCGGACGCGGGCGGGCTCACCGCACCGGCGTCATCGGCATCAGAGGTGTCAGAGGTGGGGGCAGGGGTCGGCGGGGGCGAGTCCGGGCCGGGGGCCGAGGCGGGGGACGTGCGGGAAGGGGCGTGGCCGGTGAGGCGGGTGCGCAGGGGGGCCGCCCTGCGGCGGGCGTCCCGCACCGTCAGGGGGAGCGGGTGCCAGTCGGCCAGCCGGCCGAGGTCCACCACCGGCGGGTACACCGGCGAGACGGCCATCACCTCGGCCGGGGCGCCGAGCACGGGCGCGGCGCCCGGCGCGGGCAGCAGCAGCACCTGGTCGGCGTACTGGACCACCCGCTCCAGCCGGTGTTCGGCCAGCAGGACCGTCGTGCCCAGGTCGTGGACCAGCCGCTGGAGCACCGCGAGGACCTCCTCCGCGGCGGCCGGGTCCAGCGCCGACGTGGGCTCGTCGAGGACCAGTACCCCGGGGTGCGGGGTGAGCACCGAGCCGATCGCGACCCGCTGCTGCTGGCCGCCGGAGAGGGTGGCGATGGGCCGGTCCCGCAGCTCGGCCAGCCCGAGCAGGTCCAAGGTCTCCTCCACCCGCCGCCGCATCACCGCCGGCGCGAGCCCCAGCGACTCCATCCCGTAGGCGAGTTCGTCCTCCACCGTGTCCGTCACGAAGTGCGCGAGCGGATCCTGGCCCACCGTGCCGACGACGTCGGCGAGTTCGCGCGGCCGGTGGGTACGGGTGTCGCGGCCCGCGACCGTGACCCGGCCGCGCAGGGTGCCGCCGGTGAAGTGCGGGACGAGGCCGCTCACCGCGCCCAGCACCGTCGACTTGCCGACGCCGGACGGACCGACGAGCAGCACCAGCTCACCTTCCGGGACCTCGAAGTCCACGCCTCGCACGGCCGGTTCGACGGCCCCGTTGTACGTCACGCTGACGTCCTCGAAGCGGATCACGAGGGCTCCTTGGGGATCACGACGGTTCCTCGGGGGTCACGACGGCTCCTTCGGGCATCACGACGGCTCCTTGGGGACCACCAGGGCGGGAAGCAGGGCGAGGAGTACGGCCGCCGCCGGCCACAGGGGCAGCGCGGGCGCGGTGAGCGGGACGACCCCGGGGTTGAGGGCGGCCGGGTCGCGGGCCGCGGCGAGGGCGAGCAGCGCGGCGACCGCGGCACCGGACCCGGTGACCAGCCAGGCGCGGGCGTTCCACGGGTCGGGCCGGTACCGGGTGCGCGGCGAGCGCCGGCCGCCCAGCCGCAGCCCCGCGAGGGCGGCGACGGCCCCGGCGAGCAGCACCGGCAGTCCGTAGCCGCCGCCCGCGGCGGTGAGCAGCCCGTACGTTCCCGCGCAGACGCCGAGCAGACCGCCCAGAGTCAGCCCGGCGGTGGTACGGCGGACGGCGACGGGCACGTCGGCACTGCGGCCGTAACCGCGCGCGTCCATCGCGGCGGCGAGCGCGACGGAACGTTCCAGGGCGCCTTCCAGGACCGGCAGGCCCACCTGGAGCAGGCCCCGCACACCGCGGTCCGGGCGGCCCCGCAGCCGGCGGGCGGAGCGCAGCCGCTGTACGTCGGTGATCAGGTTCGGCGCGAAGGTCAGCGCGACGACCACGGCCACGCCGATCTCGTACAGGGCGCCCGGCAGGGACTTGAGCAGCCGGGCCGGGTTGGCCAGGGCGTTGGCCGCGCCCACGCAGATCAGCAGCACGGCCAGTTTCAGACCGTCGTAGAACGCGTAGACCAGCGACTCGGCGGTGACCCGGCCGCCCAGCCGGATGCCCTGCGCCCAGTGCGGGAGCGGGACTTCGGGGAGGGTGAGCAGGACGTGCGTGCCGGGGATCGGGGAGCCGAGGACCACCGCGAAGACCAGGCGGATGACCAGCACGGCGAGCGCGAGCTTGGCGAACGCCGTGTAGGAGCGGGCCCAGGGGGCGGTACTGCGGTGGGTGGCCACCACATAGCCCGCCGCCGCGACGAGCAGTCCGAGCAGCAGCGGATTGCTGGTCCGGCTGGCCCCGACCCCGAGCCCGATCGCCCAGCCCCACCAGGCCCCGGGGTGCACGACCGTACGCGGCCGCCGCGCCGTGCCGCCCTCGCGGCCCGCAGCCGTCCGCTCCGCGCGCGCCGACTTCACAGCCACCCGCTCCTTGCGGGCCGATTTCGCAGCCGTCCGCTCGTCGCGAGCCGACTCCGAGGCGGCCGAGGCGCGCGTGCGGCCGTCGCCGCGCGTGCTGCCGCCGTGCGGGGTGCTCGCGTCGTGGGCGTGGTCGGCGCCGCGGGCGCCGCTGCCGTCGCCCGCGCCGGGCGTGGGTCCGTGCGGGACGGGGGGCGACGCCCGGCGGGCGCGGCCCTCACGCATTCCCGTGCCTACGCATTCCCGTGCCTACGCATCCCGGCGCCGTCGGGCCTGCCAGACGGCCGCCGTGCCCAGCAGGACGACCGCCGCCCCGCCCGCCCACAGGCCGAGCGACGGCCCGTTGCCGTCGTCCTCGCCCGCCGCCGGCCGCTTCGCGGCGGCCGTCGGCTTGCCGTCCCTGGCCGCCACCTGCTCGCCGCAGCCCTTTTTCGGGTATCCGGCGATGGCGCACAGGAGGGCGTTGGAGTCGTAGCGCAGCGGTCCCGCGACGGCCGCCAGGGCCTCGGCCGTCGTCGCGTCGGGGGCGAGCACCGCGCAGGCGGTCCGCGCCGTCGGCGGTGCCTCGGCGGCGGGCGCGTCCGCCGCCGTACCGAAGTCGATGACCAGCGCCACCCGCTTGCGGCCGTCCCGCGCGGGCGTGTGCGCGCAGATCTCGGCGAAGCGGGTCGTGCCGCGCGGGTACGTCGCGTCGGCGGAGTCCTCACTCACCGCGAACCGGAAGCCCTGGACGGCACCGTCGGCGGGGCGGGCCAGCGACGGACCCTCGGTGGCGTACGTCCACCGGTCGCCCGTACGGTCCCAGAAGGACCAGTAGCGGTAGCCGGCGGCCTGCGCCTGGCCCGTGCCGCCCCAGAGCAGGAGCGCGGCCAGCAGCAGGAGCACACCGCGGCGCGGCCCGGTCACAGCTGCCGCTTCCTGCGGCCGCTGAGCAGGAAGCCGATGCCGACGCCCGCGACCAGACCGGTGCCGATGATCCACCAGAGGCCGGTGCCCGAGCCGCCGTTGTCGTCCTTTTGGTCCGACGCGTCCGAGGCGTCGCCCGGTCCGGCCTGCCGGGCCGCCTGCGGCGCCGGGCCGGTCGCGCCCAGCGCCCGCACCAGGTCCGTACCGCCGAAGTCGCGCGGGTCCGTGCCGGTCGCGTGTGCCGCGAAGATCAACTGCGCGTAGGCGGCCGGTCCGTTCTGCTTCGCCCAGGCCGCCGCGTCCTTCTCCAGCCACGCCAGCGGCTTCGCGGCCCGGTCCGCACCGCCCTGCGCGGCGAGCGCGACCACCGCGTCGGCGGTGTTGCCGTAGTCGGGCTGTTCGGGGGCGCCCGCGAGCGCGGAGGTGAGGTGGCCGTCCTTGGCGACCGCCCGGGCGAGGTAGGCGGCGCCGTCGGCCGCGGCCCGTTCGGGGGTGGGCTTGTGGGTGCCGGCGCAGTCCGTGCCGGGCGCCCCGCTCGGCGCGTCGCCCGCTGTGGCCGCCTTCGCGGTGAGGCCCGCGCCCAGCAGGCCGACCACGGCCGCCGCGGTGGCGTCCGCGTTGGCCGCCAACTTGCCCTTCTTGTCCGGCTGGTAGGCGAAGGCGCCGCCGTCGTCGCCGGAGCAGGGCAGGGCAAGAGCGAGCAGCGCGTCGTACGGCGTCCGGCCGTTCTTGACCACTGCCGCGGGCCGCTCACCGGCCGCCGCGAGCGCGCCGATGACGACGCCCGTGGAGTTCGCGTCGCTCGCGCCGCCCGGCGTGTACCCCCAGCCGCCGTCCTTGTTCTGCACCGACTTCAGCCAGGTCACGGCCTTGCCGACGGCGCTGTCGTGGCCGCCGGTCGCGGTCAGGGCCTGAACGGCGGCGGAGGTGCTGTTGGTGTCGACCACCACCTTGGCGTCGCAGGCCCGCCCCGGATCGGCGCGGAACGCGGCGAACGCCCCGTCCGCACACTGCTGTCCGGTCAGCCAGTCCACGGCCTTGGCGGCGGGCGTCACGGACGCGGTGCGCTGGGCGAGCAGCGCCAGCGACTGGCGCCAGACGCCGTCGAACTTCGGATCCGCGTCGCCGTACAGCCCGGACGGGAGGGCCGTCGACGGGGACGGCGAAGGGCTCGCGGCCAGGGCGGGTGACGCGGCGGCGAGCACGCCGACGGTGGCCAGGACCGCTGCACTGCGGCGGACGTTCATGCTCGGCGGGTGCCTCTCTTCGCGGGTCGGTTCGCGAGGAAGCCGGGCAGCACGGGACACCCCGGGCGGCTCGGCCCCGTAAACCTCGACGGTGCCGTGCGCGGGCGGTTGCCGACGCACCTGAGCCGGTCACGTTCCGTTTGGGGCAGTCCGGCTCACCGGGCCTTGACGGCCGGTTCACGGTTGCGGGTCAGCGCCGGAATTGCACCGGCTTCCCCCCGTACGGGTCTGATGACGACCCCATCACTCTACCGGCCCCCCTCCGGACCCCCGAGGGGTGGCCGTGACAGACGGCCGTGCGGCGGGGCGGGCCGGTCACGTGGTGCGGGGAAAGCGGTCCGGGAGAGGGCCGCCGTCGTGCGGTCCCGGTCAGGTGGTCCTGACGTACCTCAGCGGGTCGGTGCCCGGTACCGGTTCGGCCCGGCCCTGCTTCACCAGGCGGCGCAGATGGGCCTCGGCCTCCGCGACGGCGATGTTCCGGGAGGGGTGCGGGATCTGCGGCCAGGGCCGGTTCCACTCCATCCGCTCGGCCAGTTGCCAGGGCGTGAGCGGTTCGACGAGCTGGGTCAGCAGTCCGGCCAGCCGCTCCTCGTGATGCGCGAGCAACTCCTGTACGCGGGCCGGTCCGCCGGTGAACGCGTACTGGTGGGCCGGCAGTACCTCGGCGGGGGCCAGCCGGCCGATGCGCTCCAGGGAGTCGAGGTAGTCGCCGAGCGGGTCGATGGCCTCCGCCCAGTTCTCGGCGCCGTTGCGGCCGGTGGAGTTCGCCTGGGCGGACGGGTCCTCGTACAGGCCGATGTGCGGGGTGATCTTCGGGAGCAGGTGGTCGCCGGAGAACAGGCGGCCGTGTCCCGGCAGCCCGGCGGGGTGCTCCTCCTCCAGGTGCAGACAGACGTGGCCGGGGGTGTGCCCCGGCGTCCAGACGGCGCGCAGCCGGCGGCCGGGCAGGTCCAGGAGGTCGCCGGGGACGATCTCGCGGTCCGGGAGAGCGGGCGGTCGCCGTTGCAGGACGCCGGGTATGCGCAGGACCGCCAGATGTTCCTCCGGGGCACCGGTCGCGGCGAGTTTGGCGCTCATGTAGTCGAGCCAGCGCTCGGGGCGTGCCTCCCGGTTGCGCCGTACCACCGCGGTGTCGGCCGCGTGCATCGCCACCCACGCGCCGGACGCCTCGCGGACCTGGCCGGAGAGCCCGTGGTGGTCGGGGTGGTGGTGGGTGATGACGATCCCGTGGATCTCCGCCACCGAGGTGCCGCAGGCCGACAGTCCGGACACCAGCGTGTCCCACGACGCCGGGTCGTCCCAGCCGGTGTCGACCAGCACCGGGCCCCGGTCGGTGTCCACGACGTACACCAGTGTGTGACCGAGCGGGTTGTCCGGTATGGGCACCGCCACGGACCGCACACCGCCGCCGTGATCGAACGTCTCCACCATCATGGCCTCCCCGCCCCACTATAACTAGAACCGGTTCCATCGGTTGCCCCGGGCGCCCGCCGGTTCCGGAAGCCGGAGCCTGGCGGCTGCGCGGGTTGGCGCGATGCGATGCGGCGTGTGGCGGCCGGTCGGGCGATGCGGTGGTTCGGCCGAGTGGGTGGCGTCCTGCCGTGGACTAGTGCGCGGAGAACTGGTATCCGTTTCTGATACAGCGTCAGAAATCGTGCCGCAGGAGGCAGTCGGCCATGACCGAGCTCGTGGAACACGGACAGCTGTTCATCGGCGGGGAGTTGACCGATCCCCTGGGCGGGGACGTCATCGAGGTGATCTCCCCGCACACCGAAGAGGTCATCGGCCGCGTCCCGCACGCCTCGCCGGCCGATGTGGACCGGGCCGTCGCCGTCGCCCGGACCGCGTTCGACCAGGGACCCTGGCCCCGGATGAGCCTCGACGAGCGGATCGCGGTCGTCACCCGTATCAAGGACGGCATCGCCGCCCGGCACGAGGAGATCGCCCGGGTGATCTCCTCCGAGAACGGCTCGCCGTACTCGTGGAGCGTCCTCGCGCAGGCGCTCGGCGCGATGATGGTCTGGGACTCGGCGATCACCGTCGCCCGCGGCCACACGTACGAGGAGACGCGCGACGGGGCGCTCGGGAAGATCATGGTGCGGCGCGAGCCGGTCGGGGTGGTCGCCGCCGTGGTCCCCTGGAACGTCCCGCAGTTCGTCGCCGCCGCCAAGCTCGCGCCCGCCCTGCTCGCCGGCTGCACGGTGATCCTCAAGCCGTCCCCCGAGTCACCGCTCGACGCGTACGTCCTCGGCGAGATCGCCCGTGAGGCCGGGCTGCCGGAGGGCGTGCTGTCGATCCTGCCCGCCGACCGCGAGGTCAGCGAGTACCTGGTCGGGCACCCCGGCGTCGACAAGGTCTCCTTCACCGGCTCGGTGGCGGCGGGCAAGCGGGTCATGGAGGTGGCCGCGCGCAACCTCACCCGGGTCACCCTGGAACTCGGCGGCAAGTCGGCGGCGGTCGTGCTGCCGGACGCGGACGTGGCGACCGCGGTCGCGGGCATCGTCCCGGCGGCCTGGATGAACAACGGCCAGGCGTGCGTGGCCCAGACCCGCATCCTGCTGCCCCGGTCCCGCTACGACGAGTTCGCGGACGCCTTCGCGCAGGCCGCGAGCGCGCTCACGGTCGGCGACCCGCTGGACGCGGCCACCCAGGTCGGCCCGCTGGTCGCCCGGCGCCAGCAGCAGCGCAACCTCGACTACATCCGCATCGGCCAGGAGGAGGGCGCCAAGGTCCTCACCGGCGGCGGCCGGCCGGCGGGCCTGGAGCGCGGCTGGTACGTCGAACCGACCCTCTTCGGCGACGTCGACAACTCGATGCGGATCGCCCGGGAGGAGATCTTCGGGCCGGTCATCTGCCTGCTGCCGTACGGCGACGAGGCCGAGGCGCTGAAGATCGCCAACGACTCCGACTACGGACTGTCCGGCAGCGTGTGGACGGCCGACGCCGGGCACGGCGTCGAGATCGCCCGGCAGGTGCGCACCGGCACCTACTCGGTGAACACCTTCAGCCTGGACATGCTCGGCCCGTTCGGCGGCTACAAGAACTCAGGTCTGGGCCGGGAGTTCGGGCCCGAGGGCTACGACGCCTACCTGGAGCACAAGATGATCCACCTGCCGGCGGGCTGGGAGGCGTAGGCGATGGGCGACCGCTGGCACATCGAGGTCGACCGCTCCGTCTGCATCGGCTCGGCCCAGTGCGTCCACCACGCCCCCGACGGCTTCCGCCTCGACTCCGGGCGCCAGTCCCGGCCCGTCGAGGCGGACACCGACGCCAGTGAACAGGTGCTCGCGGCGGCGGAGAGCTGCCCCGTGGAGGCCATCGTGATCACGCTGGCGGCGGGCGGGGAGCCGGTATTCCCGCCAGAAGAGTAAATTCTTCACGTTTGGGGTTTTATGTCCCGCTTGGGGAGTTCTATGCTGGTGGTGGCCTACGAGGCGAGTGAGGGAGTTCGACCGGAGTAGCCGACTCGGGCGAGACGCGGAAGCATCCGCCGGGGCCGACGTCGACGGTAGGGCTGAGAGGCCGGAAGGCAGTGGTCGGGCCCGAAGGCGACCTCCAATACCTGATCCGGACAATACCGGCGAAGGGAACCCGTCTCGTAGGTTTTCACCTGCTCGGGCCGGCTCAGGCCCTCTTCGGCCCGGTGCTCCGGCCGTCTCCGGCCCGGTGTCACCGCCGCCCCCGGGGGGTCCGCTGGGTCTGCTGGGCCTCCGGGGCCGTCAGGTCGATCAACCGGCACACCGTCTCGATGTCGATCTTGACCTGGGCGATGGAGGCGCGGCCCGAGAGCCAGGTGATCAGGGCCGAGTGCCAGGTGTGCTCGATGACCCGGACCGCGGACAACTGCTCCATGGTCGGGTTCTCCAGGCCCATCGCGTCCAGCACGAGCGCCGTGGTCTGCCGGGACACCTGGTCGACCTCGGGGCTCACGCTGCGGTCCGCGAAGGTCAGGGCGCGCACCATGGCGTCGGCCAGATGCGGCTCGCGCTGCAGGGCGCGGAAGGCCCGCATCAGCGTCTCGGCGACCCGCTCGGCCGCTGTCTCGCCCAGCGGGGGCTTGCGGCCCAGCGTGCCGTGCAGGTGCTCCAGCTGGTCCTGCATGGTGGCGACCAGCAGATGCACTTTGGAGGGGAAGTACCGGTACAGCGTGCCCAGTGCCACCTGGGAGGACTCGGCGACCTCCCGCATCTGCACCGCGTCGAAGCCGCCCCGGCTGGCCAGCTGTGCGCTCGCGTGCAGGATCCGGCGGCGGCGGGCCTCCTGCCGCTCCGTGAGGGGCGACGAGGCCGGCTGCCTCGATGGGGCGGCGCTGGCGTCCGCCTTGGCTTGCGCAGGCATGGGTCCCGCTCCGTGACAGTCGGTGAAGGCTGGTGATCGCACAGCATGGTAGGGCGGGCCGTGGCGTGAATCACCCGATCCTGTGCTCACGGCACTCCTACTTGCCGGTAGATTCAGAGCCTCTTGAACGATCAAGTCTGGAACTTGTTCTAGATTAGCGTCCCGGCGTAATCTCGCGGGACAGCGCAGGGAGAGGGGGGCCCGGAGTGACCGCTGAGGCCAGGGGCGCGGGAGCGGAAGACCCTCCCGCAGCCGGTGCGGAGCCCGCCCTGACCGAGCGGAGCCGAGGAGCCGGGGGCGGGACCGAAGAGTCGCTGCGCATCGCGCTGCTCACCTACAAAGGGAACCCGTTCTGCGGCGGACAGGGCGTCTACGTCCGCCACCTCTCCCGCGAACTGGCCCGCCTCGGCCACCGGGTCGAGGTCATCGGCTCCCAGCCCTACCCCGTCCTCGACGAGGGCCACCCCGGACTCACCCTGACCGAGCTGGCGAGCCTCGACCTCTACCGTCAGCCGGACCCCTTCCGCACCCCCCGGCGTGCCGAGTACCGGGACTGGATCGACGCCCTCGAAGTCGGCACGATGTGGACCGGCGGCTTCCCCGAACCGCTCACCTTCTCGCTCCGCGCCCGCCGCCAACTGCTCGCCCGCCGCGGCGAGTTCGACGTCGTGCACGACAACCAGACGCTCGGCTACGGGCTGCTGGGCGACCTCGGCGCCCCCCTGGTCACCACCGTCCACCACCCCATCACCGTGGACCGGCAGTTGGAGCTGGACGCCGCCGACGGATGGCGCCGCCGCTCCTCGGTGCGCCGCTGGTACGGCTTCACCCGCATGCAGAAGCGGGTCGCCCGCCGCCTGCCGTCGATCCTCACCGTCTCCGGCACCTCACGCCAGGAGATAGTCGACCACCTCGGGGTGCGCGACGACCGTATCCACGTCGTCCACATCGGCGCCGACACCGACCTGTTCGCGCCGGATCCGGCGGTGCCCGTGACACCGGGCCGGATCGTCACCACCGCCAGCGCCGACGTGCCGCTCAAGGGCCTCGTCTTCCTGGTCGAGGCGCTGGCGAAGGTACGGACCGAGCACCCCGGCGCGCATCTCGTCGTCGTCGGCAAGCGGGCCGAGGCCGGACCGGTCGCCCAGGCCGTCGAGCGGTACGGCCTTGAGGGCGCCGTCGAGTTCGTGAAGGGCATCACGGACGCCGAACTGGTCGACCTGATCCGCTCCGCCGAGGTGGCCTGCGTGCCGTCGCTGTACGAGGGTTTCTCGCTGCCCGCCGCCGAGGCCATGGCCACCGGCACCCCGCTGCTCGCCACGACCGGCGGGGCGATCCCCGAGGTGGCCGGCCGGGACGGGGAGACCTGCCTGGCCGTACCGCCCGGCGACGCGGGAGCACTGGCCACCGGCCTGAACCGGCTCCTCGGCGACCCGGGCCTGCGCACCCGCCTCGGACACGCGGGCCGCGAACGGGTCCTGCGCCACTTCACCTGGGCCCGCGCCGCTGAAGGAACGGTTGCCCACTACCGCGAGTCCATCGCCCGCGCAGGCCGAACGCGGGCCACCCGTGCGGGTGCGCGGCGCGGTCGCCCGCAGCCTTCGCCGTCCGGCGGCGGGCCCGTCCCCTCGGCCGGCCGGGCCGAGGCCGGGCCGGGGGCGGTCGGTCGTGCCGTGGCGTCCGGCGCTCCCGTCGTATCCGCTACCACCGCAGGCACCGACCCCGACCCCGACCGCGAAAGCAGGGCCACGTGCTGACCGTCGACTTCACCCGGTTCCCGCTCGCCCCGGGCGACCGCGTCCTTGACCTCGGCTGCGGAGCCGGCCGGCACGCCTTCGAGTGCTACCGGCGGGGCGCGCGGGTCGTGGCGCTGGACCGCAACGGCGAGGAGATCCGCGAGGTCGCCAAGTGGTTCGCGGCCATGCGGGAGGCGGGCGAGGCGCCCGCGGGCGCCACCGCCACCGCGATGGAGGGCGACGCCCTCGCGCTGCCCTTCCCCGACGAGTCCTTCGACGTCGTCATCATCTCCGAGGTGATGGAGCACATCCCCGACGACAAGGGCGTACTCGCCGAGATGGCGCGGGTGCTCAGGCCGGGCGGCCGCATCGCGGTCACCGTGCCGCGCTACGGGCCCGAGAAGGTCTGCTGGGCGCTGTCCGACGCCTACCACGAGGTCGAGGGCGGCCACATCCGCATCTACCGCGCCGACGAACTGCTCGCGAGGATCCGCGGCGCGGGCCTCAGGCCGTACGGCACCCACCACGCGCACGCCCTGCACGCGCCGTACTGGTGGCTGAAGTGCGCCTTCGGCGTCGACAACGACAAGGCGCTGCCGGTGCGGGCGTACCACAAGCTGCTGGTCTGGGACATCATGAAGAAACCGCTCGCCACCCGGGCCGCGGAACGGGCGCTGAACCCGGTGCTGGGCAAGAGCTTCGTGGCGTACGCGACCAAGCCCCACCTCGCCGGGGTGCCCGGGGCGCCCGAGGACTCCGAGGCGGCCACCCGGTGACCACGCCCCGGACAGAACACCTCGTCCTGCCCGGGGTCCTCACGGCCGGGCAGGCCGCCGCGACCGTGCGCGGTCTGCTCGCCGTGCAACGGGAGGACGGCGCGATCCCCTGGTTCCGCGGCCACCACCTCGACCCGTGGGACCACATCGAGACCGCCATGGCCTTCGACGCGGCGGGCGAACACGCGGCGGCGGACCGCGCGTACGCCTGGCTGGCCCGCCACCAGAACGACGACGGCTCCTGGTACGCGGCCTACGCGGACGGCGCGCACGACGACGTCACGGACCGCGGGCGCGAGTCCAACTTCGTGGCGTACATAGCCGTCGGCGTCTGGCACCACTACCTCGCCACCGGCGACGACACCTTCCTCGACCGCATGTGGCCGATCGTGTACGCGGCAGTGGAATGGGTGCTGCGGCTGCAACGGCCCGGCGGCCAGATCGGCTGGCGGCGCGCGGACGACGGCACCGCCACCACCGACGCGCTGCTCACCGGCAGTTCCTCCGTCCACCACGCGCTGCGCTGTGCGCTCGCCATCGCCGAGCAGCGTGAGGAGCCCCAGCCCGACTGGGAGTTGGCCCTCGGCGCGCTGCGCCACGCGATCCGCCGCCACCCCGAGCGGTTCCTCGACAAGAGCCGCTACTCGATGGACTGGTACTACCCGGCCCTGGGCGGCGCGCTGCCGGCGACGGAGGCCCGCTCCCGCCTGGCGGAGGGCTGGGACCGCTTCGTCGTGCCCGGCCTCGGTGTCCGCTGTGTGGTGCCCAACCCCTGGGTCACCGGCGGCGAGTCCGCCGAACTCGCGCTCACCCTGTGGGCGATGGGCGAGTCCGACCGCGCCCTGGAGATCCTCCGGTCCATCCAGCACCTGCGCGATCCGGCCTCCGGCCTGTACTGGACCGGCTACGTCTTCGACGACGACGCCCTCTGGCCGCGCGAACTCACCACCTGGACGGCGGGCTCCCTGCTGCTCGCCGTGGCCGCGCTCGGCGGCCACGAGGCCACCTGTGAGGTGTTCGGCGGCGCCCACCTGCCGCACGGCCTCGACCCCGACTGCTGCGCGTAGCGCTGCGCGGGCCGGGCCCGCGCAGCGGGGTCCGTACACCCTCTGCACGCGCGGCAGCCACCGCCGCCGTCGAGGTCTCCGGCGGCCGGGGAGCGGTTGCGCCGTCGTCCGGCCGCGGGTACGGCGTGGCGCGGCGCACGGATTCCCGGGCCCGCCGGGATTCCGGTTGCGGCCGGGGGAAGGTGAAGTTTGAACGGCCGTCCCCCGAGTGGCGTAGTCGGCGCCACGGCGAGACGCTGCCGGAAGAGGTCTTTTCCGGCTGGGGCGGGAGCCGGGGAGGGGAAAGGCCGGGGAGGGAGCGAAGACGAAGCAGGACGGGGAGGAATCTGTCTGCTCGGGGAGAAGATCCCGGAGGGAATCCCGTGACCGTTCCGATGCGGCGCCTCGTCGTCGCGCTCGTCGTGTGCTGCGCCCTGGTGGCCGGCGCCACCGCCTGCGGGAGCAGCAGTACCACCAGCCGGGTGCCGCCGGCGGCAGCGGAGCACCTCGCTGCCACGCCCAGCCCCAGCACGTCCGCACAGCGGCAGAAGTTCGCCAAGACCCGGTTCGTGCTGAACGCCGGCCTCGCGGCCGGGGCGACGTACAAGTGGATCGTCAAGCCCGCGAGGGAGGGCAAGTTCAAGAAGGGCGCGAAGCACCGCAGGAGAGCTCTGGTCAAGGCCGCGCTCGCGGGTGCCTTCTCGTACAACCGGCTGAAGGCGGCGGTGCGCAACGCCCAGGGCGATCCGGCGCTGGCCAGGGCACTCGCCCCGCTGGAGCGGGGCATCGAGGGGCTCAAGAACCTGCCGGCCAGTCTGCGCAGGGGCGGCAGCTCCGGCGACCAGGCGGCGAACTCCTTCAACAACGTCATCAACCAGGTGAAGGACGCCGGACGGGGCCAGGGCGCCGTCGTGCACAACCAGGTGCCCACGACCTCCCAACTTGTCAGCGGCGCTAGGAGTTGAGTTCCGCCAGCACCCGGAGCGTGTGCGGGTCCGGCGCGAGGGCCAGCAGGTCCGTCACCGGGCCCGCACGCCATGCCGTGAGCCGTTCGGCGATCCGCTCGCGCGGGCCGACCAGGGAGATCTCGTCGGCGAACGCGTCCGGCACGGCCCGTACAGCCTCCTCCCGGCGCCCGGACAGGAACAACTCCTGGATCTTCTGCGCCTCGTCCGCGTACCCCATGCGGGCCATCAGATCGGCGTGGAAGTTGCGGGCCGCGTGTCCCATGCCGCCGATGTAGAAGCCGAGCATGGCCTTGACCGGGAGCAGCCCCTCGGCGACGTCGGCGCAGACCCTGACCTGGGCCATGGGGGCGACGAGGAAGCCCGCGGGCAGGTCGCGCAGGGCGGGGCCGTACACCTCGGGCCGGTTCGGCGCCCAGTACAGCGGCAGCCAGCCGTCCGCGATGCGGGTGGTCTGGGCGACGTTCCTGGGGCCCTCCGCGCCGAGCAGGACCGGGAGGTCGGGCCGGAGCGGGTGGGTGATCGACTTGAGCGGCTTGCCGAGGCCGGTGGCGTCCGGGCCGCGGTAGGGCAGCGGGTGGAAGCCGCCGTCCGTGGTCACCGGCGCGGTCCGGCGCAGCACCTGCCGCACGACGTCGACGTACTCCCGGGTCGCGGTCAGCGGTGACTTCGGGAACGGGCGGCCGTACCAGCCCTCCACCACCTGGGGCCCGGACAGGCCGAGGCCCAGCAGCATCCGGCCGCCGGAGAGGTGGTCCAGGGTGAGGGCGTGCATCGCGGTGGTGGTGGGGGAGCGGGCCGCCATCTGGGCGACCGCGGTACCCAGCAGGATCCTTGAGGTGTGCGCCGCGATCCAGGTCAGCGGGGTGAACGCGTCCGAACCCCAGGACTCCGCCGTCCACACCGAGTGGTAGCCGAGCCGCTCGGCCTCCTGGGCCAGCGGCACCTGGTCCGCGGCCGGGCCGCGCCCCCAGTAGCCGAGTGCGAGACCGAGCCGCATCACTGCCTCCTGACGGTCCGTCAGACAATGCGGCGACTGTACGGCACCGGCCCCCCGCCCGGAAGGGCGGGGGGCCGGTGGCCGACGGTCAGGGACCGGCGGCGGCTCAGCCGCGCTGGATGCCCGAGGTGTCCTGGAGCACGCCGCGGCGGCCGTCCTGGGTCTGGGCGACGAGCTGCGCCCCGCGCTGCTCGACCGCCAGGTACCAGGTGCCCGGCACCAGTTCGGCGATCGGGGACGGCGAGCCGTCCTCGGAGAACAGCGGGCGCGGCATCGGCACGGCGAACCAGAACTGCGAGAAACCCGCCGCGGACTGGGGCTGCTGCTGGGCCGGCTGCGGCTGGCCGAACGGCTGGGCCTGCTGCTGGCCCGGCTGCGGCTGACCAGGGTGCGGCTGACCCGGCTGCGGCTGGCCGCCGTACGGCTGCTGCGCGGCACCGGGGTAGCCGTAGCCGCCCTGGGGCTGGGCGCCGTAGGGCTGCGGGGCGGCGGGCTTGGGCGCCGGGACCAGCTTGGGCTGGAGGGCGGGCACCAGCGGGGTGGCGATGGCCGCCGCCGCCATGACCACGGTGGCGACCAGAGCGAGGATCAGGCCGGTGCCGGCGCCGGGGCCGTCGGCGGAGCCGCCCAGGTTGTTCGCGGAGCCGGCCGGGTCGATGACGTTGCCGAGCGCGCTCCACGCGGCGAAGACGGTGAAGGCCACGCCGAACGGCCCGAGGTCGAGACCGGCGACCTTGCGGGGCTGCGGCTGCAACCGGGAGAGGACGACGAGCGCGGCGCCGATGATCCCGGCGAGGATGACGCTGAGCAGGACCGGAGCGCTGGACCACAGGCTCGGCAGGTCGATGTTGCTCGGAACCCCGTTGTACGAGTAGTTGTCGAGGAACGACGCGATCAACAGCAACACCGCTGCTCCGATCACCACGCCGTCGCCCCTAGTGAGGGAGCGGATGTTCACTTCAGGTCCTTCGTAGGTCTTCTCGTCGTCGGTGGAGGCGTCGCTGTCGCCGTGTCGCCCTCGGGGCCCGGTGTGCAGCAGCGGGGGGCGGCCCCTCGTCGTAGGGACCATATCGTCCATGCGATCACGCTGTCCGCCCGGTGGGGCGCGCGGAACCCTACCTGCGCAGGAAACTCATGATTCCCTCAGAGATGCCCTCCGCCGCCTTCTGCCGCCAGGCGCCGCTGGTCAACTGGGCCGCGTCCTTGCTGTCGCGCATGTTGCCGCACTCGATGAAGACCTTCGGAACCGTTGACAGATCGAGACCGCCCAGGTCCTCGCGGGTGACGAGGCCCGTGCCGTCGCCGACGTAGTTGGCGGGCGCGCTGCTCGTCGCGCGGACGAAGTTGCCCGCGATCCGCTCGCCGAGGTCGCGGGAGGGGCCGACGATCGGCCGGGTGTCGGCACCGCCCGCGTGCACGGCGCCGGGCAGGATGACGTGGAATCCGCGGTTGCCCGCGGCCGAGCCGTCCGCGTGGATGGAGATCGCCGCGTCCGCGTGCGCGGCGTTGCCGATCCGGGCGCGCTCGTCCACGCACGGCCCCCACGGCGGGTCGTCGTGGTCGTGGGTCAGCTTCACCGTGGCGCCCTGCTGCTCCAGCAGCGTGCGCAGCCGGTGCGACACGTCCAGGGTGAACTGCGCCTCCGGATAGCCGTCGTTGGTGGACGTGCCCGTGGTGTCGCATTCCTTGGCAGTCGCGCCGATGTTCACCTTTTGGTTGATTTCAGCTGCGTGTTGGAAATTGCCCAGATTGTGCCCGGGGTCGATGACGACCACCTTCCCCGCGAGCGGCTCGGAGCCGGTGGCGGCCGGTGCCGCGGGCGTCGGTTTCGCGGGCGTCGGTTTGGCGTCGTCGCGCGGGGAGCCCGAGGAGTGCGCGCCGGACGGCGCCGACGAGCGCCCGGAGGCCGCGGACGCCGCGGAGGAGGCCGAGGAAGCCGGAGGCGTGGCCGCGCCGCCCGCCGCGGCGGAGCCGTCCGAGCCGCCCACCGCCTCGTACACGAGCCAGCCGATCAGCGCGCCCGGTACCAGGGCGGCCAGTGCGACCGTGAGCGGTGCGCGCCGGAAGCGGCGCGGTTGCTGGGGTTCGAAGTCGGGGCCTAGGTAGGACACGGGTGCGACTCTAACGTGGGGCTCAGATACCTGCCCCCGTTCGCCGCAGCACACGCAGCGAGCCGTGGCCCGCGCTCTCGGTGAACGCGCCGGATTCCAGCGCCCGGAGGTAGACCCGGTACGGGGCCTGGCCGGTGAACTCGTCCGCCGGGTCGGGGAAGACGTCGTGGATCACGAGCAGTCCGCCCTGGGCCAGCCGGGGGGCCCAGCCCTCGTAGTCGGCGCCGGCGTGCTCGTCGGTGTGCCCGCCGTCGATGAAGACGAGGCCGAGCGGCGAGGTCCACAGGGCGGCTATCCGCGGCGAGCGGCCGACCAGGGCGACCACATGCTCCTCAAGACCCGCCCGGTGCAGGGTCCTGCGGAACGCGGGCAGCGTGTCCATCAGGCCGACCTCGGGGTCGAGCGTCTCCGGGTCGTGGTACTCCCAGCCCGGCTGCTGCTCCTCGCTGCCGCGGTGGTGGTCCACGGTGAGCGCCTGCACGCCGTGCAGCCGGGCGGCGTCCGCGAGCAGGATCGTCGAGCGCCCGCAGTAGGTGCCGACCTCCAGCAGCGGCAGCCCCAGCCGTCCCGCCTCGACGGCCGCCGCGTACAGCGCGAGCCCCTCGTCCCGGGGCATGAACCCCTTCGCCGCCTCGAACGCGGCCAGGATCTCGGGTTTCGGCGCCGCGGGCATGGCGGTCCTCTCGGTCGGTCGGCCACCCGTGTCCGGGTGCGGAGGTGCGGGACGGTGTGCGGTCCGTACGGGCGCTCATGCTGCCGCACCCCCCGGCGCGGGGCGACGGGGGGTGCGGCGGTGCCGGATCCGGGCGGTGCCGCCCGGCGGCGGAGTCAGGCGTGGACGGTCTCGCCGGGCAGGGCGAGGTCGAGGTCGACCGGCCGGTCGGCGCCCGGATGGGTCGCGGAGGAGGCGTGCGGGCCGTGGCCCGCGGCCCGCGCCGCCAGGACGTAGGGGCCCTCGGCGGGCACGGCGAGCGCGTAGCTGCCGTCCGCCGCGGAGACGGTGGCGCCCGCCTGCCGGCCCCGGCGGTCGATCAGGGTGACCCTGGCGCGGGGCACCGGGGTGCCGTCGGCGCCCACGACCCGGCCGCGGAAGCCGCGCAGCACCTGCTCGGCGCGCTCCAGGTTGGCTTCCTCCTGGCTGCTCGCGCGCAGCTGCGACGTGCGGTGGGGCTTCGGCAGGAACACCGCCAGGACGAATCCCACCACCACCGCGGCCGTCGCGATCACGAAGGAGAGGCGGAAACCGTGCAGGGTCGGCAGCGAGACGCCGCCCACGGTGTGCGCCGTGTTCGCCAGCACCGTGCCGATGACGGCGCTCGACACGGACGTACCGACGGACCGCATTAGGGTGTTGAGGCCGGTGGCCGCGCCCGTCTCCGCGGCCGGGACCGCGCCGACGATCAGCGCCGGGAGCGAGGAGTAGGCGAGACCGATGCCCGCGCCCAGGACCACCGCGATGACGGCGCTCTGCCAGGGGGCGTTCATCAGGCCGAGGCCGGCGCTGTAGCCGATCGCGATGATCAGCATGCCGAGGATCAGGGTGACCTTCGGGCCGTACTTCGCGGACAGCCGGGCGTAGACCGGTGCGGTCAGCATCATCGTCAGGCCGAGCGGCGCCACCAGCAGGCCCGCGACGACCATCGACTGGCCGAGGCCGTACCCGGTGGACTTCGGCAGCTGGAGCAGCTGGGGCAGGACGAGCGAGACGACGAAGAAGGAGACGCCGACCATGACCGAGGCGAGGTTGGTGAGCAGCACCTCGCGGCGGGCGGTGGTGCGCAGATCGACGAGGGGAGCCTTGACGCGCAGTTCCATCAGACCCCACAGCACCAGCACCAGGAGGCCGGCGCCGAACAGACCGAGCGTTCTGCCGGACGTCCAGCCCCAGTCGCTGCCCTTGCTGACCGGCAGGAGCAGCAGGACCATGCCCGCGGACAGCCCCAGGGCGCCCAGCAGGTCGAAGGAGCCCGGGGCGCGTACCGGGGACTCGGGGACCACGAGGAGGGTGAGCAGGATGGCGATCACACCGAGGCCGGCGGCGCCGTAGAACAGGGCGTGCCAGTCGGCGTGCTGGGCGACCAGGGCCGCGGCGGGCAGGGCGAGGCCGCCGCCGACGCCGATCGAGGAACTCATCAGGGCCATCGCCGAGCCGAGCCGTTCGCGCGGCAGCATGTCGCGCATCAGGCCGATGCCGAGCGGGATCGCGCCCATCGCGAAGCCCTGGAGCGTACGGCCCACGATCACCGTGAGCAGTTGGCTGGTGACCGCGCTGATCAGCGCGCCCACGACCATCACCGCGAGGCTGGCTATCAGCATGCGCCGCTTGCCGTACAGGTCGCCGAGGCGGCCCATGATCGGCGTGGCGATGGCGCCGGAAAGGAGTGTCGAGGTCAGAACCCAGGTGGCGTTGCTCGGCGAGGTGCTCAGCAGCTGCGGCAGGTCCTTGATGACGGGGACGAGCAGGGTCTGCATCACCGCGACCACGATGCCTGCGAAGGCGAGGACGGGGACCACGGCCCCGCTCGCACTCCGGGGGTGCTGGTCGTTCGTGTGCGTCATGAAGTATGGCCTCCGGGCCGGAAGAGAGGAATCGGTCGAGGAACCGCGCGGGATGGGTGCTTGGTGAACCTCGTATGCGCAGGCAACTATTCCTTCGCTTCGAGCCCTGACGGATCCTTGACCTCCCCATGGGGAACTGATTCTTCGTCAGAGGGATGGTCTATGGGTGGAACACGTTCTAGTCTGGCGCGTCATGAAGGCTTATGTAGCCGGGGTCGGGATGACCAGATTCGAGAAGCCCGAGACCCGTGACTGGCAGTACTGGGACATGGCGCGGGAAGCGGGCGGCGCCGCGCTCGCCGATGCCGGAATCACCTACTCCGAAGTAGAACAGGTTGCTGTCGGCTACTGTTTCCAGCCCTCGACGGCCGGTCAGCGCGCCGCCTACGAACTCGGCCTGACCGGCGTACCCGTCTACAACCTGAACAACAACTGCGCCACCGGCTCCACCGCGCTGATGCTGGCCCGCCAGCTCGTCGAGGGCGGCGTCTGCGACTGCGTGCTCGCGCTCGGCTTCGAGAAGATGAAGCGCGGCTCGCTCGGCTCGGGGGCCGACGGCGGTGACTTCGCCACCTCCCCGGTCGCCCGCCACTACAGTGTGATGGCCGCCCGGCACGGCTTCGAGCAGACCCCGCCGACCGCCCAGATCTTCGGCGACGCGGCCCGCGAACACATGGAGCGGTACGGCACCACCGAGGCGCAGCTCGCCGCCGTGGCCGCCAAGAACCACCGGCACTCAGCGCACAACCCGTACGCCCAGTTCCAGGACGTGTACGAGGTCGACGACGTGCTCGCCGCCCGCACCGTGCACCGGCCGCTGACCAAGCTCCAGTGCTCACCGACCTCGGACGGCGCGGCGGCGGCCGTGGTGGTGTCCGAACGGTTCGCCGAGCGGCGCGGACCGGCCGGGCTCGTCGAGATCGCCGGGCAGGCGATGGCCACGGACACCGAGGAGTCCTTCGCGTCCGGCTCCTGCATTGACGTGGTCGGCCGGCCGATGTCCCGCACGGCGGCCCGGCAGGTGTACGAACAGGCCGGGCTCGGCATCGAGGACGTGGACGTGGTGGAACTGCACGACTGCTTCTCCATCAACGAACTGCTGACGTACGAGGCGCTGGGCATGTGCGAGCCCGGAGAGTCCGGCAAGCTCGTCGAGTCCGGCGCCACCACGTACGGCGGGCGCTGGGTGGTGAACCCGTCGGGCGGCCTGATCTCCAAGGGGCACCCGCTCGGCGCCACCGGCCTCGCCCAGGTCACCGAGCTGACGTGGCAGCTGCGCGGCGCGGCGGGGGAGCGGCAGGTGCCCGGGGCGCGGGTCGGCCTGGCGCACAACATCGGACTGGGCGGTGCCGCGGTGGTGACCATGGTGCGTGCGGTATGAGTGATATGGCCGGTATCGGTGGTATGGGCAGGATGTGTGGACCTGGGGACGTAGGCCCGGCGACCTAGACCCACCCGGACACACGTGGTCCGAAATCCCGATGGAAAGGACCGTAACCGGCTTGAGAGCATGACACCCATGCTCGAAGCCGCTGACTCCACCCGAATACGCACCCGGAACGCACCCGCCACCTGGCTGGTGGTGGCACTCGCCTGCGCCGGACAGTTCCTCGTCGTCCTCGACGTGTCCGTCGTCAACGTGGCGTTGCCGTCGATGCGCACCGACCTGGGACTGAGCGGTTCGGGACTCCAATGGGTGGTGAACGCGTACGCCATCGCGTTCGCCGGGTTCATGCTGCTCGGCGGCCGAGCCGGTGACCTGTACGGACGCAAGCGGATGTTCCTCGTGGGGCTCGGGCTGTTCACCCTGGCCTCGCTGGGCGGCGGGATCGCCCAGGACGGCTGGCAGTTGCTGCTCGCACGCGCCGTGCAGGGCCTGGGTGCCGCCGTGCTCGCGCCCTCGACGCTCACCCTGCTGACCGCGGCGGTGCCGGAGGGAGCGGCCCGGGCGCGGGCCGTGGCCACCTGGACCGCGGTGGGCGCGGGCGGCGGGGCCGCCGGCGGACTCGTCGGCGGGGTACTGGTCGACGCGCTGTCCTGGCGGTGGGTGCTGCTCATCAACGTGCCCGTCGGCGCGCTGGTGCTGGCCGGCGCCCTGGTCTGGCTGACGGAGAGCCGGGCGGGGGACCGGCACCGGCTGGACCTGCCGGGCGCGCTGCTGGTCACGGCGGGCCTCGCGACGCTGGCGTACGGCATCGTGCAGATCGAGTCCCACGGCTGGTCGGCCGCGGCCACCCTGGTGCCGCTGCTCGCCGGGCTGGTGCTGCTCGGGCTGTTCCTGCTGGTCGAGGCGCGGGCGACCGCGCCGCTCATGGCGCTGCGGCTGCTGCGGCAGCGGCCGGTGGCCTCCGCGAACGCGGCGATGCTCGTGTCCGGTTCGGCGATGTTCGCCATGTGGTACTTCATGACCCTGTACGCACAGAACGTGCTCGGCTACTCGCCGCTGGAGGCCGGGTTCGCGCTGGTGCCCAGCTCGCTGGCCGTGGTGATCGGCTCGAAGCTGGCGCCGCGCCTCATGCCCGTGCTGGGCCCGCGCAACGTGGCGGTGCTGGGGACCGTGGTGGCCATGGCCGGCTTCGGCTGGCAGTCGGCGATGAGCCCGCACGGCGCGTATGCGACGGAGATCATGCTGCCCGGCGTGCTCATGATGCTCGGCGCGGGCCTCGCCGCCACCCCGCTCGCCTCGCTGGCCACCTCGGGGGCGGCGCCCGGCGACGCCGGTCTGGTCTCCGGCCTGATCAACACCTCGCGCACGATGGGCGGTTCGCTGGGACTCGCCGTCCTGTCGACCGTCGCCGCCGACCGCACCGAGGGCGCGGCGACCCCGCAGGCGCTGACCGACGGCTACGCCCTCGCCTTCCGCACGAGCGCGGTCATGCTGCTGGCCGCGGCCGTGCTGATGCTGCTGTGGCTGCCCCGGAGGGCACCGGCGCCGGCCGTGGGCTGAAGGGCGGACCCGGCCGCCGGTTCTGGCGCGGGCTGTTGCCACGACCAGGCGGCCGGTATGGAATGGACCGCCGAACACACCCGGCCCCTACCAGGTGCCGACACCGTGACGCCTTGAGGAGGCGACCATGGCCGCGAGGCCCCCTGTGCCCCCGTTCACCCGTCAGACCGCGGCCGAGAAGGTCCGCCTGGCCGAGGACGCGTGGAACACCCGGGACCCCGAGCGGGTCGCCCTCGCCTACACGGCCGACAGCCGCTGGCGCAACCGCGGCGAGTTCATCGACGGCCGAGCGGAGATCGTCGACTTCCTCACCCGGAAATGGACCCGGGAGCAGGACTACCGGCTCATCAAGGAGCTGTGGGCGTTCGACGGGAACCGCATCGCCGTGCGCTTCGCCTACGAGTGCCACGACGACTCGGGCAACTGGTTCCGCTCCTACGGGAACGAGAACTGGGAATTCGACGAGGAGGGCCTGATGCGGGTCCGCCTGGCGAGCATCAACGACCTTCCCATCAGGGAAACGGAACGCAAGTACCACTGGCCCCTCGGCCGCCGGCCCGACGACCACCCGGGCCTGGGCGACCTGGGCCTGTGACGCCCCCCGGTCACAGCCAGCCCTGCTGACGGGCCTCCCGCACCGCCTCCATGCGGTTGCGGGTGCCCGTCTTGCCGATGGCCGCGGACAGGTAGTTGCGGACCGTCGACTCGGACAGATGGAGCTTCGCCGCGATGTCCGCGACGGTCGCGCCGTCCACCGACGCCTTCAGCACATCGCACTCCCGGCCGGTCAGCGGACTCGGCCCGGCGCTCAGCGCGGCGGCGGCCAGCGCCGGATCGACCACCGTCTCCCCGGTGAGCACCCGCCGGATCGCCCCCGCCAGGTCCTCCACCGGTCCGTCCTTGACCAGGAAACCGGCCGCCCCGGCCTCCATGGCCCGGCGCAGATAGCCGGGCCGGCCGAACGTCGTCAGGATCAGCACCCGGCAGTCGGGCACCTGCTCGCGCAGCTCGGCCGCCGCGTCCAGCCCGCTCATGCCGGGCAGTTCGATGTCGAGGAGGGCGACGTCGGGCCGGTGGCTGAGCGCCGCGTCCACGATCGCGTCGCCCGCCGCGACCTGGGCCACCACCTCCAGGTCGCCCTCCATGCCGAGCAGCAGGGCCAGCGCGCCGCGCATCATGCCCTGGTCCTCGGCGAGAAGAACTCTGGTGCGCCTGGCCGGGCGGCGCTCCTGCGGCATCTCGTTCATGAAGGACAGGCTAGGTGTACTGTCCCGCCGGCGGGTCTTCGCGGCGGCGCGGCGCCCGGCGCGCGCACACTCTCGCCGCACCCGGTCAGGCACCGAACCGGTGCCGGTCCGGTGCCGATCCGGCGGTCAGCTCGCGTTGGGCACCGTGAGTGCCCCGAGACTCGCCAACTCCGCCGTCTCCACCGGGAGTTCGGCGGTGACCGCGAAGCCGCCGCGCGGCCCGGGGCCGGCCCGCAACGAGCCGCCCGCCGTGGCCAGCCGCTCGGTCAGCCCCGTCAGCCCGGTACCGCCGATGCCCCGCGGGACCCGGTCAGCGCCACCGGCCGCCTCCCGCGGCACGTCGTCCGAGGCGGTCCCGTTGTCCGTGACCGTGAGCCGTACCCGCTCCGCGGCGGAGTCGACCGCGATCTCGCAGCGGCTCGCGTCGCTGTGCCGTACGACGTTGGTGACCGCCTCGCGGACCACCCAGCCCAGCAGCGCCTCCGCCTGCGGGGCGAGCGGGGTGCCGGACTGCCGGACCACCGGTTGCACGCCCGCCGCGGACAGCGCCGAGCGGGCCCGGTCCAGCTCGGTGGCGAGGCTGCCCTCCCGGTAGCCGGTCACCGCCTCGCGGATCTCGGTGAGCGCCTGCCTGCCGACCGACTCGATGTCGCCGATCTGGGTCAGTGCCGCGTCCAGGTCGCGCGGTGCCAGCCGGCGGGCCGCCTCCGACTTCACCACGATCACCGACAGGGTGTGCCCGAGGAGATCGTGCAGGTCGCGGGAGAAACGCAGCCGCTCCTTCTCCACGGCGCGGCGGGCCAGCTCCTCACGGGCGGCGCGCAGCTCCCGCACGGCCTCGGCGAGGGAGAGTATCGCCGCCGTCACCATCGTCGACAGGAACGTGCCGTACGCGATGGTCACCCCGTCCGAGCCGTCCCGCATCCAGGACACCACGCCCGCGTACCCGGCCAGCAGCAGCCCCACCCGGCCCAGCCACGGACCGCGCAGGGTCGCCCCCGTCGCGAGGCCGAGCAGCGGGAAGAACATCAGCCAGCTGCCGCCGTACCCGATGGCCAGGGCGCTGGTCACCAGGGCCATCAGGCCGAGGGCGACCCGGGTGGCCGGCTGCCGGCGCCGCGCCTTGTCGAAGGAGCGGAAGGTCACGTAGATGTAAAGGGAATTGAAGGTCAGCAGGCCCAGCGCGCCGATCCACGGGTCGGAGGTCTGCCCCTGGAGAAGGTTGGACAGGGCGCCCATGCCCATCAGCAGCCAGGGCAGCAGGGCGAACCCGGTGGGCGGCGGGCCCGGATGCTCGGGCACCCGCCCGGTCCCGCGGGCCGCCTTCCGCTCGGCCTTGAACCGTGCCATCTCCTCCTTCCACTGGGCCCGCTCCACCTGCCAGCCGCCGACCTGGCAGGCCACGCCGCGCCACCACCTCATACCGTTGCCCCCGTTCATGGTTCTGCCCCGTTCAGAAGGTCCGCTCAAGGGTCCGCTCAGAAGGTCCGCGCCCCACGGCGGTACGACAACACGGCGTACGCACCGAACGCCATGACCCAGGCCACCAGCACGAGAACGGCACCGAGGGCCGGGGCGTGTCCGTCCGCGACCGAGACGCCGAGCCCGGCGAAGCGGTTCGTGGGGGTCCAGGCGGACACGGAACGCAGCCAGCCGGGGAAGAGGGCGACGGGGAACCACAGGCCGCCCAGCACCGCCAGACCCAGGTTGCACACCATGTTCGCCACGCCCGTGGCCGGTCCGGTCAGCCGGTAGCCGTTGCCGAGGCCGAGCAGCGTGAAGGGGACCGAACCGAGCCACAGCAGCAGCGCGAGCGCCGCCCACTGCCACAGCCGCAGCCGTACCCCGTTGACCAGGCCGCCCGCCGCGAGCACCGCGACGATCGCGGGCAGCACGGTCACCGCACCGGTCAGCGCCCGTCCGGTCACCACCTCGCGCGGGGTCATCGGGGTCACCCGCAGCTGGCGCAGCCAGCCGACCGCCCGGTCCTCGGCGACCGCGCCGCCGGTGTTCAGCGCCGAGCCGACCGCGCCGTACGCGGCCATGCCGACCATGCCGGCGGTCCGCCAGCCGGTGTCGTCGCCCCCGCCGAGGTTGGTGAACAGCAGGTACATCATCACCGGCATCACGATCCCGCCGATCACGAATCCGGTGTCGCGCAGCGTCCGGCGCACCTCAAGGCGCAGGTAGTGGCCCATCACACGGCCTCCTTCGCGGAATCGGCCGTCGCCGCTTCCGTCACAGAGCCGGCCGTCGTCGTCTGCGCGGAACCGGCCGTCGCCGCCTCCGTCGCGGAACCGGCCCGCGACGTCACCGGCTGCGCCGTCCTCGTCCGCAAGGCCGCCCCCGCGGGGCCCGGTGCCGACTGCGCGGTGAGGGCCAGGAACGCGTCGTCCAGCGAGGCCGGGGCCACCTCAAGGCCGCGGATCGCGCCGAGCCCGGCCAGGGCGATCACGGTCGCGTCGGAGTCGTCCGTACGCAGCCGCGCCCGGCTCCCGCGCAGCTCCACCGACCGCACCCCGGGCAGCAGGGCCAGCTCGTCCGGCGAGAGCCCGGCCGCCTCGATGCCGACCAGGCTGCCGCCCGCCGCCCGGCGCAGTTCGTCGCCGGTGCCGTCCGCGACGATCCGGCCGCGGTCCACGACCACGATCCGGTCGGCGTGCGCGTCCGCCTCCTGAAGGTAGTGGGTGGAGAACAGCACGGTGCGGCGGTGGCGCGCGTGCGCCCGCATCGACTCCCAGAAGGACTGCCGCGCCGCCACGTCCAGGGCGGCGGTCGGCTCGTCCAGCACCAGCAGCGCGGGGTCGCCGCACACCGCGACCGCGAACCGCACCCGCTGCGCCTGCCCGCCGGACAGCCGGTCCACCCGCCGCCCGGCCAGCGCACCGATCCCGGCCAGTTCCAGCGCCCGCGCCACCGGCATCGGGGCCGGATAGCGGGAGGCGACGAAGGAGACCAGTTCGCCGACGGTGACCCGGGGGACCGCGCGGCCCTCCTGGAGCATGGCGCCCACCCGGCCCGCGCGTACGGAGCGCTCCGGTGCCGCCCCGAAGATCCGGACGGTACCCGCGTCCGGCTCGTGCAGGCCGAGCAGCAGCCCGATCGCGGTCGACTTCCCCGCGCCGTTGCGGCCCAGCAGCGCCACGCTCTCGCCGCGCCGGATCTCCAGATCGATACCGTCGACGGCGCGGACCTCGCCGTACTTCTTGACCGCCCCCGTGAAGGACACGGCGGTGTGTTCCGTCTGTGTCATGCCTACGACGTTAGAGGTCCGCGCCCAGGCCCGGCAGAGGCGCTTGTACGGACCCGGGCAGGACAAATGTCACCGGGCCGTAGATCTGACGATGCGTCAGCCTTCACAAGTGTCGTGGGCTGGGCTATACAGAGGGCGCCGAGCTGGAACGCGTTCTGGACCGGCCCGTGACGACCTCGGTGCGGTCGACGGTGCGGACGGCCGCGCCGGGGTCTTGCAACCGCGGCCGACCGCGGTCAACCACCGTGCCGGCCCCCCGTGCCGGCCACCCGGCCCGGCCGCCTGCGCCGGCCGCCAGTGTCAGGAGCCGTATGCCCATCGACGCAGCCAAGGCCCTCGCCGCCGAACCCCGCTCCGGGCAGATCACCTGGGACCACAAGGACGTCCAGCTCTACCACCTCGGCATCGGGGCCGGCCGCCCCGCCACCGACCCCGACGAACTGCGCTACACGCTGGAGTCCCGGCTGCACGTCCTGCCCAGCTTCGCCACCGTCGCGGGCAACGGCGCACCGGGTGTGATCAGCGGCCTGTCCATGCCCGGCATCGAGGTCGACCTCGCCCGCGTGCTGCACGGCGGCCAGCTGCTCACCGTGCACCGGCCCATCCCGGCCGAGGGCACCGCCACCGCCACCAACCGGATCGCCGCCGTCTACGACAAGGTCAAGGCCGCCATCCTCGTCCTGCGGACCGAGGTCGCCGACGCCGACGGGCCGCTGTGGACCAACGACGCGCAGATCTTCCTGCGCGGCGAGGGCGGCTTCGGCGGCGACCGCGGCCCCTCCACCCGGCTCGAACCGCCCGCAGGCGAGCCCGACCGCACCGTCGAGCGCGCCGTCCGCGAGGACCAGGCCCTGCTCTACCGGCTCTGTGGCGACTGGAACCCGCTGCACGCCGACCCCGAGTTCGCCAAGCTCGCCGGGTTCGACCGGCCCATCCTGCACGGGCTGTGCACCTACGGCATCACGCTCAAGGCGGTCGTCGACACCCTGCTCGACGGCGACGTGACCCGGGTCCGCAGCTACGTCACGCGCTTCGCCGGAGTGGTGTACCCCGGCGAGACACTGCGCATCCGCATGTGGCGCACGCCGGGCGCCATCAGGGTCGCGGTGAGCGCCGTCAGGGGGACGGACGACGCCCCCGTCCTCGCCGACACCGTCGTCGAACACAGCTGAGCCAGACCGTAGTCGAGGGGAGCCGCACCATGCGCGCAGCCGTACTGCACGAGATCGGCCAGGAGAAGCTGGAGGTGCTCGACGACGTCGAGGCGGTGGGCTTCGGCCCGGGCAAGGTGAGGGTGCGGGTGCGCGCCACCGGGCTGTGCCACTCCGACCTGTCCGCCATGAGCGGGGTGCTGCCGCAGCCGGGGCCGTTCGTGCCCGGGCACGAGGGCTCGGGCGAGATCCTCGAAGTCGGCGAGAACGTCACCACCCTGAAGCCCGGCGACCGGGTGGTGATCTGCTGGCTGCCCGCCTGCGGCGCCTGCCCCGCCTGCCGGCGCGGCCAGACCCAGCTGTGCCTGGCCGGATTCATGAACGCGGGTACCCCCAACTTCAAGCGCTCCGGCGCCGACGTCTTCGGCTTCGCGGGCACCGGCACCTTCGCCGAGGAGGTCGTGGTCGACGCCGGCTGCGCGGTACCGATCCCGGACGACGTGCCCTTCGACATCGCCGCGCTCATCGGCTGCGGGGTGACCACCGGCCTCGGCGCCGCGCTCAACACCGCGGACGTGGCGGCCGGTTCGTCGGTCGCCGTGATCGGCTGCGGCGGCGTCGGCATATCGGCGATCCAGGGGGCCCGGCTGAAGGGCGCCGCGGAGATCGTCGCCGTCGACCCGGTCGACGCGCGCCGTGAGTCCGCGCTGCGCTTCGGCGCCACCCGGGCCGTACCGCCCGAGGGACTGGCCGACGCCAAGCAGGACCTCACCGGCGGCGAGGGGTTCGACTACGTCTTCGAGGTCGTCGGCCGCTCGGCCACCGCCCGCACCGCGTACGAGAACACCCGGCGCGGCGGCACGCTCGTCGTGGTCGGCGCGGGCGCCATGGACGACTTCCTCCAGCTCAACATGTTCGAGCTGTTCTTCGACGAGAAGCGCATCCTGCCCTCCATGTACGGCGGCGGCGACGTGCTCCGCTCCTACACCCGCGCCATAGCGCTGTGGCGGGCGGGCCGGATCGACCTGGAGGGCCTGATCACCCACCGCGTGCCGCTGGCCGGGATCAACGAGGCCCTGGACCAGATGCGCACGGGAACGGCCCTGCGCACCTGCATCGAAATCTGACCTGGGGAGCCGTAGCCGTATGTCACTGCCACTCGAAGGCCGGTCCGCCGTCGTCACCGGCGCCGGACGCGGACTGGGCCGGGCCGAGGCGCTGGAACTCGCCCGGCTCGGCGCCGCCGTCGTCGTCAACGACTACGGGCAGCCGGGCCGTGAAGGACTCGGCGCCGCCTCCGCCGCGCCCGCCGAGGAGGTCGCCGCCGAGATCCGCGCGGCGGGCGGCCGGGCGGTCGCCCACACCGGCGACGTCACCGACTTCGCCCAGGCCCGGGAGCTGACCGGGCTGGCGATCGACACGTTCGGGAGCCTGGACATCCTGGTCAACAACGCCGGGATCCTGCGGGACCGCATGGTCTTCTCCATGACCGAGGGCGAGTGGGACGCGGTGATCCGCGTCCACCTCAAGGGCCACTTCAACACCACCCACTTCGCCGCCGCGCACTGGCGGGAACGGTCCAAGGCGGCCGGCGGGCCGGTCTACGGGCGGATCGTGAACACCTCGTCGGAGGCGTTCCTGGCCGGTTCGGCGGGCCAGCCCAACTACGCCGCGGCCAAGGGCGGAATCGTCGGCCTGACCACCTCGACGGCGCTGGCCCTCGCCAAGTACGGCGTGACGGCCAACGCGATCTGCCCGCGGGCCCGGACCCGGATGACCGAGGACGTTTTCGCCGGCTTCGCCGTACCCGACGAGGGCCTGGACCCGCTGGCGCCCGAGCATGTCGCCCCGCTCGTCGGCTATCTGGCCTCGCCCGCGGCCGGGCGGGTCAACGGACAACTGCTCGTGGTGCACGGCGGCATGGTCGCCATCGTCGACCGGCCACGCGTCCAGGCCAAGTTCGACAGCAAGCAGGACACCTTCAGCTACGACGAACTCGACGCGCTGCTCACACCGCACTACGCGGACCGGCCGGCGGGGGAGACGTTCGCGGCGGCGGAGGTGCTGGGGCTCAAGCGCGGGTGACGACCCGTGCGACCCGGCAGGGCGGGTGGCACGGGAAAGGGGAAAGGGGGCCGGCCGTCGGTCGACGGCCGGCCCCCTCCTCGTTCACCCCGTCAGGCCGCCGACTCGGCCGGCTCCGGCTTGCGGTGACGGCCGCTCGGGGCCGACTCGCCGTCCTTCGACGTGACCGGACCCCGGTGCCTGCCGTGGCCGTCGGCCTCCTGAGAGCCGGCCGACAGCGGCTGCTTGGTGCTGGTGTCGCTCATCGGAAGAATTCACCCCGTCAACATCATTTTCGTACAACCGGGCGAGTTTAACCGGGGCAACGCGGGGCGGATCCAGGCGGGCACACCAACCGGCACTACTTCGTTACAAGACGTCCCAACGGAGCTTGCTGGAGGGGGACGGGGCGGGGCGCGACCGGTTGTCGAGGCTCCGGTTCCGCCATGAGCGGGTCCGGCACCGAGCCCTGGGACTCCGTCAGGTCCGCGGAACCTGCCGAGCCCGTGGCGTCCGTGGAGCCCGTCGAGTCCGCCCTCGTGGAGCCGGGGCGGCCAGGCGAACCCGGGGCGCCGGGCGAGCCCGAAGAGGTGCCCGGCGTCTGCCGCTCCCGCGCGGGCACCGTCAGCCGTGCCAGCCCGCACGCCACCTCCGCCGTCGCGTACGGCAGCAGCAGCTCCCCGTCCGCGGTCCACCGCCCGGCGCCCGCCAACCAGCCTGCGGGCGCCGGGAGAGGGCACACCTGCCGCTGCGCGGGCCGCCACACCCCGACCCACGTGCCGAGCGGACCCTCGACGCGCAGCGCCACCGCGCAGCGCTCCGGCGTCAGCACCTGCCCCGGCTGGATCGCGAACGGTGTCACCACGCAGTCCGGCATCCGCAGGCTCGCCGGGAAGCGCACCGGCAGCATGCTGCCCAGCACGCCCCAGCCCAGCCGCTCCCGGCCCGGCGAGGGCGCGTCCGACGCGATCAGGAGCAGGCCGCTGTCCGGATCGGCGAGCAGCAGCCGGTCGTCGCTGTCGGCCGCGATCTGCAGCAGCGGCGACACCTCGCCACCCCGCTCCAGGTCCACCACGACCGCCTTGGTGCACCCGTCCGCCTCCCGGTCCAGCGCCAGCAGCCGCCCCGTGCCGTCCAGCCAGACCCCGCCCGAACAGCGGCCCGGCACCTCGGCCAGGTGTTCGGGACCGAAGGCGCCGCCCGCCACCAGCCACACCGCCGTCGACCGCGGGCCGACCGCCAGGGCGTAGGCGCGCGTGCCGCCCGGAGCCGGCGGCAGCAGCCGCAGCCGGGTGCCCGCCACCGGGCACTCCACCGCGCCGAGCGGCAGTTCGCCGGTGTCCGGTCCGGTCGGATACAGCAGCGCGAACAGATGCCGCCCGGCCGCCGACCGGTGGATGAGGACCCGCCCGTCGCCCATCGGCTGCACCTCGGTGCCGGGCTCCTCCGGCTGATGGCCGGGCAGCGGTACGGCGTACGGCTCGGGGCCGTCCAGCGTCCAGCGCTCCGGGAACCAGGAGCCGTCGGCCGGCGCGAGCCGGGCGGCGTAGGCCCCGTCCGCCGTGATGGCGCAGCCCGCCTCCGGCTCGCCGTCGTAGGCGTCGGCTGCCGAGGGTTGGATCGCACAGGCCGTCATCGTTCGGTCACCTCCGGCGACGAACGTAGTTTTCGCACGCACAGGCGTGGCACCGGCGAGTGGCCTCTTCACACATAAGGGTGGCCACGCAGCGGTTCGCCTGAGGGAACGGAGACGCGTGTGCTGCTCGGGCCCGCACGTCCGGAGCCGATAGGTCCCCGCAGAACAGGCAGGTAGCCTTTCCCCCGTGCCCCGTCTGTCTGAAGTCATCGCAGCGCTGGAGAACCTGTGGCCCGCCGAGCGTGCCGAGTCCTGGGACGCGGTCGGCACGGTCGTGGGCGATCCCGGCCAGGAGGTCGGCCGGGTCCTGTTCGCCGTGGACCCGGTGCGGGACGTCGTGGCCGAGGCGGTGCGGCTCGGTGCCGACCTGCTCGTCACCCACCACCCGCTCTATCTGCGCGGTACGACGACGGTCGCGGCCGGCACCGTCAAGGGCCGGGTCGTGCACACGCTGATCAAGAACGACATCGCGCTGCACGTCGCCCACACCAACGCCGACACCGCCGACCCGGGCGTCTCCGACGCGCTGGCCGGGGCGCTGGACCTCAGGGTCGTACGCCCCCTCGTGCCCGACCCCACCGACCCGGCGGGCCGCCGGGGCCTCGGCCGGGTCTGCGAACTCGACCACCCCGTCACCGTGCGCGAGCTGGCCGCCCGCGCCGCCGAGCGGCTGCCCGCCACCGCGCAGGGCATCCGGGCGGCCGGCGACCCCGAGGCCCTCGTCCGCACGGTCGCGGTCAGCGGCGGCTCCGGCGACAGCCTCTTCGACCAGGTGCGGGCGGCCGGCGTGGACGCCTTCCTCACCGCCGACCTGCGCCACCACCCGGCTTCCGAGGCCGTCGCCGAAAACCCGCTCGCGCTGCTCGACGCGGCGCACTGGGCCACCGAGTGGCCCTGGTGCGAGCTGGCCGCGGCCCAGCTCGACGAGATCTCCGACCAGCACGGATGGAACCTGCGCGTGCACGTCTCGAAGACGGTCACCGATCCCTGGACCGCCCACGCGGCGTCCCGTCCGTCGCCCACCACCGCCCGTCCACCGAGCGCCACCCGCGCCTCCTCCTCTCACTCACCGGGAGCCCCCAACTGAACGCAGCGCCCGCCGATCAGATCCGACTGCTCGACGTCCAGGACCTCGACGTCCGCCTCCAGCAACTGGCCCACAGGCGGAAGTCGCTGCCCGAGCACGCCGAGATCGAGTCGCTGACCAAGGACCTCACCCAGCTGCGCGACCTGCTCGTGGCCGCGCAGACCGAGGAGAGCGACTGCGCCCGCGAGCAGACCAAGGCCGAGCAGGACGTCGACCAGGTGCGCCAGCGCGCCGCCCGCGACCAGCAGCGCCTCGACTCCGGCGCGGTCACCTCCCCGAAGGACCTGGAGAACCTCCAGAAGGAGATCGTCTCCCTCGCCAAGCGCCAGGGTGACCTGGAGGACGTCGTCCTGGAGGTCATGGAGCGGCGCGAGGGCGCGCAGGAGCGGGTGGGCGAGCTGACCGGACGGGAGACTTCAGTACAGGCGAAGATCGACGACTCGACCGGCCGCCGGGACGCCGCGTTCGAGGAGATCGACGGCGAGGCGGCGACGGTGACCAAGGAACGCGAGGTCATCGCCGGTTCCGTCCCCGCCGACCTGCTGAAGCTGTACGACCGGCTGCGCGAGCACCAGGGCGGCATCGGCGCGGCCAAGCTGTACCAGCGCACCTGCCAGGGCTGCCGCCAGGAGCTGGCCATCACCGAGCTGAACGAGATCCGTTCCGCCGCGCCGGACACGGTGGCGCGCTGCGAGAACTGCCGCCGCATCCTGGTGCGTACGGCCCAGTCGGGACTGTAAGGGGCCCGGGCGTGCGGGAGTTCATCGTCGAGGCGGACGGCGGGTCGCGCGGCAATCCGGGACCCGCCGGGTACGGCGCCGTGGTGCTCGACGCGGCGACCGGCGAGGCGCTGGCAGAGGCCGCCGAGTACATCGGCGTCGCCACCAACAACGTCGCCGAGTACCGGGGGCTGCTGGCCGGCCTGCGGGCCGCGCGGGACCTCGACCCCGGCGCCGCCGTCCACGTCCGGATGGACTCCAAGCTCGTCGTGGAGCAGATGTCGGGCCGCTGGAAGATCAAGCACCCCGACCTGAAGCCGCTGGCCCTGCAGGCGGCCGGGGTCCTGCCTGCCGACCGGGTCAGCTACGAGTGGATCCCCCGGGAGCGCAACAGGCACGCCGACCGGCTGGCCAACGAGGCGATGGACGCGGGCCGTCGGGGCGAACAGTGGTCGCCGTCGCGGTCGACGGCCGCGCTGGACGCGGGAACCGCTCCGGACACGGGGCCGGCTCCGGACGGTGGATCGGCTCGGGACGCGGGACCGGCTCCGAACGCCGGAACCGCCGTACCCGGGCCCGGCGTCGCCGCCGCCGCGGCGGAAGCCGATCTGCGGGCCGCGCAGGCGGTGGCCACGCCGAGTACCGGGTGGGCGCCCGCCGACCTCGGGGCGCCGTCCACCTTCGTGCTGCTGCGGCACGGCGAGACCCCGTTGACCCCGCAGAAGCGGTTCTCCGGGAGCGGCGGCAGCGATCCGTCCCTGTCGGAGGCCGGCCGGGAGCAGGCGCAGCGGGCCGCCGCCGCCCTGGCCCGGCGCGGCACCGTCGAGGCGGTCGTGTCGTCACCGCTGGCCCGGACCCGGGAGACCGCCCGGATCGTCGCCGCCCGACTGGGCCTGGACGTGGCGGTCGAGGACGGGCTGCGCGAGACGGACTTCGGCGCCTGGGAGGGGCTGACCTTCGGCGAGGTGCGCGAGCGCCATCCGGGCGACCTGAACGCCTGGCTGACCGATCCCGCGGCGCGGCCGACCGGCGGCGGCGAGAGCTTCACGGAGACCGCCGCCCGCATCGCCGCCACCCGCGACGAACTGGTCGCCGCGTACCCCCGCCGGACGGTCCTGCTGGTCACCCACGTGACCCCGATCAAGACCTTCGTACGGCTGGCCCTGGGCGCCCCGCCCGAGTCCCTGTTCCGGATGGAACTGTCGGCGGCGTCGCTGTCGGCGGTGGCGTACTACGCGGACGGGAACGCGAGCGTACGGCTGTTCAACGACACGTCCCACCTGCGCTGAGCACCCCGCGCCCGGCCGGCGTACGCGCACAGCCGGCCGCTCCCGGCCTCACCCGGCCGGCTGCGCCCCGCCCCGCACAGCCGGCCGCAGCCCCGCCGCCACCCGGGCCAGTGCCTCGATCCGCCCCCAGTCCCGGGCCGTCACCGTGTCCTCCGGGACCATCCAAGTGCCGCCCACACAGCTGACGTTGGGCAGGGCCAGGTACTCCGGGGCGTTGGCCGGGCCGATCCCGCCGGTGGGGCAGAAGCGGGCCTGCGGCAGCGGACCGGCCAGCGCCTTCAGATACGCCGTGCCGCCCGCCGCCTGCGCCGGGAAGAACTTCATCTCCCGCACCCCGCGCTCCAGCAGCGCCACCACCTCCGAGGTGGTCGACACCCCCGGCAGGAACGGCACCCCGGACCCGCCCATCGCGTCCAGCAGCGCTTCCGTCCAGCCGGGGCTGACGAGGAACCCCGCCCCGGCCGCGCACGCCTGTGCCGCCTGGGCGCGGGAGAGGACCGTTCCGGCGCCGACCACCGCCTCCGGGACCTCGGCGGTGACGGCCCGGATCGCGTCGAGCGCGGCGGGCGTCCGCAGCGTCACCTCGATCGCGGGCAGCCCGCCCGCGACCAGCGCCCGCGCGAGCGGTACGGCGTCGGCGGCGTCCGGCAGTACGACCACGGGCAGAACGGGCGCGAGATCCAGCGGCGATGAGGGCATGCGGCTCATCCTGCCCGCGGGGCACATCATGCACAACGATCGTTGCGCATGATGCAACGGACCCGCACGCCGGTGGCCCGCAGCACACCCCGGCCACGGCCCGGGCGCCGACAGTCCGCCACCCGCACGCCCTCAGTGCACCTCGGTGACCAGCACGTCCAGCGACCAGGCCCGGTCCCCCCGCGCGGGCGTCCGCGCCTCCACCACGTACCCGAGATCCCGCAGTGCCTCCACCAGCTCGCCCGGGCCCTCCGGTGCGGCCCCGGACGACAGCAGACTGCGGACGATCCGCCCCTTCGTCGCCTTGTTGAAGTGGCTGACGACCTTCCGGGTCGGCGCGTGCAGCACCCGCACGGTCGCGGTCCGGCCCGCGACCTCGCCCTGCGGCTTCCACGCGGCGGCGTACGCGGTCGAGCGCAGGTCCAGCACCAGCCCGCTCCCGGCCGCCGGGGGCAGCGCCTCGGCCAGCGGACCGCGCCAGTGCGTG
Organism: Streptomyces sp. NPDC006012; assembly: GCF_042871185.1. Lineage (NCBI taxonomy): Bacteria > Bacillati > Actinomycetota > Actinomycetes > Kitasatosporales > Streptomycetaceae > Streptomyces > Streptomyces sp. NPDC006012. Next base: position 837,687 of record NZ_JBIAIE010000001.1, read on the forward strand.
CCCAGCGCGCCGAGGCCCGGCAGCCGCACCCCCATCGAGCAGCGGTAGGACGGGATCCGGTCCGTCACCCGCAGCGCACCCCACAGCCCGGAGAAGACCAGCAGCGCACGCGCGGCCCGCCGTTTGGCGGCCGGGTCCAGGGAGGCGAGGCCGAGGGCGTCGTACAGCACACCCGTGTAGACCTCCCCGGCGGGCCGCGTGCCCGCCGTGCGCAGCGCGGCGTTCTTCGCGACCTCGCCGCGCAGCCCCTCGCTCAGCCCGAGCACCTCGCGCGCCTTGCCCTCGTCGCCTGTGCACAGCTCGACCAGTTCGTCGAGGACGGCCGCCCGGGCGGCGGACAGACCCGGCAGGGACAGCGACTGAGGCTTCAGCGCGGCGCCACGGCCGGACGCGGCCTTGCCTTCGGACGGCGGCAGCAGGACAAGCAACGCGTACTCCTTCTCTCGGCCTTCGCGCCAGCGTACGGCCACGACACCGGCGCACCCACGCCCACCGCACCCTGCGCACCGGCCGAAGCGGCCCGCCGCGCCGGTCGGGGGCGCGGGCCGGTCCGTGCCACCCCGCACGCCCGGTAACATGGTCGACACGGCAGACGAGCCGGGCGGACGGCCGCGTGGAGCCCTTGACGGGTCTTCCCGAGGAACGTCCGGACTCCACAGGGCAGGGTGGTGGCTAACGGCCACCCGGGGCGACCCGCGGGACAGTGCCACAGAGAACAGACCGCCGGGGACCGTATCCGTACGAGCCTCGGTAAGGGTGAAACGGTGGTGTAAGAGACCACCAGTGCCCAGGGTGACCTGGGCAGCTAGGTAAACCCCACCTGGAGCAAGGTCAAAAGGAGCGCCGTCAGAAGCGCTCTGCGCGGACGTTCGAGGGCTGCCCGCCCGAGTCCGCGGGTAGACCGCACGAGGCCGACGGCAACGCCGGCCCTAGATGGATGGCCGTCTCCCGGCCGGCCGCGAGGCCGACCGGTGACAAAATCCGGCGTACAGCCCGACTCGTCTGCCTGCCGCCTTTCAACCCGTCGCGGCCGTGGTTTTACGCCCCTTGCGCAGGAAACGCCGCAGACGGGTCTGCGGCCAGGTATTGATCACATCGTCCTCGGTGAGCCAGCCGCGCTGCGCGGTGCCGATGCCGTACCGCATGTTGGCCAGGTCGGGAACGGAATGCGCGTCGCTGTCCACGGCGAACCGCACCCCGTGGCGGCGGGCCCGCACGATGTCCTCGTCGCGCAGGTCAAGGCGGGCGGGGTGGGCGTTGATCTCCAAAGCCGTGCCGGTGCGCGCGCACGCGGCGAAGATCTCGTCGAGGTCGACGTCGACGGGCGGCCGCCTGCCGAGGATGCGGGTGGTGGGGTGGCCGATGACATGGACGTACGGGTTCTCGCAGGCGCGCACGATCCGCCGGGTCAGTGCCTGGCGGCTCTGGTTGAAGTGCGAGTGCACGGAGGCCACGCACACGTCGAAGGCGGCCAGGAACTCCCCGGGCCAGTCGACGCCGCCGTCCGGGCCGATGTTCAGCTCCACACCGTGCAGCAGCTGCATGCCGCGCCCCTGGCCGTAGGTGCCGTCCAGCTCCCGCACCCGCTCGCGCTGGGCGAGGATCCGTTCCTTCGTCATGCGCTGCATGGACAGGTCCGGCCCGTGGTCGGTGACCGCGTAATAGGCGTAGCCTCGCCCGGCGGCCGCCCGCACCATCTCCTCCAGGGACGCGAGCCCGTCGGTCAGGTCGGTGTGCGTGTGCAGGTCGCCCCTGAGGTCCGACTCCACCACCAGCTCCGGCAGCTCGCCGCGCAGGCCGGCCTCGATCTCCCCCCGGTCCTCGCGCAGGGTCGGCGGGATCCAGGGCAGCCCGAGCCGGGCGTAGATCTCCTCCTCGGTCGCGGAGACGACCTTCTCCCCGCTCTCCACGTCGAAGAGGCCGTACTCGGACAGCTTCAGCCCCTGGTGCACGGCCAGCTCCCGAGTGCGTATGTTGTGCGCCTTGGAGCCGGTGAAGTACTGCAGCGCCGCGCCCCAGGAGTCCGGCGGCACCACCCGCAGGTCGACGGCCAGTCCCTTGGCGGTGCGTACCGAGGTCTTGGCCATGCCGTGCGCGATGACCTCCGTGACGTACGGCAGCTCGGTGAACGCCTGCATCAGCGGCCCCGGCTCCGCTGCCGCGACGAGGACGTCGATGTCGCCGATCGTCTCCCGCATCCGGCGCAGGGACCCCGCGTAGGTGCAGCGGTCGCAGCCGGTCACCCGGGACAGCGCGCCGGTGATGTCGTCGGCGAGGTCCATGGCCACGTCGAGCAGGACGCGGTCGCCGGAGGACTTGAGGAGTTCGACCCCGTGCAGGATGTTCTCCTGAGTCCTCGGCCCGAAGCCCTTCAGACCGTGCAGTTTCTCGGCGCGGATCGCCTCGACCAGCTCGTCGACGGAGGCGATGCCCTGTTCTTCGTAGAGGGCCAGGGCCTTCTTCGGGCCGAGCGTGGGGATGGCGGTCAGCTGCCGGACGCCGGCCGGGATCCTCGCGCGCAGTTCGTCCACCGCGGCCACCCCGCCGGTGCGGAAGTACTCGGTGACCTTCTCCGCGATCGACTTGCCGACCCCGGGGATCTGCTGCAGCCCCTTGGTGTCGAGGGTGGACACATCGGCGTGGTACCCGCCGATCGCCCGCGCGGCCTTCTCGTAGACGCGCGCCTTGAAGGCGTCCTTGCCGGTGATCGAGATGAGGTCCGCGTACTCCCGGAGCAGCGCCGCGACCTCGTCGTTGGATCGAGCCATGTCTTCGGAGTAGGCAGAAACGAGCGGTTCATGCGTGCGGCTGCGCCGTACCTGGGTACGGCGCAGCCGGGGCCGGCCGGGCAGGCTCACCGGTCGACCGGTGAGCCTGCGCTTCGGCGCGGATGCGGGTGCGGGCGGGATCAGGTGAGCTTCCGGCACAGCAGGGCGTCGGGGCCCTGGCCGGCGCCCAGCCGGGTGGTGTAGGCGATGCCGGCGGCGTACTCGTCGTCGGCGCACTGGCCCTTGTAGTCGCCCTGGGCGAAGTCGCCGCCCGGCGGGTTCGCGGGACGGTTGTCGGAGCGGTCGAACCACACGGTGCGTCCGGTGGTGCCGAGCGGCACGCGGGCGGGCACGCACAGGGCGGCCGACGTCCGGCCGCCACGGTGGCTGTACCCGATGAGGAAGTTCCCGTCCGGACACTGGAGTTTGGTGTAGCCGGAGGCCCAGTCGCCGCCCGCCGGGACGTACCGCTCGTCGGTGACGGCGGTCTGGGCGGTGCCCGCGGCGCGCAGGTCACCGACGGTGACGTCCGTGCACAGCCCGCGCCCACTGCTGTGGCCGATGCCGATCAGCCGCTGGCCGTCGGGGCAGGCGGCCTTGGAGGCGCCCACGTCCCAGTCGCCGCCCGCGCGTACCCGCAGCGATTGCACCTGGTCGCCGTGGTCGGTGCTGAGCATGTTCCAGCCGGGTACCGGGGCGACGGCTCCGGTGCGGCTCGGGGCGGTCATCAACCGGTTCCAGCCGGCGCTGCGCCAGTCGGACCCGTCGAGGATGCCGTGGCGGTCGCCCGCGGTGCCGTAGCGCAGCAGGGCCCAGTCGTCGTGGCCCTCCCATCCGACGAGCGGCCAGTACGCGAAGTCCGCGTCGTGGCCGGCGAAGTAGTCGGTGATGTTGCCGAACCAGGTACGGGCGGCGGCACCCGTCTCGTTCGCTCCCGTGCCGAACTCGCTGATCCACACAGGCGCGGTGAAGTGCCGGTCCGCCTCCTCGGACACGAAGAACGCCTCGTCGTACAGGGCCTGGTCGAGCTGGTCGCGGGTGAGGTCCTGGTAGCGCGGGTCGTGGGTCTCGCCGACGCCGGTGGCGCCGCTGTGGTGCGGGCCGGTGTACCCGTAGAAGTGGGCGGAGTACACCAGCTTGTGGCTGGTGACGAGGGTGTGCGAGAGGGTGCGGGCCGGGGTGAGCATCGGGCGGCCGTGCGGCAGCCCGTCGACGGGCAGGCCGGTCCAGTTGATCCCCTCGACGACGATGAGCAGCCGGGGGTTGGCCTCGGTGAGGATGCGGTCGGCCGCGAGCTGCGCGGCGGCGTACCAGTCGTGGGCGTCGCCCAGGCCCCAGTTGGGGTCGTCCAGGACGTCCCGGCGTACTTCGTTGTAGAGGTCGGCGCCCACCACCCGCGCGTCGCCGGCGTAACGGCGGGCCATGAAGATCCAGTCGTCGGCCCACTGCTGGGTGGACTGGCTGCTGTTCCACCGCTCGTTGCCGTCCAGCCCGCAGCACCAGCGGGAGGTGTTGGTGTGGTTGTTGAGGATGACCGCGAAGCCGTCCTGGGTGAGGGCCGCCACGACGGCGTCGAAGACCTGGAGGGGTGTCCGGCCGCGCAGTTGCGGGTTGGCCGCGACGGCGGCGTCCGGCACGGGTGCCGTCGCGTGGACCATCTCGTTGGCGAAGGGCAGCCGGATGCTGTTGATGCCGAGTTGGTGGAAGTCGGCGAGCAGCCGGGGGAGCGGGGTGCGGTCCAGGCCGAGGGGGATGTTGTGGGAGTCCTGGCCGGCGTGGTGGGCGGCGGGGTCGTCGACGCTTCCACTGCCGGTCCAGGAGCCTTGTGCGCCGTCCCAGTTGGCGGACTTCAGCCGGAAGCGGTTGCCCTCGGCGTCGACGACGTACCGGCCGCGGGTCGACAGGGGCGGTTGCCAGGTCGGGGCCGCGGGGGCGGGGGCCGAGACGGTGGCCGAGGCTGTGGTGTCGCCCGGGGGCGGCGCCGGGGCGGCGGTTGCCCCGGGGGCCGTGGGCAGCAGGAGGAGGACGGCCGCCACTGAGGGCAGCAACATCCGGAATAATGTCAGGTGCGGGTCAAATCGGCGGGGTGGCATGGGGCCTCTGTGGAGGGGAGAGGGGGCGGGGGCGAGGAGGTGCGGGTGCCCGCCGGGGTGAAGACGCGGTCCCGGCCGCGGCGGTGTGGCGTGGATCTGGACGCGAGCGTAGCGGGCGGGCCCGGGCCGAGGGGATGGCCTGGGCGGAATCCGATGGCCCGGGCAAGACCTGTTGTCCCGTCCGTCTGCTTCTCGGCCTGTCTGTTCGCTTCTCGGCCGTTGCGCGGCCTGGCTCTCAGGGCGGGGTGACGCGGGGAGTGATGACCGTCACCTCGGCGCCGGAGAGTTCGTTCAGGGCACGCCCGCGGGTTTCGACACGGAAGGCGAGGGTGACGACGAACCCGAGCGCGCAGGCGACGGCCACCCCGTACAACAGGGCGCTCTCCCCGACGGAGGACAGCAGGACGGGGAAGAGGAAGGTCCCCAGGGCGGCGCCCAGCTTTCCGCAGCCGGCCGCGAAACCGTGGCCCGCGGTGCGCATCTCGGACGGGAACACCTCGGCCGGCAGCGCGAACGTGGTGGCGTTGGGCCCCAGGTTCATGAAGGTGTTGAAGACCCCGAAGCCGGCGAAGACCAGGACGAGGTGGGCCTCGGCACCCCCGGGAAGCTGCCCCGCCACGGCCAGGCCGCACAGCGCCAGGGCCATCACCGCGAATCCCGTGAGCTGGAGCGGGATCCGGCCGACCCGGTCCACCAGCACGATCGCCAGACCGAAGCCGACGGCCAGGAAGACGTCCAGCACGGCCGTGCCGGTGGTGGAGGCGATGTCCTCGTCGATGAACGTGGCGTGCGGCCCGGCCACGGAGAACGAGGCCAGCAGGGTGGGCGTGAAGATGCCGACGCCGTAGGTGGCGATGTCCATCAGGAACCAGGGGACCGAGGCGAAGACCGTGCGCCTGCGCCAGCGGGCGGAGAACAGCCGCGGCTGGATGAACGCCCGCAGTCCCTCGGGCGCCGCCTCCTGCCGTAGCCGGTCGGCGTCGGTCACCCGCACCGGGACACCGGCCAGCCGCCGGCCGACCTCGCGCGCCTCCCGCTCCCGCCCGTTCTGCGCCAGCCAGCGCGGGCTTTCCGGTGCCTTGCGGCGCAGCCAGACGATGAACAGGGCCGGCAGCGCCCCGAACCCCAGCAGAATCCGCCAGGAGTCGGGCTGCGGCCGCAACTGGAGGATCACCACGCCCGCCAACGCCCCCAGCAGGATGCCCGCGGCCTGCAGACTGAACGCGGCCACCAGCCATCTGCCGCGGTTCTTCGAGGGCAGGATCTCCGCCAGATAGCTCGCGGCGATCGGGTAGTCCAGGCCGACCGCCAGACCGAGTGCGAAGCGGAACGCCGTCAGCGACCAGACGTCCCACGCCACCGCACACAGCAGCGAGAAGACGACGAACATCCACAGGTCGACCCGGAAGATGCGGCTCCGCCCGATCCGGTCGCCCAGCGGTCCCAGCAGCGCGGCACCGAAGATCGAGCCCACGATGGCGGCCGCCGAGACCAGTCCCGTCTGCGCGGCGCTCACCTTGAAGTCGTGCGAGATCAGCGGGTTGGCGACCCCGATCACGAAGAAGTCGAACCCGTCGAGCATGATGCCCAGACCGGCCAGCAGCCAGAACAGGACGTGCAGGCGAGTGGTGGCCGCGTTGTCGAGCGCTTCGCCCAGCGGCTGTGCCCGGTCGGAGGGGTCGGTCGTCGGCGTGGTCTCGGTGGTCATGGTCCTCACCAGGCCAAGGAGCGCGTCGGGGCGGAGGGATGTCCGGGGCGGGCAGATGTCCGGGGCGGACGGAGGTCATGGTGCGGTATGCGGGCCGCCACGCCCGCGGGCGGCGAGCGGGACGGCACGCCGGACACGGGCCGCCGGACCGGCGCGCGCCGCCGGACACCCGCCGACGGACCTACGAGGGCGAGGCCGAGGACAGGGCCGAGGGGGCGTCAGAGGATGGACAGCAGGGCGGCCAGCGTGGCGAGGGCGGCGCACACGGCCAGGGTCAGGCCCAGACAGCGCCGCCGCAGCAGCCGGTACCGGCTCTCGTACTCAGCGCGCAGGGACGCGCACCGGGCCGCGATGCGTTCCAGGTCCTGCTGGGCCCGTTGCAGGCTGTCCGAGACGTGGCGCTGCTCGACCTGCGCGCGCTGCGAGGTCGTCAGCCAGTCCATCGGCCGGACGAACTCCTGCGCCCGCCGCTCAGCCTCCGCGATCCTGGCCTGCCACAGCAGGTAGCCCTCCACCTGGTTCGCGAGTTCGCCGTCCGTGTCCTGCCGTGCCAGTTCGCTCACTTGGTCCTCAATCGGTCACAGCACGCCGTGCATCCGCGCCTCGGCCGTCGCGATCTCGGGGTGGTGCAGGTCGAACGCCGGGGATTCACTGCGGATCCGCGGCAGGGTGAGGAAGTTGTGCCGCGGCGGCGGGCAGGACGTGGCCCACTCCAGCGAGCGGCCGTAGCCCCACGGGTCGTCCGTGCCGACCGGCTTGCCGTACCTGGACGTGTGCCACACGTTGTAGAGGAACGGCAGCATCGACAGACCGAGCAGGAACGAGGAGATCGTCGAGACCATGTTCAGCGCGGTGAAGCCGTCGGCCGCCAGATAGTCGGCGTACCGGCGCGGCATGCCCTCGGCGCCCAGCCAGTGCTGGACCAGGAAGGTCCCGTGGAAGCCGGTGAACAGCGTCCAGAAGGTGATCTTGCCGAGGCGTTCGTCCAGCATCTTGCCGGTGAACTTGGGCCACCAGAAGTGGAATCCGGCGAACATCGCGAAGACGACCGTGCCGAAGACGACGTAGTGGAAGTGGGCCACCACGAAGTACGAGTCGGAGACGTGGAAGTCCATCGGCGGCGAGGCGAGGATGACACCGGTCAGACCGCCGAACAGGAAGGTCACGAGAAAGCCCGCCGCCCAGAGCATGGGCGTCTCGAAGGACAGCGCGCCCTTCCACATGGTGCCGATCCAGTTGAAGAACTTCACCCCGGTCGGTACGGCGATCAGGAAGGTCATGAAGGAGAAGAAGGGCAGCAGCACGGCGCCGGTGACGTACATGTGGTGCGCCCACACGGTGAGCGACAGCCCGGCGATGGAGATCGTCGCGCCGATGAGGCCCATGTAGCCGAACATCGGCTTGCGCGCGAAGACCGGGATGACCTCGGAGATGATGCCGAAGAACGGCAAGGCGATGATGTACACCTCGGGGTGGCCGAAGAACCAGAAGAGGTGCTGCCACAGCAGCGGTCCGCCGTTCGCGGCGTTGAAGACGTGCGCCCCGAACTTGCGGTCGGCCTCCAGGGCGAGGAGCGCGCCCGCCAGGATCGGGAAGGCGAGCAGGACCAGGAAGGCGGTCAGCAGCACGTTCCACACGAAGATCGGCATGCGGAACATGGTCATGCCCGGGGCGCGCATGCAGATGATGGTGGTGATGAAGTTGACCGAACCGAGGATGGTGCCGAAGCCGGACAGCGCCAGGCCCATGATCCACAGGTCGGCCCCGACGCCCGGTGAGCGGATCGCGTCCGAGAGCGGCGAGTAGGCGAACCAGCCGAAGTCCGCCGCGCCCTGCGGGGTGAGGAAGCCGGCGACCGCGATCAGCCCGCCGAACAGGTACAGCCAGTAGGCGAACGCGTTCAGCCGGGGGAAGGCCACGTCCGGTGCGCCGATCTGCAGCGGCATGATCCAGTTTGCGAAACCGGCGAACAGCGGCGTCGCGAACAGCAGCAGCATGATCGTGCCGTGCATCGTGAACGCCTGGTTGAACTGCTCCTTGGAGACGATCTGCAGTCCCGGCCGGGCCAGTTCGGCGCGCATCACCAGCGCCATCACCCCGCCGGTCAGGAAGAACGCGAACGACGTCACCAGGTACAGCGTGCCGATCGTCTTGTGGTCGGTGGTCGTCAGCCACTTCACCACGACACTGCCGGGGCTGCTGCGCCGCACCGGCAGTTCACTGCCGTAGACGGTGGCCGGCCCGGTCGGTTGGTTCAGAATGCTCAAGGCTCTGTGCTCCTGGCACGGGATCCGCGCCCGCTGCGCGACGTCGTCTGTCACCGGGCATCCTGGTGGAACGGAGACAGGGCCGACATGCCGTGCGGCCGACACGCGGCCGTTCGTGTGGAACCCGTACGCGAATGGAGCAGTCCCGGGGTCCGGCCGGCGGCGCGGCGGACTCCTGCCGCCCGCCGCTGCCCGCTCGATTCGGCCGGCCGGGCGCAGTGGGTGGTCGGCCGGGGTTTCTGGCGGTGCCCGGGGCCGAGGCCGGGCGGAGACGAGACGCACCGGCGGGCGGCGGACCCCGGACCCTCACCGCCCGCCAGCGGCCCGGGGCTACGCGTCGGGCCGCCGCGGGGCAGGGGCTGCCTGAGCGGCGGCAGGAGCGGCTTGAGCGGCTGCAGGGCCGACCTGGGCCGGGCCGAGCGAGCGCTCGGTGACCCGGGCGAGGTGGCGGGTGAACTCCTCGCGGGCGTCCGGGGTCAGGGTGCGCAGGGCGATCAGGGCGGTGATGACGACATCGCAGAGTTCGGCCCGTACGTCCTCCCAGGTGTGGGTGACGCCCTTGCGCGGGTTCTGCCCGGTCACGCCGATCACCGCCTGGGCGACCTCGCCGACCTCCTCCGACAGTTTCAGCAGGCGCAGCAGCAGGGTCTGCGACCCGTCGTGCGGGCCGTGCGCGTCCAGCCAGGCCCACAACTCGTCGATGGCGGTCCAGAGGTCCGCGGGCGCGGGTGTACGGGTGTCCCGATCGGTCATGCCCCGCAGCCTGCCACGCCTTCGGTCACGGCTCGCACAGCGCCTACGGCCACGGCTCGCACAGCGCGCCTCCCGTGCGCGCCCGGCCCGCCGCTGGTACCCGGTCGGAGCAGCAGCGGGCCCAGATGTCACGTCGGTCGTGACAGGTCACGGTGGCTCCCCGGTGCGGACAGGCGGACGGCTGGGAACGGGCTCCTGCCCCGGCGTCCGTCGTCGTCTCCGGGGCCGTCGGACAGCCCGCCCCGGTGGCCGTTCGGATGGCGGGGTCCGGGGAGCGGTGTGAGTGTGGCTGGCATGGCGATCCAGACATCGAAACTCAGCGATCCGGCGGTCCGCGCCTTCGTCACCGCTGTCAACGCCCATGACCGCCGGGCCTTCATGGACATCCTCGCCCCGGACGCCACCATGTCCGACGACGGCGCCGACCGGGACCTCGCCGAGTGGACCGACCGGGAGATCTTCTCCTCCAACGGCCACATGGAGATCGACAAGGAGTGCCGGGGCGGTCGCTCCCTCGTCGCCCGGTACCGCAACGACGAGTGGGGCGAGATGCGGACCAAGTGGTCCTTCATCGTCGAGAACGGCAGGATCTCCCGCTTCGAGACGGGACAGGCGTGACGCAGACGCAGACGCAGACGTAGTCGAGGCGTGGGCTTGTGCTCGGTGCGCTCCAACTCCTGGCGTCGCCGGGCATGGAGAACACGGGATGAGGATGCCGCGGGTACTGGCAGGACGCCGGGGACCGCCACAGGTACTCATCCGCGCCTACGCCTGGAGCACCGGCGACCCGGCTCGCGCCGCCCTCCTCGCCGAGGGCCCGTACTGCACAGCCGTGCACCACGCGCTCAATCCGCCCTGCGGGCAGGGGCGTACGCGTCCGGCACACGCACCGCGTCCCACCTCGGCGGGGAGACACCGGGAACCCGCCCGAAGCGGGTGATCCGGTACCAGCCATGACCACCGGCGGGCGAAGAATCCCCGTGCTTCAGCGCGGGACACGGAGGGCGAAAGCCAGCAAGGAACCACCCCAGGTGAAGGACGCGTGCGGGGTGCGCGAGCACCGTGCCGGACTGGGATTTTCATAAAACAGCAAAGTCCTGGCCCGATGCGCCTCCTCGGTCGGGGAAGCCCTCTGGACTGCGTGTACGGTCCTTGGGATGCGCGAAAGTTCCCGGCTCACGCGGCGTGCCGCCCTCGGTCTCACGGCCGCCGCCCTTCCCTTGTCCGCTGCCGCCCCCGCGACCGCCGCGGGCCCGGCCGTGATCGGTGGTGAGCTGCTGGCCCGCTCCGGGGTCCAGGTCCGCGGGGCCGGGCTGCCCGCGAAGCTCACGGCACGCTCATGGCTGATCGCCGACTGTACGAGCGGAGAGGTGCTCGCCGCGTTCGACGCACACCGGCGGCTGGCGCCGGCGTCCACGCTGAAGATGCTGTTCGCGGACACCGTGCTGGGCAAGTTCGACCGCACCGACAGGCACAAGGTGTCCGAGGAGGAACTCGCCGGGATACCGTCCGGTTCCAGCCTCGTCGGGATCCAGGCCGGGGTCACCTACACCGTCGAGCAGCTGTGGCAGGGCGTGTTCCTGCACTCGGGCAACGACGCGGTGCGCGTGCTGGCCAACATGAACGGCGGGGTGGCGAAGACGGTCGCCGAGATGCAGGCCAGGGCGCGGGACCTACAGGCCCTGGACACCCATGTGGTCAGCCCCGACGGCTTCGATCACGAGGGACAGCTGTCGTCGGCGTACGACCTGACCGTCTTCGCCCGGCACGGGCTGAAGAACGCCGACTTCCGCGGCTACTGCGCCACCCGGACCGCCGACTTCCCGGCGGGCGGCAAGAAGACGTTCCAGATCCAGAACACCGACCGACTGCTCACGGGCGCGTGGGGCCTTGACCGGTACCAGGGTCTGATCGGGGTGAAGAACGGCTACACCAGCAACGCGGGCAACACCTTCACGGGTGCCGCGACCAGGGACGGGCGCACCTTGCTGGTCACCGTGATGCATCCGGGGGCCGGCAGCAACGCCGTGTACGAGGAGACGGCGGCGCTCCTGGACTGGGGCTTCGCGAAGGGCGGCTCGGCACAGCCGGTGGGCGTGCTGGTCGACCCGCTCAGTGAGGGCGGATCACCGGCGAGCCCGCAGCCGGTCCGGGGCGCCGCGGGCGCCGCGGGCGCGTCGGCGGCCGGGGCGTCGAAGGGCCCCTCGTCCTGGCGTCTGCTGGAGGGCGCGGCGGGCACGGTCGTGGTGCTCGGCGCGGGCGTCTGGGCGCTGCGCCGCCGCAGGTCGGCCGCGGCTGGGGCGGCGGCGGGGGCCGAGGCGAACCCCGGGCCCCGGACCGGCACCGACCGGCCTCGCTCCCGGGCCCGGCACCGGGGCTGAGCCGAGCGGCCCCCGGCCCGGGCCCGGCACCGCGACTGAGTCGAGCGGTGCCGGGCGGCCGACGTCCGTGGCGGCCGTTCCACCCCCGGTGCGCACCTCGCGCCCCGCGCGAGGTCCACCCCCACCCGGGCCCGGTGGAACGGCCGCCGCCCCCTCCCCCTCGATGTGGTCTGCGGAACTGCGTTGCCCAACTGTGAAGCTTCGATGGAGGAAAGTTGAGCACAGGTTCACCACCGGCCGCAATGGGCCGGAGATGCAAACTCCGCTTTCCCGACTGGGGAGTTGACGGGGCGTAGGCCGCTCAGCCCCGTCCCACGTACGGCATCGACGTCGCCAGCACCGTCGCGAACTGCACGTTCGCCTCCAGCGGAAGCTCGGCCATGTGCCGCACCGTACGGGCCACGTCGGCGGCGTCCATCACGGGTTCCGGGGCCATTTCCCCGTTCGCCTGCAACGCGCCCGTCTCCATCCGGGCCGTCATGTCGGTGGCCGCGTTGCCGATGTCGATCTGCCCGACCGCGATGCCGTAGGCCCGGCCGTCCAGGGACAGGGACTTGGTCAGGCCGGTCAGCGCGTGCTTGGTCGCGGTGTACGCGACCGACTGCGGCCGGGGAGTGTGCGCCGCGATCGAGCCGTTGTTGATGATCCGGCCGCCACGGGGGTCCTGCCCCTTCATCTGCCGGTACGCCGCCTGCGCGCACAGGAACGCCCCGTTGAGATTGGTCTCGACCACGTGCCGCCAGGCGTCGTAGGGCAGGTCCTCGACCGGGACGCCGCCGGGGCCGAAGACGCCCGCGTTGTTGAACAGCAGGTCGATCCGGCCGAAGCGGTCCACCGTCGTCGCGAACAGCGCGGCCACGTCGTCCGGTCGAGACACGTCCGTGCGCACGGAGAGCGAGTCCTGTCCGGGCACCAGCGCCGCCGTCCCGGCGAGCCGCTCGGCCCGTCGCCCGGCGAGCGCCACCGACCAGCCCGCGCGCAGCAGTTCCACGGCGACCGCCCGCCCGATACCGGACCCGGCTCCGGTCACCACCGCGATCTTCGAATCCCTGTCAGTCATGGCTGAGCAGCGTAGGCGAGCGTGGGCGGCGGATCCGCCATGCGGAATCAGATGTCCGCCGGACGGCTGGCCGGGCCCGGGTTCAGGCGGCCACGGCATCCCCCGGATACCGCACGCCGATCCGCTCCCGGATCGTGTCCAGCGTGCGCATCACGGCGAGCGTGCCGGAGAGCGGGACCAGCGGGGATTCCTGCTCGCCCGCCCGCAGCGCCCGCATCACCTCCGCCGCCTCGTGCCGCAGCGTGTTGCGGGGGCCGTCGGCCGCGTCGAGGACGAACTCCTCGGCGTCGCGCCCGTCCCGGTGCAGCACGAACCGCTCCGGGTTGAAGAAGCCGTCCGGGATGTCGATCCGGCCCTGCGATCCGGTCACCGACGCCGCCACCGCCGTACCGCCGACGATCGAGCAGTGCACCGAGGCCAGCGCCCCGCCGTCCCAGGACAGCAGCGCGCCCGTCTGGAGGTCGACGCCCTCGGGGGCGAGGACCGCGCGGGCGTCGAGCGCGGTGGGCTCGCCGAGCAGCAGGTGGGCGAAGGACACCGGGTAGACCCCGAGGTCGAGCAGCGCGCCGCCGCCCAGCGCCGGGTCCCGCAGCCGGTGCGCGGGCGGGAAGGGGCCCGCGAGTCCGAAGTCCGCCTGCACGGTGCGCACGTCGCCGATCGCCCCGTCGTCGACCAGCGCCTTGAGCCGGCGGACCAGCGGATTGCAGTACATCCACATCGCCTCCATCAGGAAGCGCCCGTGCTCGCGTGCCAGCGCGACCAGTTCCCCGGCCTCGCGCGCGTTCAGCGTGAACGCCTTCTCGCACAGCACGTTCCGCCCGGCGGCCAGGCACAGCCCGGCCGCCGCCCGGTGCGCCGAGTGCGGGGTGGCGACGTACACGACATCGATGTCCTCGTCGCGGGCCAGCGACTCCCAGTCGCCGTACGCCCGCGGGATCCCGAACCGCTCCGCGAACGCCCGCGCCGACTCCTCGGTCCGCGAGGCCACCGCCGCGATCTCGGCGTCCGGCAGATCCACCAGGGCAGCCGCGAACGAGGCCGCGATACCGCCCGTCGCCAGGATGCCCCACCGTACGTTCCGCTCCGCCATTCGAGCCCGCCTCGCTCATGAGTGCCTCGACACTGTGTACGACCTGAGAGCATAGGTGCCGCTCGGCCGCGCGGACCGCGGGCACCGGCCGGCGGGGGAGACCGCTGCCCGGACCGGGCCCGCTCTCCGATGCCGCCGGGCAGGGCACCGGCACCCCGCCGACCGTCGTCCAACCGGTGGAAACGTGCTGGTGCCAGGGCCTGTTTCATGGGAACGTGCCCTCCCTGGAAAGCACGCGCGAGCGCGGAGAACGGGGGCCGTCGCCTGCTCCGGCGCGGCCGCGACCTTGGGGGAGGACAACTGAACACGCCGAGACTGCGTGTCGGCACACCGGAACGGGCCGGGCTCGACCGCGCGGAACTCCAGCGTCTCGCCGAGGAGACGCACGACCTCACCCAGGGGGCGCACCCCTGGGCGGCGGGCGTCGTCGTGGTCGCCGGGCGCGGGCCGGTGATCGCCGTACAGGAAGCGGCGGGCTGGGCGGTCCGCTACAGCGCGTACGACGCCGGCACCGACAGCGGTGTCGAACTGCCGCCCGCGGCCCGGGTGCCGGTGACCGTCGACACCCCCTTCGACCTGGCCTCCCTCACCAAGCTGTTCACGTCCGTCGCGGTCGTGCAGCAGATCGAGCGGGGCACCCTCGACCTCGACGCGCCGGTCTGCGTCCATCTGCCGGAGTTCCGGGCCCTGGGCCGGCACGGCGTCACGGTGCGCCAGTTACTCACCCACACCTCCGGGCTGCGTCCCGAACTCCCGCTGTACGACTGCCCGGACGACCCGGCCCGGCTGGCGATGCTGCGCGCGGAGGCACCGACGGGACCGGCCGGGCAGTACCGCTACTCGGACCTGAACATGCTGCTGCTCCAGCTCCTGCTGGAGCGGATCACCGGGCGAACCCTGGACGCCCTGGTCCACGAGGGCATCACCCGGCCGCTGGGGATGCGGGCCACCCGGTTCGGACCCTGCCCGGGCGCGGCGGCCACCGAGGACCAGCGCCGGCCCTGGGCCAAGGCGGACCGGGGGATGCTGCGGGGCGTGGTGCACGACGAGAACGCGTGGGCGCTGGGCGGGGTGGCGGGCCATGCGGGACTGTTCTCCACGGGCCGGGACCTGGCGGTCTTCTGCCGGGCGCTGCTGGCGGGCGGACAGTACGGGCCCGCGCGCATCCTCGGCCCGGACCTCACCGAACTGCTGCTGACCCCGCCGGGCCTGGGCTTCGCCGTCGACCAGCGATGGTTCATGGGGGAGTTGGCGGGGCGCGGCGCGGCCGGGCACACCGGCTTCACGGGGACCTCACTGGTCCTGGACCGGGCCACCGACACCTTCCTGGTGCTGCTGGCGAACACCGTGCACCCGCGCCGGCGCGAACCGGACAGCACCCCACGGGCCCGCGCCGCGACACACCTGGCCCGGGCGATACGCCGCATTCCCTCCGGGGACTGAGGGCCGGGGGCCGGAGCCGGTCCGGGCAGCCCACGTCCAGGTGGCGGGGGACGGCGGCCGGTCTCGCCGCGTGGCGCGGTGAGGATGCGCGGGCGGCGGGCGCCTCCCAGCCCGCCGCCGGAGCGCCACGCGCGATGGCTCGGGCGCCATGTGCCACGCGTCGGGCGCCCGCCGGTGCCCCGGCCGCCGCCGCAGAGTCCGCCGCCACCGAGGCCGCCGGGAGGGCCCGCCGGGCATGAGGCGGCCCCTCCGGGCTCCCGCCCGGACCCCGGGAACGGCTTCGTACAATCGGCGGGTGACAGAGCCCGTTCAGCCCGTGCAGTTCGTAGAGCCCGTACGTCCCGCCGAACGGCTCCGGGCCGCGCTGGCCCGTCTGCTCGACGGACTGCCGCCGTCGCAGGCCGGCCCGGCCGTGGAGCGGCTGATCGCCCACTACCGAGGGGCCACGCCGACCGACGCGCCGATCCTGCGGGACCGCGCCGACGTCGCCGCGTACGCCGCGTACCGGATGCCCGCGACCTTCGCGGCGGCGCGGGCCGCGCTCGGCGCGTTCGCGGACGCCGTGCCCGGCTGGGCGCCGGCCGGCCACACCGACCTCGGCGGCGGCACCGGTGCCGCGGCTTGGGCGGTCGGCGCCACCTGGGCGGGCACCCGGCCGGTGACCGTGCTGGACTGGGCCCAGCCCGCGCTCGACCTCGGCCGGGAGATCGCCGCCGCCGACCCGGCGCTGCACGGCGCCCGGTGGCTGCGGGCCCGGATCGGCGCGGCCCTCAACCTCGACCCCGTCGACCTCGTCACCGTCTCCTACGTCCTCAACGAACTGTCCGTGGCCGACCGCGCCGCCCTCGTCGACGCGGCGTCCGCCGCCGCGCAGAACGTCGTGATCGTCGAGGCCGGCACCCCCGACGGCTACGCCCGCGTCATCGAGGCCCGGGACCGGCTCATCGGCGCCGGGTTCCGCATCGCCGCGCCCTGCCCGCACAGCGCCGCCTGCCCGATCGCGCCGGGCACGGACTGGTGCCACTTCTCCGCCCGGGTCAGCCGTTCCTCCCTGCACCGGCAGGTCAAGGGCGGGTCGCTGCCGTACGAGGACGAGAAGTTCAGCTACGTCGCCGCCACCCGCCGCCCGGCCGGACCGGCGCCCGCCCGGGTGGTCCGGCGTCCGCAGATCCGCAAGGGGCAGGTCCTGCTCGACCTGTGCGAGAGCGACGAGCGGCTGGTCCGCACGACGGTCACCAAACGCCACGGCGAGCTGTACAAGGCGGCCCGGGACGCCGACTGGGGAGACCCCTGGCCGCCGTACGGGCCCTGAGGGCATGGGCTAGCTTCACCCCATGCCCGACAAGCCGGTCCCTGACACGTCCGTCCCCGACAAGCCCGTGCCCGACGCCACCCGCCGCAGCGAGCGGTCGCGCCGCGCGATCTACGCCGCCGCCCTCGCGCTCGTCGCCGAGGTCGGGTACCCGAAGACCACCGTCGAGGCGATCGCCGCCCGGGCCGGGGTCGGCAAGCAGACCATCTACCGGTGGTGGCCGGCCAAGGCGGACGTACTCCTTGAGGCATTCCTCGACCTGGCCGAGCAGTCCGCCCGGGAGCTGGGCCAGGAGCCGCACACCATCCCGGACAGCGGGGACCTCGCCGCCGACCTCAGGGCGGTGCTGCGGGCCACCGTCGACGAACTGCTCGACCCCCGGTTCGAGGCCCCCTCCCGGGCCCTCGCCGCCGAAGGCGTGGTCAACGAGCAGCTGGGCCGCGAATTCGTCGCCAAACTGCTCGAACCACAGCTCCAGCTGTACGTCGACCGGCTGCGCTCCGCCCAGGACGCGGGGGCGGTACGGGCCGACGTGGACCCGCGCGTCGCCCTGGAACTCTTCGTGTCACCGCTGGCCCAGCGCTGGCTGCAGCACACCGGACCGATCTCCTACGCGTACACCGACACCCTCGTCGACTACGCCCTCAACGGGCTCGCCCCGCGCTGACCGCGACCGCCTGGACGGGGCCGCGGTCTCCCGCGGCGCGCGATGGTGGGACCATGAGGGAAGTTGTCCGCACACCAGCGAGGGCGAGGGGATAGATGAGCGGGACGTTCGGCGGCCGGACCGGCCGGCAGGGCAAACTCTCCCAGTGGCTGCGGGGCCGCCGCACGCCACCGACCGCCGGCGACGGCGGCCGTGAGGAACTGCTGCTCGCCACCGCCGCAGCCGGGCTGCCGCTCGCGCCCGCCGCCCACCCCGCCGCCGGCTACCGGTGTTCCTGCGACCGGGTCGGCTGTCCCACCCCCGCCCGGCACCCGGTGTCGTTCGCCTGGCAGACGCAGTCCACCACCGACCGCGCCCAGATCGAGCGCTGGGCCCGCAACCAGCCGCAGGCCAACTTCATCACCGCGACCGGCATGGTGCACGACGTCCTCGACGTGCCACTGGCGGCCGGGCGGCAGGCCCTGCGGCGGCTGCTCGACTCCGGTGTCGAGGTCGGCCCGGTCGCCGAGAGCGACGACGGCCGCATGCTGTTCTTCACCCTCACCCGCGGCACCCCCGAGGACGAGGACGAGTGGTGGCCGTGCGAGCTGGACTGCCACCCCGAGACCATGGACGAGCACCCCGGCCTGCGCTGGCACTGCCGCGGCTCGTACGTGCTGGTGCCGCCCGCCCGGCTGCCCGGCGACGACGACCAGCGGGTGCGCTGGGCATGCGGTCCGGAGCATGCGCTGCCCGACCCGCTCAGCCTCTTGGAAGCCCTCACCGACGCCTGCGCCCGCCATGTCGGCGACGAGACCGACCACGCGGCGACGGCCTGGCCGCTGCGCCACTGAGTTCCCGCGCCGCCGGACAGGTCGCTCCGGCGTGGTCCAGTCCGGTGGCACCGTACGCCTGGCCGCCGTACGCCTGGCCGCCGTGGGCCTGCCCACCGTCGGCCTGCTCGCCGTGAGCCGGCCCGATGAGCCGGCCCGCCGTCGGCCTGCTCGCCTTGGGCCTACTCGCCCTGGGCCGAGGTCAGCCCCTGGACCCGGCCCAGCACCTCCACGTCGGCGCTCCCGGAACCCCGCTTCGGGTCGAGTACGGCCTCGTTGGAGACGAACTCCAGCGTCAGCGACTGCTTGACCTCGCCCTTCGTCAGGGCCTGCACGTCCGCGTTCTGGGGCGGCACGGCGGTGCCCGTGGCGGCGGTCTGCTTCTCGTAGTGCCGTGTGGTGAAGAACACCAGCGCCCCGCCGTCGGTCGTGCGCAGCGCCAGCGGCGCGTACTCGCCGCCGGTCATCGGCTTGTCGATGTACTGCCGGACCAGCCCCGGCCGGCTGGCCTCCTTGGCGCGGGCCGCCCGCCAGCCGCTGGTGTACGCACCGTCCGCGAAGCCGGAGCCGCCGCCCTTGAGATACGTCGTGTACTTCTCGCTCAGCTCCGCGGGCGGGACCGTCAGGCCGGCCGAACCGGCCGGGACGGCCTCGGCCCAGCCATCCGCGTCGAGCTTGAACTCGGGTACGTCGTCGGGGGCGACCAGCGTCAGGTACGCCACCTTGAACGGCTCGCCCAGATCGCCCCGGGTGAAGACGAACAGCCACCGGCTGCTGCCGCCCTTGTTCGCGGCGGTGTCCGCGACGAACCAGCGGGGCCAGCCCGCCTTCTTCGGGATGGTGAACCTGGTGTCCGACAGCTTCAGCGGCGCGTGCCCGGGGTTGCCCGCCGGGCTGTTGGTGTGCCCGGCCTTGAGCCGGGCCCCGTCGATGTCGGCGAGTGCGCCGGTCACGTGGCCGGCGTCCAGAGAGCGGTCGAACGCCTTGTCCGCCGCGTTGTAGGCGGCCGTGAACTCCTTCAGCGCCTTCGCCGCCTCCGCCTTGGTGGTGGCGGGGAGAACCTCGCGTTCGCCGTGCACCACCACGCAGCCGCTCGCTGCCAGCGACAGAGCGGTCAGTGAGGCCGCTATGAGTGCGTTCCGGTCACGTCGGCGAAGCCCACGAGGGCCGCGTTCCCTGGTCATGAGGTGCCGTCACCTTCCCCTTCCCGGAGGCGAACCCTACCGGGACCTGACGGCGGCCGGGCGCCGGGTGCCGCTACCGCGCCCGCACCGTGACCGGCGGCGGTGACCCGTGCCGTTCCCGGTGCCGTGACCGGCGGGGCTCCCGCCCCGCCGTCGGTCTGATTCCCGACCGCCGACCGCCGACATCCGGGGTTCCGGCCATCCAGGAAACGGGGTCCGCTCGTCGGGAGCCGGGTTCCCCGGCCGTCGGGACGCCTGCCGAAAGCCGGGGCTCCGCCCTCCTCCCGAGCCGTCAGACCTTGTCGCGCACCGTCGTCGAAGCGGGCTGTGTGCGGCTTCCCCGGGCGCGCAGGCCGGATGGCGCGAAGAACAGGACGAGCGTCGGGACCAGGTACACCAGCCACACCGTGACCTGCACGACGGTCGGGTCGGGCTGGAAGTTGAGGACGCCCTTGAGCAGCGTGCCGTACCAACTGTCCGGCGGGATCGTGTCGCTGATGTCGAAGGCCAGGTTCCCGATGCCGGGGACCCAGCTGGCCTCCTGGAGGTCGTGGAAGCCGTACGCGAGCACACCCGCCGCGACCACCACGAGCATGGCGCCGGTCCAGGTGAAGAACTTGGCCAGATTGATCTTCAGGGCGCCCCGGTAGAACAGCCAGCCCAGCAGCACCGCGGTGGCCAGGCCCAGGGCGACGCCGATCAGCGGGCGCGGGGTGCCGTCGCTCGCCGCGTGCACCGAGGCCCACACGAACAGCGCGGTCTCCAGACCCTCGCGGCCCACCGCGAGGAAGGCCGTGGCGACCAGCGCGCCGGTGCCCACGGCCAGCGCCGTGTCCAGCCGGCCGTGCAGTTCGGAGCGCAGGTTGCGGGCGGTGCGCCGCATCCAGAAGACCATCCAGGTCACCAGGCCCACCGCGACGATGGACAGCGAACCGCCGAGCGCCTCCTGCGCCTCGAACGTCAGCTCCTGGGAGCCGAATTCGAGCGCGCAGCCGAAGCCCATGGCGATGGCGACCGCGATGCCGATGCCGGTCCAGATCGGCTTCAGCGCGTCCCGGCGGCCGGTCTTGACCAGATAGGCGATCAGGATGCAGACGACGAGGCTGGCCTCCAGCCCCTCCCGCAGACCGATCAGATAGTTGGAGAACACGGGCTACGCCTCCTCGGTCAGCAGTGTCCGGCCCCACCAGTCGTCCGCGTCCCGGACACCGGGCGGGATCGCGAAGACGGCCGAACCCACGTGCTGGATGTACTCGTTGAGTGCGTCCGACGCCGCCAGCCGGCGCTGGAGCGGAATGAACCCCTTGCGGGGATCGCGCTGGTACGCGAGGAAGAACAGGCCCGCGTCCAGCCGGCCGAGCCCGTCCGTGCCGTCCGTGAAGGAGTAGCCCCGGCGCAGGACGGTGATCCCGTCGTTGGAGTCGGGGTGGGCCAGCCGGACGTGCGCGGTGGGCTTCATTGCCTTCAGGAACGGCTCGTCGTGCTCCTTCGGCTTGCCGACCGGGGCGCCCTCGCCCTTGTCCCGGCCGAAGACGTCCTCCTGTTCCTGCAAGGCCGTACGGTCCCAGATCTCGATGTTCATGCGGATGCGCCGGGCGACGAGGTACGACCCGCCGGTCATCCAGGCCGGCCCGTCGCCGTCCCCGGCCCAGACGAACCGGTCCAGCCGGTCCGTCTCGGTGCCCGCGATGTTGCGGGTGCCGTCCTTGAACCCGAAGAGGTTGCGCGGGGTCTGGGCGCCCGGAGTCGTCGACGACGTCTTGCCGAAGCCGAGCTGGGACCAGCGCACGGCGGCCTTGCCGAAGCCGATGCGGGCCAGGTTGCGGATGGCGTGCACGGCGACCTGCGGGTCGTCGGCGCAGGCCTGGACGCACAGGTCGCCGCCGGAACGGGCCGCGTCGAGGTTGTCGCCGGGGAACCTGGGCAGGTCGACGAGGGCCGCGGGGCGGCGGCCGGCCAGCCCGAACCGTTCGAAGAGAGACGGCCCGAAGCCCACGGTGAGCGTCAGCCGGGACGGCTTGAGGCCCAGCGCCTCACCGGTGTCGTCCGGCGGCGCCTCGGCCGCCCCGCCGTACGCGCCCGCGCCGACCGCCGCGCCCTCGGTCATCCGGCGGGCGGCGGCCGTCCAGTCCTTGAGGAGCTGGACCAGCGCGGCACGGTCGTCGGTCTTCACGTCGAACGCGGCGAAGTGCAGCCGGTCCTGCACCGGCGTGGCGATGCCCGCCTGGTGGGCGCCGTGGAAGCCGACCGAGGTGCCCGCGTCGGCGGCGGGGTCCGCGTCCTGGCCTGAGCGGGCCGCCGCGACGGCGCCGCCGGCCGCGGCGGCGCCGAGCGCGAGCCCGGCACCGCCCCAGCCGATCAGCGCGCGCCGCGAGGGGCTGCCGCCCGGCCGGCCCCCGGCGGGCGCGGAGTCGCCGTCCGGCCGACCCTCGGAGGCTGCGGGGCCGCCGTCCCGCCCGGTCCCGGTCATCTACTTCACCACCGCGGCGGCGAGCTTGGACAGCGGCTCGGCGAGCGCGTTCACCGCGTCCGACAGCTCCTTGCGCTGCTTCTCGGTGACCTTGTCGTAGGAGACGAAGTCGTACGAGGTCTGGTCCGCGCGGTACGTGTCGAGCAGCGTGCCGAGCGCCGCGAACTGCTTGTCCAGCTCGCCGGTCAGCGCCGCGTCGTTCTTCGAGGCGACCGGCTTGAGCAGCTCGTACGCCTTCTGCGCGCCCTCCACGTTGCCCTTGAAGTCGACGAGGTCGGTGTGCGCGTAGCGGTCCTCCTCGCCGGTGACCTTGCCGGTGGCGACCTCGTCGAGCAGTTCCTTGGCGCCGTTGGCCATGGAGGTCGGGGTGATCTCGGCGGTGCCGACCCGCTTCTGCCAGTCCGTCAGGTCGGTCACCAGCTGGTCGGCGACGGCCTTCTCCTCGGCGCCGATCTTCTTGTCCTGCCAGAGGGCCTTCTCCAGCCGGTGCCAGCCGGTCCACTTCTGGCCCTCCTCCAGCCCGTCCTCGCGGACGTCGACCTTGGGGTCGATGGTGCCGAAGGACTCGGCGACCGGCTCGGTGCGCTCCCAGCCGAGGCGGGAGAGGGCGTAGGCGTTCTTGGCGGCCGCGAGGTCGCCGTCCTTGACCGCCTGCGTGAAGGTCTTGACCCGCGGCAGCGTCTCGTCGGCCTGGTCCTGGGCGTACTGGCGGTACTCCGCGACGGCCTTGTCCAGTGCGGGGTCCCGCTCGGCGGTCGCGCCGGCGCCGGTCACGGTGAGCTTCTGCCGGACGCCGTGGCCCTTCATGCCGGGCCGGCAGGCGATCTCGTACGAGCCCGCCTTCACCTCGGCGGTCAGCGTGTACTTGGTGCCCGGCCCGATGTTCTCCTTCTCCGAGACGATCCGGTCGTCCGGGAAGAGGATCTCGACCTCGGTGGCCTTGGCGCCCTTGTTCTCGATCTTCAGGGTGACCTGCCCGGCCGGAACCGACTTGGCGGAGGTGTCGCAGGTGGAGTCGGCGGCGGTCACCTGGATCGCGTCGCCGTCCTTCGCGTCGCTCTTCGCGGTGCAGGCCGTGAGGGCGGTCAGGGCGGCCACGGCTGTGGCAGCGGTGACGGTGAGGCGGACGGCATGCATGCGGGCTCCAAGCGGGAAGCGGTGTGGTGAGGCTGACCTAACTTACCTGAGCCTTACCTCACCTATACCCGGTCGGTCGGTGATTCGGCCCGCACGGAAATATCACAGACACGGCTTGATCTCGTCGTCTCAAAGCAGATCCCAAGAAAGGGTAAAGTAACGGTCAAGGGAGGGTGGGGGTGCGGGCCGGACGCCGCGAGGGCGGGCCGGCGGCGTCCGGCGTCCGCGACCGGGGCGGCCCCGCCCGCCCGCGATGCTTCAATTTCCCCGTGACTTCCCCCGGGGCTTTCCCTGCGACCGACTACGACGTCCTCCGCGTCTTCTGCGGGCCGAACGGCGGTTACGGCAAGGAGGTCGGCGTCGTCCGCGACGGCTCGGCCCTGCCCGGCCGCGCCGACCGGCAGGCGCTGGCCGCGAAACTCGGCTTCGGCACGACCGTGTTCGTGGACGACCCCGAGCGCGGAGCGGTCGACCTCTACGCGCCGACCCTGCGCCTGCCCTTCGCCGGCCACCCCCTCGTCGGCGTCGCCTGGCTGCTGGACCTGCCCGAACTGGTCACGCCCGCCGGGGTGGTGGGGGTCCGGCTGGACGGCGAGTTCAGCTGGATCGAGGCGCGGGCGCAGTGGGCGCCGCCGCACACCCTGGGCCAGTACGCGACCGCGGCCGAGGTCGACGCGCTGCCGGTTCCGCGGCCCGGGACGCGGGCCCCCGAGGCGCCTTCGGCGAGGACGTTCGCCTGGGCCTGGGCCGACGAGGCGGCCGGCCGGGTCCGCGCCCGCGCCTGGGGCGAGGACGAGGACGAGGCGACCGGCACGGCGGCGCTGCTGCTCACCGACCGGCTGGGCCGCGCGCTCAACATCTCCCAGGGTGAGGGCTCCCAGATCCTGACCGCACCGCAGCCCCACGGGTGGGTGGAGATCGGCGGGCGGGTCCTGCTGGAACGCTGACGGCCGGAGAGTCCGGCCCTTGGCGGCGGGCGGGGATCAGGCGCTCAGCGGGAACTCCTCGCCCAGGGCGCCGAACACCGCGGTGTTCAGGGCGAACGCCGCCTTGCACTCGGTCACGATCCGCTGCCGCTCCAGGTCGTCCACGGCCAGCGCGTCCAGCGTCTGCCGGTAACCCCGCTTGAACGCCGCGGGGTTGGGGATCCGCTCGAACACATAGAACCGGACCCCGTCGCCCTTCTTCGCGAAACCCCAGGTCCGCTCCGCCCGGTCCCGGATGATCTGACCGCCGGAGAGATCGCCGAGGTAGCGGGTGTAGTGGTGGGCGACATATCCGCCGGGCCAGTGCGCCGCGCACTCGCGCACCCGGTCCGCGTACGCCCGCGTCGCCGGCAGCGGGGTCAGCGTCGACCGCCACTGCCGGCCGCGCAGATGCCCGAGGTCCCGCTCCAGCGAGGCGAGCCGGAACAGCTCCGGCCGGACGAAGGGGCCGGCCACCGGGTCCGACGCCAGCCGTCCGGCACCGGTCTCCAGCGCCTCGTACAGGAACCACAGCTGCTCCGTGTACCGCGCGAAGGCGTCCACGCCGAGGCCGCCGCCGAGCAGGTCGCTCATGAACGTCGAGGTCTCCGCCGCCCGGTGCTGCTCGTGGGACGCGGTGCGGATGAGTGCCGAGAAGGACTCCATGCCCAAGCACCCCACTCTCTTAGGTAAGCCTTACCTATATCAAGAGCTTTGCCGACATCATGTCGGTAAAATTCTACAAGAGAAAGCCCGCCCTCCCCAGGTCGGGGAGAACGGGCCGGGCCGCCGCGGGCGGCGCTCACGGCAGGGTCAGGATCTCCGCCCCGGTGTCCGTCACCACCAGCGTGTGCTCGAACTGCGCGGTCCGCCTGCGGTCCTTCGTGACCACCGTCCAGCCGTCGTCCCACATGTCGTACTCGTACGTGCCCAGCGTCAGCATCGGCTCGATGGTGAAGGTCATCCCCGGCCGGATGACCGTCGTCGCCTGCGGGCTGTCGTAGTGCGGGACGATCAGCCCGGAGTGGAAGGACGAGTTGATGCCGTGGCCGGTGAAGTCACGGACCACGCCGTAGCCGAAGCGCCGCGCGTACGACTCGATGACCCGGCCGATGACATTGATCTGCCGGCCCGGCCGGACCGCCCTGATCGCCCGGTCGAGGGTCTCCCGGGTCCGCTCCACCAGCAGCCGCGACTCCTCGTCGACGTCGCCGACCAGGTACGTCGCGTTGTTGTCGCCGTGCACCCCGCCGATGTACGCCGTCACGTCCAGGTTGACGATGTCCCCGTCGCGCAGCACCGTCGAGTCCGGGATGCCGTGGCAGATCACCTCGTTGACGCTGGTGCACAGCGACTTGGGAAAGCCGCGGTAACCGAGCGTGGACGGGTAGGCGCCGTGGTCGCACATGTACGCGTGCGCCACCGCGTCCAGCTCGTCCGTGCTCACCCCGGGCGCGATCAGCTTCGCGGCCTCCGCCATCGCCCGGGCGGCGATCCGCCCCGCGACCCGCATCGCCTCCACGGTCTCGGGGGTCTGCACCTCCGGCCCGGTGTACGGCGTCGGCGCGGACTTGCCGACGTACTCGGGCCTGCGGATGTTTCCGGGTACCGAACGAGTGGGAGACAGCTCCCCTGGTACGAGCAGCGACTGGCCAGACATGCCAGCGAGTCTAACCAGCGGGCATGGGGGACCATGTCCCTGGCGAAAGGAGCCGGTCATGGCCCTGTTCAAGAAGCGCACGGTCGGAAAGCCGGGCGAGTGGTACTACTGCCTCGAACACAAGAAGGTCGAAGAGGGCCCGGAGTGCCCGGCCAAGGACCGCTTCGGACCGTACGCGACCCGTACGGAGGCCGAGCACGCGATGGCGACCGCCCGCGAACGCAACCTGGAGTGGGAGACCGACCCGCGCTGGCACGACGCGGCCGGCCGGTCCGCCGACGACGACTGACCGTCCCGGCCTGTCCCGGCGCCCGGCTCAGCCCGCCGGGGTCGGTTCCGGTTCGCCGCCGGCCGCGCTCGCGCGCTGTGCGCGCAGCCGCACCGCGTGCTCGTTCGTCCGCGCGTCGTACGTCATCAGCCCCGGCAGGCACAGCACGAGCAGCCCCACCGCGCCCGCGCACAGCGCCCCGCCGGACCAGACCGAGGCCCGCACGCCCCACCAGGCGGCGAAGCCACCCGACCGGACCTGGCCGAGCTGCGGCCCCACCGAGTACGACAACAGCTCGATCCCGGCGAGCCGCCCGCGCAGCTCGTCCGGGATCGTCTGGTTCCAGATGGCGGCCCGGAAGATCCCGCTGACCATGTCGAAACCGCCGCCCAGGGTCAGGAACAGCAGGACCAGCCAGACGTTGCCGCAGACCCCGGCTGCGGCAACCGACAGCCCCCACAGCGCGGCGGCGCCCGCCACCAGCAGCCCGTGCCGGTGGATCCGCGAGGTCCAGCCGCTGGTCAGGCTCACCAGCAGGGCACCGGCGGGCAAGGCGGCATACTCCCCCATAGCCTTAAGGGCATGGGGGGACCCCCATGCCCCAGCGACCATTCGGCGTGCAGTTCGTCCGCGAGGAACGGCAGCACGGCCAGCGGCATCGCGAGGAACATCGCCGCGAGGTCGACGACGTACGTGCCGAGGAGTTCCTTGCGGCTCCAGGCGTACCGGGCGCCTTCGAGGATCGCGGCGAGCGAGGGCCGCACCGCCTCGCGGGCGGCGGGGGAGGGGGCTATGCGCACCACGAACAGCAGCGAGACGGCGAAGGTCAGCACGTCGACGGCGTACGCCCAGCCGAGCCCCGCGTAGGCCACCACGACCCCGGCGAGCGCCGGGCCCGCCACCCCGCCCACCGTCCAGCGCAGCGAGTTCAGCGCCGCCGCGGCCGGCAACTGCTCGTGCGCCACGATCCGCGGCCACAGCGAGTCCAGCGCGGGCCGCTGGACCGCGCCGACGGCGGAGGTGAGGGCGGCCACCACGTACAGCGGCCACACCGGCGGGCTCGGCAGCAGAGCGTTGAGCAGCAGCAGCGCGCTCAGCAGGCCCTGTCCGGCCTCCGTCCACAGGATCAGCTTCCGCTTGTCCAGCGCGTCCGCGAGCGCCCCGCCGTACAGCCCGAACACCACCAGCGGCACCAGTTCCACGGCACCGATCGCGCCCACCGCCGCGGCCGACCCGGTCAGCTCCTTCACCTGCACCGGCAGCGCGACGAAGGTGAGAAAGCTGCCGAAGTTGCTGACCAGCCCCGACACCCAGAGCCTGCGGAAGTCGACGGAGGCGTGCCAGGGGGCGAGATCCGGGAGGAGGGCGCGCGTCACGAGATGTCATGATCGGCCGCGCGTCCCGGGCGCGGCAACCGGATTTCCCGCCGCACCCACCGCCGGAGGGCCATGGCCCCGGAACCGGTCCGGCCGGGGACCGGCGGTCCCGTCACCAGGACGCCGGCGGCGGGGCCGTCAGGTTCTCCGCCAGCCTCGACAGCCGGTCGCGGAACGTCCGCCGCCCCCGCGGGGACGGCACCGCGTTCTCGCCGGCCGCCGCGCTCACCAGGTGCTGCACGGTGTCCAGGTCCAGTTCGCCGTCGTCCGGCACCGCCAGCGTCTCGTGCGCCATCGCGGCCAGTTCGCCCCCGCCCGGGCCGAGGGCCAGCACCGTCACCCCGGCCCGCCGCGCGTCGTGCACCCGGTTCAGCAGCGGCGCGTGCTCGTCGGGCGCCACGACGAGCAGCGTCTCGCCCCGCCGCGCCGCCGCGATCCGCCCCGGCCCGACAGCCAGGTGCGCCGGGTCCGTGGGGCGCGCGGCGTGCCGCACCAGCGTCGGGGCCAGCTCGGGCGTGCCCGACCAGGCCGCCTCGTCCACCAGATGCGCCGCCAGGTGCCACGGCTCGTACTTTGGCGTGCCCACCAGCAGCAGACCGCCGCCGTGCGCCACCACCGACCCGCGCAGCGTCCCCGCGAACCGCCGCGTGGCCCCCAACCACTCGGTCCCGGCGAGCACTTCGCGCAACAACGCCACCCGTACCGCGTCCATGCCCCCGCATCCTGCCGCAAAAGGCCACTCGTGATGCGGTGTTCACCCCGAATTCGCCCGACCCGGGGAGGGGGCCGAGCCCCGATACCGATGAGGAGCAGGCCCATGACCGACGTCAGTGTCCCTTTCCGCGCGGGTGCGGAGGGGTACGCCAGCTACCGGATCCCGGCCCTGGTCGTCACCGGCTCCGGCGCCGTGCTGGCCTTCTGCGAGGGCCGGGTCGACTCCGCCGCGGACCACGGCCGGGTCGACATCGTGCTGAAGCGCTCCACCGACGGCGGCCGGACCTGGGGCCCGCTGCGGATCGCCGCGCCGGGCGGCGCGGACCTGGCCGGCAACCCCGCCCCGGTCGTCCTCGGCACCGGCCGGATCCTGCTCGTGCACGTGCGCGCCGCCGCCCTCGCCACCGAGGACGCCGTACGGCGCGGCACGGTCGAGGACGCGGCCGGCCGCCGGGTCTGGGTGCGGCACAGCGACGACGAGGGCACGACCTGGTCCGAGCCCCGGGAGATCACCGCGTCGGTGAAACGCCCGGGCTGGCGCTGGTACGCGACCACCCCCGGCCACGCCCTCCGGCTGAGCACCGGCCGGATCGTCGTCCCCGCCAACCACTCCCTGCCGCCCACCGGCGACGACACCGGCACGGAGCCCCACTACTACGGCGGTCACTGCCTGCTCAGCGACGACGACGGCGCGAGCTGGTACCTCGGCTACGTCGACGACGACACCGACGGCCACGTCAACGCCAACGAGACGACCGCCGCCGAACTCCTGGACGGACGGGTCTACTTCAACACCCGCACCCAGTCCCGCTCGCCCGGCACCCGCGCCGACGCCCACTCCGCCGACGGCGGCCGCACCCTGACCGAGCCGTTCTGCCCGCAGGCCGGTCTGACCGGGCCGGTCTGCCAGGCCGCCGTCCTCCAACTGCGCGACCCCGACCTGCTCCTGTACTCCGGCCCCGCCGCCCCCGGCGCCCGCGCCCTGATGACGCTGCGCGCCTCCGCCGACGGCGGCACCACCTGGCGGACGGCGCACACGGTCGACGGACTGCCCGCCGCCTACTCGGACCTGGCCCGGGTCGACCCGGACACCGTCGGACTCCTCTACGAGACCGGCGACCGCAGCGCCTACGAGACCCTCACGTTCCGCCGGGTGGCCGTGACGGCACTGACCTGACCGGGTGGCGGCCGACGTAGAGTCGCCGCATGACCTCTACCGACAGCGCACAGCAGCCCACCGGGACCCCCGCCAAGGATCCCTGGGACCTGCCCGACGTCTCCGGGCTCGTCGTCGGCGTGCTCGGCGGCACCGGACCGCAGGGCAAGGGCCTCGCCTACCGGCTCGCCCGGGCCGGCCAGAAGGTGATCATCGGCTCCCGGGCCGCCGAGCGCGCCCGGGCCGCCGCCGACGAACTGGGCCACGGCGTCGAGGGCTTCGACAACGCCGAGACCGCCCGCCGCAGCGACGTGGTGATCGTCGCCGTGCCCTGGGACGGCCACGGCAAGACGCTTCAGGCGCTGCGCGCGGAACTGGCCGGCAAACTCGTCGTCGACTGCGTCAACCCGCTCGGCTTCGACAAGAAGGGCGCCTACGCGCTCCGGCCGGAGGAGGGCAGCGCCGCCGAGCAGGCCGCCGCCCTGCTGCCGGACTCCCGGGTCACCGCCGCCTTCCACCACCTCTCCGCGGTGCTGCTCCAGGACCCGGAGATCGACGAGATCGACACCGACGTGATGGTCCTCGGTGAGGAGCGGGCCGACGTGGAGACCGTGCAGGCGCTGGCCGGGCGGATCCCGGGGATGCGCGGGATCTTCGCCGGGCGGCTGCGCAACGCCCACCAGGTGGAGTCCCTGGTCGCCAACCTGATCTCGGTCAACCGCCGGTACAAGGCGCACGCGGGACTCCGCCTCACCGACGTGTGAGCCGCACCCGCCCGGACGTGCGGGCCGTTCCGAGCCGGACGTGCGGGCCGCACCGGACCATGGGGGACACTGGTGGCCGTCCAGCAGTGCCCCCCGACAGGAGTCCACCCCATGCCCCGCCTAGCGATCTACGCCCTGGCCGTCTGCGTCCTCGCGGTCGCCGCCGCCGTCGTCTCGTTCGTCCAGGGCAGCTGGCTGGGCGTCGTCTGGGTGCTGCTGGCGGGGCTGTCCAGCAACATGTGCTGGTACTACGTGAAGCGCGCCAGGTCCGGGCACGGGCCGTCCGTCACGGGCTGACCGAGCAGTACGGGTTGCTGCCCTGCCAGAAGCGGTACAGCTCGTGACCGCAGTACTGGTCGAAGAGGTCGATCCCGAGGCCGCGCAGGATGGTGTCGATCACGTCGAAGAACGCGTTGTTGACCGCCGGGATCCACAGCAGCGCGAACACGAACAGCAGACCGAACGCCGCGAACGGTTCCACCTGGCGCTTCACGCTGTACGGCAGCCACGGCTCGACCACGCCGTACCCGTCCAGGCCCGGCACCGGCAGGAAGTTCAGGATCGCGGCCGTGACCTGGAGCAGGGCCAGGAACGCCAGCGCGTACCGGAAGTCCTGGGGGACCCCGTCCAGGGCGTGCAGCCAGAACGGCGCCGTGCACACCGCGGCGAACAGCACGTTCGTCAGCGGGCCGGCCGCCGAGACCAGGCTGTGCCGCCAGCGGCCCCGGATCCGGCCGCGCTCGATGAACACCGCGCCGCCCGGCAGCCCGATCCCGCCCATGATCAGAAAGACCACCGGCAGCACGATGCTCAGCAACGCGTGCGTGTACTTCAGCGGGTTGAGCGTCAGATAGCCCTTGGCGCCCACCGTGATGTCGCCGCTGTGCAGCGCGGTGCGCGCGTGCGCGTACTCGTGCAGGCACAGGGAGACGATCCAGGCCGCGGTCACGAACAGGAACACGGCGACGCCCGGCTGCGCGGCGAACCCCGTCCAGGTGGCCCAGCCGGTGACCGCGGTGACGGCCAGCAGCCCGAGGAAGACGGGGCTGATCCGCCGGTCGCTGTGGCGGACGGTGGCGGTGGTCATGGGGCGGGCTCCTGGTGGGGACGTGTCGGATGGTGCGCGGGGTCGACCGTACCGGTGATGTGGGGGAAACGTCCTGCGGGCCGGTGCGGGTTCCTGGCGGTCGTCCGGCTGTGACCGAGTCGACGGCGGAGGCGGCCATGACGATCGGCGACAGCCGGTCCGGCCCGTTCGGCAAGGAGACCGGCATCCCCGTGGCCGACCGGACGCCCACCCTCGACTCCGCGCAGCTCATGCGCGGGTGAGACCCGCGTCCCCGCGCCTGCCGGGGCCCGTCGCGGCACCCGCCGGAAACCCGGAGGCGGTGGTCCTGCGTCACCAGGGACAATGGACCCCGTGCGCTACCGCATCCTAGGCACCACCCAGGCACTCCGCCCCGACGGAACCCCCGTACCGGTCGGCGGGGCGCGCTTGCGTGCCCTGCTGGCCGTACTGGCGCTGCGACCGGGCCGTACGGTGCCGGTCACCGTGCTGGTCGACGAGGTGTGGGACGGGGAACCGCCCGCCGACGCGACCGGCGCGCTCCAGGCGCTGGTCGGCCGGCTGCGCCGCGCGCTGGGCGCGGACGCGGTGGCCTCGGTGGACGGCGGCTACCGGCTCGCCGCCGCGCCCGACGACATCGACCTGCACCGCTTCGAGCGGCTGACCGGCGACGGCCTGCGCGCCCTGGCCGACGGCGACCCCGCGAAGGCGGCCGGAGCCCTCGACGACGCGCTCGCGCTGTGGCAGGGGCCGGCCCTCGCCGACCTGCCCGACCGCACCGCCGAGGCGGCCCGGCTCGACGCCCGGCGCCTGGACGCGCTGCGCGCCCGGCACACCGCCGCCCTCGCGCTCGGCCACGCCGAACAGGCGCTGCCCGAGCTGACCGCGCTGTGCGACGGCCACCCCCTGGACGAGTCCTTGCAGGTGCTGCGGCTGCGCGCCCTGCGCGACGCGGGCCGTACGGCCGAGGCGCTCGTCGCCTACGAAGAGATACGGCACGTGCTCGCGGACCGGCTCGGCACCGACCCGGGCAGCGAACTGCGGGCGCTGCACGCGCAGTTGCTGCGTCCGCAGGATCCCAGGGAGCAGCGGGCCGACGGCGAGCGGACGGCGGACGGGCACCGGGAGGCCCGCCGCGCCGGCGCGTCCCGCAACGGCACTTTGGCCGGCCCCCCGGCGGCGGGCGACGGCGACCCGTCGGGCCGCGTCCGGTCCGCCCCGGCGCCGGCCGCGCCCGGCCCGTCCGCAGCCGGTGCCCCAACGCCGAACGGCATCGGCCCCGCGGACCTTCCGCCCCCCGGCAATCTGCGCGCCCGGCTCACCTCCTTCGTCGGCCGGGAAGGCGACATCGCGGCGATCCACGGCGACCTCGGGACCGCGCGGCTCGTCACCCTCCTCGGGCCCGGCGGCGCGGGCAAGACCCGGCTGTCGCAGGAGGCCGCCGAGACCGTGCCGTACGCGGCCCGGGACGGGGTGTGGCTGGCCGAGCTGGCGCCCGTCGACGACCCGGCCGCCGTACCCGAGGCCGTGCTCACCGCCGTCGGGGCCCGCGAGACCGTGCTGTACGGCGCCGGCGCCGAGGCCATGCGGGCCGGCACCGACCGGCACGACGACCCCGTCGAGCGCCTGGCCGAACACTGCGGCAGGCGCCGGATGCTGATCATCCTCGACAACTGCGAGCACGTCGTGGAGGCCGCGGCCCGGCTGGTCGAACAGTTGCTGGAGCGCTGCCCGGGGCTGACCGTACTGGCCACCAGCCGCGAACCCCTCGGTGTACCGGGGGAGTTGCTGCGGCCCGTGGAGCCGCTGCCGGAGCCGGTCGCGCTGCGGCTGCTCGCTGACCGGGGCGCCACGGCGAGACCCGGATTCCGCATCGAGGAGGATCCTGCGGCCTGCGCCGAGATCTGCCTGCGCCTGGACGGACTGCCCCTCGCCATCGAGCTGGCGGCGGCCCGGCTGCGCATGCTGACGCCCCGTCAGATAGCGGACCGGCTCGACGACCGCTTCCGGCTGCTCACCTCCGGCAGCCGCACGGTACTGCCGCGCCAGCAGACCCTGCGGGCCGTCGTCGACTGGTCCTGGGAACTGCTCGACGAGGACGAACGGAGCGTGCTGCGCGGGCTGTCGGTCTTCGCGGGCGGCTGCGACCTCGCCGCGGCCGAGGCCGTCTGCGGCCCCGTCGCGCTCCTGGCGCTGGGCACGCTCATCGACAAGTCGCTGGTGGTGGCGGAGCCCGCGGGGACGGGGGAGATGCGCTACCGGCTCCTGGAGACGGTCGCCGAGTACGCGGGCGAACGGCTCGACGAGGCGGGCCGGCGGGCCGAGGTCTCGCGCGCGCACCTGACGTACTACCGCGAACTGGCCCGCACCACCGACCCGCTGCTGCGCGGCGCCGGCCAGCTCGCCGCCATCGAACGGCTGGAGCGCGAGTACGAGAACCTGCGCACGGCGCTGCGGCACGCGGTCACCGAGCGGGACGAACAGGAGGCGATCTGCCTGGTCCTGTCGCTGTCCTGGTACTGGCAGATGCGCGACCTGCGCATCGAGTCCGGGAACTGGTCCCGCGAGGTCGAGCCGCTCGGCCCCGACCCGTTCACCGAGCCCGTCACCCCGGCCGCCCCGGTGTGGGAGCGCTGCACGGACACCCCGCCCCCGTGGAGCGGAGAGGTCCTCGACGAGGCCAGACGCGGTGTGCACCTGGTCCGTCTCGCCAGCATGGACGCCGAGCTGGACTCCTGGCAGACCCCGCAGGCACAGGCCAGGCTGCGCACCATCGCCGCGACCTACGAGCCGGGGCTGCCGCAGACCTGCCGCAGCCCCGGCGCCCTCTGGTTCTTCGCCGTCATGCTCTCCGGCGACATGGACCGGGTGCGTACGGTCATCGACGCCACCGTCGACACCTGCCGCTCGACCCCCGGGTACGAATGGGAACTGGCCGCCAGTCTCCAGATGCGGGCCAATCTGCTCGCCAACCGCAGCGACTGGGCGGGCGACGCCGCCCACGACGCCGACGAGTCGCTGGAGATCTACCGCCGGCTCGGCGACCGGTGGGGCACCGCCGAAGCCCTCTCCGCACGCGGCGAGGCCCATGAGCGCAAGGGCGAGTACCGGCTGGCGGCGGCCGACTACGAGGCGGCGTCCGAGCAGGCCGCCCGGCTCGGCGCCCGCCACCACGTGGCGGTGCTGGACGCCCGGCTCGGCAGTGCGCTGGTGGAGGCGGGCGACCCGGAGACCGGGGAGAGCCTGCTGCGCGACGTGATCGCCCGGAAGGACGGCTCGGGCAACGAGGCGATGCCCGCGGCCCGGCTGTTCCTCGCGGGCCTGCTCGGCGTGACCGGCCGGATCGCCGAGGCGCGCGAGCAACTGCGGCTGCTGCGCGAGGAGTTCAAGATCGCGTACTTCATCGTCTTCGACTCCTTCATCCTGGGCCAGGAGGCGTGGCTGGACGCGGCCGACGGCCGTCACGACGAGGCCCTGGACAAGATCCGGCGAGCGCTCGAACAGGCGCGGGACCCGCTGTCCCAGGCCATTGCCCCTTCCCTGCGGTCCGTGTACCTGATCACCGCCGCGATCGCCCTCACCGGCTCGGACGGCGGCCGTCGCGCCCGCGACGCCGCCCGCTGCATCGGCGCCGCCGACAGCCTGCTGCCGCCCGGCCACATCCGGCCGCGGCTGGAGCGCGAGGTGCGTGCCCGAGCCGCGGAACGGACCCGCGCCGTGCTCGGCGACGCGGCCTACCAGGCCGCGTACGCGGAGGGCGGCGGGCTCTCCCTGGAGGAGGCCGCCGCCCTGGTCTGACGCCGGTCCGGCCATGAACCGAGCCTGACGGAGCCGGTGCCGCGTCAGCTCTTGGTGCGGAACTTGTAGATCGCGACGGGCGCCATCACCACCGTGATCGCCGCCGACCAGGCCAGCGTGATCCACAGGTCGTGGGCGACCGGACCGCCCACCATCAGTCCGCGGGCGGCGTCGGCCAGCGTGGACAGCGGGTTGTAGTCGGTGAACGCCTGGAGCCAGCCCGGCATCGACTGGGTCGGCGCGAAGATCGACGAGCCGAACTGCAGCGGGAACAGCACCAGGAAGCCCATCGCCTGCACGGACTGTGCGTTCTTCAGGACCACGCCCAGGGTGAGGAACACCCACATGATCGACGAGGCGAAGGCCGCGGACAGCCCCACGGCGGCGAACAGCCCGCCCCAGTTGTGGATGTGGAAACCGACCAGGACGGACACGATCATCAGCACGGCGGTCGCGAACAGCATCCGCACCAGCTCCACCGAGATCTTCGCGAACAGCACCGAGCCGCGCCCGATGGGCAGCGACCGGAAGCGGTCCATGACACCGGAGTTGAAGTCCTGGCTGAAGCCGGTGCCGACGCCCTGGGACAGCGTCATGCTCATCATCGCGATCATGCCGGGGATCACGTACTGCACGTACCCGTTCTGGCCGCCGCCCAGGGCCTGTCCGATCGAGCCGCCGAAGACGTACACGAACAGCAGGGTGAAGACGATCGGCATCAGCAGCGCGTCGGCCATGGACTCCGGGTCCTGCCGGATCCACAGCAGGTTGCGGCGGATCAGCGCCCCGGTGTGGCGCAGGTGGCCGCGCAGCGGGATCCGGGCGTCGGGCACGGAAGCGGCGGCGGTGGCCGACGGGGTCGCGCGAGGCGCCTGGTTCAGGGTGGTCGTGGGTGACGGGCTGGCGGTCATACGGCGACCTCTTGGCGGATGTCGGCGGGCGTGGGGTCCTGCGGGGCACTGGCGCGGTGGCCGGTGAGCGACAGGAACACCTCGTCCAGGCTGGGCAGTTCGGTGGTGATCGAGGAGATGGTGATGCCGCGCGCGGTGACCGCGCCGACCACGGCGGTCAGCTGCTCGTCGCTGAGGACGGGCACCAGCAGGGTGCCGGCCTCGGTGTCCACGGTCGTCGTGGCGAGACCGGTGATGCCCAGTTCGTCCAGCATCCCGGCGAGCGGGCGCAGCTCCAGCGGGTCGGCCGGCCGTACCCGCAGCGTGCGTCCGCCGACCTTCGCCTTCAGCTCCTCGATGCGGCCGTTCGCGATGACCTTTCCGCGGTCCACGACGGTCAGTTCGGAGGCGAGCTGTTCGGCCTCCTCCATGTACTGGGTGGTCAGCAGGACGGTGACGCCGTCCCCGACCATGGCCTTGACCTCGTCCCACACCTCGTTGCGGGTCCGCGGGTCGAGACCGGTCGTCGGTTCGTCCAGGTAGAGCACCTCGGGCCGGCCGATCATCGAGGCGGCCAGGTCGAGCCGGCGCCGCATGCCGCCGGAGTAGGTGGCCGCGGGCCGCTTGGCGGCGTCCGTCAGCGAGAACCGCTCCAGCAGTTCGTCGGCGCGGCTGCGGGCCTCCTTGCGCGGCAGGTCGAGCAGCCGCCCGATCATGTACAGGTTCTCCCAGCCCGGAAGCTTCTCGTCCACCGAGGCGTACTGCCCGGTGAGTCCGATGACCCGGCGCAGCTGCCGGGGCTGCTGGACGACGTCGTACCCGGCGACGGTCGCCCGGCCGGCGTCGGGAGCGAGCAGGGTGGACAGGATGCGTACGAGGGTGGTCTTGCCGGCGCCGTTCGGCCCGAGCACACCCATCACGGTGCCTTCGCGCACGTCCAGGTCCACGCCGTCCAGCGCTTTGGTCTCGCCGTAGTGCTTGACCAGCCCCCGCACGGTCACGGCGTCGCCGTGGCCGCTGGGCTTGTTGTCGGTTCGCGTCATGACATGAACGGTGCCAGCCCGCACCGACAAACCGCCTACAGGACACCGACAGTCGCGCGGTACCGCCCGACAACGGCGGACGGCCCGCCGACGGGGGACGATCGGCGGGCCGTCCTGGGTGTTTCCACTGTGGTCATTGCGTGCCGCGCCCCCCAAGGGGCCGGGGAACCGGGGGCCCCTGTCCGAGCGAAGCCGAGAACTTGGGGGAGCGACCGGCCACGACGGCGCCGCGGACGAGCGACGGCCCTCGCGGCACAGCCGGCCGGGCGCCTAATGGACGGAGTGCTCCTCCCGCGGGAACGTTCCGCCGACGACCTCCTCGGCGAAGGACTTGGCCGCGTCGCCCATGACCGCACGCAGATCGGCGTACTGCTTCACGAACTTCGGGACCCGCCCGCCGGTCAGCCCCATCATGTCGGTCCACACCAGGACCTGCGCGTCCGTCTCGGGCCCTGCGCCGATGCCGACGGTCGGGATGTGCAGCACCCGGGTCACCTCGGCCGCCAACTCCGCCGGGACCAGTTCGAGCACCACCGCGAACGCGCCCGCGTCCTGCACGGCCTTCGCGTCGCGCAGCAGTTGCTGGGCCGCCTCCTCGCCGCGCCCCTGCACCCGGTAGCCCATGGCGTGCACGGACTGCGGGGTGAGGCCGATGTGCGCCATGACCGGGATGCCGGACTGCACCAGCAACTCGATCTGGTCGTGCGAGCGCTCGCCGCCCTCCAGCTTCACGGCGCCGACCCCGGCCTCCTTCACCAGCCGGGTCGCCGAGCGCAGCGCCTGCACCGGCCCCTCCTGGTAAGACCCGAAGGGCAGGTCGCCCACGATCAGGGCGCGTTGCGTGCCGCGTACGACCGCGGCCGACAGCATGGTCATCTCGTCGAGGGTGACGGGTACGGTCGTCTCGTACCCGAGGTGGCAGTTGCCCGCCGAGTCGCCGACCAGCATCACCGGGATGCCGGCCTCGTCGAAGACGGAGGCGGTCATGGCGTCGTACGCCGTGAGCATGGGCCACTTCTCGCCCCGCTCCTTGGCGAGGCCGATGTCGCGGACGGTGATGCGGCGGGTGCCCTTGCCCCCGTACAGCGCTTTGCTGCCGTCGGAGGACCTGGTCTGGGCAGCCGAAAGCTGCGTCATTGCAACGGCTCCTTCAAATCGTCTCGAAGCGCCCTCACGGCGTCTCCGGATCCCCTCCATGGTGGCACCTCGTGCCAGTCAGGGCCAGGGGATCCCCGTGGGTTCCGGCCGTGTTCCGGTGTGATCCCCTTCGCAGCCGCCTTCGCCTCCGGGGTGTCCGGCCGGCCGCCCCTGGGTACGCGGAGCTGGCTCTCTGTGTAAGTTCTGGGTAAAGGAAATAAGATACGAGACGGTTCCGTATCGAAAATCCTCTAGGGTCATCGCTATGACAACTCCCGCTGCACCCGCCTCCCGGATACCCGAGGAGGTGCACCGGCGCCGCTGGGCCATCCTCGGCGTCCTCATCCTGAGTCTGCTGATCGTGGTGCTCGACAACTCGATCCTGAACGTCGCGGTCAAGACGATCTCCCAGCCCGCACCCACCGGGCTGGGTGCCACCCAGAGCGAGATCGAGTGGGCGATCAACTCCTACACGCTCGTCTTCGCCGGGCTGCTGTTCACCTCGGGTCTCGTCGGTGACCGGCTGGGCCGCAAGAAGGTCCTGCTCGGCGGTCTCGTCGTGTTCGGTGTCGGCTCGGCCCTGGCCGCCGAGTCCGGGTCCCCGGGGCAGCTCATCGCCTACCGCGCGCTCATGGCCCTCGGCGCCGCCTTCGTCATGCCCGCGACCCTCGCCGTGCTCATGAACGTCTTCGAACGCGCGGAGCAGCCCAAGGCCATCGGCATCTGGGCGGGCGGCGTCGGACTGGCCATCGCCATCGGCCCGATCACCGGCGGCGCGCTCCTCGACCACTTCTGGTGGGGCTCCGTCTTCCTCATCAACGTGCCGATCGTGATCGTCGCGGTGGCGCTGATGGTCTGGCTGGTGCCCGACTCGCGCGACCCGAACCCCGGCCGGCTCGACCCCGTCGGCGTGCTGCTCTCCGTGGTCGGCCTGGTCCTGCTCGTCTACGGCATCATCAAGGGCGGCGAACTGGCCGACTTCACCGACCCGAAGGTGCTCCTCACCACCGTCGCCGGCCTGGTCGTCCTCATCGGCTTCGTCGTGTACGAGAAGCGCAGCGACCACCCGTCCCTGGACGTGACGTACTTCAGGAACAAGACCTTCTCGGCCGCCATGGCCGCCATCGCGCTGGTCTTCTTCGCGCTGATGGGCGTCACGTTCTTCAGCGTCTTCTACACCCAGAGCGTGCGCGGCTACTCGCCGCTGGAGGCCGGTGCGCTGATGCTGCCGCTGGCCGTCGCCCAGATGATCTTCGCGCCGCGCGCCCGGCTGGTCGTCGACCGCATCGGCAACCGGGTCACCACCGCGGCCGGCCTGGTCCTGATCGCCGTGACGCTGGCCGCCTTCGCGCTGTTCGAGGCGGACACGCCGATCTGGCTCCTGGAGGTGGACCTCTTCCTGATGGGCACCGCCATGGCGCACATCATGACGCCGACCTCCGTCGTCATCATGCAGGCCCTGCCGCGCGAGAAGGCCGGCTCAGCCTCCGCGCTCAGCAACACCTTCCGCCAGGTCGGCGGCGCCCTCGGCATCGCCGTACTCGGCTCGGTCCTGTCCACCGCGTACCGCGACGGCATCGGGGACAAGCTGGGGATGCTCCCGGCCGGCCTGCGCGACACCGCGGGGGAGTCCATCGAGGCCACCCTGGGCGTGGCCGCGAAACTCGGCCCGCAGGGCAGGGCGCTGGTCGGTGCCGCCGACGACGCGTTCCTGCACGCCATGCACGTCACCGCGCTGTGCGGGACCGGGGTCGCGCTGCTCGGCGCGCTGGTGGCGGCGCTTTTCCTGCCCGGCAGGCCGTCGGCGGAGCAGCGCGGCGAGGAGGAACGGGAACTGGTCGTGGCCGCGGAGTAGGCGTGTGCCCGGAGGGGGCAGCACGGCGGAAGGGGGGCGGCTGCGGGACAATCCCCGCAGCACAGCGAAAGGACGGAGTGACGTGAGCCCTGCCGGAAGCCACCCGCAGCCGTGCGGCCCCGCCCGGGGCCGGCCCCGCAGCGAGGCCGTGGAACGCGCCATCCTGGAAGGCGTGATGAAGCTCCTGGAGGACGGTGTTCCGCTCGCCGAACTGTCCATCGAGCGGGTCGCCCGTACGGCCGGCGTCGGCAAGGCCACCATCTACCGGCGCTGGGCGGGCAAGGAGGACCTGTTCGCCGACGTGATGCGCGCCGCCGAACCCCCCGAACCCGAACTCCCCGGCACCTCCCTGCGCGACGACCTGGTCGTCCTGCTCGAATCGGTGCGCCTGCGGGGCGTGGCCAGCCGCTCGTCGCTGATCCTGTACAACGCCCATGCGCAGATGAAGAACAGCCCAAAGGTCTGGGCTGCCTACCACGCCAACGTGATAGCGCCCCGGCGCAAGCTGAGCCTGGAGGTGCTGCGCCGGGGGCAGCACACCGGCGAACTCCGCACGGACATCGACCTCGAACTGGCCAACGACCTGCTCGTCGGCCCGATGCTCCTGCGCTCCGTCCTGCGCCCCGACGTCGAACTCCCCGAGGACCTCGCGGAGCAGATCGTCGACGCCGTGCTGGCGGGCCTCCGGCCGCCCGCCGGCACACCCGGCACATAGTCCGAATATTCGCGTTCTGTCACAGTCCTCACCCCTCCCGCGCAGGTCCGGAACTTTCGGCACCCACCCGTTCGTCGTCGACTTCTGTACGGCCGCCACGGGAGGCGGGAACGGAGCCGATCATCCCCTAGGGTCGTAACGCGGGGGAGTGACGGTGTGTACAGCGGGTAGTGAGGCGACGGTATGGCGCAACAGGCATACGTGACGGAAACGGAAGACGGCGGCTCCGGACCCGAGCAGCGGCGCTCCCGGCTCCGGCGCCTGGTGACCCGCCCGCTGCGCGGCTGGCGCGGCGACCGGGGCATCTGGCGCCGCGGCATCGTCCTCGCCGTCATCGCCGTCCTGCTCGCCCTGGTGCTGCTGCTGCATTCACGCATCCCCAACACCGTGGGCAACCTCGGCAGTCTCACCGAGACCTTCCTGCCCTGGCTCGGCCTGCTGATCCCGGTGCTGCTGGTCCTCGGCCTCGTCCGCCGGTCGGCCACCGCGCTGATCGCGACGGTGCTGCCGGTCGTCATGTGGCTGAACCTGTTCGGCGGGCTGGTCATCGACCGCACGTCCGCCAACGGCGACCTCATGGTCGCCACCCACAACGTCAACGCCGACAACCCGGACCCCTCCCGCACCGCCCGCGACCTGACCGGCTCCGGCGCGGACGTGCTGGCCCTGGAGGAACTGACGGCCTCCGCCGTCCCGGTCTACGAGAAGGCGCTGGCCTCGACGTACAAGTACCACAAGGTCGTCGGCACGGTCGGACTGTGGAGCAAGTACCCGACGACCGCCGTCCGGTCCGTCGACATCGAGCTGGGCTGGGAGCGCGCGATGCGCGCCACGGTCTCGACCCCCGAGGGCCAGGTCGCCGTGTACGTCGCCCATCTGCCCTCGGTGCGGGTGAAGGCCGCCACCGGCTTCACCGCCCGGCAGCGGGACAAGAGCGCCGACGCGCTGGGCACCGCGCTCGCCCACGAGAAACTTCAGCGGGTGGTGCTGCTCGGTGACCTGAACGGCACGATGAACGACCGCTCCCTCACCGCGATCACCTCCCAGCTGCGCTCCACCCAGGGCGCGGCGGGCGGCGGGTTCGGGTTCAGCTGGCCGGCGTCGTTCCCGATGGCACGGATCGACCAGGTCATGGTCAAGGGGGTCAAGCCGGAAAGCTCCTGGACCCTGCCGCGCACCGGCAGCGACCACCTCCCGGTGGCGGCCCGCGTCCAGGTCAGCGCCCCTGACTGAGTGAGCGGCCGGAGCCGGCCCGGGCCCGTCCGGCCCGGGCGCGGGACGCCCCCGAGGGCATGGGAGGACGGGCGCGGGACGGCCCCGAGACGCGTCAAGCCGATTCGCGCCACCCGTTGGTGATCGGAAGCCGGCGGTCCTTGCCGAAGCCCTTGGCCGAGATCTTCGTGCCCGGCGGGTACTGGCGGCGCTTGTACTCCGCCGTGTCCACCATGCGCAGGGTCCTGGTGACCAGCGCCGGATCGAAGCCGGCCGCGACGATCGTGTCCGCGCCCTTGTCGTGGTCGACGTAGAGGTCGAGGATCGCGTCCAGGACCGGGTAGTCCGGCAGCGAGTCCGTGTCGACCTGGCCGGGGCGCAGCTCCGCGCTCGGCGGCTTGGTGATGGAGTTCTCGGGGATCGGCGGGGTCTGGCCGCGCTCGGCCGCCGCCCGGTTGCGCCACCGGGCCAGTGCGAAGACCGACGTCTTGTACACGTCCTTGATCGGGCCGTACGCACCCACCGAGTCGCCGTACAGCGTCGAGTAGCCGACCGCCAGTTCCGACTTGTTGCCGGGGGCGAGGACGATGTGGCCCTCCTGGTTGGAGATCGCCATCAGCAGCGTGCCGCGCAGCCGGGACTGGAGGTTCTCCTCGGCAAGCCCGGTCAGCTCCGTGGACGCCATGTACGCCTCGAACATGGGGGCGAGCGGCACGGTCCGGAAGTTGAGCCCGGTGCGGCGGGCGAGGTCCGCCGCGTCGTCCTTGGAGTGGTCCGAGGAGTACTTCGACGGCATGGACACGCCGTACACGTTCTCCGCGCCCACCGCGTCGCAGGCGATCGCCGCCACCAGCGCCGAGTCGATGCCGCCGGACAGACCGATCAGGACGGACCGGAAGCCGTTCTTCTGTACATAGGCGCGCAGGCCGACCACCAGCGCCGAGTAGACCTCCTCGTCGTCGTCGAGGCGGTCCGCGTAGCCGCCCGTCCGCTCCGGGGCGTAGGCGGGCAGCGGATCCTCGGAGAGGATCACCCGGTCGATGCGCAGTCCGTCGTCCACCACGCCGGTGGGCGGCTGCGCCGAGGCCGCGGGCAGCTCCAGGTCCAGCACCACGCAGCCCTCGGTGAACTGCGGCGCCCGCGCGAGAACCGCGCCGTCGGCGTCGACGACGATCGAGTCGCCGTCGAAGACCAGCTCGTCCTGGCCGCCGGTCATGGCGAGGTAGGCCGTCGTGCAGCCCGCCTCCTGGGCCCGCTTGCGCACGAGGTCGAGACGGGTGTCGTCCTTGTTGCGCTCGTACGGCGAGGCGTTGACG
The DNA here is from genome assembly GCF_042871185.1 of Streptomyces sp. NPDC006012. Taxonomy (NCBI): domain Bacteria; kingdom Bacillati; phylum Actinomycetota; class Actinomycetes; order Kitasatosporales; family Streptomycetaceae; genus Streptomyces; species Streptomyces sp. NPDC006012. The sequence continues at coordinate 880,767 of NZ_JBIAIE010000001.1, forward strand.
GACAGCAGCAGGCCCGCGCCCGCCGACCGGGCCGCGGGCACCCGGCCGCCGTCCTGCCACAGGTCCTCGCAGATGGCCAGGGCGATGTCGACGCCGTGCACGCGCACCACCGGCATCGTGTCGCCGGGCACGAAGTAGCGGAACTCGTCGAAGACGCCGTAGTTCGGCAGGTGGTGCTTGGCGAAGGTGAGGACCGGCTCGCCGCGGTACAGCACCGCCGCCGCGTTCTGCGGGGCGCCGGCCGGCTGGCCGTACTTCGGCTGGGCGCTGTCGCTGCGGTCCAGGTAGCCGACGACCACCGGCAGCTCCCCGAAGCCCTCCGCCGCGAGCCGGGCGGCGAGTGCGCCGAGCGCGGCCCGGGACGCCTGGACGAAGGACGACCTGAGGGCGAGGTCCTCGACGGGATACCCGGTCAGCACCATCTCCGGGAACGCCACGAGATGCGCTCCCTGCTCGGCCGAGTGCCGGGTCCAGCGGAGGATCGTCTCGGTGTTGCCGGCGAGGTCGCCGACGCGCGAGTCGATCTGGTTCAGGGCGAGACGAAGTTGAGGCACACGCCCAGTGTAATCGTCAGAGCGACGCGATGGGGGTGGCGCGGAGTGTGGTGCACCCCACGCCACCCCCGTCCGGCGGCTCGATCAGTGGCGCCGGTACGACTGGACGTAGCCGTTCGCGGGCGAGCCCACGCCGGTCACGTCGTCGTAGCCCTTCACGGCCTTGAGCGAGCTGTCCTGGCCGAGGACGCGGACCGAGGTCAGCAGGCCGCCGGTGGCGTCGACGCTGTTGGCGTAGTCGACGCGGGCGACCGCGAGGCCGGAGCCGGTCGGGTCGTCCGTGACGTCGTGGTACGCCTTCGAGCCGGCCTTGGCGTAGATCGCCGGGTTGGCGAAGCCGATCGCGTGCCCGCCGCGCGCCTGCTGGGACAGCGCCTGCACGGCCGCGATCACCGGCGCGGCCAGCGAGGTGCCGCCGATGCGGTACTCGTTGTACTGCTGGGACCCGTCCGGGAAGGTCTGCGTCTGGCCGACGAGGAAGCCGGTGTTCGGGTCGGCGATCGCCGAGATGTCCGGGACGACGCGGTTGCCGGCGGCGCTGTTGGCCTTGGCGAGCGAGTTCGGGACGACACCCTTCTGGTAGAAGGGCTCGGCCACGGTCCTGCTGGTGCCGCCGCCCGCGCCGGAGGTGAACGCGCCGGGGAAGCCGGTCCAGCTCGTGCCGTCCGCCGACAGGTTCGCCTTCTCGGTGCCCCAGCCGGTCTCCCACAGGTACTTGTCGCCCTTGCCGACGGCCAGCGAGGTGCCGCCGACCGCGGTCACCCAGGCCGAGTTGGCGGGGGTGTCGACCTGCTTCGTGCCGGAGTGGGCGACCTCGTCGCCGTTGTCGCCGGAGGAGAAGTAGAAGCCGATGCCCTGGACGGCGCCGAGCTGGAAGACCTGGTCGTAGGCGGCCTGGACGTCCGGCGTCTCGTTGGCCTCGATGTCGCCCCAGGAGTTGGAGACGATGTCCGCCAGGTGCCGGTCGACGACCTTGCCGAGCGAGTCCAGCAGGTCGTTGTCGTAGCAGGACGCGGCGCCCACGTAGGTGACGTCGGCGGCGGGCGCGACCGCGTGCACGGCCTCGACGTCGAGTGTCTCCTCGCCGTACCAGCCGGCCGCCCCGCACTCCTCGGTCTTCGTGTAGGTGTCGGGCAGCACCTGCTTCAGCTGGCCGTGCTTCCAGCCCGCGTCGCCGTTCTTCTTCGCGTAGGCGGCGGCGTCGGCGGCGATGGTAGGCGAGGCGTAGGCGTCGGTGATGGCGACGCGGACGCCCTTGCCGGTGTACCGGCCGGCGCCGTAGGCGGACCGCAGCTGCCTGCCGGTGTAGCCCTTGACGGCGTACGGGATCTGCTGGCCGAACGCGCTCGGCAGCAAGCCCGCGATGTTCGAGCCGTAGTACGAGGAGAACGGCCCGGCGTTCCTGAACGCGACGTCCGGCGGCGGCAGTTCGTCCTGGTGGCTCGCCTTGTGCGGGGCGTTGTCCAGGCCCGTCACGGTGAGCACGGCGCCGTCGAGGGCCGCGGGCACGGAGGCGGCGGCCGTGGGTGCCCGGTAGGTCCTGGAGCCCTTGGCGTAGTTGTGCAGCTGGGTGCCGAACGCCTTCTCGGCGGCGGACACGTCACCGGAGACGGCGACGTAGTGCCGGGTGACCTCCGTGACCGTCAGGCCGGCCGAGGCCAGCCACGACTTCACGGCGTCCACCTGTTCCTCGGTCGCGCCGAAGCGCGCCTGCGCCTGCCCGGCGCTGAGGTACTTGCCGTACTGCGGCGAGGACGGGTCGGAGACCGCCTTCGCGTAGGCGGCGAGGCCGGAGGCGTCCCGGCCCGCCAGATACACCCGGGCGGTGACCCGGGCGCTGTTCGCGGTGGCGCCCTTGTCCGCCGTGGCGGTGGCCCAGGCGGGCCTGGTGCCCGCGAGAGTGTCCCGGGCCGGACCGTCCGCGGCGTGGGCCGCGGGTATGCCGAGAGCGAGCGCGCCGGCGAGCATGGGCAGCGTCGCCGCCATGCTCACACCGGCACGCGCCATGGCGCGGTTGGATCTCATTGAACCCCCTGTGATGCGGTTCGCACGCACGAAGTGGTAGGACGTCGCCGATCCACTCGGGGGGTCCGTAAGGGTCAGAGGCCCACGAATGGATCACACGATGGGGGTCACTCTGACGGATGAAACGTTCATGCCTGGGGAACGCGAAGGTCAAGAGAGACTCAAGGAGCGTTCATTCGGGGCGAATTGAGGTATTCGTCCGCGTGTACGTGTCAGGAGCGGGGCGCCGCGCCACGGTCCTTGAGCATGCCGGCCATCAACTCGATCTCGGACTGCTGCGACTCGACCATGCCCTTGGCGAGCCGCTTCTCCACGCCGACCGTGCACCGGGCGACACACCCCTCGGCCATGTGCACGCCGCCCTTGTGATGCTCCGTCATGAGCTGCAGGTAGAAGACCTCCGCCCGCTTGCCGGACAGGGCGCCCAGCTTCTTCAGGTCGGTGTTGGTCGCCATGCCCGGCATCAGCGCGCCGTCCTGGCCGGGCGGCATGCCGCCCATGCCCATCCAGGTCATCGGCGGCTCGGCGGACACCTTCGGCAGCCCCCACAGGTCCAGCCAGCCGAGCAGCATGCCCCGCTGGTTGGCCTGGGTCTGGGCGATGTCGTAGGCGAGCCGCCGCACCTCCTCGTCGTCGGTGCGGTCGCGCACGATGTACGACATCTCGACGGCCTGCTGGTGGTGGACCGCCATGTCCCGGGCGAACCCGGCGTCCGCGGACTCGGCGGCCGGCACCGCCGTGCCCGAGCCGCCGTCCTCGGCGACCGCGTAGGTGATCGCGCCCGCCGCGACCAGCGCCGCCGCCGCGGTCCCCGCGACCCAGCCGATGTGCCGCTTCACCGCGCCGCCCTCACTTCGACGTCCCGCCGGTGCACGAGGCACCCGGCTCCGGCGTCTGGTCGCCCTGCACATAGGTGGAGAAGAACTTGGCCACCATCGGGTCGTCCGCGCTCTTGACCGTCACCTGGTGGCCCCAGGCCGACAGCATCAGCGGCGCCGCCTGCTTCTCGAACGGACTCATCAGCGAGTACGGGGTGCTTTTCACCTTCGCCGTGAGCGTCTCCACGTCCGCCTTCTTCGCCGCCGCGGTGTACGTCACCCAGACGGCCCCGTGCTCCAGCGCGTGCACCGCGTTCTCGTTCTTCACCGGTGAGGTGTAGACGTCGCCGTTGCAGTTGAGCCAGACCGGGTTGTGGTTGCCGCCCACCGGCGGCTGCATCGGGTACGTCACGCTCGTCGTGACGTGGGTCCGCGACAGGTTGCCCTTCCAGGTGCGCACCCCGTCCTTGCCCTCGGTGAAGTGTCCCGAGTCGCCGGAGCCCTTGCCGTCGCTCGACGCGCTGTCCTTCCCGTCGGACTGCGAGTTCACGAGGACGACACCGCCGACGATGAGACCGGCGACGACCACCACGCTCGCGGCGACGACGAGCAGCCGGTTGCGGCGCTCGCGGGCGCGCTCGGCGCGCTGCATCTCCGCGATCCGGGCCTTGCGTGCCGCGCTGCTGCTGTTCTTGGCGGAACCCATGAGGTGTGTCCTTCTGGGGGAAGAGGAGAGAGAGGCGGGAGAGAGGGCGGAAGGGAAACAAAAAAAGAGGAAAGAGTCGGGGAAGCGGTGCGGAAGTGGCGCTAGCTGATCGTAAGGGGGCAGGAGCCGTCTTCGTAGGGAGGGCACCGGAATCCAGAGAATCGAAACGTGCGGGGATGCCGTACCGACGGCCCCGCCGCAACCGGCAGGAACGATCGGTATCGGCCATTACGGATGACGGTCCGAGCAGGCAAGATGGGCGGCAGGGCAGTGCATCCGCCCGGCCCTCCGCGTTCAGTACGGGGCCGGCCGGGCGATCAAGGTCCGCAACGCGCACGAAATGCTGTCGTGGTGGGATGCTCAGGTGCCCGACCGCCTCCGCCGGCACCGGGGAAAGGCGGCCTGACCAGCAAGGATGGGGAAGCGGAAGATGGACAAGCAGCAGGAGTTCGTGCTCCGGACCTTGGAGGAGCGCGACATCCGGTTCGTACGCCTGTGGTTCACGGACGTGCTGGGCTTCCTCAAGTCCGTCGCCGTGGCCCCCGCCGAGCTGGAACAGGCATTCGACGAGGGCATCGGCTTCGACGGCTCCGCCATCGAGGGCTTCGCCCGGGTCTACGAGTCCGACATGATCGCCAAGCCCGACCCGTCCACCTTCCAGGTCCTGCCCTGGCGCGCGGAGACCCCCGGCACGGCCCGCATGTTCTGCGACATCCTCATGCCCGACGGCTCACCGTCCTTCGCCGACCCGCGCTACGTCCTCAAGCGCGCCCTCGCCCGCACCTCCGACCTGGGCTTCACCTTCTACACCCACCCCGAGATCGAGTTCTTCCTGCTGAAGGACCGCCCGCTCGACGGCACCCGCCCCACCCCGGCCGACAACTCCGGCTATTTCGACCACACCCCGACCAACGTCGGCATGGACTTCCGCCGCCAGGCGATCACCATGCTGGAGTCGATGGGCATCTCCGTCGAGTTCTCCCACCACGAGGGCGCCCCGGGTCAGCAGGAGATCGACCTGCGCTACGCCGACGCGCTCTCCACGGCCGACAACGTCATGACCTTCCGCCTGGTCATGAAGCAGGTCGCGCTGGAGCAGGGGGTGCAGGCGACCTTCATGCCCAAACCGTTCAGCGAGCACCCGGGCTCCGGCATGCACACCCACCTCTCCCTCTTCGAGGGCGACCGGAACGCGTTCTACGAGTCCGGCGCGGAGTACCAGCTCTCCAAGGTCGGCCGCTCCTTCATCGCGGGCCTGCTGCGGCACGCGGCGGAGATCTCGGCGGTCACCAACCAGTGGGTGAACTCCTACAAGCGCATCTGGGGCGGCTCCGAGCGCACGGCGGGCGCCGGCGGCGAGGCGCCCTCGTACATCTGCTGGGGCCACAACAACCGCTCGGCCCTGGTCCGGGTGCCGATGTACAAGCCGGGCAAGACCGGCTCGGCCCGGGTGGAGGTGCGCTCCCTGGACTCGGGCGCCAACCCCTACCTCTCGTACGCCGTACTGCTGGCCGCGGGCCTCAAGGGCATCGAAGAGGGCTACGAACTGCCGCCGGGTTCCGAGGACGACGTCTGGGCGCTCTCCGACGCCGAGCGCCGGGCGATGGGCATCGAGCCGCTGCCGCAGAACCTCGGCGAGGCACTGACCCTGATGGAGCGCAGCGACCTGGTCGCCGAGACCCTCGGCGAGCACGTCTTCGACTTCTTCCTGCGCAACAAGCGCGCCGAGTGGCACGAGTACCGCAGCGAGGTCACGGCGTTCGAGCTGCGGAAGAACTTGCCGGTGCTGTAAGCGCAGGTCGAGGTCGTATCCCGCCGAAACGACGGATGGGGTCGACGGCTGATGGCCGTCGGCCCCAAGGCCGTTTCACGGCTGCTGGCGGGAGCTCCCCCGCCGCCGCACTCACAGCAGGCTGCCGGGGACAGGCGAAGGGACCACCCGTGCGTCGAACAGCATGAGGAGCACCACGGGCGCAACGTGTTCCTCCTGCCGTTCGGCAGCGGCGGCTGCGTCGGCCGGGGTGGTCTCTGGCGGCGAACTGGAGTTCGACTCCGGGCGGAGCAGTTGGCGATGGCGACTGCCCGAGGCCGCCGGAGGGGCGCGTCACTTCCTGCGCAACAAACGCCACGAGGTCACGGCGTTCGAGCTGCGGAAGAACCTGCCGGTGCTTCAGGGGCGGGCCCGGGCCGGCTGGGGGCCGGGGTGTGTCCCGCGCGCCGTGCGGTGCCGCGCCGCGCGCCGCACGGGCCCGGCATCACGCCTCGGCCCGCTGCGTGATGGCCGCCTCGGTGCGGTCTCCCAGGAACTCGTACCAGCGGCGCTCCAGGCACACGTAGCGCGCGTCCGCCTCGACCAGGCTGAGGAAACCCGACACGGTCTCGCCCAGCCGGTGCTGCAGTCCCGTGTCGGCCAGCGTGCCGTCCTCGGCGAACGCCTGGTAGCTGTTGGGCAGGCTGAACATGTCCGGGTAGACGCGGGTGCCCAGGTGTTCCAGGGGCACCCGCAGGGCCCACAGTCCGCGGTTGCCGCCGATCAGGGACGGCGAGGCGGAGACGAGCAGCGCGTGCTTCGTCTTGAACGGCTGCGGCCGGACCCGCGACACCCAGTCGATCGCGTTCTTCAGCACGCCCGGCACGGAGGCGTTGTACTCCGGCGAGGAGATGACGAAGGCGTCGTTCCGGTCGATCCGGTCGCGCAGGGCGAGGGCGCCCGGCGGCAGCCCTTCGGCGGCCTCCGCGTCGCCGTCGTACATGGGCATGCCGAAGTCGCGCATCCCGGCGAGGTCGACGGTGGCACCGGTGTCGGAGATGAGCCGGGCCACGAGGGCGGCGAGGCGGGAGTTGGTCGAATCGGCGCGCAGGGCTCCGCCGAAGACCAGGACCCGCAGCGGGCCGGGAACCGTATCCGTGGGCATGGGTCCGTCCTTCCGTCATGAGCGCGGCACGCGCCCTTTGCGGGGCCCTCCACCGACCAGTGTGATTCCGGGAGGGCCACCCTGCGACAGGGCGGGAAACGGGCCGCGGCGGCGAGCGCCCGCGCGGCGGCCGGCCCGGGTACGCCGCCCTGGCCGGGTCCGGCGGGCGGCGGCCGGCCCGGGTACGCCGCTCCGGCCGGGGCCAGCGCCTCCCTTCCGGCAGGTTCGCCCGTCCCCACCGCTCCGGCCGCTCCGGCCCTTCCCGTCCGGCCACGGCCCCGCCGGCCCCGGTCAGCCGAACCGCCACCTCGTCTGGCCCAACGGCTCCCCTTCCGTGAATTTTCCGAAGCCGAGGACGACCCGCGGCGCCACCGCGAACACCCTCGCCCGTCCCGGGCCGTGCTCGAAGCAGCCGTCCCGCACGTCGAAGCGCCACTCGGAGCCGTACTTCGCCGCCCAGGCCGCGGCCAGCTCGCGCAGCCGCCCGTCCCCGGTGACGCGCACCGCCGTGCCCTCCACCGCCAGGTCGTAGCCCGCGTCCCAGGCGCCGGCGCCTGCGGTGGTCAGGACCACCTCCGGGTTGCGGCCGAGGTTGCGCGCCTTGCGCTCCCCGGCGCCGGTCGCGAAATGCAGCGCCCCGTCGTCCCAGACCGCGAGCAGCGGGGTCGCGTGCGGACGCCCGTCGGGCCGTACGGTCGAGATCCAGAACAGTTCGGCCGTACGCAGCAGCGCCTCAGCCTCGGACCAGGCGGGTGCGGTGGCGCCCGCACCGGAGTACTGGCGGTCCAGCTCGCCCATGGGTTCCGGCATCGTGCCCTCCCTGTGGAATGACGGTGGCCTCGGTGGACAGACCGGGCGGACGCGTGCAACTCATCGCGGACCGCCCCGGCGCTTCACCGAAGCTTGGCGGTTAGGCTCTGGCCAGGATGAGCTTGGTCCTGACCTGATTCGATACCTGATTCGACCCGATTCGAGCCGATACGAGGGGAGGCCGCGGATGACGCCGGGGCGCAGGAGCAGTACCTTCACGCGACTGCTGCGGCACGGCTTCACCGACCCCTCCGGCGCCGAGAGCCTGCTCGACGGCGCCGAGCTGGCGCCCGTCCGCGACGACCCGGTGCTCCTGGAGGCGCTGGGCGGGACCGCCGACCCGGACCTCGCGCTGCACGGGCTGGTCCGGCTGCTGGAGGCCCAGCCCGACCCCACCGCCCGCCGTGAACTGCTCGACACGCTGATAGCGGCCAAGCCGCTGCGCGACCGCCTGCTCGGCGTGCTCGGCGCCTCCGAGGCCCTCGCCGACCACCTGGCCCGACACCCGCGGGACTGGGCGGAGCTGGTCACGTACGAGCCGCGCGACCTGCACCCCGGGGTGGAGGAGTTCGAACGGGGCCTGGCCGAGGCCATCGACCCGGTCTCGCTGCGCGTCGCCTACCGCCGCTGTCTGCTGTCCATCGCCGCCCGCGACGTGTGCGGCACCACCGACGTCGCCCAGACCGCCGCCGAACTCGCCGACCTCGCCACCGCCACCCTGCGCGCCGCGCTCGCCATCGCCCGCGCCGCCGCGCCCGACGACGCGGCGCTGTGCCGGCTCGCGGTGATCGCGATGGGCAAGTGCGGCGGCCACGAGCTGAACTACGTCTCCGACGTGGACGTGATCTTCGTCGGGGAGGCCGTGGAAGGCGCCGACGAGGACAAGGGCCTGCGGGCCGCCACCAAGCTTGCCTCGCACATGATGCGGATCTGCTCCGAGACCACGGTCGAGGGCACCATCTGGCCGGTCGACGCCAATCTCCGTCCCGAGGGCCGCAACGGCCCGCTGGTGCGCACCCTCAGCAGCCATCTCGCCTACTACCAGCGCTGGGCGAAGACCTGGGAATTCCAGGCGCTGCTCAAGGCCCGCCCGGTGGCCGGGGACATCGAACTGGGCGAGGAGTACGTCGACGCGGTCGAACCCCTGGTCTGGCAGGCCGCCGAACGCGAGAACTTCGTCCCCGACGTGCAGCAGATGCGCCGGCGCGTCGTCGAGAACATCCCCGCGGCCGAGATCGAACGCGAACTGAAACTCGGCCCCGGCGGCCTGCGGGACGTCGAATTCGCCGTCCAGCTCCTGCAGTTGGTGCACGGCCGGTCCGACCCCGCGCTGCGCAGCGGCACCACCCTGGACGCGCTCGCCGCCCTCGCCGCCGGCGGCTACGTCGGCCGCGCCGACGCCGCCCGGCTCGACGAGGCGTACCGCTTCCTGCGCTCCATGGAACACCGCATCCAGCTCTACCGGCTGCGGCGCACCCACCTCGTTCCCGAGGACGAGGCCGACCTGCGCCGCATCGGCCGCTCCCTCGGCCTGCGCACCGACCCGGTGACCGGCCTGATCCGCGAATGGCGGCAGCACACCGGTGTGGTGCGCCGCCTGCACGAAAAACTGTTCTACCGCCCGCTGCTCGCCGCGGTCGCCCAACTCGCCCCCGGCGAGGCCCGGCTGAGTATCGAGGCGGCCCGCGAGCGTCTGGTCGCCCTCGGCTACGCCGACCCCGCCGCCGCGCTGCGCCACCTGGAGGCGCTGGCCGCGGGCGTCACCCGCAAGGCGGCCATCCAGCGGACCCTGCTGCCGGTCCTGTTGGGCTGGTTCGCGGACTCGGCCGAGCCGGACGCGGGCCTGCTCAACTTCCGCAAGGTCTCCGACGCGCTTGGCAAGACCCCCTGGTATCTGCGGCTGCTGCGGGACGAGGGCGCGGCGGCCGAGAACCTGGCCCGGGTCCTGTCGGCCGGCCGGCTCGCCCCCGACCTGCTGATGCGCGCCCCCGAGGCGGTGGCCCTGCTCGGCGACGGCGACGGAGGCGGCCTCGGACCTCGCGGACGCGCCCCCCTGGAGCAGGAGATCCTGGCCGCGGTGGGCCGCGCGGCCAACGCCGAGCAGGGCGTCACCGCGGCGCGCGGCGTCCGCCGCCGGGAGCTGTTCCGCACCGCCGCCGCCGACATCGTCGACTCCTACGGCACCGAGGCCAACCCGGTCGAGGCTGACCAGGGCGCGCTGGTGGACCGGGTGGGCGGCGCGGTCTCGGACCTGACCGCGGCGACCCTCGCGGGCACGCTGCGCGCGGTGGTCCGGGCCGGCTGGGGCGACACCCTGCCGACCCGCTTCGCGATCATCGGCATGGGCCGCTTCGGCGGCCACGAACTGGGCTACGGCTCCGACGCCGACGTGATCTTCGTACACGAACCGCAGGACGGCGTCAGCGACCGCGAGGCCGCCGAGGCAGCGAACAAGGTCGTGTCCGAGATGCGCCGGCTGCTCCAGATCCCGAGCGCCGACCCGCCGCTGCTGATCGACGCCGGTCTGCGGCCCGAGGGCAAGTCGGGTCCGCTGGTGCGCACCCTGAAGTCGTACGAGGCGTACTACCGCAGGTGGTCCCTGGTCTGGGAGTCGCAGGCGCTGCTGCGGGCGGAACCGGTCGCCGGCGACGCCGACCTGGGCCGCCGCTTCATCGAGCTGGTCGATCCGCTGCGCTACCCGTCCCAGGGCCTGGACGACGACGCGGTACGCGAGATCCGGCGGCTGAAGGCCCGCATGGAGTCCGAACGCCTGCCGCGCGGCGCCGACCCCAAACTGCACACCAAGCTGGGCCCCGGCGGGCTCTCCGACGTCGAGTGGACCGTGCAGCTGCTCCAGCTGCGGCACGCCTGGGCCGAGCCGGGCCTGCGCACCACCCGTACCCGCGAGGCCCTGGCCGCCGCCCGCGCGGCCGGGCTGCTGCCGGACGAGGCGGCCGCGACCCTGGACGAGTCCTGGATCCTGGCCACCCGCGTCCGCAACGCGGTCATGCTGGTCCGCGGCCGGGCCGGCGACACCTTCCCCACCGACCCCCGCGAACTCGCCGCCGTGGGCCGCTACCTCGGCTACACCTCGGGCCACGCGGGCGACATGCTGGACGCCTACCGCCGTACGACCCGCCGCGCCCGCACGGTCGCCGAGGAACTCTTCTACGACGCCTGAACCCACGGCACCCGGGGCCGCTCGGGGCGGGTCGGGTGAAGTCCTTCCCCGAAGGTGATCGCCGAGGTCACACGGCTGCTCGTGCCGGGCTCCGGCCGGTGGTGAACGTCAGGTGCCGGCGAGACGCCACAGCGAGGTGACTTCCGCGGCCCGGGCAGCGTGCAGGGGATCGGAGGTGTCCGTGGCCCGCGGGTGCCGCGGCCTGGTGTCGATCCGGTCCACCACGTGCAGGCCCGCCGCCCCGATGCCGGCCAGTAGTTCGTCGCGGGTCCTGAGCCCGAGGAGCTCGGCGAGGTCGGACAGGACGAGCCAGCCCTCGCCTCCCGGTTCGAGATGCGCGGCGAGTCCGGCCAGGAAGTCGCGGAGCATGCCGCCGCCCGAGTCGTAGACGCCGTGCTCCACGGCGGAGGTCGGCCGGGCCGGAATCCAGGGCGGATTGCAGACGACGAGGTTCGCGCGGCCCTCGGGAAAGAGGCGGGGGCCCACGACGTCGATGCGCCCGGTGAGGTGCAGCCGGCGGACGTTGTCGCGTGCGCAGGCCAGAGCCCGCGTGCTGATGTCCGTGGCCACGACGTGGTCGATTCCCCGGCGGGCCAGGACGGCCGCGAGCACTCCCGTTCCCGTTCCGAGATCGAACGCGGTGCGGCGGCCCGAGCCGCGCTCCGCCGGCGCGGGCAGCGGCGTCCGGGCGACGAGATCGACGTACTCGCCCCTGACCGGGGAGAACACGCCGTAGTGCGGGTGGATGCGGGCGCCGAGAGCCGGTACCGGCACCCCCTTCGCGCGCCACTGCTGCGCGCCGATCACGCCCAGCAGTTCGGTGAGTGAGACGGCCATCGGCGCGGACTGCGGACCGTATGCCTCGGTGCATGCCCGGCGCACCTCAGGGGCTCTGCGCAGATCCAGCCGGTAGCCGTCCTCCAGCAGGACCAGGAGCCTGCCCAGCACCCGGGCACGGTGGCCACGGGCACGACGGTGCAGGTGGAAGGCGTCCGCCGGGCTGTCACCCGGCGGGGGAGGCCGCCGGTCGACGCGGCGGCTCATCGCTTGCAGCAGTTGGCGTGCGTTGTGGAAGTCTCCCCGCCACAGCAGGGCAGTGCCTTCGCAGGCCAGCCGGTAAGCGGTGTCGGCCTTCATCCGGTCGTCCGCGCTGATGACCGTGCGCGGAGGCGGAGTTGCGCTTTCGGAATGCCAGTGGGCGCAACGGTGGGTGCTGGACTCGGTCCAGTGGATCGTGGACACCACGAACTCCTCGTGATCGAACGTGCAGGGCACGAAGAGCACTTCGACGAGGAGCGGGAGAAACGGGCCGTGCTGCCGCACGGGCGTGTGTCAGGGCAGGTGGGGCTACCGCTCCCGCGTCGAAGCGCGGGGGGAGAAGTCGCCGAGAATCATGCCGAGTATCACGGCCAGCCCTTTCAGAGAGATGAAGGCAAAGCCTCGCACAGCCCCCGGACCGCAGGCAAACCAGCGCATTCGGGAACACCGGCCACTCGGTCGACGACGCCTGCCCGTCCCAGCCGGTCCGGGGGCGTCCTACGACGCCTGGGCCCAGGACGGCGACCGGCTGCCCCGCGGGCGGGCCGGTACCAGGCGGGGCAGGGCGTACGGCAGGGCGCCGTACCACACCCGGGCCAGGGTGAAGCCGAAGGCCAGGCACAGGACGCCGCCCACCGCGTCGAGCCAGAAGTGGTTGGCGGTCGCGACGATGACCACCAGCGTCGCCGCCGGGTACAGCAGGCCGATCACCCGCACCCAGGGCACCTTGGCCAGCGCGAAGATCGTCAGCCCGCACCACAGGGACCAGCCGATGTGCATCGACGGCATCGCGGCGTACTGGTTCGACATGTGCTTCAGATCGCCCGAGGCCATCGAGCCCCAGGTGTGGTGGATCAGCACCGTGTCGATGAAGTGCCCGCCGTTCATCAGCCGGGGCGGTGCCAGCGGATACAGGTAGTAGCCGACCAGGGCCACGCCCGTCGTCGCGAACAGCGCGAGCCGCGCCGCCGCGTAGCGCCCGGGATGGCTGTGGTAGAGCCACACCAGCACCCCGAGCGTCACCACGAAGTGCAGTGTCGCGTAGTAGTAGTTCATCGTCACGATCAGCCAAGTGACCGAGTTCACCGCGTGGTTGACGTACTCCTCGACGGCGATGCCCAGCCGGTGCTCGGTCCACCAGATCCACTCGGCATTGCGCAGCGCCTTGCCGCGTTGCTCCGGAACCGCGTTGCGGATCAGCGAGTACGTCCAGTAACTCACCGCGATGAGCAGGATCTCGAACCACAGGCGGGGCCGCCGCGGGAGGCGCAGCCGCACCACGAAACGCTGCACGCACTCGCCCGTGACCGCCTGCGGAACGGCCTCTTCCGCGCGACCTTCCGGCGGTGTCACGGTCGAGTCACTCATAGGCACAGAGTGTGCCAGAAAAGCCATCTCCGGCAGATCATCCCAAGGCCGGGTCCACAACGCATGTTCCACGCCACCGGGATGCCCCGGTGCCGGCCGGCGTCCGGCCCGCCCGCCGTGCCCGCGCCTTCCCGGACGGGGCCCGCGCACCGGGTCAGGGACGGCCGCGGTCCCCGGGCACCGACGCCGTCGAACCGCGCACCACCAGCTCCGGCATGAACACGAACTCGCTGTGCGGGGCGGGGGTTCCGCCGATCTCCTCCAGCAGGGTGCGCACCGCCGCCTGCCCCATCGCCGGCACCGGCTTGCGGATCGTGGTCAACGGCGGGTCGGTGAAGGCGATCAGCGGGGAGTCGTCGAAGCCGACCACCGAGACGTCCCGGGGGACGTCCAGGCCGCGCTGCCGTACCGCCCGTATCGCGCCGAGCGCCATCATGTCGCTGGCGCAGACCACGGCCGTGCAGTCCCGTTCGATCAGCGCCGAGGCCGCCGCCTGACCGCCCTCCAGCGTGTACAGGGAGTGCTGGATCAGTTCCGTCTCGACCGTCTGCGCGGCCAGCCCCAACTGGTCCCGCATCGCCCGCACGAAACCCTCGGTCTTGCGCACCACCGGCACGAACCGCTTCGGCCCCAGCGCCAGCCCGATCCGGGTGTGCCCGAGCGACACCAGGTGCGTCACCGCCAGCGTCATCGCCGCCCGGTCGTCCGGCGAGATGAACGGCGCCTGCACCTTCGGTGAGAAACCGTCGACGAGGACGAACGGCATGTCCTGGGCGCGCAGCCGTTCGTAGCGCTGCGTGTCTGCGGTGGTGTCCGCGTGCAGCCCGGAGACGTAGATGATCCCGTCCACCCCGCGGTCCACCAGCATCTCGGTCAGCTCGTCCTCCGTGGACCCGCCCGGGGTCTGGGTGGCGAGCACCGGGGTGTAGCCCTGGCGGGTCAGCGCCTGGCCGATGACCTGTGCCAGGGCCGGGAATATCGGGTTCTCCAGCTCCGGCGTGATCAGCCCCACCAGACCCTCGCTGCGCTGCCGCAGCCGCACCGGCCGCTCGTAGCCGAGCACGTCGAGCGCGGCGAGCACGGACTGGCGGGTGGTGGCGGCGACACCCGGCTTGCCGTTCAGGACGCGGCTGACCGTCGCTTCGCTCACCCCCGCCTGCACAGCGATGTCCGCAAGCCGTGTGGTCACGCCACCGGACTGTACCGGTCGTGTCTTCCTGTGCCCACCGGCCGGACGCCGGGCACGGCCGGTCGAACGGCCCGGTGCGGGGCGCTGCGTCATCGCGGTCCCTCGTCCTTCCGGTCGGGCGTGCTGGGGGGCAATGTCTTGCAGAGTTTTGCACAGCGACTTCGGTAGCCCTGACCAGCAGCACCGTCACGCCGTGCGCGGCCCGGAGAGCGGCCGGGGCACTCCGGCCGACCCGCGCGGCCCGGCCGCGACAGGGTGGACCGACGCACCTCTTGCACTATTTTTCTGCAAGGTCTTTCGTCCGGCTTGCAACGCTGTTACTTTCACGTCGCCCGGCGGCCGCCCCGCCCTGGCCTCACCGGAGCGGGGCGGCCCACCGGCGCGGCCGGCAAGCCCCCGGGGCGGCGGACGGGCCCGCTCCCTGCACCACTCGGGTCCCTCACCTCCAAGGAGAACTCATGCGGCGTGGCATAGCGGCCCTGGCGCCGGTGGCGTCCCGCACCCCGGCGGCCACGGCGTGCGGCGCGGGCGACAGCGGCGGTGACCAGGCGGACGACGGCCCGGTCGGGCAGGCCGGCGTCTTCGAGGCCGGCGGCAAGCACACCTTCGCCGCCGGCCCGCAGAGATCTGTCAGCGAGCACGACACCCGGCGCCATCTGATGGCGGCCACCGCCGTGCTGGTCGCGATACCTGTGTCCGCGTTCTTCTCCCTCGTACAGAAGAACCTGGTGACGGCCTGACCGCCGGTGGCACCAAGGGCTGACGCCCGGATCCGGCCAGGCCCCCGCGCCCACGCGCCGTACCCGTCCGACGAACCGACATCCGTCCCGCGCCCGGCCGTCCGGGAGCGGGGCAACCCATCGCAGCAAGGACGCCATGAGCCGACAGCACCCTGCCGCCCCGTCCGCAACCGCCTCCCCCCACGCAGCCGCCGCCCCCGTCGCCGCGCACCGCGACTGGTGGCGCGACGCGGTCATCTACCAGGTCTATCCGCGCAGCTTCGCCGACTCCGACGGCGACGGCATGGGCGACCTGGCCGGAGTCCGCTCCCGCCTCCCCTATCTGCGCGCCCTCGGTGTGGACGCCGTGTGGCTCAGCCCGTTCTATGCCTCGCCGCAGGCCGACGCGGGCTACGACGTCGCCGACTACCGGGCCGTGGACCCCATGTTCGGCACGCTCGCCGACGCCGACGGGCTGATCCGCGACGCCCACGCGGAGGGCCTGAAGATCATCGTCGACCTGGTCCCGAACCACTCCTCCGACCAGCACGAGTGGTTCAAGCAGGCGCTCGCCGAGGGCCCGGGCTCGCCGCTGCGGGACCGCTACCATTTCCGGCCCGGCAAGGGAGCCCGGGGCGAACTCCCGCCCAACGACTGGGAGTCCGTCTTCGGCGGCCCGGCCTGGACACGGGTGCCGGACGGCGCGTGGTACCTGCACCTGTTCGCCCCCGAACAGCCCGACTTCAACTGGGAACACCCGGCCGTCGGCGACGAGTTCCGATCCATCCTGCGGTTCTGGCTGGACCTCGGGGTGGACGGCTTCCGCGTCGACGTGGCACACGGCCTGGTGAAGGCCGAGGGCCTGCCGGACATCGGCACACGCGACCAGGTACGGCTGCTGGGCAGCGGTGTCATGCCGTTCTTCGACCAGGACGGCGTGCACGCCGTCTACCGCGAGTGGCGCACCGTCATCGACGAGTACGCGGGCAAGGAGGAGCCCGCCGGCCCTTCGGCACCGGGGCGGTCACGGGGGACCGGGGGGCGGATGTTCGTCGCCGAGGCGTGGACCCCGACGGTCGAACGCACCGCGCTCTACGTCCGTCCGGACGAACTGCACCAGGCGTTCAACTTCCAGTACCTCAGCACGGACTGGGACGCCGGGGAGCTGCGCCGGATCATCGACCGCACCCTGGACGCCATGCGCCCGGTCGGCGCCCCCGCCACCTGGGTGCTCTCCAACCACGACGTCACCCGGCACGCCACCCGCTTCGCCAACCCGCCGGGCCTGGGCACCCAGATCCGCACGGCCGGAGACCGGGAGCAGGGTCTGCGCCGGGCCCGCGCCGCCACCCTGCTGATGCTGGCCCTGCCCGGGTCCTGCTACCTCTACCAGGGCGAGGAGCTGGGCCTGCCCGACGTCGTCGACCTGCCGGACGAGGTCCGCCAGGACCCGGCGTACTTCCGCGGCGCCGGACAGGACGGCTTCCGCGACGGCTGCCGGGTGCCCATCCCCTGGACGCGTACGGGCCCGTCGTACGGCTTCGGCAGCGGCGGCAGCTGGCTGCCGCAGCCGTCGACGTGGGGTGAGCTGAGCGTGCAGGCACAGCAGGCCGGCCCCGGTTCGACACTGGAGCTGTACCGCCGCGCGCTGAAGCTCCGCCGCGCCGAGCCGTGCCTCGGCGCGGGTGACACGGTGGAGTGGCTGCGTGTCCCCGAGGGCGTCCTGGCCTTCCGGCGCGGGGAGTTCGTGTGCGTGGCGAACACGACGGGGGAGTCGGTGACCACCCGCTCCTACGGCCGGACGCTGCTGAGCAGCGGCGATGAAGTGACCGAGGCCGACGGCGAGGCGAAGGTGCCGGCCGACACCACGGTGTGGTGGACCATGACCTGACGGGCGGACGGGCGGACGGGCGGACGGGCGGACGGGCGGACGGGCGGACGGGCGGACGGGCGGACGGGCGGACGGGCGGACGGGAAGATCGGGAAGATCGGGAAGATCGGGAAGACGGGGGCTCCGGGTCTCCTGGAGGCCCCGCTCTCCCGGCGGCCCGGCTCTCTCGCCGTGCCCGGGCCCGGTCCCCGGCGTTCCCGGTCTCCCGACGGTCCGTCCCCCGGAGAAATACTGCGGAGACTTCGTCCGGCCCGCTGCCCAGGGAGGCGGCGGGCCTCTGGCATCTGCGCCACCGCAAGTCTTCCGAATGTTTCTGCAAGAACCTTCAACGACGAAGGAACCCCCTGCAGGGCACGCAGAAACAACACGACTACGGTGGTGGCGGCCACCCGGCCGCGGGGCCGGGATACGGCCGTTGTCGTGGAACAGGAGCGCAGATGCCGCAGATCACCGTGGACTACTCCCGGACCCTGGAGCCCGCGTTCGACCGCGGAGGCTTCGCGCGGGCGCTGCACGAGGCGGTCGTCGAGATCGCGGCGGCCAAACCGGACGCGTGCACGACGCAGTTCCGGCCCAGCACGTTCACCGCGTCCGGCTACGCGGACCC
The DNA here is from genome assembly GCF_042871185.1 of Streptomyces sp. NPDC006012. Taxonomy (NCBI): domain Bacteria; kingdom Bacillati; phylum Actinomycetota; class Actinomycetes; order Kitasatosporales; family Streptomycetaceae; genus Streptomyces; species Streptomyces sp. NPDC006012. Next base: position 898,588 of record NZ_JBIAIE010000001.1, read on the forward strand.
GGCCGACGGGGAGCACGCCGCCGTGCACGTGACCGTCGGACTGCTCGCCGGGCGCGGCGACGAGACGAAGGCCAGGCTGACCGAGGCCGTCCTCGACCTGCTCCGCGACCACCTCGCGGGGCAGGACGCCGCCGTGCACGCCTCCGCCGAGATCCGCGACCTCGACCCGTCGTACCGCAAGTTTTTCCGCCTGAACCCGTGAGCGCGGACCGGTTCAGGGCGCCAGGGACACCAGCCGGCCGATCAGGTCCGCCAGGGGGCCGTCGGCCGGTTCGTCCTTGACCAGACCGCGCAGCAGGTCGGCCATCTCCTCGTCGCGGGCGGCGCTCACCACGACCAGCGCCGCGAGGTCCTGCACGAGCTGGACCTCCAGCTCGGCGCGCGGGATGCGCCGCCCGTCCAGCCAGATCAACGCGGTCGACTCGGCCAGCGATATCCAGGACCGGACGACCAGTTCCAGCCGCGCCGGGGCCTGCGCCACCCCGAGATGCGAAAGGATCTGGTCGTACGCGGCCTGCCGTACGGAGTCGATGAGCGCGTTCGTCGTGGAGGAACCGACCGCCGGACCGCCGCGCATCAGCGCCGAGAAACCGGGCCCGTGCTCGTCCACGAAGTCGAAGAACCGGTGCATCACCCGCAGCAGCCGGGGACCGAGCGGACCTTCCGCGGGCTCCGCGAACCGGCCGGCCAGCTCCTCCGCGGCCCGCTGCAACGCGGCCTCGTACAGACTGAGTTTGCCCGGGAAATAGTGGTAGACGAGCGGGCGGGAGATGCCCGCCGCCGACGCTATCTCGTCGATGGAGACCTCGTCGGGGGAGCGGCGGCTGAACAGTTCGAGGGCGACGCCGATCAACTGCTGCCGCCGCTCCTCGACTCCCATTCTGCGGCGAACCCCGGTACTCATACGAACACCCTACCGATTGAATCCGGCCCCTCAGGGTCCGGAGGCGTCCCGGTACCCGCCGATATTCGTCACATGTCCAGCACCAGCCGGTCGCCGAGGGCCCGCGAGACGCAGATCCGCATCGTCCCGGCCCGCGCCGCGCCGTCCGCCGCGTCGAGGGCCCGGGAGGTCTCCCCGACCTCGTCACGGTGGTCCACCTCGCCCGCCAGCACCCGCTGTTGGCACGTCCCGCAGAACCCCTGCATGCAGGAGTACGGGGTGTCCGGCAACTCGGCCCGTACGGCGGCCAGCACGGAGGTGCCGGCCGGCACTGTCACGGTGCGCCCGCTGCGCCGGAGTTCGACCTCGAAGGCGTGGCCGCCGTCGGACGGCGCCCGCGGGACGAACCGCTCCACGTGCAGCGCGGCGTCCTCGGGCACCCGCTCCGCCACCGCCGCGAGCAGTCCTTCCGGTCCGCAGCAGTACACGGCCGTCCCCTCGGCCAGGTCCGCGAACAGCCCGTCCAGATCCGGCCGCCCCTCCTCACCGGTCACGACGACATCGACCCGGCCGCCCGCCCCCGCCAGTTGCTCGACCTCCGCGAGGAACGGCATCGACGCCCGGCTCCGCCCGCAGTACAGCAGCCGCCACCGGGCGTCTGCCGGCAGCGCCCGCAGCATCGGCAGGATCGGCGTGATGCCGATGCCCCGGCGACGAAGACGTACGCGGGTGCCGCGGTGAGCGGAAAGCGGTTGCGCGGCCCGCGCACCTCCAGCTCCACGGAGAGCCGAGCCCACCCACCCACCGCGTCGCCCCAACCCCCCGCCCCGAGGCCACCCGCGACGCCCCGGCCGCCCCCTCCAGGGGCGCGGGGAACTGCGCGACAAGCCCCCACACCGCCGCACCCGCCCACCGACCCACCACATCCACCCACCGACCCACCACACCCCACAGACCCCACAGACCCCACAACCCCCGTCCACCCCCCGAAGCGGAGCGCCCCCGCATCAAGCAGCCCCCCTCTCCGCAGCCAACGCCGCAGGCGAAAGGGCCAGATAGGCGGCAGCCTGCTCCGTGGAGCCCTCCTGCGAAGGATGGTAGGAACGGCTCAGATACCGCGGTATGGACCTGAGCATGTCCCCGGTCGCGGGGAGCGTGCCCCGGCGGCCCGCCAGATAGAAGTCCTTGAAGCTCGCCCTGCCGTCCGCGAGCGTGGGGTCGTGCGCCATGAAGAAGCGGGTCCCGCGCTGCCACATGAACACCAGCGCGGTGAAGGCCGTCGCCCAGGTGCGCACCCGGCGCCGGTAGCTGCCGTCGACGTGCGTGAACAGGTCGAAGGCGACGGACCGGTGCTCGACCTCCTCCGCGCCGTGCCAGCGCAGCAGATCGAGCATGGTCGCGTCGGCGCCGCGCCGGTCCAGCTCGCCGGCGTTCAGCACCCAGTCGCCGAGGAAGGCGGTGTAGTGCTCGATGGCCGCGATGAGCGCCACCCGCTCCAGCAGCCACCAGGTGCGGGCCCGCCCCGGCGGCAGGGTGCGGTCGCCGAGCAGCTTCTCGAAGAACCAGTCGACCTGCGCGGTGTAGGGGGTGGGGTCGAGGCCGAGGTCCCGCAGGTGCGGCAGCACTTCGTCGTGGGCCTGGGAGTGCATCGCCTCCTGCCCGATGAACCCTATGACGTCCTCGTGCAGCCGGTCGTCCCGGATCAGCGGCAGCGCCTGCTTGTACACGTGCACGAACCACCGCTCACCGGCGGGCAGCAGCAGGTGCAGCACGTTGATGGTGTGCGTGCTGAACGGGTCGTCGGGCACCCAGTGCAGGGGGGTGTCCTGCCAGGAGAAGGACACCTTGCGGGGCTTGAGCGGTATCCGCTCCGACTCCACCGGCCGGACCTGCTTATTAGACATAACGTCAAGATACTGATGGGTAGGGGGGGAGTGGAACCCTTGTGCACGGACTGCGCGGCACCGCGGACGACCGACGGCGCCGCACGGCTCCGGCGGCGGAGCGCTCAGCGCAGCGCGGTGAGCGGAGCCCCGTCGTCGAGAGTGCCCGCCAACTCCGCGCGCGCCCCCTTCTTCGCCCGCGCGGCGAGCAGCCGCCCGTGGACGGACGCGGTGATCCCGCCGGTCGCGTGGATCGACTTGGTGTCCCGGCTGCCGGCGGCCAGCAGGTACCAGGACCCGGCCTCGGACTTCCAGAGCACCCCGGCCAGCACGTGCGGGTCGCGCGGACCGCACGCGGCGACGTCCTTGGCCTTGGCGGCGACCGCCCCGTACCGGCCGCCCGGCGTGTGGAACTGGGCGAGCACCGACGTGCCGTCGCCCCGCCAGGTCTCGGCCCGGGTGCACACCCACTCGGCGGTTCCGGTGGCCTCGGGCAGCGCCTGGTCGGCGTAGGCCCAGGCGTTCACGCTCCGCACCCCCGTGGAGCGCTGCGCGGCCAGTGAGCAGGCGAACGGCGCCCAGGTGGCCAGCGTCTCGGCCCCGCTCGTGCTGGGCGCCTCGCCGATGCCGGGCCGGCCGGTGGTGAGCTGGGCCGGGACCAGTTCGCCGAGGTCGGTGGAGATCCGGGTGCCCGAGGCGTCGGTCAGCTCCAGCGCGTTCCACGACGTGCAATGGCCGGACTGCAGCGCCGGGCCGGCCAGCGGCGCCGTGATCCCGTCGGTCAGGTCGAGGTCCATCGCGCCCCCGCTCGGCTTCGTCAGGTCGCGCTCGGCGGCCTTCGTCACCCAAGGGGCGGTCAGATAGCGGACGTTGTCGTCGGAGCGGGCCACCACGAGCGCGCTCGCCTCGGCGCCGGTCGCGCCGTCGACGCGGGCCAGGTCGAGGACCGCGATCTTCACGTCGTCGTTCTTCGGTTCGGCGTAACGGGCGATGCGCAGACCGTCGTAGAGGATCACCACGCGTGCGTTGTCGACCTCGCCCGCGTACAGCAGCCGCGGCGGTCCGGCCGGGCCGCCGGTCTGGGTGCCCGGGGTCGCCGAGACGTGGACCGAACCGCCGGGCCGGGCCCAGACCGCGAGCGCGCGGCGCAGCAGGTCGGAGTCCCGGACGAGGGGGCCGCGGGCGGGCCACACCGAGAAGTCGGTACGGGACGAGGACTTCCAGGCCGCCGGGGCGCCCCGGACCAGCTTGCCCGGGTCCAGCGCGGCCTCGGCCGCCGGGTTCTTGGCGTACGCGGGGGCCGCCGCGCCGTCCGGGCCCCAGCCGTCGCCCGGCAGCGCGACGAGGACGCCGCACACCGCGAGCGCGACCGCGGCGGCGAGCGCCGCCTTGGTGTGCTGCCTGCGCCGCATCAGGTCGGTGGGCCGGGCCTGGAGCGAGCAGGGGTCGAACTCCGGGGAGTCGAGCAGCGCGTACTGCGCGGGGACGCCGTTCGCCTCCGTGAGCGCGGCGTCCGGGTCGGCCGCTCCGGCGGCCGCCAGCACCCGGCGCACGTCGGGGTCCGCAAGCCGCTCGGGACCGCGGAGCACGTACGCGGCCCGGGCCGGGCCGGAAAGGGCCGCGAGGCGCTGGTCGAGGGCGAGTTCGTCGGCGCCGCCCGAGCGCGGGAACAGCCGCAGGCCCCAGACCTGGGGGAGCAGCGGCGGCAGCTGGGACCGCTTGGGCCACGCCCGGCGTTTCAGCGGGAGCCCCGCCTCCAGTGCCGTACGCACCACCTGGAGCCGTACGAAGGAGTACCCGGGGTCGCTGTCGCGCCCGGTCGACTGGGACGGGATCACCGCGGCCGAGGTCCGGCCCCGGGGCAGCGCCCGCTGGACGAGGGCGTGCGCGGTCAGGACGCGCCGGCTGCGGCCGAGCCCCGGCGGCAGGACCAGATAGGCGATCCGGACCAGCCGCGGGTAGTGCTCGACGAGCGCGGCCTCGGCCTGCTCGACATCGACGACCGGGCCGGAGCCTTTGGCGGAGGGTGCGTGACGCTGGGCTACATCCTGTGACTGCACGTCCGGGAAAACGAGTGGGACGGCGGTTGGTCACCGTCGGTGCGTCCGGCCGCCGATCGGACCGCGACGCCGCCGACGGGCGGCCCGGGACGGCGGGACCGGCCAGGGCCCGGACCGGTCAGCGTTCCGGTCCGGTCAGCGTTCCGCTCCGGTCCCGGCGTTCCGGTTCGGTCAGGGCGCGTGCGTACGCGGCCATCGAGCGCTGGTAGCGGGGCAGATGCGGGGCGAGGGCGCCGAGCGCCAGTGACAGGGCCTCCCGGTCGCGGCCGAGGCTGGACAGGCACAGCGCCAGACAGGCGCGCACGGCGTCGTCCAGTTCGTCCGAGGGCGCGTCCAGCTCGGGTGTCAGCAACTCGGCGCCCAGGTCCGCGCGGCCGGTGTTCCGCAGCGAACTCGCCAGTTGGATCCGGGCCCGGCGGCCCTTGTAGCCGCTGGCCTCGTCGAGCCCGTGGGCCAGCGCCTCCCGGTACAGCGCCACCGCCCGGTCCGCATGCCCGGTCGAGTCCCAGGCACAGGCCCGCTCGAAGGAGCCCAGCGGGCTGTCCTCGGGCAGTTCGGCCGCCAGTGCGTCGATCACCGCCCGGAAGTCGGCGGCGGCCTCTTCCGGATAGTCGTCGAAGGCCGCCCAGGCGACGGCCACTCGGTCTTCCCAGTCCTGGTCCATCGGGCCACCCTCGCACCGGCCCGGCCGTACGGGACAACGGATTTGAACGGGAGGCCGGTGCCGACACACACTCGGACAACGGGAGTTGCCGGAAGGTCCGGAAGGGCCGTGCGGTCAGCGGTCGTGGTCGAGGTAGGCGAGGACCGCCAGGACCCGCCGGTTGTCGTCGTCCGACACCTCAAGTCCCAGTTTCGCGAAGATGTTGGAGGTGTGCTTCGCGATCGCCCGTTCGGTGACGACGAGCTGCCCGGCGATCGCCGCGTTCGACCGGCCCTGCGCCATCAGCTCCAGCACTTCCAGCTCCCGGGGGGTCAGCCCGCCCAGCGGCCGGTCGGCGGCCACCCGCCGGGACAGCAACTGCTGGATCACCTGCGGGTCCATCGCGGTACCGCCCGCCGCCACCCGGCGTACGGCGTCCACGAACTGCTCGGCGTCGAACACCCGGTCCTTCAGCAGATACCCCACCCCGCCGTCGCCGTCGGCGAGCAGTTCGCGCGCGTACAACTGCTCCACGTGCTGCGAGAGGACCAGCACCGGCAGCCCCGGCCGGTCCCGGCGGGCCGCGAGCGCGCACTGCAGGCCCTCGTCGGTGTGCGTCGGCGGCAGCCGTACGTCGACCACCGCCACGTCCGGCCGCAGCTCGGCGAGCGCCCGGGTCAGCTCGGGGCCCGACTCGACGGCCGCGGCGATCTCGAAGTCGTAGGCCGCCAGCATCCGCACCAGCCCGTCCCGCAGCAGGAACAGGTCTTCGGCTAGGACAACACGCACGGAATCTCCATGGTCACCATGGTGGGACCGCCCGCGGGGCTGCTGACGGCCAGGATGCCGTCGAATGTACCCAGTCGCCGTTCGAGCCCGGAGAGGCCGGAACCGGTCCCGAGCACCGCGCCGCCCCTGCCGTTGTCGGTGACCGCGATCCGCAGCGCCCCGCCGTCCTCGGCCACATGGTGCAGATCGACCCAGATCCGGTCGGCGCCGGAGTGCTTGACCGCGTTGGTGAGCACCTCGCTGATCGCGAAGTAGGCGGCCGACTCGACCGGCGCGTCCGCCCGCCCGTCCAGCTCCACGGTCACCTCGGTGGCCACCGGCAGCCGCAGCGCCAGCGCCCGTACGGCGTCCCCGAGCCCGCGTTCGGCCAGCACCGGCGGATGGATGCCCCGTACCAGGTCACGCAGTTCGCCCAGGGCTTCGGCGGAGTTGCGGCGGGCCTGCGCGAGCAGCTGCCGCGCCTGCGCCGGGTCCTTGTCGAGCAGCGCCTCGACGGTCCCCAGGTCCATGCCCATCGCGACGAGCCGGGCCTGCGCGCCGTCGTGCAGGTCCCGCTCGATGCGGCGCAGCTCGGCGGCGGAGCTGTCCACCGCGTCCCGCCGGGTCTCGGTCAGCACCCGCACCCGCTCGGCGAGCCCGCTCCGACCGGCCCCGAGCACCGAACGCGTGAGCAGGAAGTGGACCCGCAGCAGCGCCGGGACGAGGGCGTACGCGACGCCGGCCAGCACCAGGCCGAGCAGCCCGGCGAGCAGCGCGCTGCCCTGCCCGGAGACCGGCACGAAGCCGTACCAGTAGAAGACCTGGCCGCCGTCCGTGTACGGCCGCCACACCCCGGCCGCCAGCGCGATGCCCTCCAGCGGGTAGCACAGCAGGACCGCGGGCAGCAGCGCGGTGGCGAACCCGGCCGTCATGTCCGTCACGAGCCAGCCGAGGTCCCGCCAGGCCGCCGGGTCGCCGAGCATGCCGAAGGTGCGCGTCCACGGGTTGGCGCCCGCGGGGAGCGGCCGGTACCCGGGCGGTATCCGCACCCCGCACCACCGCGCGGCCACCAGCCGCCGCCAGTTCGCGAACGCCCGCACCCCGGTCAGCACCCAGGGCGTCGTGACGATCCCGATGCCCAGCACGATGAACGCGATCGACAGGACGGACAGCACGAAGAGGGTGATCGAACCGGCGAGCGCGACGACCGCGAGGGCGAGTCCCCGCGCGCCGGCGAGCACGACGGCGGCTGTCCGGCCGCCGGAGTTCCTGGGGTGTCCGCTCCTCGTGTCCATGCCGCCCAGTCTCGCCGAACCGGCAGCGTCGGTCACGGGGGCGGAACCCCCGGTCAGGGGTGGTGGCAGTTACACCCCCGGCCGCCCCGGCACGTCCCCGGCCGCTCCCGGGGCGGCGGCGAGCACCCGCGCCTCCACCTCCGGGTCGAGGCCCTTGCAGGTGCGGTCCGGCCGTTGCGGTGCCCGGCCGCCGATCTCCCGCAGCCACGCCCAGGTGTCGGCGACGGTCTCGCCGACCGGACGGCACACCAGCCCCGCGGCCAGCGCCCGTGAGACGTCCGCGCGGTGCAGGGCCTCGTACAGGTCACCGCCCGGCGGCACCCACACCGGCAGCTCCACCCACGGTTCGATCCCGGCGTCCAGCACCGCCTGCGGATCGATCCAGCGCAGTTGCGCGTCCGCGCCGGTCGCCTCGGCGCACGCCGCGAGGAGGCCGCCCATCGTGGTGTGCCCGGGCGGGCTCACCAGGTTGTACGGGCCGCCGAGCCCCCGCTCCACCGCCCCGAGGGTCCATTCGGCCAGATCGCGCACGTCGATGTACTGCACGGGCAGCTCGCGCGGGCCGGGTGCCAGGACCGGGCCGCCGCGGGCGATCCGGGTCAGCCACCAGGGCAGCCGGCCGACGTTCTCGTACGGGCCGAGGATCAGCCCGGCCCGCACCAGCAGCGCGTCGTCCGCGCCGAACGCCGCCACGGCGGCCAGCTCCCCGCCCCGCTTGTCCCGTGCGTAGTCGGTCTGCCCGGCACCGGCCTCCGCGCCCTCGACCAGCGGCGCGTCCTCGCCGCGCGCGCCCGCCGGGGGATAGGCGTACACCGAACGGCTGGAGACGTACGCATAGCGGCCGGCCCGGTCCCGCAGCAGCCGCGCCGCGTCTCGCACCGCGCGCGGTGCCGCCGACCAGGTGTCGACGACGGCGTCCCACGGGCCGCCCGCGGCGAGCGCGGCGAGCCCGTCGGCGGCGGTGCGGTCGCCGTGCAGCGACCGCACGCCGAGCGGGGCCGCGTGGCGTCCGCGGTGGAAGACGGTCACCTCCCAGCCACGCCGGAGCGCCGACTCCGCCACGGCCCGCCCCACGAACTCCGTACCGCCCAGCACCAGAAGTCTCATGCCGGTCACTGTGCCCGGTGCGGTCGCGGGGCGGAACCGGATCCGCCGACAGCGGAGCGTGCGGTCCTGGCCCGGTCAGCGTCCGGTCGGCGGCGTGTACTTGTAGCCGACGCGGCGCACCGTCTGGATCGCCCGGCGGTGCTCGGCGCCCAGCTTGCGGCGCAGCCGGGCGATGTGGACGTCCACGGTGCGTCCGTCGCCGACATGGCCGTAGCCCCACACCGTGGTGACCAGCTGGTCGCGGGTGTGCACCCGGCCCGGATGCGCCACGAGGTGGGCGAGCAGTTCGAACTCCAGGTAGGTGAGGTCGAGGTCGCGGCCGTCCACCTGGGCGGTGCGCTGGGCGGTGTCGATGCGCACCAGCGGGTCGCCCGCGGGCGCGGATGCCGGGGCGGGCCCGGTCTCCGCCTCGTCGGGCACCGCGGCCGGCGGGAAGGGCAGGTGCCGGTCGGCCGGGACCAGCACCAGATAGCCGACCATCGGCGGCTGCCCGGGCAGGCTGGGCACGGTGTGCTGCGGCGCCGGCAGCCAGGTGGCGCCCGGCAGCAGGTCCGCGACGTCGTTCAGGCCCTCGACCGGGGCCGGGCGGGGCGGGATCCAGTCCTCGTCCCGGTCGACGGCGCGCAGCCGGTGCCGGGTGCCGGACGGCTGGGACGCGGAGGGGAGGGCGGCGGTATTGAGAGGACGCGTGGTCGCCATGAGAGGTCAGCTCTTTCGCGCGAGAGGTTCGTCGGGCGGGTCGACGGCCGCGACTCGTGGTCGGGCACGCCGGTACGTTCGTCGTTTCGCGCTGGCCGAAGGCCGGGATGTACGGCTTTAGAGGGCCCGCGCGTTCCACGCGCGGCAACACACCCGGTCGAAGTCGTGGTGCTGACGGGAAGGCCAGAACGGCTCAAGGTCGTTGCGACCCGTCGCGGTGTGTTCCTGGATGCCGACCATGGGCCCATTGAAGCAGACGGCGGCCCGCAGCAGGACCCTCCGCTCACTGCTCGGACGCTTCCTTGGCGGGAAGTTGACGAAGCCCGGTGCCGGTCGTCGGGTCTTTGCCGCCGGTCAGCCGGGTCCCCGTTGCCGGTCGTCGGGTCCCCGTCCGGGGCCGGGGACGCTGTCGCCCGGCGCGGCTCGGTGCTGCCCGGCGTCGATCGGTACCGGGGCCGGCGCCTCCAGGTGGCTCCGTGCGGTGCGCGGGTGCCCATGCGAAAGGGCGCCCACCGGCTGTCTCCAGCGGTGGGCGCCCCTGCGCGCGGTCTTGGCGCGGATCAGACCTGGCCGGCCTTCTCCAGCGCGGAGCAGCAGGTGTCGACCAGGAGCCGGGTCACCACGTACGGGTCGACGTTGGCGTTGGGACGGCGGTCCTCCATGTAGCCCTTGCCGTCCTTCTCGACCTGCCACGGGATGCGGACCGAGGCGCCGCGGTCGGAGACGCCGTAGGAGTACTTGTCCCACGGGGCGGTCTCGTGCAGCCCGGTCAGGCGCTCGTCGATGCCGGCGCCGTAGTGCTTGACGTGGTCGAGCGGCTTGGAGCCCTCGCCGAGCGACTCGCACGCGGTGATGATCGCTGCGTAGCCGTCGGGCCCTTCGCGCATCGCCTTGGTGGAGAAGTTGGTGTGCGCGCCCGCGCCGTTCCAGTCGCCCTTGACCGGCTTCGGGTCGAGGGTGGCGGAGACGCCGAAGTCCTCGGCGGTGCGGTAGAGCAGCCAGCGCGCCACCCACAGCTCGTCGGCGACCTGGAGCGGGGACAGCGGACCGACCTGGAACTCCCACTGGCCGGGCATGACCTCGGCGTTGATGCCGGAGAGGCCGAGTCCGGCCTTCAGACAGTTGTCGAGGTGGGCCTCGACGATCTCGCGGCCGAAGATCTCGTCGGCGCCGACGCCGCAGTAGTAGCCGCCCTGCGGGGCCGGGAAGCCGCCCTCGGGGAAGCCGAGCGGGCGGGAGCCGTCGAAGAAGGTGTACTCCTGCTCGATGCCGAAGACCGGCTCCTGCGCGGCGAACCGCTCCGCCACCTCGGCCAGCGCGGCCCGCGTGTTGGAGGGGTGCGGGGTGAGGTCGGTGTTCAGGACCTCGCACAGCACCAGGAGGTCGTCGCCGCCGCGGATCGGGTCGGGACAGCTGAGGACCGGCTTGAGCACACAGTCCGAGGCGTGCCCCTCGGCCTGGTTGGTGGAGGACCCGTCGAAGCCCCAGATCGGCAGCTCGGCGCCCTTCGCGGCGTCCCCAAGGATCTTCGTCTTGGAACGCAGCTTGGCCGTCGGCGCGGTGCCGTCGATCCAGATGTACTCGGCCTTGAAGCTCACGGGCTACTTCCTTCGAGGTGGGTCAGGGCGTACGCGCGGGTGCCGCGGTGCTACGGCACCGGGGCGCCGCGTCTCTTGCCCGGCAGCCTGTCAACGGGCGGTTTCCCGGCCATTGCCCGCCTGTGAACCACGTGTTACCCGGGGCCTGTCCTGCGGCGCACGTTCCGGAGCGGCCGGTGCGGGTGGAGCGGACCCTGCGCCATGCGCCGTACAGCGGACCGTGCACCATCCGCCGTGCCCGTACCCCGTGCCCGCCGGAGGTGCGCGCACCCACCCTCTGTTCGAATTTTCCGGCTCCCCTCCTGTCCCTCCCCGAACTGCCGTGACATGCTGTCAATTTCACCCCTCACCAGCTGCTTTGACGCATCTCATGGCTCCTCGAATGTCAGTGGCGGGCAGTAGAATGGAGGCAGTGTTCGAGAACGCGACAGGAGAATGCCTGTGCCCGCTGCCGCACTGAAGCCGAAGCCGTTGCCGACCCAGTCCACCGCGAAGCGCCCCGTCCAACTCGAACTGCCGTACGCACCGATGATGAAACGTCCCCTGCCGCCCGGGCGCCCGCGCGAGTGGTACGTGACGCACAACCGCCGCCTCAAGGCGATGCGGCTCGCCATAGCCCTGCTCGACTCGGGCGTCTACGTTCCCCGGCAGGCCCACAACGACACGATCCGCAGCACGGCGGAACTGATCGGCGTCCACCCGCCGTCGGACATGACGTGCCACATGGTGCGGGCGTTCATGCGCTACAGCCGCTGAGGCCGGTGCCGGGCACCCCGCCCGCGGGGTGCCCGCCGCCGTCCGGCCGGCCGTTCACGCACGGGCCACCGGCCGGTCCCGTCACCGGTTCGCCGGGCTGGACATGCGGACGCCCGGCATGCCGACTTCACTTCGATCAGATCAGGAGGTGACGGGAGCCAGGGAGGCGAGGCGTATGCCCACGGCCGTGGGCCGTGCAGACAGTGGCAAGGCCGCCCGCAAACGAGTGTCCCGCTCCGCGCACGCCGGGTGGCTGCCGCCCGTGGACCGCCCCGACCCGGTCGCCGTGCTGGAGGAGCAGGGCCGGGACCGGCTGCCGGAGCTGCTGCCGATCCGGTACGGACGGATGGCCGCCTCGCCGTTCGCCCGGTCGCCGACTTCGCGCTCCGCTACGCCGGCCAGACCGACGCCGACCACGCGGCTCTCGGCGCCGCCGTCGCCGCAGGGGTGGTACGGGCGGCCCCGGGGCTCTGACCGATCCGGGAGATCCGCGGGTGCGGAACTGGCGACCGGTGACCCAGGGCCCCGGCGACCGGCGACCCGGGGATCACGGGCGGCTCGCGGCGGTCCCTGTGCGCGTGGGGGCGGGCCTGCGAGGCGGGCCCGGTGGCCGGGCGGGTACGGAGCGGGGCCGGGCCGGGACCGGTGAAAACGGGGTCGAGCCGGAAGCCGCCCGGGCTCCGGAGACGCCCGGGTCCTCGGGGTCTCCCGCGCGTCTCCCCGGGTCGGGTCACAGCCCGGGGGCGCCCCACACCGGGAACCAGCGGCTCAGGTCCTCCTCGATCCGCAGATCGTCCGCGAGGGCCGACTTCACCTGGAGTTCCAGCGCGTTGTCACGCCGCTCGGCGGTGCCGGGCAGCGGTGCGAAGGGATAGAAGGTGCCCCGCTTGTAGAGATACACCAGGGCCAGCCGCCGCCGGCCGCCCGCCGCGTCCTTGTTCTCGAACCCGGCGAGGGAGCACAGCAACTGCGGGCCGAAGCCGTTGACCTCCATCGAGCTGTTCACCGCGTGCAGGTCGTTGACCAGCTCGGGGAGCTGGTCCGGCGTGCGCTGCGACACCAGCCAGGAGTAGCCGTAGTCGTCCTGCCGCAACTCCACCGGCGGGGCCCCCGGCACCGCACCCCGCTCGTGCAGCGGCGACCCCGCGCGCTCGGCGTCCGCGTCCAGCAGGGCCCGTACCTCGCGCTGCGTCTGCTCGAAGGCCGCGCCCTCGACCGACGCGAAGCACACCGCGCCACAGCCGGTCGGGGTGAACCCGGCGGCGGCCTCCAGCGCCACGGCCGCCGAGGGCAGCGCGAACAACTGGTCCAGGTCGGGCGCGACGGGCTTCGTACGCCCGAGGAGGATGTCCAGGAACCCCATGCTCAGCCCGCCTTGCCCGGCATGGCCGCCTCGCCCAGCTCGGCGGAGATCCGGCTCAGCTGCTCAAGGCGCTTCTCCAGGCTGGGGTGGGTGGAGAACAGCCGGGACAGGCCCGGCTCGGCGCCCAGCGCCGGGCTGAAGTAGAAGGCGTTGAACGCCTGTGCCGTGCGCAGGTCCTTCGTCGGGATCCGGGCGATGTCCCCGTCGACCTTGGTCAGCGCGGAGGCGAGGGCCGAGGGGCGGCCCGTCAGGAAGGCGGCGGCCCGGTCGGCGGCCAGCTCGCGATACCGGGACAGCGCCCTGATCAGCATGAAACTGATCGCGTACACGGCCGCGGAGACGCCCATGATGACGGCGAAGACAGCCAGGGTGTTCTGGTCCCGGCGCCCGCGGAACAGCTCCGAGTAGAAGGCGAACCGCACCATGAGACCGGCGAGGACGCCGAGGAAGGACGCGACCGTGATCACGGCGACGTCCCGGTGCGCCACGTGCGACAGCTCGTGCGCGAGCACGCCCTCCAGCTCCGCGGGCTCCAGCCGGCGCAGCAGGCCGGTGGTCACGCAGATCACCGCGTGATCGGCGTTGCGGCCGGTCGCGAACGCGTTCGGCATGTCGATGTCCGACACGGCGACCGCGGGCTTGGGCATGTCCGCCTGGGCGCACAGACGGTCGATCACGCCGTGCAGGTCCGGATACTGCTCGCGCTCCACGATCCGGCCGTGCATGGCGTACAGCGCGATCCGGTCGGAGAACCAGTACTGGGCAAGAAGCACCCCGGCCGCGATCACCACGACCAGCAGCCACGACTTCAACACTGTGATCAGCACGGCCACGAAGGCCACGTACAGCAGACCGAGCAGGAACAGTGTGGTCACCATGCGCACGGTCAGCCGTCGGTCGCTCCTAAAGCGGCTCTGCATCTGCATCACCCCGCAGTCACGCACTCGTCCCGCTGTCCAGTGTGCACCTGGCGGGGGTGAAGGGGGTGTCGGGATCGGCCCTGGTGCGGGCAAAGATTCGGTGCCGGTGCAGGCAGCGACATCAGCGGGGCGACCTCAGCAGAGGGGCCTCAGTAGGGCGACCGGGTCTGGGCCCAGCCCAGCAGCAGGATCACCGCGGCGACGCAGCCGAGCACGATCGCCGTCGATATCCAGGAGGAGCGGCGCGGGGCGTGCCGCTCCGGGGCGGCGCGGAACGGGGCGGGATCGGGCGGGTTCTCCTTCCAGCGGGCGGCGAGCATCCTGGCCCGGGCGGAGGGCTCCTTGTGCTCGGCCGCGCCGGCCCACTTGATATCGAACTCGCGTTCGAGATCGTCCTGCTCGGACATCCCGGAGCCCCCTGCGTCCCGATGGTTTCTGTCGAACAATTGTGCCGCACACCATACGGCGGCGCCCCCGCCCTGCAAAACAGGGGCGGGGGCGCCGGGGCCTCGCGTGCGGGTCGGGTCACACGTCGAAGTACAGCTCGAACTCGTGCGGGTGCGGACGCAGCTGCAGCGGAGCGATCTCGTTCGCGCGCTTGTAGTCGATCCACGTCTCGATCAGGTCCGGGGTGAAGACATCGCCCTGGAGCAGGAACTCGTGGTCGGCTTCGAGCGAGGCGAGGACGGCCGGGAGCGAGGTCGGGACCTGCGGGACGCCCGCGTGCTCCTCCGGGGCCAGCTCGTACAGGTCCTTGTCGATCGGCTCGGCGGGCTCGATCTTGTTCTTGATGCCGTCCAGGCCCGCGAGGAGCAGGGCCGAGAAGGCGAGGTACGGGTTGCCGGAGGAGTCGGGCGCGCGGAACTCGACGCGCTTGGCCTTCGGGTTGGAACCCGTGATCGGGATACGCATGGCCGCGGAGCGGTTGCGCTGCGAGTAGACCAGGTTCACCGGGGCCTCGAAACCGGGCACCAGGCGGTGGTACGAGTTCACCGTCGGGTTGGTGAAGGCCAGCAGCGACGGGGCGTGCTTGAGGATGCCGCCGATGTAGTAGCGGGCGGTGTCCGACAGGCCCGCGTAGCCCTGCTCGTCGTAGAACAGCGGCTCGCCGCCCGTCCACAGCGACTGGTGGACGTGCATGCCCGAGCCGTTGTCGCCGAAGATCGGCTTCGGCATGAAGGTCGCGGTCTTGCCGTTGCGCCAGGCGACGTTCTTCACGATGTACTTGAACAGCTGGAGGTCGTCGGCGGCGGCCAGCAGCGTGTTGAACTTGTAGTTGATCTCCGCCTGGCCGGCGGTGCCCACCTCGTGGTGCTGGCGCTCGACCTTCAGGCCGGCCTTGTCCAGCTCAAGGCTGATCTCGGCGCGCAGGTCGGCGAAGTGGTCGACCGGCGGGACCGGGAAGTAGCCGCCCTTGTAACGGACCTTGTAACCGCGGTTGTCCTCCAGCGCGCCGGAGTTCCAGGCGCCGGCCTCGGAGTCGATCTCGTAGAAGGCGCCGTTGGCCCGGGTCTCGAAGCGGGCCGAGTCGAAGACGTAGAACTCGGCCTCGGGGCCGAAGTACGCGGTGTCCGCGATCCCGGTGGAGGCGAGGTAGGTCTCCGCCTTCTTCGCCACGTTGCGCGGGTCGCGGGAGTACTGCTCGCCCGTGATCGGGTCGTGGATGAAGAAGTTGATGTTGAGGGTCTTGTCGCGGCGGAAGGGGTCGATCCGGGAGGTCGACAGGTCCGCGCGCAGCGCCATGTCGGACTCGTGAATGGCCTGGAAACCACGGATCGACGATCCGTCGAAGGCCAGCTCCTCGTCCGGGTCGAACGCATCGACGGGCACTGTGAAGTGCTGCATCATGCCCGGCAGGTCGCAGAAACGGACGTCGATGAACTTGACGTCCTCGTCCGCGATGTACTTCTTGGCCTCGTCGGCGTTCTGGAACATCCAGCTCCTCCTACTCCCGACCGTCCTGTCGCCGGGGCGGTAGATCGTTCGTGCGGCCAGTGCGGTGGCACACGTTGCGACGACCCTAGGGACGGGTGATTTCTCGGGCGTGACCCATTTGTTTCGCTGAAGTTAACCGGCCCAGGTCCCACCGTAGCCCCGGCGGACCCCGCCGTCTCCCGCTCGAATGCGGGCGCAGTACCGTGGGCGGGTGGACAACAGGCAAGCATTGGGATCGTGGCTCTCCGGGCCCCGCGCGGCCCTGGAAGAGGCGGGTGCCGACCTCGGATACCGGGGTGAACGGCTCGGTCTGCCGCAGGAGGGGCCGGGCTCGATCGCCCGCCCGGGCCGTCGGCTGGGCGCGCTGGCCGTGGACTGGGGGCTGTGCCTGCTGATCGCATACGGCCTGATCACGGACAGCTACAACCGGGCGGCCCAGGTCTGGGCCCCGCTCATCCTCTTCGTCCTGATCCTGCTCACCGTCGGTACGCTCGGCTTCACGCCGGGCAAGCGGATCTTCGGCCTCCGTGTGGTCGCCCTCGACACCGGCCGGGTCAACCCGCTGCGCGTCCTGCTCCGCACGGTCCTGCTGTTCCTCGCCCTCCCGGCGCTGATCTGGGACCGCGACGGCCGCGGCCTGCACGACCGCCTGGCCCGCACGGTGGAAGTCCGCAGCTGACCGCCGCGTAGGACGAAGTCGCGTACGACGACGCGTACGACGAAGGGGGCGGCCGGAGTGATCCGGCCGCCCCCTTCGCTTGCCGTCGCCGTCCAGCGGCCGACGTCGTCGTACGGGAACCAGGTGAAGGGGTCAGCGGGGCTTCTGGCCGCCCTTCGGCATCCGCATGCCCTTGGGCATCGGGCCCTTCGGCAGCGGCATGTTGCTCATCAGGTCGCCCATGGCGCGCAGCCGGTCGTTGGTGGCCGTCACCTGCGGGCCGGTCAGGACGCGCGGGAACTTCAGCATGGTCGTACGCAGCTTCTTCAGCGCGATCTGGTTGTCGCCGGTGCCGACCATCACGTCGTGCACGGGCACGTCCGCCACGACGCGGTTCATCTTCTTCTTCTCGGCGGCCAGCAGGGTCTTGACGCGGTTCGGGTTGCCCTCGGCGACCAGCACGATGCCGGCCTTGCCGACCGCCCGGTGCACCACGTCCTGGCTGCGGTTCATCGCCACCGCGGGGGTCGTCGTCCAGCCCCGGCCGATGTTGTCGAGCACGGCCGCGGCGGCGCCCGGCTGGCCCTCCATCTGCCCGAAGGCGGCCCGCTCGGCGCGGCGGCCGAAGACGATCGCCGCCGCGAGGAAGCCGAGCAGCAGGCCCAGGATGCCGAGATAGACCGGGTGACCGATCAGAAAGCCGATCGCGAGGAGGACACCGAAGGTGACGATGCCGACAGCCGCGAGTACAAGACCGATCGTCTTGTCGACCTTGCGGGTCATCTTGTACGTCAGGGCGATCTGTTTCAGTCGCCCGGGGTTCGCAGCGTCCGCTGCGGATTCCTTCCTCGCCATGCCACGAAGTCTACGTGGCCCGGGAAGCGCCTTCGACGGCAGTGTCCTTGGCGGCCGGATCCGGGCCGGCGGGCGTCAGGAGCGGGTGGCGGCACGCTCCAGGACACGCTCCGCCTCGACCCGGTCCTGGGCGCGGCGGCGGTCCTCCAGGACCGAGGTCCAGGCGTTGCGGCGGGCGGTGCGCTGACCGGCGCTCATGAGCAGAGACTCGACGGCGCGGAGCGCGCCGGTGAAGCTCGGAACGGCGGTGGCGCGGACGGGCGCGGCCTGCATGGTGGAGGTCCCCCCTCGAAACGGCTCCGGGAACGGGTGCGCGTGGCGTGAATCCAGTGTCACGGTTCGGTGTTACCAGGGCGTGACCAGCCGGTCAAACACCGATGACGACGGGAAACAGGGGGCCGAAACGGTGACGCGGCCCCGGCGAGCGCCTCTCATCTGGGAGGACGGCCGGGACCGCGGTTCACCCTGACTCTACTGGCGGGTAACGAGGTGTGTGCGAACTCATACGAGTCCACGGCCCTTACCGCGCAAGCGAAGTGACGGCCGGTCAGACCGCCTGGGCGGCGATGAACGCGCCGCGCTTCTCGACGGCCATCCGGTACAGCCGCCCGGCACGGTAGGAGGACCGTACCAGCGGTCCCGACATCACGCCCGAGAAGCCGATCTGCTCGGCTTCCTCCTTCAGCTCGACGAACTCCTGCGGCTTGACCCAGCGTTCCACGGGGTGGTGGCGCACGGACGGGCGCAGGTACTGGGTGATGGTGATCAGCTCGCAGCCCGCGTCGTGCAGCTGCCGCAGCGCCTCGCCGACCTCCTCGCGGGTCTCGCCCATGCCGAGGATCAGGTTGGACTTGGTGACCAGGCCGTAGTCGCGGGCCTCGGTGATGACCTTCAGGGAGCGCTCGTAGCGGAAGCCGGGACGGATCCGCTTGAAGATCCGCGGCACCGTCTCGACGTTGTGCGCGAAGACCTCGGGCCGGGCCGAGAAGACCTCCGCCAGCTGCTCGGGGACCGCGTTGAAGTCGGGGGCCAGCAGCTCCACCTTGGTCCGGCCGCCCTCGCGGTCGGCGGTCTGCCGGTGGATCTCGCGCACGGTCTCCGCGTACAGCCAGGCGCCGCCGTCTTCGAGGTCGTCGCGGGCCACACCGGTGATGGTGGCGTAGTTCAGGTCCATCGTGACCACGGACTCGCCCACCCGGCGCGGCTCGTCGCGGTCCAGCGCCTCGGGTCTGCCGGTGTCGATCTGGCAGAAGTCGCAGCGCCGCGTGCACTGGTCGCCGCCGATGAGGAAGGTCGCCTCGCGGTCCTCCCAGCACTCGTAGATGTTCGGGCAGCCGGCTTCCTGGCAGACCGTGTGCAGACCCTCGCTCTTGACCAGGTTCTGCATCTTCGTGTACTCGGGGCCCATTTTCGCCCGGGTCTTGATCCACTCGGGCTTGCGCTCGATGGGGGTCTGGCTGTTGCGGACCTCCAGGCGCAGCATCTTGCGTCCGTCTGGTGCGACTGCGGACACGACCGGCTCCTAGCGATTGATTCTTCGGCGACTTTCAGGGTACGCCCGTTGATTTGAATGCCCGGCGGTGGTGCTCACCCGGCTGCGGCTGCCGTTCGCCGGGTCCTGCTCCGGCCGGAACCGCGTGGTTCGTCAAGCGTCGGGCGGGGGGTTTTATGCCGCCGCGTCACGCCGCCGGCTGCTCGGCCGGACTCCGCTCGATCTCCCGCGGCTTCAGCTCCGCGCTCTCCAGGATCTCCCGCAGGTGCCGTTCCACCGTGGGCAGCACCTCCGCGATGGTGAGGTCGCGGCCCAGCTCGGCGGCGAGGGAGGTGACGCCCGCGTCCCGGATGCCGCACGGGATGATCCGGTCGAACCAGGTGGTGTCGGGGTTCACGTTGAAGGAGAAGCCGTGCATCGTGACGCCCTTGGCGACCCGGATCCCGATCTGGGCGAGCTTGCGGTCCTCGCGGCGCTGCCCGGCGTTGGACGGGGCGTACTCCGGGCCGTTGAGGCGCGGGTCGAACTCCTCGTCGGTCAGGCGCGGGTCGAGGTCGAGGGTGAGGCCGCCGATCGCCGGGCGCCGCTCGACCGGGTCGCCGAGCACCCACACCCCGCTGCGGCCCTCGACCCGGCTGGTCTCCACGCCGTACTCCGCGCAGGTGCGGATCAGCGCCTCCTCCAGCCGGCGCACGTGCGCGACGACGTCCACGGGGCGCGGGAGCTTCTGGATCGGGTAGCCGACGAGCTGGCCCGGACCGTGCCAGGTGATCTTGCCGCCGCGGTCCACGTCGATGACCGGGGTGCCGTCGAGCGGGCGTTCGCTGTCCTCGGTGCGGCGGCCGGCCGTGTAGACGGGCGGGTGCTCAAGGAGCAGGACGGTGTCCGGGGCCTCGTCGGCGAACCGCGCCGCGTGCACCCGGCGCTGCTCGTCCCACGCCTCCTGGTACTCGACCGCGTCCGCGCCGAATCCCATGCGGACGAACCGCAACTCACTCACGGCAAGCGCCTCCCTAGGGCATTGGCTGTGTCAGGTGCGTAACGCGCCCAAGTCACTGTACGTCCGGCCGTCACGCGTCAGCCCTGGGGTCAATCCTCACACGATCGGATGAATGAGTGTCGATATGTGCGACCGCCTGCTCACTCTCCGCTACATTCGCGCCGTCCATGAGGCCATAAGGGCTGCTCACAGGCAATCCGGGCAAGTCGGCCCGGGAGGCAGGAGACCGTACCGCACATGACGGAACGACCCGCGCAGCGCACTCCCAACCGCCAGCTCGCCGCGCTCATCGCGGAAGCGGGGTTCTCCAACGCGGGTCTGGCCCGCCGTGTGGACCAGCTCGGTCTGGAACACGGACTGGACCTCAGATACGACAAGACGTCGGTGACCAGATGGCTCCGGGGCCAGCAGCCGCGCGGCACCACGCCCGCGCTGATCGCCGAGGTCTTCACCCGCCGGCTCGGGCGCCGGCTCACCGCCCAGGATCTCGGCCTCGACGCCTGTGCGCCGGTGTACGCCGGGCTGGAGTTCGCGGCCGGCCCCGAAGAGGCCGTCGACATCGTGAGCGGGCTGTGGCGCAAGGACTCCGGCAGCCATGCCGAGCTGCGCAAGATCGCGTTCACTGCGGCGGGCCTCGTGGTGCCCAGCCGGGACTGGCTGATCGGCCGGGCCGACGACAAGGTGGCCCGCGGCGAGCCCGCCGCCCGGGTGCCCGCGCAGGGCCGTCCCGGAGCCGCCGAGCGGGCGCTGCCCCTGCCGCCGCGGCTGCGCGGCCAGGCCGACCGCGGACCCGCCCACAAGGTCACCGGCGGTGACATCGCCGCCCTGCGGTCGGTCGGTGAACTGTTCCGCGTCCTCGACGACCAGTACGGCGGCGGCCACGCCCGGCAGGCGCTCGTGCGCTACCTGGAGCACGAGTGCGAGCCGATGCTGCGCGGCGTGTACGGCGAGCAGACCGGCCGCCGGCTGTTCGCCGCGGCCGCCGACCTCACCCGGCTGGTCGGCTGGACGTCGTACGACATCGCCGCACACGGACTCGCCCAGCGCTACTTCGTGCAGGCGCTGCGGCTCGCCCAGGCGGCCGGGGACCGTGCCTACGGCTCCTACGTCCTGGTCACCATGAGCCGGCAGGCCGTCTACCTCGGGCACGGGCGGGAGGCGGTCCAACTGGCGCGGGTGGCGCAGCAGGGGGTCGGGACCGGCGCCCCGCCCGTCGTGCAGGCGCTGCTGCACTCCGTCGAGGCGCGTGCGCACGGACTGCTGGGCGAGGTGCGGGCGTGCACCGGCGCACTGGTACGGGCCGAGCGCGCCTTGGAGGTGTCCCGGCCCGGTGACGACGTGCCGCACTGGGCGCGCTTCTTCGACGAGGCGCAGCTCGCCGACGAGTTCGGGCACTGCCACCGGGATCTGCAGCAGTACCGGGCCGCCGCCCAGCACGCCGAGCGCTCCCTGCAACTGCGTGCGCCGGTGTACGCCCGCAGCCGGCTGTTCTGCCGGGTCGTCCTCGCCACCGCCCGCCTCGGCCTCGGCGAACTCGACCAGGCGTGCGCACTGGGCGCGGAGGCCGCGGGGCAGGCGACGGAGATGCGGTCGGTGCGGGCACTGGAGTACGTCAGGGACTTCGAGCGGCGGCTGGAGCCGTACAAGGATGCTGCGCCGGTTCGGGGGTATCGCGACCACGTCGCTGCGCTTGGCTGAGCGGTGGGGCGGTGGGGCGGGGCCGGAGTGGGCTCCTGGCCCCGCCCCGGACCTGCCCACCGCCTTGGCCTGCGGCCCGGGGCTGGCCTCCGTCTTGGCCTGCGGCCGGGACCGGCGTCCGGCCGGGTGCCCGGTCTGTGGTCTGGCCTGGCGGCGGCGGTGGGTTCGGTGGGTTCGGTGGGTTCGGGGGTGGGGGGATCGGTGGTGGGTTGGGTGCGGGTGGTTGGGGGGTGGTTGCGCAGTTCCTCGCGCCCCTGTGGTCAGGCTGCTTTTCGCAGGGTCGGCAGGGGTTCTGCTCGGTTCATCGAGCCTGTGCCCAGGTCTGACAGGATCGCTGCTGTGGCCCGGTGGGCCGAGTGCAGGGCGCCCTGCACGGTGCTGGTGTCGCGGTGGTCGCCGCACACGTACAGGCCCGCGAGCAGCCGGACCGGGCGGCGCAGGTCGTGCGGTGGGCGCATCGCGGGCACCGCCTCGGGGGTGTGGTGCACGGCAAGGGTCTCCCAACGGTGGGTCGAGGTGCCGTAGAGCCGGGCCAGGTGCATGCGTACGGCGGTGTCGACGCCCTCCGGGGGAGTGCCCAGGACGGTCGAGGAGATCAGCGCGCGGCCCGCGGGCGCGCGGCTCGGGTCGACGTGGCTGACCACCGCGGTGTGCGCGACCGGGCCGCCGCGGTCGGCGTCCAGCAGCAGCGCGGCCCCGGTCGTCGGAGGCTCGTCCGTGGTGTGGTGCACGACGGTCACCGGGTGGAAGTCCGGCACCCGCAGGCCGGGCAGCAACTCGGCGGCGGCGCGCGCGTCGGTGGCCAGCAGCACGGCCCGGCAGCGGATCTCGCCGTGCTCCGCGGTGGTCACCGAGGTCGTCGAGACGGACGTGACCCGCACGCCGGTGTGCACCGTGCCCGGTGGCAGCGCTCCGGCCAGCAGGTCCGGCAGTGCCTCGGCCCCGCCCTCCGGCACGCACATCCGGCCACCCGCGAACGAGCGCAGCGCGAGGTCGGCGCACCGGCTGGACGTGGTCAGCTCCGGGTCGCACAGCAGGGCGGCCAGCAGCGGCCGCAGGAAGCCGTCGACCGTACGCGCTGGGGTCCCGCGGGCTATGAGGGCCTGGTCGGCGGGGAGTTCGGGGCGGGCCAGCAGGCGCTCCACGGGGGTCGTGGCCAGCCGGCCGAGCAGGGCGCGCAGCCGGAGCGGGGCGCCGACGTCGAGGACGCGGGCCCCGGGCCGGGTGGCCGGCATGCCCGCGGTCCTGGGCACGCCCGTACTCCTGGGGGCGGCCGCCAGGGCGCGCACCGCATTGAGTGCGCCCCTTGCGCTCCCCGCGCCCGCCGGTGCGCCCACACGGTGCCGACGCCCGTCGTGGTGCAGCACCACGCCCGGCGCGAAGGTGCGCAGGACGAGGGCGTCGAGCCCCGGAGTCAGCCGCAGTTCCGGATACGAGGTGAACAGGAGCTGTCCGATCCGGTCGAGCCGGAAGCCGTCGACCTTCTCCGTCGACATGCGGCCGCCGACGCAAGGGGCGGCCTCCAGGACCGCGGTCGTCACACCTGCACTGGTGAGGCGATGGGCCGCCGACAGTCCGGCGATCCCGGCTCCCACGACGACGACGTCCGCCTGGTTCACGGGCTCAAGCACGAGGCCCCTCCTCGACATTGCGCGGCCGGTGGGGCCCGATGCCCCGACAGGCTGCAGGGATACCCGAGTTCGGGTCGAGGGTAGGGCGGTGATCGGTCAAGGACAGTCGCGCATCAACAGGGCACGGTCGCACGACGGTCGCATACGGTCACACGCGTCCGTCACGCAGCACGGATCGCGTCCTCGGCCCCGGGGAACGCAAACGTGAAACCCGACTCCAGCAGCCGCTTGGGCACCACCCGTTGACTGCCGAGCACATCCCCGGCCAGTTCGCCCAGCGCCGTCCGCAGCACGGGCTCCGGCACCGTGAACAGGGTCGGGCGGTGCAGCACCCGGCCCAGCGCCGCGGTGATCTCACGGTTCGTCACCGGTTCCGGAGCGGTCAGATTGACCGGGCCCGACAACTCCGGGGTGTCGACGAGATGCCGCAGCGCGGCGACCACGTCGTGCAGGGCGATGAACGACCAGTACTGCCGCCCGTCCCCGAGCCGTCCGCCGAGCCCGGCCCGGAACAGCGGGAACAGCCGCCCGAAGGCACCGCCCCCGCGGGCCACCACCAGCCCGGTGCGGCCGTACACGGTGCGGATTCCGGCCTCCTGGGCGGGCGCCGCCGCCTCCTCCCACTCCACGCACAGGGACGGCAGGAAACCGTCCCCCGGCGGCGCCGCCTCGTCCACCGCCCGGTCCCCGGTGTCGCCGTAGTATCCGATCGCGCTGCCGTTCACGAACACCCGCGGCGGCTCCTCCAGCGCCGCGACGGCCTCCGCGAGCGCCGCCGTGCCCAGCACCCTGCTGTCCCGGATCGTCCGCTTGTAGGCGTCCGTCCAGCGGCGGTCGCCGATCCCGGCGCCCGCCAGATTGACCACGGCGGCACATCCGGCCAGCCCGGCCGCGTCCACGTGCTGCCGCTCCGGGTTCCAGCGGACCTCTCCCGGGCCCTCGGGCGCCCGGCGGACCAGCCGCACCACCTCGTGTCCGTCCGCGGCCAGGGACCGCACCAGAGCGCTGCCGATGAGACCGGACGCGCCGGCCACCGCGATTCGCGAACGTTCCATGGCCTCATCCTGCCCGGCGGGGCGGGCAGATCTCCGGACGACTCCCCGGCCCCTCCCGCACGGGCTCCCGGACCGACTCCCCGGGCTCTCCTGCACCGGCTCCCCAGCCCACCCCCCATGCCCTGCCGAGCTGCCCACTTCCCGCACCCGCCGCGCTCCCGCCCCCCTGTCCCGCCAAGCTCCCCGCGTCCGTCCTAAAGTTGCCGTCATGCCCGACCCGTACATACGTCTCGCCAAGCCCGCCGACGAGGCGGCGCTGAGCCTGCTCGACCGGGAGACCTGGTCGCCGCTGCATGCCGTGCAGCCCCGGCCGCAGCCGCCCTACCGGCCCTTCTTCTCCGAACGCTGCGGTCCCGGGGACCATCTCGTCGCGGAACTCGACGGCGTCGTCGTCGGCTACGTCAGGCTCGCCCTGCCCACCGAACTGGCCTGCAACGCGCACGTCCGCCAGATCCAGGGGCTCGCCGTGGCCGCATCGGCACGCGGCACCGGGGCCGGGCGGGCGCTGGTGCGGGCGGTGCAGGACGAGGCGCGGCGGCGTGGTGCCCGGCGCCTCACCCTGCGCGTCCTCGGGCACAACACCCCGGCCCGGACCCTGTACGAGTCCGAGGGGTTCGCGGTCGAAGGGGTGCTGCCCGGGGAGTTCTTCCTCGACGGGGAGTACGTCGACGACGTGCTCATGGGGCGCTCCCTGTGAGCCTCACGAGGTGACCAGGCTCCCCGTGTCCACCGCCGTCGTCGCGCCGGCGGCGCGCGCGGCGTCGCCCGCCACCTCGTCCGCCGTCAGGACGTAGCCCGTCTCGTTGTCGGAGGTCGAGCGGGCGAACACCACACCGAACACCCGGCCGCCGGTGGTCAGCAGCGGGCCGCCGGAGTTACCGGGACGCACCGTCGAGCGGATCGAGTAGATCTCGCGGGTGACCGTGGCGTCGTTGTAGATGTTCTGGCCCGTCGCCTCCACCCGGTTCGCCACCGTGGCCGCCTGGAGGTTCAGACCGCCGTCCTGCGGATAGCCCGCGACCACCGCCGAGTCCCCGCGCGCCGCGCTGTCGTCGAAGCGCAGCGCGGGCGCGTGCAGCCCCGGCACGTACAGCACCGCCACGTCCCGCTGCGGGTCGAACAGGACCACCCGGGACGCGTACACCGCCCCGACGCCGCCGATCCGCACGCTGGGGCCGTCGATGCCCGCCACCACGTGCGCGTTCGTCATCACGTGCTGCGGCGCGAACACGAACCCGCTGCCCTCGCGGCCCTCGGTGCCCGCGGAGCCCTCGATCTTCACCGTGCTCAGCCGCGCGGCGTTCGTGGCGGCGGCCGTCACGTTGTCGCCGGACGGACGGGCGACATTGGCCGTCGAGTCGTTCTCGAACGGGTTGAACACCTGCGGGAAGCCCGCCTCCGTGAGCGCGGACGTGGCACGCGAGAACCAGGCGGGCGTGGTGTCCGGCATCGCGTTCTGCACCGCGCCCAGCAGTGCCGAGTTCCGGATCGCGGACGTCACCACCGGCGACGACGAGGCGCCCAGCACGCTCGCCGCGACCCAGGCCACGATCAGCACGGCGACCGAGTTCGCCGCCGCCCCGCCCAGCCCGTCGGCCAACCGCAGCGGCCCCTGGTCCAGTTCCCGGCGCAGCCGCAACGCCAGCCGCCCGGCCAGTTCGTGTCCCACCGCCGCCGGGATCAGCACCGTCAGTACGGCGGTCACCGTGGCCGCGGTCGTCCCGCGGGTGACCAGGTTCATCACCCACGGCAGGATCCACACGCCGACGATCGCACCGCCCACGAAACCGGCCAGCGAGACGCATCCGGCGACCAGACCGCGCCGGTAGCCGGATCCGGCGTACGCGAGGATCACCAGTACGAGCAGCACATCGAGCAGGTCCACGGAGCCGCCTTTCTCTCGGACCCCTGATTACGGGCGGGACGGTCCCGGTGATCAACCGTGTGCGGGACGTCCCGGTCCGGACCTCGCCACGCGCGCGTTGTCCGCAAAAACGCCCCGGACCGGGATGATGGTTCCACCGGGTGGCACACCACACATCGCGGGCGTGCCGGGGGACACCCAGAGTGGGACCCATGTGGGCCTTCAGAAGATCGCGAAGACAACGGCAGAGACGGCCACGGGGCAGGCGCCGCCTGCTCGGACCGGCTCTGCTGCTCATCGGCTGTCTGTCGGGCGCCGCCGCCACCGGAGCGCTGCTGCTGTGGCTCCGCGGCGTACACCGCCCCCCGGTCCCGCCCCGGCACGCCCAGCCGCCGGCGCCGCGCAGCGCGCCGCTGTACCGGGCGTCCGAGCCGCACATCCTGCCGCGCTCCACCTGGCTGAACGCCACCGTGCGCAGGACGCAGCCGCCCCCGCGCTACGACGACGCGGTGGTCGCGGTGTTCGTCCACCACACTGACTCGCCCAACACCTACCGCTGCGCCGACACGCCGGAGGTCATCCGCCGCGTGTACGCGGGTCAGACCACTGCCCGCAAATGGGACGACATCGGCTACAACTTCCTCGTCGACCGCTGCGGCACCATCTACGAGGGCCGCGCGGGCGGCGTCGAACGCGCCGTCATCGGCGCCCACTCCCAGGGCTTCAACCACCGCACCGCCGGCATCGCGGCCATCGGCACCTTCACCCGGGGCATCACCGTGCCCCGCGCGATGACCGACGCGATCGCCGGCCTGATCGCCTGGAAGCTGGGCCTGTCCGGTGTGGACCCGCGCTCCGCCGCCCACCTCGTCTCCAGCAGCGCCCTCAGCCGCTACCCGCTCGGTGCCAGGGCCACCCTGCCCGCCGTCTCCGGCCACGACGCCGGCTACCGCACCAGCTGCCCCGGCGCGGCCCTGACGGCGCAGCTCCCCGAGATCAGGAAAACCGCGGCGCGTCTCCAGGGGCGGCGGTGACACCCGCTCATCGCGGCCCCGCAGCAGCCGCGGTACGGGCCCGGCAGCTCCACGGCCGCCCGCCCACGGACGCCGGCCGCGGGCGCGGCACCGCCTGACGCCCTGGCGTCCCCGCAGCACCCCGGCAGCGCGCCGTCCCCGCGGCCTCACCCCCGGAACCGCTCCCACAGCTTCGGATAGCGTTCCGCGAGGGCCCGCTCGCTCTCGAAGTCGACCGGCTCGCCCTCCGGTTCGGCGGGCGCGGGGGCCAGCCCGAGGTCCGGGGCGACGGTGCCGGTGAGCTGCTCGTACGCCTCGTCCGCCGCGTAGCCCAGCTCCTCGCCGTCGCCGTCGATCTCCTCGTCGAAGTCGTCCAGCAGGTCGGCCAGCGAGTCCGGGTCGTGCAGGGCGCCCTCGAAGACGTCCCGGCCCTGCCCGATCAGCCAGCACCGGAAGAAGTCGAAGGCGTCGTCGCTGGCCCCGTCCAGCAGCACCCAGGCGGCGCCCCACAGGTCCCAGCGGTAGCCACGGTTGTAGCGGGCCTCGAAGTGACGGGCGAAGTCCAGCACCGCGTCCGGGTCGAGCTGGGCGAGCCGCTCCACGAGCAGGTCCGCCTGCTCCTCCGGGTCGCCCTCGGCGGCCTCACGGGCGGCGTCCACCAGGTCCCAGAACTCCGTCTCGTCCATCACGGGTCAAGCATCGGGCCTGTCCGGGCGCCACGCACGCGGAGTGCGGGCCGTCAACCGCTGTACAGCCGGCCGAGCCGGGCGGCGTCCTGCGCGAACCGTTTGCGCAGGGTGTCCGGCGCCAGCACCTCCGCCTCCGGGCCGAGCGCGGTGAGCTGCGTGTACGCGACCTCCTCGGACTCGACCGGCAGCGTCGCGGTCACCCAGCCGTCCGGGTCCGCGGCGGCCGCCTCGCCCGCCGTGCGCAGCGCCTCGCGCGCGGCGAGCGGATCGACCACGTACCCGAGCCGCCGCACGCCCTCCGCGGACAGCCGTACGACGACCTCGGCGCGCAGGATCGACCGGGCGAACCGCTCGGCCTGTGCCGCCCAGTAACCGGGCAGGTCGAAGTCCTCGTCGCGGAAGAAGCGGGGGCCGTCGCCGCGGGCGGCCGTGAACCGGTCCACCCGGTAGGTCCGGAACACCCCGGCGTCCGGGACCCGCGCGCACAGGTACCAGGCGCCGGCCTTCAGGACCAGTCCGTACGGCTCCAGGGCGCGTTCCACCTCGGTCTCGCCGCGGCGGTAGCCGGCCGTGAGACAGCGGTCGTCCCAGACCGCCTCCGCGACCACGGGCAGCAGCGCCGGCGTCTCCGGCTCGCGGAACCAGCCCGGCGCGTCCAGATGGAACCGCTGCGCGGCGGTCCGCGGGGCGTCCCGCAGGCCGGGCAGCAACGCGGCGGACACCTTCAGCCGGGCCGCCGAGGCCGTGTCCGCGAGCCCCATGTCCCGCAGCGCCCCCGGCACCCCGCTCAGGAACAGCGCCTCGGCCTCGCCGCGCGCCAGCCCCGTCAACCGCGTCCGGTACCCGCCGATCAGCCGGTACCCCCCGGCCCGCCCCCGGTCCGCGTACACCGGGACGCCCGCCTCCGAGAGGGCCTGCGCGTCGCGGGTGATGGTCCGCTCCGACACCTCCAGCTCCTGCGCCAGCTCGGCGGCGGTCATGGAGTGACGGGACTGGAGCAGAAGCACCATCTTGATCAGTCGGGCGGCACGCATCCCTTCATGATGCCGCCGGCCTCTGACAACGGTCGTCCACCGGCCCATCCGGTGCGGCGGCCCCGCGACGGCCCCCGGTGCGGTGGGGTCGTCACGGGGGTATGGGGGCGGGGCGCGGGGTGCGGGGCCGCGACGCCCGAACGGGGTGTGCGGGGCGGCGCCGGTTCACTACCGGGCCCCGCCCCGCACACCCACGGACGTCCTACAGCCCGTAACGCTCCCGGGCCTCCTTCACCGACGTCGCCTTCACCTCGCCGCGCCGGGCGAGCTGGGCCAGCGCCGCGACGACGATCGACTCGGCGTCGACGCCGAAGTGCCGGCGGGCGGCCGGGCGGGTGTCCGACAGGCCGAAGCCGTCGGCGCCCAGCGAGGAGTAGTCCTGCTCGACCCACTGCGCGATCTGGTCCGGCACCTGGCGCATGTAGTCGGAGACCGCGAGCACCGGGCCCTCGGCACCCTGGAGCGCCTGACGGACGTACGGCACCCGGTCCTCGCCGCACAGCAGCGCCGCGTCGGCCTCCATGGCGTCGCGCCGCAGCTCCGTCCAGGACGTCGCGGACCAGACGTCGGCCGCCACGCCCCACTCCTCGGCGAGCAGCTTCTGCGCCGTCAGGGCCCAGTGGATCGCCGTACCGGAACCCAGCAGTTGGATGCGCGGGGCGATGGGGGTACCACCCTGGTCGAGCGAAGCCGAGAGCTTGGGGGATGCGGGGGCGAGCCCCGCCGACTCCGCCGTGTTGAAGCGGTACAGGCCCTTGACGATGGCCTCGTCGATACCGGCGGCGGACGGCTTGGCCGGCTGCGGCAGGGGCTCGTTGTAGACGGTCAGGTAGTAGAAGACGTTCTGGTCCTCGCCCGGCGCGGCCTCGCCGTACATCCGGCGCAGGCCGTCCTTGACGATCGTCGCGATCTCGTACGCGAACGCCGGGTCGTACGTCAGCGCCGCCGGGTTGGTCGCGGCGATCACGGGGGAGTGGCCGTCGGCGTGCTGCAGGCCCTCACCGGTGAGCGTCGTGCGGCCGGCCGTGGCGCCGACCAGGAAGCCGCGGCCGAGCTGGTCGCCGAGCTGCCACATCTGGTCGCCGGTGCGCTGCCAGCCGAACATCGAGTAGAAGATGTAGAAGGGGATCATCGCCTCGCCGTGCGTCGCGTACGACGTCGAAGCGGCGATGAAGTCGGCCATCGAACCGGCCTCGGTGATCCCCTCGTTGAGGATCTGGCCGTTCTTGGCCTCCTTGTAGAACATCAGCTGGTCGCGGTCGACCGGCTCGTACGTCTGGCCCTTGGGCGAGTAGATGCCGAGCGACGGGAACAGCGACTCCATGCCGAAGGTGCGCGCCTCGTCCGGGACGATCGGCACCCAGCGCTTGCCGGTCTCCTTGTCCCGCACCAGGTCCTTGACCAGACGGACGAAGGCCATCGTGGTCGCCAGGTTCTGCGAGCCGGAGCCCTTGTCGAACGCGGCGAACGCCTTGTCGGCGGGCGCGGGCAGCGCGGGCAGCGGGTGCACACGGCGGGCCGGGGCGGGGCCGCCGAGGGCCGCGCGGCGCTCCTGGAGGTAGCGCACCTCGGCGGAGTCGGCGCCCGGGTGGCCGTAGGGCACCTGGCCGTCGGTGAAGTCGCCGTCCGGGATCGGCAGCCCCAGCAGGTCGCGCATCGTCTTGAACTCGTCCACCGTCAGCTTCTTCATCTGGTGGTTGGCGTTCTTCGACGCGAAGCCCTCGCCGAGAGTGAAGCCCTTGACGGTCTGCGCCAGGATGACGGTCGGGCCGCCCTTGTGCGCCAGGGCCGCCCGGTAGGCCGCGTAGACCTTGCGGGGCTCGTGGCCGCCGCGCGACAGGTGGAAGCACTCCAGGATCTTGTCGTCGCTCAGCAGCTTCGCCAGCTCGACGAGGGCCGGGTCCTTGCCGAAGAAGTCCTCGCGGATGTAGGCCGCGTCCCGGGTCTGGTACGTCTGCACCTGGGCGTCCGGCACCTCGCGCAGCCGGCGTACCAGCGCGCCCGTGGTGTCGAGCGCGAACAGCTCGTCCCAGGCGGAGCCCCACAGGGACTTGACGACGTTCCAGCCGGCGCCGCGGAACTGGGCCTCCAGCTCCTGCACGATCTTGAAGTTGGCGCGGACCGGGCCGTCGAGGCGCTGGAGGTTGCAGTTGATGACGAAGGTGAGGTTGTCCAGCTCCTCACGCGCGGCGAGCGCGAGGGCGGCCGTCGCCTCGGGCTCGTCCATCTCGCCGTCGCCGAGGAACGCCCACACGTGCGAGGCGGAGAGGTCCTTGATGCCGCGGTTGGTCAGGTAGCGGTTGAAGCGTGCCTGGTAGATCGCCGACAGCGGGCCGAGGCCCATCGACACCGTCGGGAACTCCCACAGCCAGGGCAGGCGGCGCGGGTGCGGGTAGGACGGCAGGCCGTTGCCGCCGGCCTCCTGGCGGAAGTTGTCGAGCTGGGTCCGGTCGAGACGGCCGTCCAGGAAGGCGCGGGCGTAGATGCCGGGGGAGGCGTGGCCCTGGACGTAGATCTGGTCGCCGGAGCCGGGCGCCTCGGCGGACTCCTTGCCCTTGAAGAAGTGGTTGAAGCCCGTCTCGTACAGCCAGGCGGCGGAGGCGAAGGTGGCGATGTGGCCGCCGACGCCGTACTTGCTGCCGCGGGTCACCATCGCGGCCGCGTTCCAGCGGTTCCACCCGGCGATCCGGGCCTCCATCGCCTCGTCGCCGGGCACGGCCGGCTCGGCGGCGGTGGGGATGGAGTTGACGTAGTCGGTTTCGAGGAGCTTCGGCAGCGCGATGCCGTCCGCCTCGGCTTGTTCCAGCGTGCGGCGCATCAGGTACGCGGCGCGGTGCGGCCCGGCCTCACGGGCGACGGCGTCGAGTGAGGCCCGCCATTCGGCGGTCTCCTCGGGGTCGCGGTCCGGGAGCTGGTCGAGCGCGCTCGGCTGGATGGCGTTGGGGTCGGTCATGTCGCCGCCTTCCTCAGTCGAAGGGGGTTCCCTCATCGGTAAGGGTTCGGGGTGCCCTTGGTCTTTGGCAGGACAGGGCGTGGGCTCCGGTGGAAGCCCGTGAGGACTCTAACTCCGTGATCGATGATCGATCAAAGGGTTGAGGGGCAAAACCTCTTGATTACGAGAAACTCGGCACGGGGTGCCCCTGGCGGTGGCACCGGGTGACGGGTGCGGCCCCGCATTCCCGCAGGTGGAGAGGTGTCTGGATCAACCTACACCGAGGTGGATCCGGGCGCCGATCATGGGCTAGGCCCGCGGTGCGCATCCCAGGACATGGGCCTTCACCAACTCGGCGATGCGCGGGTCCCGTCTCTTGAACGCGGCCACCAGGTCCTCGTGCTCCTCGGCGTAGGACTGCTGCACCGTGCCCAGCCAGCGGATCGACAGCGCGGTGAACACCTCGATGCCGAGCCCCTCCCAGGTGTGCAGCAGGACCGAGTTGCCCGCCGCGCGGACCAGCTCGCGGTGGAAGGCGACGGTGTGCCGCACCTGGGCCGTGCCGTCGGAGTCCCGGTCGGCCTCGTAGAGGGCGGCGACATGCGGCTCAAGCGCCGAGCAGTCCTGGGCCAGCCGCTCCGCTGCCAGCTCCGCCGCGATGGCCTCCAGACCCGCCCGCACCGGGTAGCTCTCCTCCAGGTCGGCGGCCGTCAGGTTGCGTACGCGTACGCCCTTGTTCGGCGCCGACTCGATGAGCCGCAGCGACTCCAGCTCCCGCAGGGCCTCCCGCACCGGGGTCTGGCTGACCTCCAGCTCGGTGGCGATCCGGCGCTCCACGATCCGCTCGCCCGGCTTCCAGCGACCGCTGACGATTCCCTCCACGATGTGCTCGCGGATCTGCTCGCGCAGCGAGTGGACGACGGGCGCAGTCATGACGACTCCTTCGGGAGGGGCCGCCCACCGGCCCCGAGGCACTGACGTTTAGACAATAAGGCCGGTTCGCTCTGCGGGTGGGGCGGGTCGGGATGCTTTCGTGCAGGTGAGATGAGGCTTACAGGGGGTGTGAGGGGCGCGGGGAGCGGGTGGGGCGGGGCGGCTGCGGGGGTGGGAGTGGGGTGGGGCGAGGCGGTGTGCTGGTCGGCTGCGGATGTGTTGTGGCTGCTCGCGCAGTTCCCCGCGCGCCTGTTGGGGAGGGGGGTGGACATCACGGTGCCCCCGCCCGGGGTCGGACGGGGGCACCGTGGAGTGGGTGGGGTCAGAGGCCCAGCTCGACCTCGAACTCGCCCGCCTCCAGGATCGCCTTGACCGCGGTCAGGTAACGGGCCGCGTCGGCGCCGTCCACCAGGCGGTGGTCGTAGGAGAGGGTCAGGTACGTCATGTCGCGGACGCCGATGACCGTGCCCTCCTCCGTCTCGATGACGGCCGGACGCTTGACCGTGGCGCCGATACCGAGGATCGCGACCTGGCCCGGCGGCACGATGATCGTGTCGAACAGCGCGCCGCGGGAGCCGGTGTTGCTGATGGTGAAGGTCGCGCCGGACAGCTCGTCCGGGGTGATCTTGTTGGCCCGGACCTTGCCCGCCAGGTCGGCCGTGGCCTTGGAGATGCCCGCGATGTTGAGGCCGCCGGCGTTCTTGATGACCGGGGTCATCAGGCCCTTCTCGGAGTCCACCGCGATACCGATGTTCTCGGTGTCGAAGTAGGTGATGGTCCCCTCGGCCTCGTTGATCTTGGCGTTGATGACCGGGTGGGCCTTCAGCGCCTGCGCGGCGGCCTTGACGAAGAACGGCATCGGGGAGAGCTTGACGCCCTCACGGGCCGCGAAGGAGTCCTTCGCCTGGCCGCGCAGCCGCATCAGGCGGGTGACGTCGACCTCGACGACCGACGACAGCTGGGCCTGCTCGCGCAGCGCCTTGACCATGTTGTCGCCGATGACCTTGCGGATGCGGGGCATCTTGACGGTCTGGCCGCGGAGCGGGGAGACCTCCAGCTTCGGCGCGGCCTTCCCGGCCGCCGGGGCGGCGGCCGGAGCCGGAGCCGGGGCAGCGGCGGCAGCCGCCTTCGCGGCCTCGGCGGCGGCGATGACGTCCTGCTTGCGGATCCGGCCGCCGACGCCGGTGCCCTTGACGGTGGTCAGGTCGACGCCGTTCTCGGCGGCGAGCTTGCGCACCAGCGGGGTCACGTAGGCGCCGTCGTCACCGGCCGTCGCGGCGGGAGCCGGGGCGGCCGGGGCCGGCGCGGGCGTGACCGGGGCCGGCGCGGGCGCCGGGGCGGCGGGCTGGACCGGCGCCGGGGCGGCCACGGGGGCGGCGGGTGCCGGGGCGGCCACGGGGGCGGCTGGTGCCGGTGCCGGGGCAGCGGGGGCCGGGGCCGGGGCGGCCGGAGCCGGCGCGGCGGCCGGGGCGGCACCCGGGGCGCCGACGACGGCGAGCTTGGCGCCGACCTCGGCGGTCTCGTCCTCGGCGACCGCGATCTCCAGCAGCACGCCCGCGACGGGCGAGGGGATCTCGGTGTCGACCTTGTCGGTCGAGACTTCGAGCAGCGGCTCGTCGGCCTCGACGCTGTCGCCGACCGACTTCAGCCAGCGGGTGACGGTGCCCTCGGTGACGGACTCACCGAGCGCGGGCAGGACCACGTCCGTGCCCTGCGCGCCACCTGCCGGAGCGGCGGCGGGCGCGGGGGCGGCCGGGGCCGGGGCCGGGGCGGCCACGGGGGCGGCGGGGGCGGCGGGGGCGGCCACGGGGGCGGCCGGAGCCGGTGCGGGCGCCGCGGCGGCGGCCGGGGCCGGGGCGGCGGCCGGGGCACCGGTACCGTCGTCGATCACGGCCAGCTCGGCGCCGACCTCGACGGTCTCGTCCTCGGCGACCTTGATGGAGGCCAGCACGCCGGCGGCGGGCGAGGGGATCTCGGTGTCGACCTTGTCGGTCGAGACTTCGAGCAGCGGCTCGTCGGCCTCGACGCGTTCGCCTTCGGCCTTCAGCCAGCGGGTGACAGTGCCCTCGGTGACGCTCTCACCGAGCGCCGGAAGGGTTACGGAAACCGCCATGGTTTCGGGTGCTCCTAACGAATTGCGGAAGTCTGTGTCGTCGCGCTTGTCGACCGAAGGCTCAGTCGTGGGAGTGGAGGGGCTTGCCGGCCAGGGCCAGGTGCGCCTCGCCGAGCGCCTCGCTCTGCGTCGGGTGGGCGTGGATGAGCTGGGCCACCTCGGCGGGCAGCGCCTCCCAGTTGTAGATCAGCTGGGCCTCGCCGACCTGCTCGCCCATGCGGTCGCCGACCATGTGGACGCCGACCACGGCACCGTCCTTGACCTGGACGAGCTTGATCTCGCCCGAGGTGTTCAGGATCTTGCTCTTGCCGTTGCCCGCCAGGTTGTACTTCAGCGCGACGACCTTGTCCGCGCCGTAGATCTCCTTGGCCTTGGCCTCGGTGATGCCGACGGAGGCGACCTCCGGGTGGCAGTACGTCACCCGCGGCACCCCGTCGTAGTCGATCGGGACGGTCTTGAGACCGGCCAGGCGCTCCGCCACCAGGATGCCCTCGGCGAAGCCGACGTGCGCGAGCTGGAGGGTCGGGACCAGGTCACCGACGGCGGAGATGGTGGGGACGTTGGTCCGCATGTACTCGTCGACCAGGACGTAGCCGCGGTCCATGGCGACGCCCTGCTCCTCGTAGCCGAGGCCCTGGGAGACCGGGCCGCGGCCGACGGCGACGAGCAGCACCTCGGCCTCGAACTCCTTGCCGTCGGCAAGGGTGACCTTGACACCGTTCTGGGTGTACTCGGCCTTCTGGAAGAAGGTGCCCAGGTTGAACTTGATGCCGCGCTTGCGGAACGCGCGCTCAAGAAGCTTGGAGGAGTTCTCGTCCTCGACCGGGACGAGGTGCTTGAGGCCCTCGATGACCGTGACGTCCGAGCCGAAGGACTTCCACGCGGAGGCGAACTCGACGCCGATGACACCGCCGCCCAGGATGATCGCGGACTGCGGTACGCGGTCCAGGACGAGGGCGTGGTCGGAGGAGATGATGCGGTCGCCGTCGATCACCAGGCCCGGCAGGGACTTCGGCACGGAGCCGGTCGCCAGGAGGACGTGGCGGCCCTGGATCCGCTGACCGTTCACGTCGACGGAGGTCGGGGAGGACAGGCGGCCCTCGCCCTCGATGTAGGTCACCTTGCGCGAGGCGATCAGGCCCTGCAGGCCCTTGTACAGCCCGGAGATCACACCGTCCTTGTACTTGTGGACGGCGGGTACGTCGATGCCCTCGAAGGTGGTCTTGACGCCGAACTGCTCGCTCTCGCGGGCCTGGTCGGCGATCTCGCCCGCGTGCAGCAGGGCCTTGGTGGGGATGCAGCCCCGGTGCAGGCAGGTACCGCCGACCTTGTCCTTCTCGATCAGGGCGACGTCCAGTCCCAGCTGAGCCCCGCGCAGGGCCGCGGCGTAACCGCCGCTACCACCGCCGAGGATCACTAGGTCGAAAACGGTGCTGGCGTCGTTCGCCACGTCACGTCCTCCATGCATGTGCGCCGTACGCCGGACCCTGTCCCAAACGGGGGGTTGACCGGTCGGTCGGCTGGTGTCCGGCCGCTCGTTCTTCGGCCCTGTTGGGCCCTGTCCTGCCGGGCTCCATCTTTGCACCTGCCGGGGGAGTACGGGACTCGGGGCCCAGGTGTGAGACACCGCACGTCCCGGCGGGCGCGCACGGCGACGCTCAGGGGCCCGGGGCCACCGCGTGACCGGACGTACCCGGTCCGCAGTCGCCCCGGGCCCCTTGAGCGGCGGGCGGGCTCAGCCCTGGGCGCCGTCCGCGGTCTGCTCGGCCAGCCGCACCAGCGTGCGCACCGCGGTGCCCGTGCCGCCCTTCGGCGTGTACCCGAACGGGCCGCCCTCGTTGAACGCCGGACCGGCGATGTCGAGGTGCGCCCAGGTGATGCCGTCGCCGATGAACTCCTTCAGGAACAGACCGGCGACCAGCCCGCCGCCCATCCGCTCGCCCATGTTGGCGATGTCGGCCGTGGGCGAGTCCATCCCCTTGCGCAGGTGGTCCGGGAGCGGCATGGGCCACGCCGGCTCGCCGACCTCCTCCGCGAGCGTGTGGATGGTGCCGCGGAACGCGTCGTCGTTCGCCATGATCCCGAAGGTGCGGCTGCCCAGCGCCAGCACCATGGCACCGGTCAGGGTCGCGACGTCCACGATCGCGTCCGGCTTCTCCTGGGAGGCGGCCCACAGCGCGTCCGCGAGGACGAGCCGGCCCTCGGCGTCCGTGTTGAGCACCTCGACGGTCTTGCCGCTGTACATGTGCAGCACGTCGCCGGGACGGGTCGCCGAGCCCGACGGCATGTTCTCGGCGAGCGCCAGCCAGCCGGTGACGTTGACCTCCAGGCCGAGCCGCGCGGCGGCGACGACCGCGGCGAACACCGCGGCGGCGCCGCTCATGTCGCACTTCATGGTCTCGTTGTGACCGGCCGGCTTGAGGGAGATGCCGCCCGAGTCGTAGGTGATGCCCTTGCCGACGAAGGCGAGGTGCTTCTTCGCCTTGGCGTGCGAGTACGACAGCTTCACCAGCCGCGGGCCGGCCGCCGAGCCGACGCCGACGCCGAGGATGCCGCCGTAGCCGCCCTTGGCCAGTGCCTTCTCGTCGAGCACCTGCACCTTGATGCCGTGTTCCTTGCCCGCGGCCTGGGCGATGGCGGCGAACGACTCCGGGTTGAGGTCGTTCGGCGGGGTGTTGATCAGGTCGCGGGCGCGGTTCAGCTCCTCGGAGACGGCGGTGGCACGCGTGAGGGCCGCCTTGTGCTCCTTGTCGCGGGGCTTGGCGCCGAGCAGCGCGGCCTCGGCGAGCGGGGCCTTGCCGTTGCCGGCCTTCGCGCCCTTGCCGTTGCCGTTCTCCTTGTACCTGTCGAACGAGTACGCGCCCAGCAGCACGCCCTCGGCGATCGCGGAGACGGCGGCGGCGTCGGCGACCGGCAGCGCGAAGGCGGCCTTCTTGGCGCCGCCCAGCGTGCGTGCGGCGACACCGGCGGCCTTGCGCAGCGCCTCGGTGTCGTGCGCGGCGTTCTTCGCGGGCTTCTCGCCGAGGCCCACCGCCACCACGAGCGGAGCCTTGAAGCCGGCCGGAGCCGGCACCTTCGTCAGCTCGCCCTCGGTGCCGGTGGCACCGAGGGTCTCCAGGATGCCGGCGAGCTTGCCGTCGTACGCCTGGTCCACGGCCTCGGCGCCCGGCGCGACGACGGGGCTCTTGGCGCCCTTTGCGACACCGACGACGATCGCGTCGGCCCGTAGGCCGGGCGCCGCGGCGGTGCTGAGAGTGAGAGCAGTCACGGTGGTGAAATCTCGCTTCCGATGTGAAGTTGCTGTGGCCGAATGGGTGGGTCGACCGGGCCCGGGGGCCGACCCTGGCACTGGCCGCAGGGCGCGTCGCTACCGGGGCCTTCGCCCTGTCGGCGAGCACCCGGGACGAGCCTACGCGTGTGTGTGCGCTTGCTCATTACCCCGGGCGTTGACCCGCGAGTGGCGTCATGGCCACATATCCCCCTCCGCTGTGGTGACCTGAGACACACTCGCCGGTTCCGGACGGACGATCCGCCCGCCTCTTCGCTGAATTCTCACCGATGCCGCCCGTGTCCTTCACGAGGGGGTGGTGGATTTCCTCCTGGAACGCCGAATTCCGCCGTGAGAGATCGTGTTCGTACGGGGGCGCCGTGCCCCTGCTCGGGCGCCGTGTCCGTGCCGTGCCGGCGCTAGCCGCCCAGCACCAGGACCACGAGGGCCGCCGTCGCCGCCGTCTCCGCGAGCGCGCCGAACACGTCTCCGGTGACCCCGCCGAACCGGCGCACGCAGCGGCGCAGCAGGAGTTCGGCGACGACGGCGGAGAGGACGACCGCGGCGGCGGCCTGGACGGCGCCGTACGTCCCGAACCGGGTGCCCCCGGCCCCGGCCGCCGCCACCACCGCGACCCCGACCGTCAGGGCGCGGCCCGCCGGCACCACCTGGGCCACCGCCGCGCCCAGCCCCTCCGGCCGGGCCGCCGGCACCCCGGTGCGGGCCGCGGCGGTCAGCGCCAGCCGGGCGGCGGTCGCCGCGACCACGGCGGCGAACGCACCCCGGGCCCACGACTCGGCGTACCCCTGCGCCAGGGCCGCCACCTGGGTCACCACCGCCAGCAACAGCGTGACCACGCCGAACGGGCCGATGTCGGACCGCTTCATGATCTGCAGCGCTTCCCCGGCGGGCTTTCCGCTGCCGAGTCCGTCCGCGGTGTCGGCGAGTCCGTCCAGATGCAGACCTCGGGTCAGGACGGCCGGTACGGCGACGGTGGCGACGGCCGCGAGCAGCGGGGAGACGCCCAGGACGAGGAGCAGGAGCCCGGTCGCCGCCGCACAGCCACCCACGACCAGCCCGACCAGCGGGGCGGCGAGCAT
Organism: Streptomyces sp. NPDC006012; assembly: GCF_042871185.1. Taxonomy (NCBI): domain Bacteria; kingdom Bacillati; phylum Actinomycetota; class Actinomycetes; order Kitasatosporales; family Streptomycetaceae; genus Streptomyces; species Streptomyces sp. NPDC006012. Next base: position 937,833 of record NZ_JBIAIE010000001.1, read on the forward strand.
GCCGAGGCGGGCGGCGCCGCGGTCCCAGCGGGTCACGGGGACGGGGAGCACGGTGAGCGTGCCGAACGCGAAGCGGAGGCCCTCCTGCGGGGAGGCGGGCTGCGTGGGCGGCGTGGCGTGGGGTGCGGACATCGGCGCAGGGTATCCGGGGGTGCGGGGGCGCCGGCCGGTGCGGTGTCGGAGTCGGAGTCGCAGTCGGCGGGGTGCGGACGCCGACGCGGCTGTGGTGGGGGGCGGGGGACCGTCGTCCGGCTGTGGAGGAGCTGCGGTCGGTCGCATGATTCCCCGCGCTTTTCTGGAGAGGGCCCCGCACAGTGCTGCCACGCCTGCGAGGGCCGCGATGTGTTCCTTGCCTGCCAGGTTGTCCTTCACGAGTACCTCCGTCACCATCGCCAGAACCACCGCGACCGCCGTCGCACGGGCGCGGTAGCGCCAGCACAGATACAGGGCCAGCCCCACCACGGCCGCCGACGGGCCGGTGTCCACGACCTGTGCGTCCGAGGCCGGCAGGCCGAGCCAGGAGTCCGGGCCCAGCGCGATGCCCACGCGCGCGTACAGCGTCCCGGCGAGAGTGGCGACGTACGCGACGGTCAGCGTCCGGTGCCAGCCGAGGCAGATCTCCGCGATGCCGAACACGAACAGGAGTTGCGCGAGCGCGCCCCACACCGGCAGGTCCAGCGCCGGCACGAACAGCGACAGCGGGGTGCGCAGCAGGGCCGGGCCCAGCGGGTCCGCGGCCCGGACGGCGCCCGCGTCCTGCACCAGCCGGTAGCCCCACGGCTGGTTCTGCACCACCTGGAGCAGCGCCGTCAGGCACACCGCGGTGAGCGTCATCGGGACCGCGCCTGCCCACGCCCGCACCTGCGTGCGGGCGAGTGGGCCGGGCCGGTACGGCGCGAGCAGCGGCTCGCGCACCGAGACGTACAGCGGACCCCACTCGGTGCGGGCCCAGCGGGCGACCCTGGTCATCCGGCGGGCCTCATCCGTGTGTCTCCAGGTGTCTGCGGTGCAGCCACCTGGGCAGCCCGGGCGCCTCCAGGAACCCTTCCGCGCGCGCCGACGCCAGCCCGATCCGCGGCAGGTCCGCGGTCTTCTCGAACAGCAGGAACCGCGGCTCCCAGATGGGCCGGTACTTGGCGTTGGCGCGGTACAGGGACTCGATCTGCCACCAGCGGGAGAAGAAGCTGAGCAGGGAGCGCCACAGCCGCAGCACCGGGCCCGCGCCGAGGCGGGAGCCGCGCTCGAAGACGGACCGGAACATCGCGAAGTTGAGCGAGACCTGGGTGATCCCGATCTCCCCGGCCCGGCGCAGCAGTTCGATGACCATGAACTCGACGAGCCCGTTGTCGGAGTTGCGGTCCCGCCGCATGAGGTCCAGCGAGAGCCCGTGCGGCCCCCAGGGCACGAACGACAGCAGTGCCTTCAACTCGCCGTCGGCGGCGGTGCATTCGAGCATCACGCAGCGCCCGTCACCGCGCTCCCCGAGCCGCCCGAGCGCCATGCTGAACCCCCGCTCGGTGGCCCCGTCCCGCCAGTCGTCGGCCCGCTGGACCAGATCCGCCATCTCGTCCGCCGGGATCTCCTCGTGCCGCCGGATGCGCACGGTGCACCCGGCCCGCCCGACCCGGTTGTGGGCCTGCCGGACGGTGCGCATCGCCCGGCCCTCCAACGTGAACTCGGCCACCTCCACGATCGCCTCGTCCCCGAGTTCCAGTGCGTCCAGACCGTGCCGCGTGTACACGGTCCCGGCCTCCTCGCTCGCCCCCATCACGGCCGGGATCCAGCCGTGCGCGCGGGCCTGGGCCAGCCACGGCGCGATCGCCCCCGGCCACGCCTCGGGGTCGCCCAGCGGATCCCCGGAGGCCAGCGACACCCCGCCCACGACCCGGTAGGCCACCGCCGCCTTCCGGGTCGGCGACCACACCACGCTCTTGTCCCGGCGCAGCGCGAAGTAGCCGAGCGAGTCCCGCTCGCCGTATCCGTCGAGCAGCATCCGCAGCCGCTTCTCGTCGTCCTCGGTGAGCGGGTCGACGGCACGCCGGGAGCGGAAGGCGGCGTAGAACACGCCGAGGACGAGGGCCGTGCTCAGTACGTTGATGACGACGTTGACCCAGTTGGGGGTCGAGATCCCGGGGAAGCGCGTCTCGTCGGCGGCGACCGAGACGAGCCGCAGCGTGCCGTAGTGCCAGCGCTCCGGGAACGTCGAGTGCCCCGCGTCCGGCGCCCGGTCGGTGACCGACACCAGCAGCGCGGCCAGCAGCGAGGCGGCGAGGCCGCCGCCGACCGCGACGGTGGCGGCGAGCCGGGGGTTGGACCGGTCGCCCTTGGCGTAGAACTCGCGGCGCCCGACGAGCAGCGCGGCGACGAAGGCGGCGGTCAGTACGAGGGAGACCCAGTTCTGCGCGTACTGCCGGATCTCCGGGAAGGCCATGGCGACCGCGAACAGGGCGAGGAAGGCGCCGCTGAGCACCAGGTTCAGGATCCACGCGGCCCGTTTGCGGCGCCGCATGGTGATCGCCAGGAAGGCGGTGAACAGGCCCGAGGCGAAGCCGGCCGTCAGCAGATACGGCGTGAACAGGTTCTCCTGGTTGTGGCGGCGCACGTCCTGGCCGAGGGAGACCCACACCGCGCTGAGGAAGTTGACGAAGGCGACGGCCCGCAGATACCAGACGGCGCAGGCGGCGGCCCGCGCCGAGACCGCGCCGCCCGACCGCGCCCCGTCGCCCGACGGCACCGGAGCGGCATCCTGTTTTACGGTATTCCGGGCATCTCCCATGATGAAGGATGATATGGGTGATGTGGCGGTGAACCGCTCATATCCGGCCGCGGAAAGCCGCTACTCCTGCTGCGCCGACTCCCCGGCCGCCCTTCCGGCCTCCGGTGCCGGTTCCCCGGCTTCCGGCGCCGACTCGCCCGGCTCCCCGGCCGGTTCTCCCGGCTCCTTCGCCGACGGCTCCGGCTCCTCCGGCTGCTCCGGGAGCTCCGCGGCGAGCGCTGCCGCCGCCTGCACCAGCGGCAGCGCCAGCAGCGCGCCGGTGCCCTCGCCGACCTTGACCCCTTGGTCGAGCAGCGGCTCCAGCGCCATCCGGTCCAGCGCCTTCGCCTGCCCTGGCTCCCCGCTGTCGTGCCCGGCCAGCCACCAGTCCGGCGCCCGGAAGGCGATCCGCTGCCCGACCAGCGCGCACGCGGCGGCCACCACCCCGTCCAGGATCACCGGCAGCTTCCGCACCGCGCACTGCAGCAGGAACCCGGTCATCGCCGCGAGATCGGCACCGCCCACGGTCGCCAGCAGCTGCAACTGGTCGCCGAGCACCGGCCGCGCCCGGCGCAGCGCGTCCCGGATCGCCGCGCACTTGCGCATCCAGGTGAGGTCGTCGATGGCAAGGCCGCCGCGCCCGGTCACCACGGAGGCGTCGGTCCCGCACAGCGCGGCGACCAGCACCGCCGCCGCAGTGGTCCCGCCCACGCTGACGTCGCCGAGGACCACCAGGTCCGTACCGGAGTCGGCCTCCTCGTCGGCCACGGCCATGCCCGCCCGGAAGGCGGCCTCGGCCTCCTCGGGGGTCAGCGCGTCCTCGATGTCGATCCGGCCGCTGCCGCGCCGCACCCGGTGCCGTACGACGTCCTCGGGGAAGGCGTTGGGCGGGCAGTCCAGCGCCAGGTCCACCACCCGCACCGGCACGCCGAGCCGCCGCGCGAGCACCGCGACCGGGCTGCCGCCCTCCAGGACCGCCCGCACCAGGTCCCCGGCGCTGCCGGCGGGGCGCGCGGACACGTCGAGTGAAGCGATTCCGTGGTCGCCTGCGAACAGCACGACCCGCGGCCGTCCGACCGGCCGTACCGGTACGGCGCCCTGTGCGGCGGACAGCCACTCGCCCAGTTCGTCCAGGCGGCCCAGGGCCCCGGGCGGCACGACCAGACGTTCCCGGCGCGTCTCTGCGTCACGGCGCACACCGCCGTCCGGGCGCTCGATCAGATCGGTGAAGTCGTCGAGATTCAGCGAGCTCATTCGCCGAACAGTACCGGCAGCGGACGAACGGTTCGGTGCTGGTTCCGCGCCACGTCGTCATGGCATCCGCACGGCGTCTTTGCACCCGAGATCGCTATCCCATACGTTCCGTTTTGCAGCGGATTGTCGTACAGGGAGGCACCCATGCCGCCGGAGCCGTCCACCCAGCCCGAGCCATCCATGGCGGCGGAGCCGGCCATGCCGCCGTGCCAGCCGCCCGCGCAGTCGCGGCAGCCGTCCGCGCAGTCGTCGGAGCCTCTTGTGCCGCCGCGGGAGCCGTCCGGGGAGTCGTCGCAGCCGCTCCTGCCGCCGCGGCCGGCCCCCGTGCCGCCGCGGCAGTCGTCGGCCGAGCCGCCGCCTCCGGCGCAGCCGGAGCCGCCCGGTGCGCCGGAGCAGCCCGCGCTCCCCGCCCCCCGGGCCACCGTCCGCCGGGTCACCGCCCCCTTCCACGAGCCGCGCCGCCCGGACTGCCCCTGGTGCGGTTCGCCGCGACTGCGGGTCCGGCTGCGCACGCCCGACCTGCGCTACCGCGCCCCCGGCACCTTCGTGATCGAGGAGTGCCAGGACTGCGCCCACACCTTCCAGAACCCGCGCCTCACCCCGGAGGGCCTGGCCTTCCACCACCGCGAGTTCCACGACACGCGCGTGCAGCCGCTCGTGGACCGCCTCGATACCGCCCGCCGCCACCGCGCCGCGGCCCGCGCACTGCTCCGTTCCCCCGGATTCCCCGAACCGGAGAGCTGGCTGGACGTCGGCACCGGCCACGCCCGCTTCCCGGAGGCGGCGCGCGACCTGTTCCCGTACACGTCCTTCGACGGCCTCGACGCCACCTCGCGGGTGGTGCGGGCCCGCGCGGCGGGCCGCGTCGAGGAGGCGCACGTCGGCCGGCTCACCGATCCGCACCTCGCCGCCCGGCTGCGCGCCCGCTACGACGTGGTCAGCATGTTCCACCACCTGCAGTACGCGCCCGACCCGCGCGAGGAACTCCGCGCCGCCCTCGCCGTCCTGCGCCCCGGCGGTCATCTCCTCGTCGAAGTCCCCGACCCGGCCGGCGCGTTCGGCGTCGTGCTCGGCAAGTGGTGGCTCCCGCACGGCCAGCCCCGCCACGCGCACCTGCCGCCACTGGACAACCTGCGCGCGGAACTGGCGGACCTGGGCTGCACGATCGTCGTCACGGACCGCCGCGCCGCGCACACCCCCTACGACCTGTCGGCCGCCCTGCTCCTCGCGCTGGACCGCGCCCTGCCCGCGGGCCTGCGCCGGGCGGCCGCACCGCCGGTGGCCGCGGCGGCGGCCCTGGACCGCGCCCTGGCCCCGCTGCTGTGCCGCACCCGGTTCGCCAACGCCTACCGGATCATCGCCCGCAAGGGCCCGCGGTGACCGCCGTCGCGGCGCCGCGCCCGGCAGGCACCCGGAGGTCCGGGGAGGCGTCACCACCCGCACCTCAGGGCGCCCGCCGGGCACCGGGGCGGCGCCCCGCCCGGGCACCGGGCACGGGTCACCCCCGCAGCACCAGCGCCTGCCCGGCCACCACCAGCACCACGTGCTCGCACTCGCCGGCGAACGCCGCATTCAGGCGGCCGAGTTCGTCCCGGTAACGCCGCCCGGAGGCGGTCGCGGGGACGATCCCCGAGCCGACCTCGTTGGACACCGCCACCACCGTCCGCCGGGCCGCGCGCAGCGCACACGTCAACTCCCGTACCCGCTCCCGCAGCGCCCGCTCCCCGCCGGACGCCCACTCCGCGTCGTCCCACGCCCCGACGGCGTCCATCGCGTCCGTCAGCCACAGCGACAGGCAGTCGATCAGCAGCGGCGGGCCGTCCTTGGCGAGCAGCGGCACGAGGTCGCAGGTCTCCGCCGTGTGCCAGGACCCGGGGCGGCGCTCCCGGTGCGCCGCCACCCGGGCGGCCCACTCGGTGTCCCCGCTCCGGGAGCCGCCCGTGGCCACGTACAGCACCTCGGGGAAGGACGCGAGGCGCCGCTCGGCCTCCACCGACTTCCCGGAGCGCGCACCGCCAAGGACCAGCGTCCGGCGCGGCACCTCCGGCACCGTCGCGTACGCGCCCACCGTCATCGTCGTACCGTCCGGCACCACCCGGGCGCCCGCCGCGGCCAGCCGACGCCGTACCTCGGCCCCCGGCGGCACATCGTGGTCCAGGTGCACGGCGACCAGGTCCGTCCCCGGACCGACCGCCCCCACGGCGCGCAGCCGGGCCAGCGCGTCCGGCCGCCCCACCGCGTCCGCGAGCACCAGGTCGTACGGCACGACGGGCTCCGGGTCCGCCGCGAGCCCCGCCGGGGCGCCGCCCGGCGGCAGATACAGCAGCCGCTGCCCGCCCGGCCCGGTCACCGCGTACCCGGTGCCGCCCGCGTCCATCGCGAGCGCCCGCACCCGCTGCCCGGTCAGCAGCGTCAACTCCCGTCCGTCCGGCACCCGCACGGGCTGCGGCAGCCCGGCCGGCACCTCCACCGCGGGGCCTTCGTGCGGATGCGACAGCAGCACCTGCCGTACGCCGCTCAGCGAGTGCCCGGCCCGTACGGCAGCGAACACCAGGCCCGGCGTCAGGTCGAGCAGCAGCACCCCGTCGACGAGCACCGAGGTGGCCGCCCGCGCCTCCACGCCGAGCGCCCTCGCACACGCCGCGCAGGGACAGTCGGGGCGGGGCAGCCCCGCCGGGGCACCGGTACCGAGCACAGTCACGTCCACGGACCGATTTTCACCTGTCGCCGCAGCTCTCGCGCATCCGGTCGGCGCACTAGGCTGCCGCGGGGAGCCGGAACCGGGATCCGGCTCCGCTTTCGTTTCGCAGGTGCTGACACCAGGAGGCGCACATGGCGGCATGGACGTGGCAGTTCGAGAAGGCCGACGGGACGGAGGTCCAGCCGGCGGTGCGGCCGGAGGAGTTCACCACCCAGGGCGACGCCGAGTCCTGGATCGGCGAGCACTGGAAGGACCTGCTCGCGGGCGGTGCCGACCAGGTGCGGCTGTTCGAGGACGCGGCGGAGATCTACGGGCCGATGAGTCTCCACGCGTAGCCGCTCAGCTGGGGTCGGGCGGGGTGGGGTGCCGTGTCCAGCAGTTGTGTTTCGGCCACGGGTGGGTGGGGGCTGGGCGCGCCGTTCCCCGCGCCCCTTGCGGGGCGTTGGCCTTGGCCGGTGTTGGTGGGGTGGGGGCGTTTCGGCCACGGGCTGGGGGTGTGGTTCCTCGTGCCCCTTTTGGGGCTGCCGGGGGGTTATTGCGCGCCCAGGGTCACCTTCGCCGTCTGTTCGGTGCCGTCGCGGGTGTACGTGACCGTTGTCCGCTGGCCCGGGCGGTGCGCCGCGAGGGCCTCGGAGAGCGAGGTGAGCGTGGTGATGTCGGTGTTGCCGATCCGGGTGATGACGTCCCCGGGCCGGATGCCGGCCTGCTCGGCGGCGCCCCCGGTCTGCACCGCGACCACGGCCACCCCGGCGGGCCGGAAGGAGTCGTCGACCACGTCCCGCGCGGTGATGCCGAGCGCCGCCCGCCCCGAGTCGGTGACCCGGCCCTGCTTGACGATCTGGTCGGCGATGGTCCTCACCATCGACGCCGGGATGGCGAAGCCGATGCCGGGCGCCGCGCTGCCCCCGAGTTCGGGATCGGCCGCGGCGAGCGTCGGGATGCCGATGACCTCTCCGTCGAGGTTGACCAGGGCGCCGCCGCTGTTGCCCGGGTTGATCGCCGCCGACGTCTGCACCATGTTCGCGATGGTGGCTCCCGTGCCGCCGCCCGAACTGCCCTCACTGACGGTCCGCCCGGTCGCCGACACGATGCCCTGCGTCACGCTGGACGACAGCCCGAGCGGCGAACCCATGGCGAGCACGATCTGCCCGACCTCCACCTTCTCGGAGTCCCCGAACCGGGCCCCCTTCAGCCCCTCCGGGATCCGGTCCAGCTTGACCACCGCGAGATCCTGCTCGGGGTAGGAGTACACGAGCCGCGCGGTCAGCGGCGTCTCGCTGTTCGCCGTGGTCACCCGGAAGACCTTCTCGTCGCCCACCACGTGGGCGTTGGTGACGATGTGTCCGTTGTCGTCGTACACCACCCCCGACCCCAGATCGCGGGTGCCCTGGATCTGCACCACCGACGGCAGCACGTTCTTGATCACCCGCTGGTAGGCGTTCTGCAGGTCGTTGCTGCTCAGTGGGACCGCGGCCGGTGTGGCGCGTTCCCGTTCGCCCGCCGGGGCGGACTCGGAGACACATCCGGTGACGAGCACGGCGAAGCACACGAGTGCGGCGAGGTGGGCGACGGCCCGCGGGGCACGGGTACGGGAAACGTCCATGTCCCGAGTCTCCCCGCGGGGCGAAGCCCCGGGCCCGCGTTGTACCGCCGAACGGGCGCGTCCGCGCCGCGGCCGTCAGCCCCGCACACCGCACAGGTGCAGCAGCGCCGCCACCCCGCGGTACGGGTCCGTCCGGCCGGCCCGCTCCTCGGCGGCCAGCAGCGTCTCCAGCTCGGCCGGGGCCTCCGCGTCGTCCGCCGCCAGGTCGGTGAAGACCCGCACGCCGTACCAGGCGTGCAGCGGGGCCCCGATCCCGGCCAGCGTCGTCGTCAGCGCCTCCAGCCGGTCGGCCCGTGCCTCAAGCCCCAGCCGGTTGGTGTACGCGGTCGAGTCGAACGCGGCGAGCGCCCCGGCCCAGTCCCCGGCCAGCCCCGGCCGCATCGCGAGGGCGTCGCCGTTGCGCACCACGAGCGACAGCAGCCCGCCGGGGGCGAGCACCCGGGCGAGACCGGCCACCAGCGGATCCGGGTCCGTCACGTACATCAGCACCCCGTGGCACAGCACCACGTCGAAACTGCCCGGTAGGAAGTGCACCCCGGTGTCCTGGCCGTCCCCCTGGACGATCCGGAACCGCTCGCGGATCCCCTCGGGCTCCGCCATCAGCGCGTGATGGGCCGTCGCGATCATCCGTGCGTCCCGCTCCACGCCGGTCACCTGATGACCGGCCCGGGCCAGCCGCAGCGCCTGGGTGCCCTGGCCCATCCCGACGTCGAGGACCCGCAGCCGCTGCCCGACCGGGAACCGCCCGGCCAACTGCTCGTCGAGCTGCCGTGCCACCAGCTCCTGCCGCACGACGTTGCGCAGGCCGCCGAGCTTGCTCAGCCAGGTCGCGGCCGCTTGGTCGGGGAAAGAGGCTGTGCTCAGGGCCGTTCTCCACGCTTGACCTGCGGCTTCGGCAGCCGCATCCGGCGCATCTGCAGGGAGCGCATCAGGGCGTAGGCGACCGCGCCCCGGCGGTTCTGGCCGGCGAAGCGCTCGCCGAGCTGCTTCCGCAACCGGAAGGCGCTGAAGACCGAGTCGAGCACGATCAGCACGATCACGATCAGCCACAGCAGCAGCGCGATGCTCTGCAGCGCGGGCACCCGCACCACGCTCAGCACCAGGATGACCACGGCCATCGGGAGGAAGAACTCCGCGATGTTGATGCGTGAGTCGACCCAGTTCCGGGCGAACTTGCGGATCGGACCCCTGTCCCGCGCGGGCAGGTACCGCTCGTCGCCGCCGGCCAGCGCCTGGCGCTGGCGGTCCAGCTGGACCCGCCGCTCGTCGCGCTGCCGCTTGGCGGCTTCCTTGCGCGTCGTCGGCGTATTGGCCACGCTGCGGCGCTGAGACTGGGCCTCACTGCGCTTCGGGGTGGGGCGGCCCTTGGGGGCCTGCGGATCACGGGGCTGCTTGGAGTCGGTCGCCGCCGCGTTCACTGCGGACGGGGCCTTCTCTTCCTTGGCACGGCTACGGAACACAAAAGCCAAGGGTAAAGGGTAAACAAGCCGCGTGGGGCCGGAGGTCCCCCGAAATCCTGGGCCGAGGGCGGCGGGCGGGCGGGTATGGACCACGTCCCGGCAGGGAACGATCCGGCCGCATCAGTCGTCTGTAGAGGGACAGAGGGGACGTTGCAGACGGTTCATCCGGTGGTCACCCCGGGGACCACCTACTCCCTACGCCGGAGCGGGACCGTTCGCAGTCGTCCTTGGGGATGAGCGCATCGGTCCCCGAACAGTGCGGTAATGGAGGCAGGGCCCGTACTGTGGGTTCTGTCGCAGATCTGTGAGCCGGAGTCCGTCAGAAGGGGGCGCGCGAAGCCCATGAGCGGTGTCATGAAGCGTATGGGGATGATCTTCCGCGCGAAGGCGAACAAGGCCCTTGACCGGGCCGAGGACCCGCGCGAGACCCTCGATTACTCGTACCAGAAGCAACTGGAGCTGCTCCAGAAGGTCCGCCGCGGCGTCGCCGACGTGGCGACGTCCCGCAAGCGCCTGGAACTCCAGCTGAACCAGTTGCAGCAGCAGTCCTCCAAGCTGGAGGACCAGGGCCGCAAGGCGCTCGCGCTCGGCCGTGAGGACCTGGCCCGCGAGGCGCTCTCCCGCCGCGCCGCCCTCCAGCAGCAGGTGACGGACCTGGAGACGCAGCACGCCACGCTCCAGGGCGAGGAGGAGAAGCTCACCCTGGCGGCCCAACGCCTCCAGGCCAAGGTGGACGCCTTCCGTACGAAGAAGGAGACCATCAAGGCGACGTACACCGCGGCCCAGGCCCAGACCCGGATCGGCGAGGCGTTCTCCGGGATCTCCGAGGAGATGGGCGACGTCGGCCTGGCCATCCAGCGCGCCGAGGACAAGACCGCCCAGCTCCAGGCGCGGGCCGGCGCCATCGACGAACTGCTCGCCTCCGGCGCCCTCGACGACCCCTCCGGCATGGCCAAGGACGACATCCAGGCCGAGCTGGACCGCCTCTCCGGTGGTACGGATGTGGAGCTGGAGCTGCAGCGGATGAAGGCGGAGCTGGCCTCGGGCTCGCCGCAGCAGGCGATCGAGGGCGGCACCGCCCAGCCGCAGTCCCAGCAGCAGCCGCAGGACACCCCGCGCTTCGACAAGCAGTAGGGACGCACGAGCCGACGGGCTGGAGGACGAGATGGCGGACATGATCGTACGGATCATGGGGGAGGGACAGGTGAGGCTGGCCGAGAGCCACCTCGCCGAGCTGAACAAGCTGGACGACGAACTCCTGGCCGAGGTGGAGAACGGCGACGGCCCGGGCTTCCGCCGTACTCTGCAGGACCTCCTCGCCAAGGTGCACGAGCTGGGCGCACCGCTGCCCGACGACTCCCTGGACCCGTCCGACCTCATCCTGCCGTCCCCCGACGCGACCCTGGAGGAGGTACGGGAGCTGCTGCGCAACGACGGCCTGATCCCGGGATGACCCCGGCCAGGTGCCGCCCCGCCCACCACGGCCCCGGCCCGTCACGCAGCAGTGACCCCGGCCCGTCCGGCGCCCGCGGCCCCGGCCCGTCACACCTCGGCGGCCCCGGTCCGTCAGGCGCCCGCAGCCCCGTCGTACCGTTCCCGACGTGAGCACTTTCCAGCGCGTCCGGAACCGGCTCACCGCGCACCCCTTCGCGCTGGACACCGCCATCGCGGTGGGCGCGCTGGTGTGCATGGTGGCCGGCTCCTTCGCCGGCCCCGCCGCGAAGCACGGCGTCAGCTGGGCCGTACGCACCCCGGACCCGCTCAGCCTGGTCCTGATGACACTCGGCGCCGCGGCCCTCGTCTTCCGCCGCAGCGCCCCGCGGACCGTCCTCGCCGTCACCGGTGCCATGGCGCTCGTCGAGAGCGTCACCGGCGACCCGCGCGCCCCCGTCGCGATGACCGCCGTCATCGCCCTCTACACGGTCGCCGCGACCACCGACCGCGCCACCACCTGGCGGGTCGGGCTGCTCACCATGACCGTGCTGACCGGCGCCGCCATGCTCGCCGGACCGCTGCCCTGGTACGCGCAGGACAACCTGGCCATCATTGCCTGGACCGGCATCGGCGCCACCGCGGGCGACGCCGTCCGCAGCCGCCGCGCGGTCGTCCGGGCCATCCGGGAACGCGCCGAACGGGCCGAACGCACCCGTGAGGAGGAGGCCAGGCGCCGCGTCGCCGAGGAACGCCTGCGCATCGCCCGCGATCTGCACGACGTCGTCGCCCATCACATCGCCCTGGTCAACGTCCAGGCAGGAGTCGCCGCCCACGTCATGGACAAGCGCCCCGACCAGGCGAAGGAGGCCCTCGGCCACGTACGGGAGGCCAGCCGGTCCGCGCTCAACGAACTGCGCGCGACCGTCGGCCTGCTGCGCCAGTCCGGCGACCCCGAGGCCCCCACCGAACCCGCCCCCGGCCTCGACCGCCTCGACGACCTCGCCGACACCTTCCGCAACGCCGGCCTCCAGGTGGCGGTCGCCCACGCCGGACAGGCCGAGGCCCTGTCCGCGGCCGTCGACCTGGCCGCCTACCGGATCATCCAGGAGGCCCTGACCAACGTGCAGAAGCACGCGGGCCCCGCCGCCAGGGCCGAGGTCAGCGTGGTCCGCGTGGGACCGCTCGTCGAGGTCACCGTCCTCGACGACGGCACGGCACCGGACGGCGCCCCCGCCGCCGGCGGCGGGCACGGGCTGATCGGCATGCGGGAGCGGGCCACCGCCCTCGGCGGCAGCCTCACCGCCGGTCCCCGGTACGGAGGCGGCTTCCGCGTCCATGCGATCCTGCCCCTCACCAACCGCACCGCCGCCACGGGGGAGCCCGCATGACGATCCGTGTCCTGCTCGCCGACGACCAGGCACTGCTGCGCAGCGCCTTCCGCGTGCTCGTCGACTCCGAGGCGGACATGGAGGTGGTGGGGGAGGCGTCCGACGGCGCGGAAGCGGTGCGGCTGACCCGACAGCAGCAGGCGGACGTCGTCCTCATGGACATCCGGATGCCCGGCACCGACGGCCTCCAGGCCACCCGTCTGATCAGCGCCGACCCGGCCCTCGCCCACGTCCGCGTGGTCATCCTGACCACCTTCGAGGTCGACGACTACGTGGTGCAGGCGCTGCGCGCGGGCGCCTCCGGCTTCCTCGGCAAGGGCTCCGAACCCGACGAGCTCCTCAGCGCCATACGGATCGCGGCCGGCGGCGAGGCACTGCTCTCCCCGGTCGCCACCAAGGGCCTGATCGCCCGCTTCCTCGCGCAGGGCGCCGCCGACGACGACCGCGACCCCGCACGCGCCGGCCGGCTGGACGCGCTGACCGGACGGGAGCGCGAGGTACTGGTGCAGGTCGCCGGCGGCCATTCCAACGACGAGATCGCCGAGCGCCTTGAGGTCAGCCCGCTGACGGTGAAGACGCACGTCAACCGGGCCATGGCCAAGCTGGGCGCCCGGGACCGCGCCCAGCTGGTGGTCATCGCCTACGAGTCGGGGCTGGTACGCCCGAGGATGGACTGACCTCCACCCGGGCATACTCCCGGCGGAGTAGGACCGGGGTGAGGAAATGGACCTCCGGGGGACGGATCGGCTGTCCCGGATGGCCCAGAGTGGAGTGATGTGGGCGGTCACCCGCCCTTCTGCCGCTCCACAGAAGAGAGACCCAGACCCATGTCCTGGCTGTCACGATTCAGCCTCGCGCAACGGGCCCTGATAGGGCTGATGTCCATCATCGCCATCGTCTTCGGGGCGATCGCGATACCCCAGATCAAACAGCAGTTGCTGCCCAACATCGACCTGCCGCTGGTGTCGGTCATCGTGCCCTACCAGGGCGCGTCCCCCGACGTCGTCGAGAAGCAGGTCGTCGAGCCGCTGGAGAACAACCTCGAAGGCGTCAACGGCATCTCCGGCGTCACCTCGACGGCCAGCGAGGGCAACGCCGTGATCATGGCGTCGTTCGACTACGGCAACGACACCAAGCAGCTGGTCAACGACGTCCAGCAGGCCGTCAACCGGGCCCGGCTGCCGGAAGGCGCCGACCCGCAGGTCGTCTCCGGGTCCACGGACGACATCCCGGCCGTGGTCCTCGCCGTCACCTCGGACAAGGACCAGCAGGCGGTCGCCGACCAGCTCGACAAGACGGTCGTGCCGGCTCTGAAGGACATCAGCGGCGTCGGCCGGGTCCAGATCGACGGTGTGCGGGACCTGCGGGTCGCGGTGACCCCCGACGACGCGAAGCTGGCCAAGGCGGGCCTCAACGCCGCCGCCATCGGCCAGGCCCTCCAGGCGGGCGGCGCGGGCGTCCCGGCCGGCTCCTTCGACGAGGGCGGCGCCAACCGCACCGTCCAGGTCGGCCACGGCTTCACCTCGCTCGCGCAGATCAGGGACCTGATGGTCACCGGCCAGCAGCCCGGCGGCAAGCCGGTGCGCCTCGGCGACGTCGCCACGGTCAAGGAGCAGCCGGCCCCGGCCGACTCCATCACCCGCACCGACGGCCGGCCGAGCCTGGCCGTCAGCGTCACCATGGACCACGACGGCAGCGCGGTCTCCATCTCGAACGCTGTCCAGGACAAGCTCCCCGACCTGCGCAAGCAGCTCGGCTCCGGTTCGAAGATCACCGTGGTCAGCGACCAGGGCCCGGCGGTGTCGAAGTCCATCAACGGCCTGACCATCGAGGGCGCCCTGGGTCTGCTCTTCGCCGTCCTGGTCATCCTGATCTTCCTGGCGTCGCTGCGCTCGACGCTGGTGACGGCGGTCAGCATCCCGCTCTCCGTCGTCCTCACCCTGATCGTGCTGTGGACGCGCGGGCTGTCCCTGAACACGCTGACGCTGGGCGCGCTGACCATCGCCATCGGCCGGGTCGTCGACGACTCCATCGTCGTCCTGGAGAACATCAAGCGGCACCTCGGCTACGGCGAGGAGCGGCGGGCGGCCATCCTCGGCGCGGTCCGCGAGGTGGCCGGCGCGGTCACCGCCTCGACCCTCACCACGGTCGCCGTCTTCCTGCCGGTCGGCCTGGTCGGCGGCCTGGTGGGCGCGTTGTTCGGCTCGTTCAGCCTCACCGTGACCGCCGCGCTGCTGGCGTCCCTGCTGGTGTCGCTGACGGTCGTGCCGGTCCTGTCGTACTGGTTCCTGCGCGCCCCGAAGGACACCCCCGCGGACGCCGAGCAGGCCCGCCGCAAGGCGGAGGAGAAGGAGGCCGACAGCCGCCTCCAGCGCTTCTACGTCCCGGTGCTGCGGTTCGCCACGCGCCGCCGCTTCACCAGCGTCGTGATCGCCGTGGTGGTGCTGCTCGCCACCTTCGGCCTGGCCCCGCTGCTGAAGACGAACTTCTTCGACCCGGGCGAGCAGCAGGTCCTCAGCGTCAAGCAGGAGCTGAAGCCCGGCACCAGCCTCGCGGCCACCGACGAGCAGGCCAAACGGGTGGAGAAGCTCCTCGGCGAGACCAAGGGCATCAAGGACTACCAGGTCACGATCGGTTCGTCCGGCTTCTTGGCTGCCTTCGGCGGCGGCACGGACACCAACCAGGCGTCGTACCAGTTGATGCTGGAGGACTCGGCGTCCTCCGACGACGTGCGGACCCGCGTCGAGGACGGCCTGGCCAAGCTGAAGGGCATCGGCTCCACCACGGTCTCCGTCGGTGACGGCTTCGGCAGCCAGGACCTCAGCGTGGTCGTGAAGGCCGCCGACCAGGACGTGCTGCGCCAGGCGGCGGAGAAGGTACGCAAGACGGTGGCCGGCCTCGGCGACGTCACGGACGTGACGAGCGACCTGACGCAGAGCGTGCCGCGGATCTCCGTCACGGCGAACTCGAAGGCCGCCGCCGCCGGCTTCAACGACCAGACGCTGGGCGCCGCGGTGGCCCAGGCGGTAGGCGGCAGCACGACGGCCGCGAAGGCGACGCTGGACGACACCGAGCGCGACATCGTGGTCACGTCGGCGAAGCCGGCCGCGACGCTGGCGCAGCTGCGGGCGCTGAACCTGGGCCCGGCGAAACTGGGCGACATCGCGACGGTGAAGCTGGTGGCCGGCCCGGTCTCGGTCACCCGGATCGACGGCCGGCGCGCGGCGACCATCACCGCGCGGCCGACCAGTGACAACACCGGCGCGGTCAGCAACAAGCTCACGTCCGAGCTCGACAAGCTGAAGCTCCCGGCCGGTGCGACGGCGAAGATCGGCGGCGTCACCGCGGACCAGAACAGCGCGAACAAGAACCTGATCCTGGCGATGCTCGCGGCGATCGCGATCGTCTTCATGCTGCTCGTGGGTACGTTCCGTTCGCTGGCCCAGCCGCTGATCCTGCTGGTGTCCATCCCGTTCGCGGCGACCGGCGCGCTCGGCATGCTCGTCCTGACCGGTACGCCGCTGGGCGTCCCCGCGATGATCGGCATGCTGATGCTGATCGGCATCGTGGTGACGAACGCGATCGTGCTGATCGACCTGATCAACCAGTACCGGCGTCAGGGCTACGGCGTGGTCGAGGCCGTGGTGGAGGGCGGCCGGCACCGGCTCCGCCCGATCCTGATGACGGCACTGGCCACCATCTTCGCCCTGCTGCCGATGGCACTCGGCATCACCGGCGAGGGCGGCTTCATCGCCCAGCCGCTCGCGGTGGTGGTGATCGGCGGTCTGATCACGTCGACCCTGCTGACGCTGCTGCTGGTCCCGACGCTGTACGCGATGCTCGAACTCCGCAAGGAGCGACGGGCGAAGAAGCGCGCGGCGAAGCGGGGCACGAGCGAGCCCGAGGTACGGGAGCCCGTGGGGGTCTGAGACCCGGTTACGGGTGCGGGGCCTGCCGCTCGGCGGCAGGCCCCGCATTTTTATGCCTTCGCCTACGGCAACGCGAGCATCCGCTCCAGCGCCAGCTTCGCGTATGCCTCCGTCTCCTTGTCGACCTCGATGCGGTTGACGAGGTTCCCCTCGGCCAGGGATTCCAGCGCCCAGACCAGGTGCGGCAGGTCGATGCGGTTCATCGTCGAGCAGAAGCAGACCGTACGGTCGAGGAAGACGATCTCCTTGCCCTCGGGAGCGAAACGGTTCGCCAGCCGCCGTACCAGGTTCAGTTCGGTGCCGACCGCCCACTTGGACCCGGCGGGCGCGGCTTGAAGGGCCTTGATGATGTACTCGGTCGAACCGACGTGGTCCGCCGCGGCCACGACCTCGTGCCGGCACTCCGGGTGGACCAGCACGTTCACGCCGGGTATCCGTTCGCGCACCTCGTTCACCGAGTCCAGGCCGAACCGCCCGTGCACCGAGCAGTGCCCCCGCCACAGGATCATCCGGGCGTCGCGCAACTCGTCCGCCGTCAGCCCGCCGTTCGCCTTGTGCGGGTTGTAGACGACGCAGTCCGTCAGGGACATGCCCATCTCGCGTACCGCGGTGTTGCGGCCCAGGTGCTGGTCGGGCAGAAAGAGCACCTTCGTCTTTTCGGGCTCGCCCTGCTGGAAGGCCCACTCCAGGGCCCGCTGCGCGTTCGACGACGTGCAGATCGTGCCGCCGTGCCGGCCCGTGAAGGCCTTGATGTCGGCGGAGGAGTTCATGTACGAGACGGGCACGACCTGCTCGGCGATCCCGGCCTCGGTGAGCACGTCCCAGCACTCCGCCACCTGTTCGGCGGTGGCCATGTCGGCCATCGAGCAGCCCGCGGCGAGGTCGGGCAGGACGACCTTCTGGGCGTCGCCGGTCAGGATGTCCGCGGACTCCGCCATGAAGTGCACGCCGCAGAACACGATGTACTCGGCCTCCGGGCGGGCCGCCGCGTCCCGGGCCAGCTTGAAGGAGTCACCCGTGACGTCGGCGAACTGGATGACCTCGTCACGCTGGTAGTGATGGCCGAGCACGAAGACCTTGTCCCCGAGCTTCTCCTTGGCCGCCCGCGCACGCTCGATCAGATCGGGGTCGGACGGCGAGGGCAGCTCGCCGGGACACTCGACACCGCGTTCGCTCGTCGGGTCGGCCTGCCGGCCAAGGAGCAGCAGGGCGAGCGGGCTCGGCTGTACGTCGAGCTCGGGGGTCTGGGCGGTGGTCACGGCACACACCCTTTCTAGTTTTCGTCGAACTGACGCTATCTATGATAACTGGTTCACGTCACTTTGACGATGGCGATTGTGTCCATGTGACGTGAATCCCGGTCGGGCGGCTCCACGGCCGCTGTCCGCGTCCGCGGGCGTGTGCGAGCATGAACTCGGGGGAAAAAGCGACAACGAGAACGCCCGGCCCGGAATGAATCCGAGAACCCGCCGGTTGCACTCGTCGGCAAGCAGTCTCCGTACAACCCGGGAGAGATGTAGATGTCCGTATCGGACGAGACCACCACCGTCACCGACGGCATCATCCTGACCGACGCCGCCGCGTCGAAGGTCAAGGCCCTGCTCGACCAGGAAGGCCGTGACGACCTCGCGCTGCGCGTGGCCGTCCAGCCCGGCGGCTGCTCCGGCCTGCGCTACCAGCTGTTCTTCGACGAGCGTTCCCTCGACGGGGACGTGGAGAAGGACTTCGGCGGGGTCAAGGTCGTCACCGACCGCATGAGCGCCCCCTACCTCGGTGGCGCCACCATCGACTTCGTGGACACGATCGAGAAGCAGGGCTTCACGATCGACAACCCGAACGCAACCGGCTCCTGCGCCTGCGGCGACTCCTTCAGCTGAGCCGCGCACCGCACGTCACGAGGCGGCGGCCCTCCGGTGGAGGGCCGCCGCCTTTGTGGTCCGGCGATCGGTTGGTCCAGGTGGTTTCAGGCGTGCCGGGTGGGCCGGTCGGTCGGGGGTGGCCTGGATTGATCCGGGTGGCCGATCGTCCGCGCGGATCCGGGCCACCCGTTCTCGGACCACCCGTTCAGCGGGCCTGGGGCAGCCCCGGGCCGTGCCCGCCTTCGGGGATCGGCTCGCCGTCCGTGCCGACCACCGTCCGGTCGCCCAGCGGCTCGTCCAGCGGGATGGTCCGCCGGTACCCCTGGAGGAGCAGGATGCAGATCGTGTCCGGATCGAACCGCTCCGTCACCGTAACTTCACCCGGTCCGCGTTCTCGTCGGCGGAGGCCGTGTAGGCGGAGCACACACTGCCGGAGAAGTTCACGGTCAGCTCCGAGTCGGCGGCCGTGTAACCGGCCACCGCGGTGTCCCGCGACTCCGTCTTGCCCGGCGCACCCGGCGCCACGGGCGGTCTGGGCCGCGTGGCCGACGGGCTCGGTCCGCCCAGGTACGCGGGGTCCACCGCCGGATACGCCACCGTGTAGGCATCCTGCGCGCCCGGCCCCCGTACCTCGAACAGCCACGACGGCACCAGCGTCGGCCGCCCCGCCGCGGAGTGCGCGGCCAGCCCGAAGACCGCCGTGCGCACGGTCGCCGTACCCGGCCGCGACGCGACCGCCGACGCCCCGGCCTCGCACGGCTGCTCCAGCCGGTCCCGCAGCGGTACCGGACCGGGGCAGCCACCGATGCCCATGCGGTGGTCGCCCCGGGGCGCCGCGTTCATCAGGTCCAGGGTCCGCCGCGCGCCCAGCACCGGGTACGTGTCCCCCTGCTCCAGCTTCTCCCCCCTCCTGGAGTTCTCCGGCACCGTCAACAGCCCGCTGCCCGCGACCACTTCGCCCTGGTTGTTCACGGTCAGCTCGGTCGTCCAGCCGTACGTGGGCAGGCCGGCCACCACCGGATCGGCGCGCACCACCCGCAGGGCGCCCACGACCCTGCTCGTGTCGAGCTTCGCGGTGTCCTGGCCGAGCGCCTTCAGGACCGGTGCCGCCGCCTGCCCGGCGGCCGGTCCGCTCACCGGGTCGGCGGGTCCCGCGGGGTCCGACGAGCAGGTGGCGGCGCCCTTGCAGTCGTCGCTGCCTCGCGGGTACCGCTGGAAGGTCCAGTTCCCCGGCGCCTTCGCGGCCACGCCCAGGCCCGGCCCGAAGAAGTCCTTGCCGGTTCCGACCCGCCAGCCCGTGCCCGCGGCCACCGGCGTCCCGGCCACCCCGAGGGCCTGCGCCAGCCGGGCCACCTCGTCCGCGCCGACCTCGCCGGCGGGCCGGTACACCGGCGCGGAACCGGGTCCGCCGGGCAGGTCGCCGACGGCCTCGTACCGCACGCCGTACGGAGCGGGCTCGCCGGGCGCGATGCCGTGCGCACCGCCCGATGCCGCCGGCGGCCCCGGGTACCCGTCCAGCGCGAGCGGGGGCGGGGGAGTGCGGCCGGGTCCTGCGACCGCCGGGCCGGAACCGTCGTGCGCGGTGGCGGCGAGATACGCCCCGCCGCCTCCGGCCAGCAGCACGGCCGCCGCCACGGACGCGATGACCACGGGAGACCGCCGTAGGCCGCCGCCGCGCGCGTCCTGCCCGGCTTCCTTCCCGTCCCCTTTCCCTGCCGCTTTGCCGTCCCCTTTCCCGCTCGATTTCCCGGCCGGGGAGCGGGTCCGGTCCGCGGCCTCCCCGGTGCCGGTCTCGCTGCCGGGGCCCGTGGCCGGGCCGTGGGAGCCGGGGTACCCGGTGGTACCCGCGGGGACGTTCTCGTCGTCCCGGTCGGGGGTGTCCGGCCTGCCGGGTCGCTCGCTGGTCACCGCATCGCTCCCTCGGTGAGGTCGTGTCCCGCACGGCCCTTCGCGGGGACGCCGATGGGACGCGGAGCGGGAGCGTGCGGTTCCCGTGGGCGCGCGGTCGCGGTCGTGGCCGGGCGGCGCGGGCGGGTCGGTCGCCTCAGTCGCCGTAGTCCGACATCGCGTCCAGCAGCCGGGCGGAGCGCGTCGGGACGGTCACCCCGTGGAGGAGTGACAGCGGCACCGGACGGGGATCCGCGCGCCGGGGCGCCGCCCAGTGCGCGGCCATCCGCGCGCCGTCGCCGCGCAGCGAGGCCAGGTCGCCCTCGGGATCGGCCGGGGCGGTGGAGCGGATCTTGAAGTTCACCATAACGGCACCGTAGCCACGCCAGAACGTGCGAAGAAAGATCTACTATCGGGTAGTTTAGCCGCCTTCAACGCCCCTCTCGAACCGGGTAGCGTGAACTGTCAATCCGCCTCCCTCCAGGAGAGTCCTCGTCGTGCGCATCGCAGTCACCGGCTCCATCGCCACCGACCACCTCATGACGTTCCCCGGTCGTTTCGCCGACCAGTTCGTCGCGGATCAGCTGCACACCGTCTCGCTCTCGTTCCTGGTCGACAACCTCGACGTCCGCCGGGGCGGCGTCGGCGCGAACATCGCCTTCGGCATGGGCCAACTGGGTACCGAGCCGATCCTGATCGGAGCCGCCGGGTTCGACTTCGACGAGTACCGCGCCTGGCTGGACCGGCACGGCGTCGACACCGAGTCCGTCCGTATCTCCGAGACCCTGCACACCGCCCGCTTCGTGTGCACCACCGACGCCGACCACAACCAGATCGGCTCGTTCTACACGGGTGCGATGAGCGAGGCGCGGCTGATCGAGCTGAAGACCGTCGCGGACCGCGTCGGCGGCCTCGACCTGGTGCTGATCGGCGCCGACGACCCGGAGGGCATGCTCCGGCACACCGAGGAGTGCCGCTCGCGCCAGATCCCCTTCGCCGCGGACTTCTCCCAGCAGATCGCCCGCATGGACGGCGACGAGATCCGGATACTGCTGGACGGGGCGACGTACCTCTTCTCGAACGAGTACGAGAAGGGCCTCATCGAGTCCAAGACCGGCTGGAGCGACCCCGAGATCCTCGCGAAGGTCGGCACCCGCATCACCACGCTCGGCTCGCGCGGCGTACGGATCGAGCGGGACGGCGCGGACCCGATCGAGGTCGGCTGCCCCGAGGAGGAGCGCAAGGCCGACCCCACGGGCGTCGGCGACGGCTTCCGCGCGGGGTTCCTGTCGGGCCTGTCCTGGGGCGTCTCGCTGGAGCGCGCCGCGCAGATCGGCTGCATGCTGGCCACCCTCGTCATCGAGACGGTGGGCACCCAGGAGTACCAGCTGCGGCGCGGGCACTTCATGGACCGGTTCACCAAGGCGTACGGCGACGAGGCGGCGGCCGAGGTGCACAAGCACCTCGGCTGAGCGGGCGCCGCAGGGGAAGGTCAGGTCAGCCGGCGGACCAGATAGGCGGTTCCGCCGTCCGCCGGCTCCTCACCGACGTACTCCTGCGCCCGCATGTCGCACCACGCCGGAATGTCCAGCCGGGCCGCCTCGTCGTCGGACAGGACCCGGACCAGGCCGCCGGCCGGTACGTCGCCGATGACCTTGGCCAGCTCGATGACGGGGATCGGGCAGCGCTTGCCGAGGGCGTCGACGACCAGGACGTCCTGCCGCACGGTCGTCGCCGGAGCCGGCGCCCCGAGCTTCTCCCGCACCCCCGCCACGGCTCCCGGCAGCACCTCCAGGAACCGTTCGACATCCTCCGCGGCCGTCCCCACGGGCAGCGAAACCCGTACGTTCCCCTCGCTCAGCACGCCCATCGCCGTGAGCACATGGCTCGGTGTCAGGGTGCTGCTGGTGCACGACGAGCCGGACGAGACGGAGAAACCCTCCGCGTCCAGCGCGTGGAGCAGCGCCTCACCGTCGGCATAGAGACAGGAGAACGTGACGATCCCGGGCACCCGGCGGTCCGGATCGCCGACCACCTCCGAGTCCGGCACCGCCGCCGGCACCCGGGTCCGGATCTGCTCCGTCAGGGCGCGCAGCCGTACCGCCTCCTGGGCGGCCTCGGCCCGCACCGCCCGCAGTGAAGCCACCGCGGCCACGATCGCCGGGACGTCCTCGAAACCCGCCGCCCGCCCCGACTCCCGTTCGTCCACGGGCCCTTGGGCCGCGAACCGCACCCCCTTGCGCACCACGAGCAGGCCCACCCCGGGCGGCCCGCCCCACTTGTGGGCGCTTCCCGTCAGCAGCGACCAGTCGCCCTCGACCGGCCCCCAGGCCAGCGACTGGGCCGCGTCCACCAGCAGCGGCACCCCGGCCGCCCGGCAGCCCGCCGCCACCGCCGCCACCGGCTGCTCGGTGCCCACCTCGTGGTTGGCCGACTGAAGACAGGCCAGCGCGGTGTCCGGCCGCAGCGCCGCCGTGTACTGCGAAGGGTCCACCGCCCCCGACCGGTTGACGGTCACTCGGGTGACCGTGGCGCCGTCCCGCTCGTGGACCTCGGCCGCGTGCAGCACCGAGGAGTGCTCGACGGCTGACACGATCAGGTGACTCCCGGCCCGCCGCCGCCCGGCCAGCGCCCCCGCGATCCCGGTGTGCACGGCGCGGGTCCCGGACGAGGTGAACACCAGCTCGTCCGGCCGGCATCCCACCGCCTGAGCCGCGGCCTCCCGCGCCGTGTCGAGCAGCAGCCGGGCCCGCCGCCCCTCCCGGTGGAGCCGTGCGGGATCGGCCCACCCCTCGTCGAGCGCGGCCAGCAGCGCCTGCCGCGCGACGGGATGCAGTGGGGCGGCGGAAGCGGCATCGAAGTAGGCCATACGGCAACGCTAATGCGCCCTGTGCGGTGGAGGCGTGGCGGGGAACCGCGCGCCGGCCCGCAGCCGGCCCGCGCCCGCCCGGCAGACCGAAATCTCCGGGGCTCCCGGGCACCCTGCCGACGCCCCGCACTCCTTCGAGCGTGACCCGCGGCGCGTATGGCACCCTCCCCGCAACCCCCCGGAGAGCGTGGGCTAGGGTTTGGTCCGCATAAACATCCAAACCCCTGCCCGCCGCAGGGCGGCGACCGACCAGCGAGAAGGCCGCAGCCGACCGCGCGGGCGAGACTCTCGGGAAGGCGCTACGTGAGTCCCAACGGCTCCGACCGCTCGCCGCGGCGCCCGATGCGGCGGAAGCTGCTGATGGCAATGACCGCGGGCCTGGTCCTGGCGACCGCCACCGGTTGCACATACAAGGACTTCCCCCGCCTTGGTATGCCCACCCCGGCCACCGAAGAGGCTCCGCGGATCCTCTCCTTGTGGCAGGGTTCCTGGGCCGCCGCGCTCGCCGTCGGCGTGCTGGTGTGGGGCCTGATCCTGTGGAGTGCCCTCTTCCACCGGCGCAGCCGGACCAAGGTCGAGGTTCCTCCGCAGACCCGGTACAACATGCCGATCGAGGCGCTGTACACGGTGGTCCCGATCATCATCATCTCGGTGCTGTTCTACTTCACGGCACGGGACGAGACGAAGCTCCTGAGCATCTCCAAGAAGCCGGACGTCACGATCAACGTGGTCGGCTTCCAGTGGAGCTGGGGCTTCAACTACGTCGAGAACGTCCCAGGTGTGACCGGCGACGCGAAGACCGACAAGAACCTGGACGCCATCCCGGCGCGGTTCAAGGACCAGTTCCCCGCGAACGCCGGCGGTGTCTACGACGTCGGTACGCCGGCCACCAAGAACCCGCAGACCGGCAACCCGGGTCCGACGCTCTGGCTCCCCAAGGGCCAGACGGTCCGCTTCGTCCTCACCTCACGGGACGTCATCCACGACTTCTGGGTGGTGCCGTTCCTGATGAAGATGGACGTCATCCCGGGCCACACCAACGCCTTCCAGGTGACCCCCAACGAGGAGGGCACCTTCCTCGGCAAGTGCGCCGAGCTCTGCGGCGTCGACCACTCCCGGATGCTGTTCAACGTGAAGGTCGTCTCCCCCGAGCGCTACGAGCAACACCTCAAGGACCTCGCCAAGAAGGGGCAGACCGGTTACATTCCCGCCGGCATCGCGCAGACGAGCCACGAGAAGAACCGGGAGACGACAAACCTGTGAGCATCCTCAACGAACCCCAGGGTGCCGCGGCAGCTGAAGACTCGTACGTGAGCGAGCTGCCGGTCAGGCGCAAGCAGCCCGGCAATGTCGTGGTGAAGTGGCTGACGACCACCGACCACAAGACGATCGGCACGCTGTATCTCACGACGTCGTTCGCGTTCTTCCTGATCGGCGGCGTGATGGCGCTGCTGA
>NZ_JBIAIE010000002.1:0-29777 GCF_042871185.1 Streptomyces sp. NPDC006012
GCGTTGACTTTTGGCACGCTGTTGAGTTCTCAAGGAACGGACGCTTCCTTCGTACTCACCCTCTCGGGCTTTCCTCCGGGCGCTTCCCTTCGGTGTTTCCGACTCTATCAGATCCTTTCGGCGTCTGATTCCCAGTCAGAGGGGGTTGTCTTCCTGGCTTGCGGGCCGTTCCGACGAGTGAGACTTTAGCGGATTCCCGGCCCCCGAGCTAATCGGGGTCCTGCGTTCTTTCGAACGGGGATTCCTCATTTCACAAATACGCACACCAAGCACACGGCGACATGTCGCCGTTTGTTGACTGGTACCTGCGGAATGGCTGTCCGGGGACCGACCGAGGTCGGCGCTCACGTCGGACAACTCGGAGAACAGTACGTATCCGTTGGGGGTGTGTCAACTCACGACCTGGGGGCTGTCCGGGGCGTATCGTGAGGGTCGTGATGACGCGTACGTGCAACCAGCAGTGGTGGGCCGCCTGACGGCGGCCGGAGTCACGTATGCATCCAACGGCCGCCGCCTCGGCGGCCGTACTTGTATCTCCCTCCGGAACCTCCGAGGGCCGGCCGCCCGGAGCGGCGGTCCCTGCCAGGAGGTGGAGAGGGAATGACACGGGTCTTCAGTGGGATCAAGCCGACCGGGCACCTGACGCTGGGAAACTACCTGGGAGCCATGCGGCGGTGGGCCGACGTGGACCAGCACCAGGCGGACGCCTTGTTCTGCATCGTCGATCTGCACGCGCTGACCGTGGATCACGACCCGGCGCGGGTGCGCCGGCTCAGTCGGCAGGCGGCGACGCTGTTGCTGGCGTCCGGGCTGGATCCGGAGCTGTGCACCGTGTTCGTACAGAGTCACGTCGACGAGCACACGCGGTTGTCGTACGTGCTGGAGTGCGTGGCGACCGACGGTGAGATGCGGCGGATGATCCAGTACAAGGAGAAGTCCGTGCGGGAGCGGCAGCGGGGCGGCAGCGTGCGGCTGTCGCTGCTGACGTATCCGGCGCTGATGGCGGCGGACATCCTGGCGTACGGGGCCGACGAAGTGCCCGTCGGCGACGATCAGACGCAGCACGTGGAGCTGACGCGGGATCTCGCGGTGCGGTTCAACCAGCGGTACGGGCACACGTTCGTGGTGCCGAAGGCGACCCGCCCGGAGGTGGCTGCGCGGGTGATGAACCTGCAGGAGCCGACGTCGAAGATGGGGAAGTCGGACGATTCCGGTCCGGGCATCGTCTATCTGCTCGACGAACCGGACGTGGTGCGCAAGAAGGTGATGCGCGCCGTGACCGACAGCGGGCGGGACGTCGTGTACGACCGTGAGGCCCGGCCGGGGGTGGCGAATCTGCTGGAGATCCTGGCGGCGTGCACGGGTGGGAACCCGGAGGCCCTGGGCGGTGTATATGAGTCGTACGGCGCCTTGAAGAAGGACACCGCGGAGGCCGTGGTCGAGGTGCTGAGGCCCGTACAGGCCAGGCACAAGGAGTTGTGCGCGGATCCCGCGTATGCGGAGGGGGTGTTGCGGGATGGTGCGGAGAAGGCGCGGGTGATGGCGCGGCCGATGGTGGATGCGGCCTACCGGGCTGTCGGGCTGCTGGAACGCGCGGCGGAGCCGACGCCGAAAGCAGTGTCACAGCCGAGGTCAGCGTCGGCGTCGGCGTCGGCGTCGGCGTCGGTGCTGAACGTGGCTCCGTAGCGCAGGTGAGCGGCTGCCCCGGGCGAGGCGGCTCACCGGGGCTCGGCGGCAGCTCTCGGTAGCGGCTTCGGCTCGTCCGGGGTCAGTCCTTCTTGCCGGAGGCCAGTTCGCGGCTGCGGTCGCGGGCGGCTTCGAGGGCGGCGATGAGGGCGGCTCGTACGCCGTGGTTCTCAAGCTCGCGGATGGCGTTGATCGTGGTGCCGGCCGGCGAGGTGACGTTCTCACGGAGTTTGACGGGGTGCTCTCCGCTGTCCCGGAGCATCACGGCGGCGCCGATGGCGGACTGGACGATGAGTTCGTGGGCCTTGTCGCGGGGCAGGCCGAGCAGGATGCCTGCGTCCGTCATGGCTTCGACCAGGTAGAAGAAGTACGCCGGGCCGGAGCCTGAGAGGGCGGTGCAGGCGTCCTGCTGGGACTCGGGGACGCGGAGGGTCTTGCCGACGGCTCCGAAGATCTCCTCGGCGTGGGCGAGGTGCGCGGCGGTGGCGTGGGTGCCGCCGGAGATCACGGACATGGCTTCGTCGACGAGGGCGGGGGTGTTGGTCATGACCCGGACGACCGGGACGCCTGGGACCAGGCGTTCCTCGAAATAGGAGGTGGGGATACCGGCCGCGCCGCTGATGATCAGGCGATCGGCGGGGATGTGCGGGACGAGTTCGTCCAGGAGGGTGCCCATGTCCTGTGGCTTGACCGTGAGGATGAGGGTGTCGGCGGTCTTTGCGGCCTCGGGGTTGGTGACCGGGATGACTCCGTGGCGCGCGCGGAGTTCCTCGGCCCGTTCGGGGCGGCGGGCGGTGACGAGCAGGTCGGCGGGCGACCAACCGGCTCGGATCATTCCGCTGAGCAGAGCTTCGCCGATCTTGCCGGTGCCGAGGACGGCGACTTTGTGGGTCATGGTGCGGGTGCCCTCCGGGAGTGCGACTTCCGGGGTACATCCTCGCACCGGGGGTCCCGCGTGGGCGGTGTTGTCCGCTGGACGGACGTACCTCCCGCAGCCGGGTCACGCCGTGCGGCGCCTCAGGGTGGCCGCACCGAGCCCCAGGACCAGCACCGCGCAGCCCGCCACGATGACGACGTCCCTGATGAAGGTCCCCGTCGTGCCGGTGTGGTGGAGGACCTCGTTCATGCCGTCGACCGCGTAGGACATCGGCAGGACGTCGGAGATGCCTTCAAGGACGGGATGCATGGCCGGACGGGGAGTGAAGAGACCGCAGAGGAGGAGCTGAGGAAAGATCACCGCGGGCATGAACTGGACCGCTTGGAACTCCGAGGCCGCGAAGGCCGAGACGAACAGGCCCAGGGCGGTACCGAGCAGGGCATCGAGCAGGGCGACCAGCAGGAGCAGCCAGGGCGAGCCGACGACGTCCAGGCCGAGGAACCACACGGCGAGCCCGGTGGCCAGGGCGGACTGGATGATCGCGAGAGCACCGAAGGCGAGGGCGTAGCCGGCGACGAGGTCGGCTTTGCCGAGGGGCACGGCGAGGAGGCGTTCGAGGGTGCCGGAGGTGCGTTCGCGCAGGGTGGCGATCGACGTGACCAGGAACATCGTGATCAGCGGGAAGATGCCCAGAAGGGAGGCCCCGATGCTGTCGAAGGTCCGCGGGCTGCCGTCGAAGACATAGCGGAGCAGGACCAGCATCACGCAGGGGACCAGGAGCATCAGGGCAATGGTGCGTGGGTCGTGGCGCAGTTGGCGCAGGACCCGGGTCCCTGTGGCGGTGGTGCGGGAGAGGTTCAGGGGGCTGGTGGGGGCGGGCACGGTGGCCGTGGCCCTGGCCGTCGTTGTCGTGCTCATCGGGGCGTCTCCTTGGTCCGGTCGGCTCCGGCCGCTTCGTCCACGAGGTGCAGGAAGGCTGCTTCGACGGTGGCCGCGCCGGTGCGGGTCCGGAGGGCGTCGGGGGTGTCTCCCCCAGCCTCCGGCCGGGAGGTGTCCCCAGCGAGGATCTCGCCGTCGCGCATGAGCAGCAGGCGGTGACAGCGTTCGGCCTCGTCCATGACGTGGGAGGAGACGAGCAGGGTGGCGCCGCGGGTGCCGGCGATCTCGTGGAAGAGCCTCCACAGGTCGCGGCGCAGGACGGGGTCGAGGCCGACGGTGGGTTCGTCCAGGACCAGGAGTTCGGGGGTGCCGAGCAGGGCCACGGCGAGGGAGACGCGGCTGCGCTGGCCGCCGGAGAGGTTTCCGGGGAGGGCGTCGGCGTGGCTGGTGAGGTCGACGTCGGCGATGGCGCGGGCGACGTCGTCGCGGCGGCGTGCGGCGGCGGCCCGGCCGGGGGTGAGGATCGCTGCGAAGTAGTCGAGGTTTTGACGGATGGTCAGGTCGTCGTAGACGGAGGGGTGCTGGGTGACGTAGCCGATACGGGTGCGCAGAGTGGGGTGGCCCGCGGGGTGGCCGAGGACGTCAAGGACACCGGTGGCCTTGGCCTGGGTGCCGACGATCGCGCGCATCAGGGTCGATTTGCCGCATCCCGAGGGGCCGAGCAGGCCGGTGATCTGGCCGCGCGGGACGGTGAAGTCGAGGCTGCGCAGGACGGTGCGGGGGCCGCGTTCCACGGTCAGGGCCGCGGCGTGCACGGCGGGTGTCCCAGGTATGCCCGAAGGCGTCGCGGGCGTACCCGGAGGCCCGGAAGCATTATTCATCACCCGATGAATAATGCTCTCGGCACCGACGGGCGTCAAGGGTCTTCAGGCACTGCGGGCGACCAGCAGTTCCACGTCGTAGACCTCCTCGACGGTGCCGTCGGGGAAGGCGGCCAGGAGGTGGGTGCGCTCCTGGGCGAGGAAGGCGGTGGCGTTCTCCTCGCCGTGGGTCAGGAAGATCGAGTGGCTGCTGATGTTGGCCAGGTGGGTGTCGAGCGGGACACGGCGGCTCCAGCGGACCGTGCGGTGGGCGAAGTCCAGTCGGCCACTGGGGTCGGCGAGGGCCGTGCGGACGCCGCTGCCGTTCTTCGCCACCACCCTGTCCTGGCCGAAGTGGCGCTCGATGCGGTCAGCCTGGGCATCGATCCAGGGGACGTCGAGGGCGTTGGTGTTCCACCACAGCGCGAGGGCACCGCCGGGACGCAGTACCCGCAGCGCCTCCGGCACCGACCGGGCGGGATCGGTCCAGTGCCAGGACTGCGCGTAGGTGATCACGTCCGCACCGGCGGCGGCCAGGGGCAAAGCGTTCCCGTTGCCCCGGACTATCGGGACGTCGGGGAGCCCGCGCCGGAACTCGGCGGCCATGCCGGCGCCGGGCTCCACGGCCACCACGTCGGCGCCGCGGGCGTGCAGCAGCGCGGTTGAGATTCCGGTGCCCGCGCCGACGTCCACGACCCGGGCGCCGGTGAGGGGACGGGCGGCGAGTTCCTCGATGGTGTCGAAGAGGGCGGCCGGGTAGGAGGGCCGGTTCGCCCCGTACTGCGCGGCGGCGGCGTTGAAGGAGTGGGCCCGCGCGGTGTGGGAGGGGGGCGGGGTCGACGGCGGTGTAGTGGTCATACGGCCATGGTGCTGCGGCCCGGACGGAAAGCGACAGCGGGAGGCGGGGGACAAGGGGACAGGGGGGACAGGGGGGACAGGGAGAGGCAGCGGGGAGGACGTGATGGGCGGACCGCGCGAGCCGTCGGTGCGGGGCGGGGGCGTGGTGTGGTGCGGTGCGTGGCTGTGCGACGGACGGACCGTGGCGCGCGGTCGTGCGACGGAGGGGCGTGTCGCAGTGCGCGGTGCGACGGAGGGTCGTGTGCGGTCGTACGGCTGGCCGTCGTGCGTGGTGTGGCGGACGGTCGTGCGCCCTCGTACGGCAGATGGTCGTGCGCGGTGTGACGAAAGGGGGTACGCGGTGGTGCGACGGGAGGGCCTGCGTGGTGTGCGGTGCGACGGACGGTGGTGCACAGTCGCACGGCAGACCGTCGTGCGTGGTGTGGCAGGTGATCGTGGGGTGCGGCGCGTGGGGCCACGGTGGACCAGGATGCGCGGTGTGGGGGGGTGGGGTAACGATCGTGATCGTGTTTAGCGGGGGCGTTTTTTCTTTGAAGGGTTGCCGGTGCGGCGGGCGGAGCGGCGGGCGTGCTGGGTGCGGGCCGCCTCGTATTCCGTGCGGTGCAGCTTCTCGCCGGGGGCCTCGATCAGGGAGCGGGCGAAGTACGCGAGGAGGGAGCCGACGAAGCCGATGGCCAGCAGGCCGCGAAGGGATGCCTGGCGGTCGGGGTCGGGGCGCTTGCCGAAGCGGTCCCAGGTGTTGCGGAAGGCCAGAGCGCTGCAGATCGCGAACATCGCCACGACCAGTACGGTCACGAAGGACCCGGTGTCGGCGATCTGCAGGCCCTGGTAGGCGAAGCGGAGGATCAGGCAGGCGACGGCCGCCGCCGCGAGTGAGCCCACGGCCAGGCCGGCGCGGCGGGCGGCGTAGCCGTCGTCGTGGTTCACCCAGGACGTGCCGAAGAAGCGCAGGGGCTCGGGGCGGGGGCCGGTCGGGCCGCCGGTGGAGCCCGCGGTGGTGTCCGGGGTGCCGGGTTCGTCGCTCACGAGACGATTATGGCGCCGGAGGTGCGCGGGCTCCTGGGCGGGTCAGATGGCGCAGCGTGAGGCGACGTAGCCGTCACGGCCCGTGTAGACGTAGGCGTCGGAGACGTACTCGCCGTTGTCGATGTTGTCCCAGAGGTTCGAGGTGCCGTACGGGCCGGTGACCCTGGTGCCCGGCGCCTGGCAGAAGATCGGGACGTGCATGCCGGCCGGGAGGACCCGGGTGACGGCGTAGTTGGTGCCGGGGCCGCTGCGGACGTTCAGCCGTACGCCCGGGGCCACCGGGTAGGTGCGTACGTTCGCCTGCGCCGCGACGGACTCGGCCTCGGCCCGGACGCCGTTCGCCGTCCCTTCCGCGGTTGCAGAGGTTTCGGCGGCTTCGGTGGCTTCAGTGGTTTTCGTGTCGTTGTCTTCCATCGTCCCGTGCGTCCCGTGCGTTCCGTGCGTCCTTGCAGACACTTCCGTTGCTTCCACACCGTCGACAGACATGAGAAACATCCCCCCGTCAGGCCCCATGACCACCATGGGGCCCCGTTGATTCCCCTGATTCGAGTCTCGAAACACTCGAACGCGACTCGCACGCGGAGGCTAGCAAGTCGCCGCTGTCCCGTACGAGTCATCGACTAGGCTCCGAGCGTCGCGCGCGCGGACGAACAGCACGGGGGTGGTCCCATGGCGCCACAGAGGAACATCGGAGCGGGCGCGGAAGCGGAACTTCCGGAATACGCCGGTCATTACCGTCTGGAGGCACGCCTCGGGGCGGGCGGCATGGGCGAGGTGCACTTGGCCCGCAGCACCTCGGGGCTGCGGCTCGCGGTGAAGATCGTACATGCCGAGTTCGCCAAAGACCGTGAGTTCAGGGGCCGTTTCCGGCAGGAGGTGGCAGCCGCCCGGAGGGTGAGCGGCGCCTTCACCGCGCCCGTGGTCGACGCCGATCCGGAGGCCGAACGGCCCTGGATGGCGACCCTGTTCATTCCCGGCCCAACGCTTGACGATCATGTGAAGCGGAATGGCCCGATGGAGCCTGCTCAGTTGCGTCGGCTGATGGCCGGGCTAGCGGAGGCGCTGCGTGACATCCATCGGGTCGGGGTCGTGCACCGTGATCTGAAGCCCAGCAACGTCCTGCTCGCCGAGGACGGTCCGAAAGTCATCGACTTCGGGATCTCACGGCCGAAGGACAGCGAACTGCGCACCGAGACCGGCAAGTTGATCGGTACGCCGCCGTTCATGGCGCCCGAGCAGTTCCGGCGGCCCCGCGAGGTCGGCCCCGCCGCGGACATCTTCACGCTGGGGTCGGTGCTGGTGCACGCGGCGACCGGACGCGGTCCGTTCGACTCGGACAGCCCTTACGTCGTGGCCTACCAGGTCGTCCACGACGAACCGGATCTGACCGGCCTGCCGGAGACTCTCGCCCCGCTGGTCATGCGCTGTCTCGCCAAGGAGCCGGACGACCGGCCGACGCCCGACGAGTTGATGCGGGAGCTGCGGTCGGTCGCGGCCTCGTACGAGACACGGGCGTTCATACCGACACAGCGGACGCAGCAGACACAGCAGGGACAGCAGGGACAGCAGGGACAGCAGGCCCAGAAGGAGCAACTAGAGCAACAGGGGCAGCAAGGGCGACAGGGTCAGCAGGGGCGACAGGCACGACACGATCAGCCCGGGCAGCAGGCACTAGAGGCACAACAGGCGCCGGTGGAGGCGCTGGAGGCTGATGGTGCGGATCGTGCGGGGGCCAGTGGTCAGGCGACTCACAGCAGTCACGCGAGTCACAGGGGGCGCGTGGGTCGCCTGGATCATGTGGACGGCGCGGAGCCGGCTGCTCCCGCCGGTCACCCGAATCTCACGAATCGCACGGATCTCACGGATCTCACGGATCAGCGGGCCTTGGGCCCGGGCGCGTCCGGGGGGCCCGGGGACGGTGTGGCGACGGGGGTCGTGGCCGTGCGGGCGCCACGGAGGCGGCGGCTCGGCAGGCGTCGGGTGATCGTGGGCGGGGCGCTCGCCCTGGCCCTTACCGGTGTGCTCGCCTCGGTGCTGTGGTTCGACGGGGGTGGCAGGCCGGCCCCTGCCACGTCCGGGGACGCACCCGGGTTCGACGCCTGGCACGCCGAACCGGTGGGCAAGGGCTCCGGCATGCCCCGGTGCACCTACGGCGGCGACAAGGTGCTGTGCTTGCGGTCCGGCCTGGCCTACGCCCTCGACCCGACGGACGGATCGCTGCTGTGGCGGCACGCCGTCGCCGGCGAGCGGACGAGTGTGGCGCCCGGGCTGTCGGGCGGGCTCCTGCAACTGCCGTCCGGCGAGGGTCAGCAGGTGGAAGCGGTCGACCCCGCCTCCGGTACGACGCGCTGGAAACGGGAGGTGCCCGGGTACGGCGCCCCGCGCTTCGCGGGAGGCATGCTCCTGGTCACCGGCGCCGACGGATCGGTCACCGGCGTGGACGGCCTGACGGGCGCCACGAAGTGGACGCGGCGGCTCTCCGGGGGCGAGACGCCGTCCCTGGCCTGGTTCTCCGGTGACTCGTCGGCGTACGCGACGTCCTCGGCGGACGGGACGCACACGCGCGTGACGGCCGTGGATCCCGTGACCGGCGACGAGCGCTGGCAGGCGCGGCTGGCCGGGAACCTGAAGCCCGTCGGCAGCCTGGGCGGTTCGCTGTTCCTGCTGTCGGTCGACAGCTCCACCGGCGAGACGGACGAGGTGGTGCGCTACACACCGGGCTCCAAGACCGTGCGCCGGGTGCCGCTGCCGGTGCCGCGGCTGACTCCGCAGGCCACGGTCCACGGCGATGTCGTGTACCTGTTGTCCACCGGTGGTGCGTTGGAGGCCGTCGACCTGGACGGCGGCAGACGTACGTGGCATCTCGAAACGTCCGTGAGCCGCGGCTCGGCACCGGTCGCCGACGACAGCCATGTCTACTTCAGCGCCGCCGACGGGCGGCTGCTCGCGGTCGATGCACGCGACGGGCGCCTGGTCGGGCAGACCCCGCCGCGGCTCGGCACGAACTCGGACGAGGTCACGGCCGTGCTCCCGGCCCCCCTGCTCGTCGACGGCCGCCTGTACGCGGGCGCCCCTGACGGCACCGTCTTCGCCCTGGATGCCCGCGACCCCGCGGCCTGGTGAATCCGGGGCCGAGCCACTCCCGAGGACCGAGCGGCCTCAGAGGCCTTGACATCCCCGCTCGGGGTATGTGACCCCGAGCGGGCTGTGCCGGGCCGGGAACCTCAGCCCAGCCTGCTGACGTCCCGGACGGCGCCCTTGTCCGCGCTGGTCGCCATCGCCGCGTACGCCCGCAGCGCCGCCGAGACCTTGCGGTCGCGGTTCTTCGGGGCGTGGACGCCGTTCAGCGCCTGCTCGCGGCGGGTCAGCTCGGCCTCGTCGACCAGCAGCTCGATGGTGCGGTTCGGGATGTCGATGCGGATGCGGTCGCCGTCCTCGACCAGGGCGATGGTGCCGCCGGACGCCGCCTCGGGGGACGCGTGGCCGATGGACAGGCCGGAGGTGCCGCCGGAGAAACGGCCGTCGGTGATCAGCGCACAGGTCTTGCCCAGGCCGCGGCCCTTGAGGAACGACGTCGGGTAGAGCATCTCCTGCATGCCGGGGCCGCCCTTGGGGCCCTCGTAGCGGATGACGACCACGTCGCCGTCGGTGATCTGCTTGGCCAGGATCTTCTCGACGGCCTCTTCCTGCGACTCGCAGACCACCGCGGGGCCCTCGAAGGTCCAGATGGACTCGTCGACGCCGGCCGTCTTCACCACGCAGCCGTCGACGGCCAGGTTGCCCCGCAGGACGGCGAGGCCGCCGTCCTTGGAGTAGGCGTGCTCGGCGGAGCGGATGCAGCCGCTCTCGGCGTCCTCGTCCAGCGCCTCCCAGCGCTCGGACTGGGAGAACGCCTCCGCCGAGCGGACGCAGCCGGGGGCGGCGTGCCACAGTTCCACGGCCTCGGGCGACGGGGAGCCGCCGCGCACGTCCCAGGTCTTCAGCCAGTCCGCCAGGGACGGGCTGTGGACCGCGTGCACGTCCTCGTTGAGCAGGCCCGCGCGGTGCAGTTCGCCCAGGAGGGCGGGGATGCCGCCGGCCCGGTGCACGTCCTCCATGTAGTACGTACGGTCCTTGGCGATGTTGGGCGCCACCTTCGCCAGGCACGGCACCCGGCGGGAGACGGCGTCGATCTGCTCCAGGCCGAACGGGACGCCCGCCTCCTGGGCCGCCGCCAGCAGGTGCAGGATCGTGTTGGTGGAACCGCCCATCGCGATGTCCAGGGCCATGGCGTTCTCGAAGGCGGCGAACGTCGCGACGTTGCGCGGCAGGACCGTGTCGTCGTCCTGCTCGTAGTAGCGGCGGGTGAGGTCCATGACCGTGCGGGCCGCGTCCTCGTACAGCGCGCGGCGGGCCGTGTGGGTGGCCAGGACCGAGCCGTTGCCGGGCAGGGCCAGGCCGATCGCCTCGGTGAGGCAGTTCATCGAGTTCGCGGTGAACATGCCGGAACAGGAACCGCAGGTCGGGCAGGCGTTCTCCTCGATGCGGAGGATGTCCTCGTCGGAGACCTTGTCGTTCGCGGCCTCGGACATCGCGTCGATCAGGTCCAGCGTGCGGACCGTGCCGTCGACCAGGGTGGCCCGGCCGGCCTCCATCGGGCCGCCGGAGACGAAGACCGTGGGGATGTTCAGGCGCAGTGCGGCCATCAGCATGCCCGGGGTGATCTTGTCGCAGTTGGAGATGCAGACCAGGGCGTCGGCGCAGTGCGCCTCGACCATGTACTCCACGCTGTCCGCGATCAGGTCGCGGGAGGGCAGGGAGTACAGCATGCCGCCGTGGCCCATCGCGATGCCGTCGTCGACGGCGATGGTGTTGAACTCGCGCGGGATGCCGCCCGCCTCCCGGATCGCCTCGCTGACGATCCGGCCGACCGGCTGGAGGTGGGTGTGGCCGGGCACGAACTCGGTGAAGCTGTTGGCTACGGCAATGATCGGCTTCCGGCCGATGTCCGCACCTGGTACACCGGAGGCGCGCATAAGGGCGCGGGCGCCCGCCATGTTGCGGCCGTGGGTCACTGTGCGGGACCTCAGCTCGGGCATCGTCGCTCGCTCCTTCGAACCTTCGGAGACCTTCTGCCGGAGAGTTCTGGCTCCGGAGAGTCCTGACTCCTGTCGAGCGTACGCCGGTCATCCAGGGGTCGGGACGGTGTGTCCGGAATGCGGGACACCTGTCTTGGCGGGCCGGGGTACGGGGGCCTGTGCGGAGGTCATGAGCCAAGGCGGTGCGGAGGGGCGTGTGCTCAGGTCATGAGCCAGGTCGGTGCGGTCGGGGCCTTTGCAAGGGTCATGAGGCGCCCCGGCGTCTGTTCCACCGGCGCGCGGCTCATCGCACGGGCAGCTCTCACGCGCCGGTGAGATGCCCCTGCACCACCGGCGCCAGCCGCGCGACGACCTGTTCCACGTCCGCCGACGCCAGCGGCTCCATCTTGATCACGTACCGCAGCATCGCGCACCCCACCAGCTGCGCCGCCGCCAGTTCGGCACGCAGCTCCGCGTCCGGCGCGTCCAGCCGCCCGGCGATGCGGCTCAGCAGCTGGGTGACGATCATCCGGCGGAAGACGGCCGCGGCGGTCTCGTTGCTGACGGCCGAGCGGACGACGGCCAGCAGGGGCGCACGGTAGACGGGGTTCTCCCAGAGGCCGAAGAGGAAGCGGGTCAGCCGCTCGCCGGCCTCCTCCAGCGGGCCGTCCGCCACCCCGGGCCGCGCGTCCAGCGCGGGCGCCAGAGTGAGCGCGACCGCCTCGAAGACCTGCTCCTTGGTGCCGAAGTAGTGGTGGACGAGCGCGGAGTCCACCCCCGCCGCCTTCGCGATCCCGCGTACGGAGGTCTTCTCGTAGCCGCGCTCGGAGAACTCCTCGCGGGCCGCTGTCAGGATGCGCTCGCGGGTGTCGCCCGACTCGGTGCGCGGGGGGCGGCCGCGACGGCGGGCGGTCGTCGCGTGCCGGTCCGGCCGGTCCGGGCCGACGCCGCTCATCGGCGCGGCACCTTCACCGCGGAGGCCAGGTGGAGCCGGGTGAAGGCCAGCGCCTCCGCCAGGTCGGCCTCCCGCTCGGCGCTGGACATGGCCCGCCGGGTGTTGACCTCGATGACCACATGTCCGTCGAAACCGCCGAGCGCGAGCCGTTCCAGCAGCTCGGCGCAGGGCTGGCTGCCGCGGCCGGGCACCAGGTGCTCGTCCTTGCCCGATCCCCTGCCGTCGGCGAGGTGGACGTGGCCGAGGCGAGGACCCATCCGGTCGATCATCTGGAGGGCGTCCGTGCGGGCGGTGGCCGTGTGGCTGAGGTCGATCGTGAAGTGGCGGTAGTCCTCCCTGGTGACGTCCCAGTCGGGGGCGTACGCGAGCATCTCGCGGTCGCGGTAGCGCCAGGGGTACATGTTCTCGACGGCGAACCGTACGTCGGTCTCGTTCGCCATCCGCCACACCCCGGTGACGAAGTCACGGGCGTACTGGCGCTGCCAGCGGAACGGCGGGTGGACGACGACCGTGCCGGCGCCGAGCCGCTCGGCGGCCGAGCGGGCGCGCTGGAGTTTGGTCCAGGGGTCGGTGGACCACACGCGCTGGGTGATCAGCAGGCAGGGGGCGTGCACGGCCAGGACCGGGATGCGGTGGTAGTCGGCCAGCCGCCGCAGCGCCTCGATGTCCTGGCTGACCGGGTCCGTCCAGACCATGACCTCGACACCGTCGTATCCGAGGCGCGCGGCGATCTCGAAGGCGGTCGCCGTCGACTCCGGGTAGACGGAGGCCGTGGACAGGGCGACCTTCGCATCCGGGATGCGGACGGGGACGTCCCTTGCTTCAGCCACGAAGGACAGGGTACGGGGTGGCGTTCGCGCGGGTGCCTGACGCCCCGTTCGCCGTTCGGGGCGTTCCTCGCGGGCGGCTGGGGGACGGCGCCGGGGCGATCCGGCCGCGTCCGGGGCGCCGTTCCACGCGGTGGGTGGGTACGGGGCGGGACGTGCGACGCGGGCGGGTGGGGGCGGGCTGGTGAAACACCCCACGCGGCGGGGCGGAGCGAGACGCCCCACGCGGGCAGGGAAGGGGTGACACCACCCCACGTGGGTACGAGAGGGTGGCACCGCCCCACACCGGCAGGGCCTGCGGCGTCGAGCCCACCGCCTGCGGCGGAGGCTGGGGGAGTCCCTGGCGAGTGGAAACAGCCTGGCGCATCGACCAGACCGCTCAGGACGCGCCCATGTGGTCCAGGCGGCGCAGGATCACGCCCTCCCGCAGGGCCCAGGGGCAGATCTCCAGGTTCTCCACGCCGAACAGGTCCATCGCGCCCTCGGCGACCAGGGCGCCGGCGAGAAGCTGGCCGGCGCGGCCCTCGGAGACTCCGGGGAGTTCGGCGCGCTGCCCGGCGGACATGCCGGCCAGGCGGGGCACCCAGGACTCCAGTGACTCCCGCTTCAGCTCACGCTGGACGTACAGGCCGTCGGCGGAGCGCGCGGCGCCCGCGATGCGGGCCAGCTGTTTGAAGGTCTTGGAGGTGGCGACCACGTGGTCGGGGGCGCCGAAGCGGCTGAACTCCCCCACCGTGCGGGCTATCTCGGCCCGTACGTGCCGCCGCAGCGCCCTCATCTCCTCGGGGCCCGGCGGATCGCTGGGCAGCCAGCCCGCGGTCAGCCGGCCCGCGCCCAGCGGCAGCGAGACGACGGCGTCGGGTTCCTCGTCGATGCCGTAGGCGATCTCCAGGGAGCCGCCGCCGATGTCCAGGACCAGCAGCTTCCCGGCCGACCAGCCGAACCAGCGGCGGGCGGCGAGAAAGGTGAGCCGGGCCTCCTCGGCGCCGGTGAGCACTTTCAGTTCGACGCCGGTCCCGTCCTGCACGCGCGCGAGGACGTCATCGGCGTTGCTGGCCTCCCGCACGGCGGAGGTGGCGAAGGTCAGCAGATCCTCGACGCCCTTGTCCTCGGCGGCCTGGAGGGCGTCGCGGACGACCTTGACCAGCCGGTCGACGCCGTCGGACCCGATCGCCCCGTCCGTGTCCAGGAGTTCGGCGAGCCGCAGCTCCGCCTTGTGAGAATGCGCGGGCAGCGGGCGCGCGCCCGGGTGCGCGTCCACCACCAGCAGATGCACCGTGTTCGATCCAACGTCCAGGACACCGAGTCTCATGTACGGAACGCTACTGCCACCTGGAATGCCGGCCGTCCCCGGAGTCGGCTGGGGCGACATACCCTGGACGGGTGCCAAAGACGAAAAAGGCGAAGGACCACAAGGCCCCCAAATCGCCCAATGGTTCTTCGCAGCCGAAGCCACCGAAGAATCCACGGGATCCGCAGAACCAGAAGAACCAGGGGAACCAGAAGAATCCCAAGGGGCAGAAGGATCCACAGAGGGCGACGAAGTCTGGGCAGGCAGTGAAGCCCGAGCAGGCGGCGCCGGGCGCGGCAGCCGACGAGAAGGGGCTCGACTTCGCGCGGGCGTGGGTGGAGTTCCCCGACCCGGCGGACGGCGAGCAGCTCTTCCGGTGCGATCTGACCTGGCTGACCTCCCGGTGGAACTGCATCTTCGGCAGCGGCTGCCAGGGGATCCAGGCGGGCCGCGCGGACGACGGCTGCTGCTCGCTGGGCGCGCACTTCTCCGACGAGGACGACGAGAAGCGGGTCGCCGGGCATGTGGCGCGGCTCACGCCGGAGATCTGGCAGCACCACGGCGAGGGCATGGAGCACGGCTGGGTCTCGGAGGACGAGGAGGGCTCCCGGCAGACGCGTCCGTACCAGGGGTCGTGCATCTTCCAGAACCGGCCCGGTTTCGCGGGCGGCGCGGGCTGCTCGCTGCACATCCTCGCCCTGCGGGAGGGCCGCGAGCCGCTGGAGACCAAGCCGGACGTGTGCTGGCAGCTGCCGATCCGGCGGACGTTCGACTGGATCGACCGGCCCGACGACACGCGGGTCCTCCAGGTGTCCATCGGCGAGTACGACCGCCGGGGCTGGGGGCCGGGCGGGCACGACCTGCACTGGTGGTGCACGTCGGCGACCTCGGCGCACGGCGCGGGCGACCCGGTGTACGTCTCCTACCGGGCCGAGCTGACCGAACTGATGGGCAAGGCCGGCTACGACCGTCTCGTCGAGCTGTGCGAGGAGCGGCTGGCCTCGCGGCTGCCCCTGCTGGCCCCGCATCCGGCGGACCCGCCGCAACCGGCAGACCCGAGGTAGGCACCGCCGGCCCATCGGCGGACCCGCCCCATTTGGCAGACCCGAGGTAGGCACCCACGGGCATGTCGGCCGACCGCTTCCGCCGCCGGCGCCGCGCTGCCGCTCGCGTCGTTCCCATGGCTGTCCCCGCGGCCATGTCCTGCGGAGCGGCGGGCGGGCGTGCCTAGCCGTCCGAGGGGCTCGGATCCGTGGTGTCGGCGGGCGGCGGGGACGAGGACGGGGACGCGCTGGTGGGCGGCGGGCTCGGTGTGGGACTGCCGGGGGCGGGTGAGCCGCTGGTCGGCGGGGCGGTGGGGGCCGATGTCGTGGGTGTCGGATGTGTCGGGTGCGTCGGGTCGGGGGTGCCGGTGGTGGGCCGTCCGCCCGGGGCCGAGGGGTGGGCTGGAGCGCTGCCGTACCCCTGGATGGAGACGACGGCGCCCGCGGGTGCCACCGCCACCCGTGCGGTCCAGTACCCCGACGGCTCCCGCAGACGGTCGACGTGCACCTTGATCGTCAACGATTCGCCCGGCCGGAGCGTTCCCGAGCCGCGGCTCAGGTAGAGCCAGCCGGCCGAGGTGGACGCCGACCAGCGGACCGGCGAGGAGCCGTCGGCGGTGAGGGTGACGAGGGTCGTCTCGCCGCTGCCGTTCGCCGACACCGTGAGGTGCCCGGCGTCCTGCCGTCCGGCCCCGGAGACGCTGACGACCTCCACGGAGACGTCGGACGTCGCCTCGTCCAGGAAACGGGCGCCCGATCTGGTGCCCGTATTGCCGGTGTTCTGGTAGCCGCCGGTCAGGTGTCCGCCCAGCCCGTCCGCGTCGTGCGCCTCCCGCGCGGTGGCGGTGGGGCCGTCCCCTTCGCCGGCCGGCGAACCGCGGTGGGTGGCCCAGAGGGCGAGCACCGGCGCGGCGACGACGGTGGCGACGACGGTCGTGGTGAGGGCACGCGCGCGTAGCCGGTCGCGGCGGGCCGCCCGGTCCTTGGGGTCCATCGGGAAACCGCGCCGGTCGAAGCGGGGCACCGCGGTGCCCCGCGCGCGCGGGTGGTGCGCCAGCGCGTGGTGCAGGGCCGCGCGCGGGGCCGTGAGCACGGGCAGTTCGGCAGGCGTGACGGCGGCGCCGGGCCAGCGGCCGGGCACCGCGCGCTCTGCGGTGCGGCGGCAGCGGGGGCAGTCGTCGACGTGCCGGACGAGTTCGCGTCGTACGGTGCTGCTGAGGACGAGCCGGTGGTCGCCTGCGAGGCGGGAAACCCCGGGGCAGCCGCCGGTCTCGACGACGGCGAGCGCGGCCCGCGTGCGCTCCACCTCGCAGGCGGCGGAGGCGACCAGGTCGCGGGCGGCGGCCTGGTCCATGCCGAGGACGGCGGCGATCTCCTGGGCGGAGAGGCGGTGGCGGACGGCGAGTTCGAGCGCCTCGCGCTGCTCCGGGGTGGTCCCGGCCGCCTCCGGCCAGGCGAGCAGGGCGAGTTCGTGTCGCTGCTGCCGTGCATCCTCGGTGAGCGGCGCATCGGTGGCCTGCGGGTCGGTGGCCGGCGGGTCGGCGGCCTGGGGGTCGGTCCGGCGCGCGGTGCTGGTCTTCGCCCCGGTGCCGGTCTTCGCCCCGGTGCCCGGGCCGTCGGAAGCCTGGGCGGCCGGGCCGCCGGAAGCGTGGGTGGCCGGGCGTTTCTGCTTGGTGTCGGCCAGTTTGCGCAGGCATGCCCAGCGGGCCAGCGCGTACAGCCAGGCCCTGCGGTCCTCGGCCGGGTCCGGCCCGCGGTGGCCGCGCCGCTCGGCCAGCGCGAGCGCGTCGCCGAGCGCGGCGGTCGCCGTGTCGTGGTCGCACAGCACCGAGAGGCAGTAGGTGAACAGGCCGTCCAAGTACGGCTCGTGGCGCGTCGGCAGGCGGTGCGCGAGCGTGCGGGCAGCGCCGCGGTCACGCGCCTCTCGGTGCGCTCGATGTGCGCCGGTGGTGCGGGTCGAGGTTTCCGGACTGCTGTTCATCACCCGTGCGACCGTAGGCGGCCAGAGATGAGGCGTTCTTCCACCTTGAGCAGTTTTAATCCATACGGGTGAAACGATCCCTCATAAGGGGACACGAACGTCATATTCCGTGGCTTGTTCCCGGCGGCGGTGGCCGACGGCCGTATCCGGACGGCGCCGCGAGGGCGGCCGGTGCCCGTGCCGTCACGGCAGCCCGTCGGCGTCGCGGTTGCCGGTGGCCGTCGCCGTCGCCGTACCGGCGTTGTCGCGGCGGCCCGCTCTCCATGGCGTCATGGCGGCCCGCGCTCTCCGTGGCGTCACAGCGGCCGGGTCCGGACTGTCAGTGGCTGCGGCTACGGTTTCGTCCATGGCTGCCCGTACCAAGACCCCCAAGGACCGCCCGTCCTACCGCTGCACGGAGTGCGGCTGGCAGACGGCCAAGTGGCTCGGCCGCTGCCCCGAGTGCCAGGCGTGGGGGACGATCGAGGAGTACGGCGCTCCCGCGGTGCGGACGACGGCGCCGGGGCGCGTCACGCGCTCCGCGCTGCCCATCGGCGAGGTCGACGGCCGTCAGGCGATCGCCCGCTCCACCGGTGTGCCCGAGCTGGACCGGGTGCTCGGCGGCGGCCTGGTGCCCGGCGCGGTCGTCCTGCTCGCGGGTGAGCCGGGCGTCGGCAAGTCCACGCTGCTGCTCGACGTGGCGGCCAAGTCGGCGAGCGAGGAGCACCGCACCCTCTACGTCACGGGTGAGGAGTCGGCGAGCCAGGTCCGGCTGCGCGCGGACCGCATCAAGGCCATCGACGACCATCTGTACCTGGCCGCCGAGACCGATCTGGCCGCCGTCCTCGGCCACTTGGACGAGCTCAAGCCGTCCCTGCTGATCCTCGACTCCGTACAGACCGTGGCCTCCCCCGAGATCGACGGGGCGCCCGGCGGCATGGCCCAGGTGCGGGAGGTCGCCGGCGCGCTCATCCGCGCCTCCAAGGATCGCGGAATGTCCACGCTGCTGGTGGGCCACGTCACCAAGGACGGCGCCATCGCGGGCCCGCGGCTGCTGGAACACCTGGTGGACGTGGTGCTCCACTTCGAGGGCGACCGGCACGCGCGCCTGCGTCTGGTGCGCGGCGTCAAGAACCGGTACGGCGCGACCGACGAGGTCGGCTGCTTCGAACTGCACGACGAGGGCATCACGGGCCTCGCCGATCCGAGCGGTCTGTTCCTGACCCGGCGCGACGAACCGGTTCCGGGCACCTGTCTGACCGTGACCCTGGAGGGCCGCCGTCCGCTGGTCGCCGAGGTGCAGGCGCTGACCGTGGACTCGCAGATCCCCTCCCCGCGCCGTACGACCTCCGGCCTGGAGACCTCCCGGGTGTCGATGATGCTGGCGGTGCTGGAGCAGCGCGGCCGGATCAGCGCGCTCGGCAAGCGGGACATCTACTCCGCGACGGTCGGCGGGGTGAAGCTCTCCGAGCCCGCCGCCGATCTCGCGGTCGCCCTGGCCCTGGCCTCGGCCGCGAGCGACACCCCGCTGCCGAAGAACCTCGTCGCCATCGGCGAGGTCGGTCTCGCGGGCGAGGTCAGACGGGTCACGGGCGTGCAGCGCAGGCTCGCGGAGGCGCACCGCCTGGGCTTCACGCACGCGCTCGTACCGGGCGATCCGGGCAAGATCCCGCCCGGTATGAAGGTCCTGGAGGTGGCCGACATAGGGGATGCGCTGAGGGTGCTTCCCCGCTCCCGTCGTCGAGAGGCCCCGCAGGACGCGGAGCACCGCCGGTAGACTTTGCCCTGGTCTCGCCCGTCCGTACGAACCCGTGCGGGACGGGGGCGCCCCAGAACCTGCGACCGGAGGAGTGCAGTGGCAGCCAACGACCGGGCAGCGGCTCCCGGAAAGTCCGGTGGGAGTGCCGGTACCGATGGCCTGATGCGCGCCTCGCTGAGCGCCGTGGCACCGGGTACGGGCATGCGCGACGGCCTGGAGCGGGTTCTGCGTGGCAACACCGGCGGGCTGATCGTGCTGGGCTGCGACAAGACCGTCGAGGCACTCTGCACGGGCGGGTTC
The DNA here is from genome assembly GCF_042871185.1 of Streptomyces sp. NPDC006012. Lineage (NCBI taxonomy): Bacteria > Bacillati > Actinomycetota > Actinomycetes > Kitasatosporales > Streptomycetaceae > Streptomyces > Streptomyces sp. NPDC006012. The sequence goes on from NZ_JBIAIE010000002.1 coordinate 19,379, forward strand.
GTGCTGGACGTGGAATTCACCGCGACCCGGCTGCGGGAGCTGTGCAAACTCGACGGCGGCATCGTGGTCTCCTCCGACCTGTCGAAGATCCTGCGGGCGGGCGTCCAGCTCGTCCCGGACCCCACGATCCCGACGGAGGAGACCGGCACCCGGCACCGCACGGCGGACCGGGTCTCGAAGCAGGTCGGCTTCCCGGTGGTCTCGGTCTCCCAGTCGATGCGGCTGATCGCCCTGTACGTCGAGGGCCAGCGTCGCGTCCTGGAGGACTCCGCGGCTATCCTCTCCCGCGCCAACCAGGCCCTGGCGACCCTGGAGCGCTACAAACTGCGCCTGGACGAGGTCGCGGGCACGCTGTCGGCGCTGGAGATCGAGGACCTGGTGACCGTCCGCGATGTGTCGGCGGTCTCCCAGCGGCTGGAGATGGTGCGCCGCATCGCCACCGAGATCGCCGAGTACGTGGTCGAGCTGGGCAGCGACGGCCGGCTGCTAGCCCTCCAGTTGGACGAGCTGATCGCGGGCGTGGAGCCCGAGCGCGAGCTGGTGGTCCGGGACTACGTGCCGGAGCCGACGGCGAAGCGCTCCCGCACGGTGGACGAGGCGCTCGCGGAGCTGGACGCGCTCAGCCATGCGGAACTGCTCGAACTCCCCACGGTGGCCCGCGCCCTGGGCTACACCGGCTCCCCCGAGACACTGGACACCGCGGTGTCGCCGCGCGGCTTCCGCCTCCTGGCCAAGGTGCCGCGGCTGCCCGGTGCGATCATCGACCGGCTGGTGGAGCACTTCGGCGGCCTGCAGAAACTCCTCGCCGCGAGCGTCGACGACCTCCAGACGGTGGACGGGGTCGGCGAGGCCAGGGCCCGCAGCGTCCGGGAGGGCCTGTCCCGGCTGGCCGAGTCGTCGATCCTCGAACGCTACGTCTGACCTGCCGGCCGGCTCGCCCGATCGCCTGATCCTCCTGGGCACCGGCTGCCGCCAACCATGGGGGTACCGGCTACCGGCTACCGGCTACCGGCTACCGGCTACCGGCTACCGGCTACCGGCTACCGGCTCAGGCTTCTCGGTCTTCGGCGACGCGGATGATCGTCTTGCCGGGGGTGCGCCTGCCGGGGGCGAACGCGGCGGCCGCCTCGGCGAGCGGCCGGACCGACCCGACGATCGGCTTGAGCCGCCCGTCCCGCAGCCGCCGGGCGAGGTCGGCGAGGCGGGCGCGGTCGGGCTCGACGACGAAGAAGACGGCCCGGCCGTCCTTCGGGTGGACGGTCACCGGGTGGGCGATGGTGACCAGCGTGCCGCCGGGACGCACCAGTGCGGTGGAACGATCGAGGATCTCGCCGCCGATCACGTCCAACACCACGTCCACGTCGCCTGCCTCCGCCAGCCGCTCGGCCCCGAGGTCGAGGAACGTGTCCGCGCCCAGGCCGAGGGCGGTGTCCCGGTCATCGGCCCGGCCGGTGCCGATCACCCGGGCACCGGCCTCACGGGCGAGTTGCACGGCGATGGAGCCGACGCCGCCCGCCGCACCGTGGATGAGCACGGTCTGGCCGGTGGTGAGGCGGGCGTGGTCGAAGAGTGCCTGCCAGGCGGTGAGCCCGGAGATCGGCAGGGCGGCGGCCGTGATGTGGTCGACGTCGGCCGGGAGCGGGGCGAGGTTGCGGGCCTCGACCGCGGTGTACTCGGCGAGTGAGCCGTCGCGGCTCCAGTCGGCCAGCCCGAAGACCCGCTGACCGACGGTCAGGCCGGTGGTGCCGTAGCCCAGTTCGGTGACCACGCCGGACAGCTCGTGACCCGGCACGCTCGGGGTGCGGTCGCGGCCGGCCCGGTCGGTCCAGGTGCCGGGCCAGGACAGCTCGCCCGGGGTGAAGCCGGCCGCGTGGACGCGCACGATCACGTCGTTCTCCGCGGCACGCGGGTGGGGCAGATCGGACAGGGTGAGGCCGCCGACTCCGGCGTCTCGGTCCTGGACGGTGATGGCTTGCATGAAGTCTTCCTCAGGGATGGGGGACGTCGTCGGCGGGGCGCACGCCTGGTCGGCGCGGGCCGGTGCCTGGCCGCCGGGCCGGCCACCGCGGGCGGCCGGCCCGGCGCGGACGCTCGACCCTGGCGTGCTCGTACTCCGCTGCTCCGACCGTAGACGCAAAGCGGCCCATAGCAGTGGGCCATTCCTGAGGTGATTCACTGGGCCATTCGGGTGGTCTGGTTCTCGGTGCAGGGGTGGCGCCCCGCCGGAGGGGCACGAGGACCATCCGGCGGGACGCGAGGACCTGTCCGGCGGGACGCGACCGCCGACGGCTTGAAGATCGCCGTACGGGCTCTACCGCGCGGTGCTGATCGCCGTACGAGCCCTACCGCCTGGTGTTGCCGCCCTTGTCGACGATGCTCGCCTTACTGCACCTCTTCCAGGCAAGCTTGATGCCGGTGCTGCCGCCGCCCCGGCCGCCCCACTTGATCGTCGGGAGCCGCTTGCCGTAGTAGCCGGGCCCGTACTTGTTGTTCTTGAAGACGTTGCCGCTGCCGCAGGTCTCGCCCTTCTCCAGCCGGCCCCACTCGCTGAACATGGCGTACTGACCGGCCTTGGTGAAGGTGTTCCCGCTCACCGTGTTGTTCCGGCTGCCGTTCCTGATCCGTACCGGGTCGCCGCTGATCGACGAGAACTTGTTGCCGCTGACGGTGCTGCCCGAGGTCTTCACCAGGTAGACCCCGTGCATGTTTCCGCTGTTGCGCAGCCCGGAGAAGGCGTTCTTCCGGATCACGATGCCGGAGGAGTTCTGCACGTGGACGCCGGCGAACCCGTCGGAGCCGCTGAGGTTCCTGAAGGTGTTCCCGCTGACGGTGACCTTCGAGACGTTCCGCAGCAAGATCGCGTTGTCATGGCCGGAGAACGTCCGGCCGCTGATGGTGAAGCCGCCCGGGCCGCCGTCGATGCACACCTGGTAGTCGCCCTTCGGGCACTTGACCTGCCCCGGGTACTTGGCCGCGGTGGCACCCCAACTGGGCGCGGCCATGCCGCCGAGCAGCAGGGCGGCGCCGACGGCGGTGGCGAGTGCGGCGGTCGGTACGAGGCGGCGGGCCTGCGTGCCGTGCACGGTCATGAGGGGACTCCTGTCCGGTGGATGGTTGGGCGGTTGGGCCGCGGGGCCGCAGGGCTGTGCGGCCAAAGGGCTGTGCGGCCATGCGGCTGTGCGGCTGTGGGCCGCGGCAACCCGGCCCTCCCCCGTCGGACCGGGCCACCGCGACAGCAACCGAGACTGGGCGACCGTCCCGTGTCCGGCAACGGCTTTCGGTGTCCGGGACAGACGTACGGCTGTCCGGGCTGGTCAGCGACTTGTCCGGACTGTGCGGCCGGGGCCGCCCGGCGAGGCCCGCAGGGGGGTTGTCGCCGCTGTGGGCCGCAATCACAATGACCGCATGGCGATCACGGGGGACTTACCGGATCCGGAGGCGGCACGGACCGCCGCCGAGTACGTTGCGCTGCTCAGGCGGCTCAAGGAGCAGAGCGGACTGACCTTCCGCCTGCTGGAGCAGCGGGCCGCCGACCACGGCGACGTGCTCGCGCGCAGCACCTTGGCGAACGTGCTCCAGCGGGACACGCTTCCGCGCGCGGAGATCGTCGCGGCACTGGTACGGGCGTGCGGGGCCGGACGGCACGTGGCCGCCTGGCTGGCGGCACGGGAGCGGATCGCGTCCGGACCCGAGCCGGCCACGGCCCCCGGACCCGAACCCGAGCCCGAATCCCCGTCAGAATCCGTGTCCCCGCCCGCGCCCGGATCCCCGTCGGCGTCCGCGTTCGCGTCTGCCGGAGACGGCCGGGCGGCCCTGGGCTCCGCCGCGGCGGACGGCCGGAACCGGCGCCCGTCGCTCCTCGGCGGCAGCCGGACCCGTACGGCCTCCGTCACCGCCGTCGCCTCCCTGGGCGCGGTCGCCCTGCTCGTCGTAGGCGCCCTGGCGCTGATGGCGCAGGACACAGGCGGAGACAAGCACGAGGGCAAGGACCGGGCCGGACCCGCGCCGGGCCTGTCCCGCATCCGTCCGGCACGGGCGCCGCAGCTGTGTCTGACCGACGGCGAGGTGAACTCCGGCGGCGCGAGCAAGGTGGTGGCGGTCCAGCGGTCCTGCGCTCAGGCCGTTCCACCGCGTACGTATCTGCTGCGGGCCGACGGCGGCCTGTACCGCGTGCAGTGGGACCATCCGGTCCAGGGCAAGGGCTGTCTCACCCTCCTGGTCGACGAACCGTTCCGGAACATGCTCGAACCCCGCAACGACTGCACGGCCGGTCTCCAGCGGTTCCGCATCGACCGGGCCGAGGGCACCGACGGGTGGCGGCTCCGCCCCGAGACGGGTGACGGCCTGTGCGTCGCCATCCGTGGCGACGGCGATGCGGCGGGCGCGGCGGCGGTGACGGAGCGCTGCGCGGACGAGGCGGCGGACGGCAGCGGGAAGGACGACCGGCAACTCTTCCTCATCGGGCCCGGCTGACGGCGGAACGGCACAACGGATACGGGGCGACCACCGGGACACCGCACCCACCGGGCCCCATCGACCACCGGCCCGCAGCCAGACCCCGGTCCGCCACCGGCCCGCAGCCTGACCCCGGTCCGCCACCGGCCCGCAGCCAGTCCCCCGGACCCTAGTCGGCCGCCAGTACGAACGACGTCTGGGCCTTGCTGAAGCCCGGTGCCGCCGCTTCCATCAGATAGGTGCCGGTCCCGGCCGAGCCCGCCGGCGGGGTGGCGCAGTGCGGGGCGCTCGGCTTGCGGTCCCACTTCACGGTGTAGGTGATGCTGCTGCCGGCCGGCACCCGGTACACCAGGCTGCCCGCGCCCTTGGGGCAGTCGGCGGACGACCAGTACGCGTCCCCGGCGTCCGCCGGTGTGATGGTCAATACGGCGTTCTTCGGGCCGAGATCGACCTTGCAGTCGGCGGCGGAGGAGTTCTTCGCGGTGAGTTCGAACGTCGGCGTCTGCCCGGGCGAGTAGGAGTTGTGCAGGCTGCGGAGGCTCAAGGTGACCGCCCCGGAACTGCACTTGGGCAGCCCGGAGGAAGCAGGGAGCGTCGGCCCCGTACCCGTGGCCGGGCCGGTACCGCCACCGCCCGACCCGCCGCCGGAACCGGAACCGGAGCCCGCCGTACCACTGGAGTCCGCCCCGGACGGATCGTCGGAGGCGCCGCCCGCGCCCGTCCCGGAACCGTCGCCGTCGCCGCCGGAGGCACCGCCGCCCGACTCGTCCCGCCCGCCCGGATGTTCGCTGATCGCGGACCCGGACGGGGACGGCCCGGGCGTGATCGTGGACGCGGGGTTCTTGCCGTCGGACCCGGCCGTGTCCTTCTTCTTCCCGCCACCGCCGCCCGAGGTCACGATCCAGGTGACGAGCAGCGCCGCCAGGGCGACCACCGTCGCCAGTACGACCCTCCGCCGCCAGTAGATGGAGGAGGGAAGCGGCCCGATCGGATTGCGCAGAGATCCCACGGCGCAAACTTTACGAGAGATCGGCGCGCTGGCTTGCGGCACCCGCCGTCCGAGTGCAACTTTTACAGATCATCATCCCGGCAACTGCCGTCGAAAGGCATGCCCTTCATCCGCCGCGCCCCGGCCCGGTGGCGCCGCGAAGCGCGTCAGCCCCACCCGTGGCAGGATCGGAGGGCCATGACTGAGAAGCTCCACGACCCCGTGATCGCCTGGTTCGACGCCCATGCCCGCGACCTCCCCTGGCGCCGCCCCGAGGCGGGCCCCTGGGGTGTGATGGTCAGCGAGTTCATGCTCCAGCAGACGCCGGTCAACCGCGTCCTGCCGGTCTACGAGCAGTGGTTGGCCCGCTGGCCGCGCCCCGCCGATCTCGCCGAGGAGGCACCCGGCGAGGCCGTCCGCGCCTGGGGCCGGCTCGGCTACCCGCGCCGCGCCCTGCGGCTGCACGGCGCCGCGGTCGCCATAACGGAGCGGCACGGCGGCGACGTACCGACGGACCACGCGCAGTTGCTCGCGCTGCCCGGCATCGGCGAGTACACGGCGGCGGCGGTGGCCTCGTTCGCGTACGGGCAGCGGCACGCCGTGCTCGACACCAATGTGCGCCGGGTCTTCGCGCGGGCGGTCACGGGCGTGCAGTACCCGCCGAACGCCACCACGGCCGCCGAGCGCAGGCTTGCCCGTGAGCTGCTGCCCGTGGAGGAGCGGACCGCCGCCCGCTGGGCCGCCGCGTCGATGGAGCTGGGCGCGCTGGTGTGCACGGCGAAGAACGAGACGTGCCTGCGCTGCCCGATCGCCGACCAGTGCGCCTGGCGGCTGGCGGGCAAGCCGGAGCACGAGGGTCCGCCGCGCCGCGGCCAGACGTACGCCGGGACCGACCGCCAGGTGCGCGGCAAGCTCCTCGCCGTCCTGCGCGAGGCGCGCGCCCCCGTCGCGCAGGCGGCCCTGGACCGGGTGTGGCACGAGCCGGTGCAGCGCGCCCGGGCGCTCGACGGACTGGTCGCGGACGGTCTGGTGGAGCCGCTGATGGGTGGCCGGTACCGGCTTCCGATGAGCTGACGTACGAACAAGTCACAGATGAGGGCGCTCGATTGCCGTTCCCAAATGCGGCAAAGCCTCCCAAAATAGGACATAGAGAAGGGCTCCCTTACCCCGAACCTACTTCCGTTACACAACCGACGGACAGCCGAGTGCCATCCGCAGGCTGCTCCGCACAGCCCCGTGACAAGCGCTCCGTAACTTCATTTTCGTGCCCGGAAGACCACCGGACCACGGAATGACTGGCACGGAGCCGTAGCAGAACGGGGAACGGAGGCGGTTGGAATGGCGCAGGGCGAGGTGCTCGAATTCGAGGAGTACGTCCGCACCCGGCAGGACGCGCTGTTGCGCAGTGCCCGCCGGCTGGTTCCGGACCCGGTCGACGCCCAGGATCTGCTGCAGACGGCACTCGCCCGGACGTACGGCCGCTGGGAGGGCATCGCGGACAAGCGGCTCGCCGACGCCTATCTGCGCCGGGTGATGATCAACACGCGGACCGAGTGGTGGCGGGCGCGCAAGCTGGAAGAGGTCCCCACCGAGCAGCTGCCGGACGCGTCCGTGGACGACGCCACCGAACAGCACGCCGACCGGGCGCTGCTCATGGACATCATGAAGGTGCTCGCTCCGAAGCAACGCAGCGTCGTGGTGCTGCGACACTGGGAGCAGATGTCCACGGAGGAAACGGCCGCCGCCCTCGGCATGTCGGCCGGAACGGTCAAGAGCACGCTGCACCGGGCGCTCGCCCGGCTCCGCGAGGAGCTGGAGGCGCGCGATCTGGACGCACGCGCGCTGGAGCGTGAGGAGCAGGAGCGTTGCGCGGCCTGATGGGCGCCGGGCCCAGTGCCCGAGGGAGTGCGCAGGCGGTGAGCATGGCGGTGGCCGTGCTCGCCGCCCTCGCCCTTTTCGCCACCGCCTGTGCCGCCGGGGGCACCGGCGCCCGTGACGAGGGGCCGGCCCATGCCGACTCGGCCGCGGGCGCCGCGGCCTCCCCCGTGCCCAGCCCTTCCGAAGCCTTCCGGCGGGTGAACGCGGTCACCCTCGTCAAGGACGACCCGAAGGTCTCCTCCGCGGTCAAACGGGAGCTCAAGCCGTGCGCCGCCGATGAGTACCCGGTCGACGTGTCCTACGGCGACCTGACCGGCGCGACCGTCGACGACGTCGTGGTCAACGTCCTGACCTGCGGCGACGCGGTGGGAGTAGGCGCGTATGTGTATCACAGCGAGGGCGGCAGGTACCAGAACGTGTTCAGGAGCGAGGAGTCACCCGTCTACGCCGAGATCGACCGCGGCGACCTGACGGTGACCAAGCAGGTGTACGAGAAGGGCGATCCGGTGTCGAGCCCCTCAGGGGAGAACGTGATCACCTACGCCTGGAAGACGGACCGCTTCACCGCGGTCTCCGCCCACCACACCGACTACGGCGACACCGTCGGCGGCTCGGCGCAGCCGGTCCCGTCGGCGGCACCGGGCAACTGACGGCCGTCCCCGGCGAACTTCGCGCCCGGGACGACCGTCACATGAACGACGGCACGAGTACCGCATGACGACCGTCAGACGGACGGCAGCACGAAGTCCGCATGACGACCGTCACCTGGACGACAGCACGAGAACCGCATGAGGACCGGCAGACAGATGCACGACGGCACGAGAACCGCCTGAGGACCGTCACATGGACGACGGCACGAGAACCACATGAGGACTGAGAGCACCGGGATGGCAGACCAGACCCACGTCCTGTTCGTCGAGGACGACGACGTCATCCGCGAGGCCACCCAACTCGCTCTGGAGCGGGACGGCTTCGCGGTCACCGCGATGCCCGACGGGCTGTCGGGCCTGGACGCGTTCCGGGCCAGGCGCCCCGACATCGCCCTCCTGGACGTCATGCTGCCCGGCCTGGACGGGGTGAGCCTGTGCCGGCGCATCCGCGACGAGTCGACCGTGCCGGTGATCATGCTGTCCGCCCGCGCCGACTCCATCGACGTCGTCCTGGGCCTGGAGGCCGGTGCCGACGACTATGTGACCAAGCCCTTCGACGGCGCCGTCCTGGTCGCCCGCATCCGCGCGGTGCTGCGCCGCTTCGGGCACGCCGGCGGGGTCGCGCGGGCCGCGGACGCCGCGGAGGCCGCCGGCGGGGTGCTGGCCTTCGGCGACCTGGAGATCGACACCGAGGGCATGGAGGTGCACCGGGCCGGCCAGCCGGTGGCGCTCACCCCGACCGAGATGCGGCTGCTCCTCGAATTCTCGTCCGCGCCGGGCACGGTGCTCTCCCGCGACAAGCTGCTGGAGCGCGTGTGGGACTACGGCTGGGGCGGCGACACCCGCGTCGTCGACGTCCACGTACAGCGCCTGCGGGCGAAGATCGGCCAGGACCGGATCGAGACGGTCCGCGGCTTCGGTTACAAGCTGAAGGCCTGAGCGGAGCGACGGTATGTGGGGGTTCATTCGGCGTCCGGCACGCGGACGACTGCTGCCGGCGGGCATCCGCACGGGGCTCCGGTGGAAGCTGAGCGCGGCCATCGCACTGGTCGGCGCGCTGGTGGCGGTCGCGCTCAGCCTGGTCGTGCACAACGCGGCCCGGGTCTCGATGCTGGACAACGCGCGCGACCTGACCGACGAGCGGGTGCAGCTCGCCCAGCGCAACTACGAGCTGTCCGGGCGGCCGAACTTCCCCAGTATCAAGATCGACGACCCCGACCTGCCCGCCGCGCTGCGGGAGCGGGTCGAGGCCGGGCGCCGGGCCACCTATATCAGCGAGCAGAGCGGCGAGGTGCCGGACATCTGGGCCGCGGTCCCGGTCAAGGACGGTCATGTGCTGTCCCTGCACACCCACATCACCGACCGCAGCACGAACATACTGAAGGACCTCGACCAGGCGCTGGTCATCGGCTCGATCACGGTCGTGCTGGGCGGCAGCGCGCTCGGTGTGCTCATCGGCGGGCAGATGTCGCGGCGGCTGCGCAAGGCGGCGACGGCGGCGAACCAGGTCGCCAAGGGAGAGCCCGACGTCCGGGTGCTGGACGCCATCGGCGGTGTCGTACGGGACGAGACCGACGACCTCGCGCGCGCGGTGGACGCCATGGCGGACACGCTCCAGCAGCGGCTGGAGGCCGAGCGGCGGGTGACCGCCGACATCGCGCACGAGCTGCGCACCCCGGTGACCGGGCTGCTGACCGCCGCCGAACTGCTGCCGCCGGGACGGCTCACCGAACTGGTCCTGGACCGGGCCAAGGCGATGTGCACGCTCGTCGAGGACGTGCTGGAGGTGGCCCGGCTGGACGGCGCCACCGAGCGGGCCGAGCTTCAGGACATCCTGCTGGGCGAGTTCGTCGCCCGGCGGGTGGCCGCCAAGGACCCGGAGGCGGAGGTACGGGTGGTGCACGAGTCGGAGGTCACGACCGACCCGCGCCGCCTGGAGCGGGTGCTGTTCAACCTGCTCGCCAACGCCGCCCGGCACGGCAAGCCGCCCATAGAGGTCACCGTCGAGGGCCGGGTCATCCGCGTCCGCGACCACGGGCCCGGCTTCCCCGAGGAACTGCTCGCCGACGGCCCGCGCCGCTTCCGCACCGGCAGCGCGGACCGGGCGGGCCAGGGCCACGGCCTGGGCCTGACCATCGCCTCAGGACAGGCCCGGGTACTGGGCGCCCGGCTCACCTTCCGCAACGTACGGGCGGCGGGGGCGCCGGAGCACGTTCCCGCGGAGGGCGCGGTGGCCGTCCTGTGGCTCCCGGAACACGCGCCGACGAACACGGGCAGCTACCCCATGCTGACGTAGCGCCCCGGCCGCAGGCGCGGGCGGTGACGGGAAGCGACGGCGGGAAGCAGCGGCGGCATGCGCGGGCGGGGAGGATCGGCGGGCACAGGGGGCCGGGTCGGCAGGGCCGGTCAGCGGAGAGCAGAACGGCAG